>NZ_JAAHIH010000004.1:487500-1087500 GCF_010671925.1 Moorena sp. SIOASIH | reverse complement strand
GTCGGAGGAATCCCGACAATTATTCAAGAGGGTAAAAATGGTTATATGTTAACGTTATCTGACTCAAGTGATCAGTATGCTAGTGTGATAGCAAATAACTTTCGTGATCGGGCAGTCTATAAACAGTTAGTCAAGTCTTCTAGAGAAGAATACGATCAGTGTCTCAATTGGGATAAATGGGCAGAACGTATACATCGTGTGATGATAAGCATGTTCAATTGATTCCTGTGGGAGTTGTGATATTTGTAGGACTTACGCAAATACCTCAATTTAAAGCTACCTGTAGGGTGGGCAAAACCTTGCCCACCCTACCCATGGAGTCTGTGCGTAAGTCCTGATTTGGAAGAAAGTGAAGAGGGGAAAGAGGGTAAAAATCTCCTCATCCCCTCTTTCCCTTATCCATCATTTCTAATTTAGAAAGACTTTATGAGGGCAACGTTTCTGACCACACTCTAAGGCAGTAGGCATATCAACTATTGACAAGCTCTGTTGCTAGCAATGGTAGTGGCTTACCTTCAAAGTATTCAGGAATTGGTGCACCCATCAATTCCAAAATTGTGGGGGCAAGATCAAGAGCATGACCCCTTCCGAAGTTAACACCGGACGCAATACCTGGACCATTAGCGATGATAAATCCCTCAGAGCGATGGCTGCCAGCACGATAATGGGGTACAGGACCAATACGTCCGACATCAGGACTTTCAACCACATCTGTGGCATACTCATCTTGCCAGACAATTACCAAGTCAGGATCAGACAGCTTAGGATTTCGATCACTAGCCGACTTCCGTGTCTTGATGATGTCCTTGATCATTGGTACACCTTTTCGGGCATCTTTAAGAGCGTAAAGCTTTTGGATCAGTTCATCACACAAGGCATCATACTCCGATGGGGGTACCAATCCTTGTGGTTCTCGTCCCTGAAGATTGATACGGATATATCCTTCTGCAAAGCTTGGTAGGGCAAACGCTTTCATCTTGGGCCAGAGCGGCATATACCAAGAAGCTGGTTGGTAAGGTACTACATCGGTTTCCTTAGTGAGCCTGAATGGGGAGATCAGATCTGTTTCTTTAGAAGAATCTAACCATGGCTCGATTAGTTCGAAAAGCTTGGTGGGAGTTTCTCGTCTCAAAAACCTTCTAATGGGATTAGGGTCATACTTAGTACCCCACAGATGTCGCTCCCAATAGTTCCATTTCATTTTGGTCATGATTGCTTCTAGGGGTGTTCCCAACTCACCCCCATTAGCCAGGGCAAATTTGCCAGGGAAACTATGGCGATATAAAAACTCAGCCAGGAAGGTAGTGCTGGGCACATCCATGGTGTTAGGACCCATGCCATGAGCGGAGAAAATCACGACATGAGCATCCTTTGGTGCTTTGGCTAAAATCTTGCCGATTGCTCGATCAATGGCTTGAAAGCCTTCGAGCATGGGATCACCTGAAACACGGGGACTCAAATCCTCATAGAGAGGATGCTCCGGTTGACTCAACTGCCAGAAATTGTGACCCAGTGAATGGGCTTCCCCAAACACTGTTAGAAACAAGTTCCAAGAATCTCGTTGCAAGAGGTCTTGACAAATAGTAGCGCGACGGCCAATCCCTGTCTCGAGAATTTTCTGAAGTCGAAGTGTTGCCTTTAAATCGAGACACACTGAATAGTCGTTATGGAGGCCTGGATGTTCTCCATGTTTGTCCACCAGTTCTTGGAAGAGTGAATTCGGTAAAGACCCGCTAGCGACTTGAGGAGAATGGGCTCCCCAAGCTAAAACCTGCAGACCATTTACCTTGTCAGAGAGCCGAGCTTGAGGCATGTCAAAGACGGCTACTCGATAATCTTCACCCAGGGCATAAAATGGAGAATACTCATTATAGTCATAAGCTGCCTTGGTGTAGAAATCATAGGTACCTTCTCGAAATCCCAAGAAAGACCAGAACCCAGTTTTTTCAGGTGAGCAGCCAGTCAAAAATGTTGTCCAAGGCGTTTCTGCACTAAACGCTTCAAAGTTTTTCAGGCGTCCATAGGTTCCCTGGTCCCGCAGACGACGCATAGTCTGGAGATGTCCCTGAGACATCCATTTCTCAATCACAGAGGGCTCAGCTGCATCTAGTCCAATGGCAATAACAGGCTTTTTCATTTCTCTGAAAGTAAATGTTAATACTGGAGATACAACCTGCAACTTAACCAGGGGCATTTGTGAATCTTGGCAAGTCTTAGAGTGGCATTAAACTCGATTTGGTCTATCTTATACAACAGCTAAGGTTTACCGTTATACCCCTGCTTTTATTTTTACCTATGGATTGACCAAAATCCTGATAGTTATATAAATTTATGAACAAGATTAACTTAAAGTTATATATGATAAACTTTTGAGAAAAAATTTTTTATAAACAATCCGGATAACTGGATTTTTTCAAGTATATATTAGTGTTGATAATTCCCAGGTCAGCTTTCAGCAGTCAGCAGTCAGCTGTCAGTTTACCAATCAATATCCAATTATCAAGTCAGTTTTGCTAGCCCTGATAGTTAAAATTAGTGTACAGTATATTTTCTCAAAAAATACCAATAATTACATTATTTTTTTTTAGTTTTTGTCTAATTTTATTAATTGGTTTAAATCCAACATATCCTGAAAAAGTTTATCATAAACTACCTAATTTATTAAGTAAGTTAACGTTTCCAAGCTATCCGGCTAAAACTAGTAACTTAGGAATTAACCTTAATGGAATTGCTGATTGGTCAACTGAACTTCCTTTCTTAGATGCCTTCAAATCTTCGAGACCATGGATTACTCAATGTGTCTCTGGAGAAACAGGCTGTAGTGGTTCGTGGGATACTGAGGAATACGATAAACTCGATTTAGACGAACAGGGCTGGGTTAAGTCTTTACCTGCTCCAGAAGCTCCTCCTGAATATACTCGTGTGGCTACACTACTTTTTACAGGGATGAAAAATTATCCAGCTGGAAAGTATGTGGTTTTATACGATGGAGAAGGCACTATAGAATACAAGTTTGATGCCACCAAAGATGAGGTAGCGTCAAGGCCAGGAAGAGATGTAATTAATGTCACTCCATCTGGGGCTAGTATCTATTTAATAATTACCTCTACGGATCCTAATCACACGGGGAATTATATTCGCAACATTCGTCTTGTTCAAGCTAAGTATGAAGATACTTACGAGTCTGAACTATTTAATCCGGAATTAATCAATAAAATTAAAAAATTTCAAGCCATCCGTTTTATGGACTGGATGGAAACCAATCATTCTAAGCAAGGGGAATGGGCAAATAGACCAAAAGTAGATGATGCCTCCTACGCTTACGGTAAAGGTGTACCTGTAGAAATCATGGTTAAACTGGCCAATCGAATTGGTGCTGATCCATGGTTTAATATGCCCCATCAAGCTACAGATGACTATATAACTAATTTTGCCAAAATAGTTAAAGATACCTTAGATCCAAATCTAACGGTTTATGTGGAACTGTCTAATGAAGTGTGGAATTGGCAATTCCAACAAGCTAACTATGCCTTAGCTCAAGGTCAAGCTAGGTGGGGCAAGCATAAAGGAGATGCATACATGCAATGGTATGGAATGCGCACTGCTCAAATGTCTGATATTTGGAAAAATGTATTTGGTAGTGACAGCAATAAAGTTGTGTCTGTTATGGCTACCCATACCGTATGGCTTGGTTTGGAAAATGCTGCTTTGGATTGTCCTCTGTGGGTAGCAGAGGGTAATGCTCCTTGTTATCAACATAGTATTGATGCTTTTGCGATCGCGGGATATTTTAATGGCAGTTTAAACGCGGAAGAAAATGAAAGCACCATCGAGTCTTGGTTGAATGAACCCGATGGGGGAGTGTCAAAAGCGTTTAAGCAGATTAAATCCGGGGGGTTACTTCCCACAGACGAAGACTATGAGAGCTTAACTGATACTTATAAACTTTTTAACTATCATCAACAAGTAGCAGATAAGAGAAAACTACAGTTAGTGGTTTACGAAGGTGGTCAACATCTTGTCAATTCCGATAATCAAAAACTAACCGAGTTTTTCATTGAGCTTAATAGACATCCAGAAATGTACAAAATTTATACACAACTCCTGAATGAATGGAAGAATCATAACGGTGGCTTATTTATGCACTTTTCTGATATCAAGAAGCCGACTAAATGGGGCAGCTGGGGGGCTTTAGAACATGTATACCAAAAGAGTTCACCCAAGTATGATGCCTTAATAGACTTTATCGATCAAAATTCCTGATCCTGTAAACTTCCCTAGAAAGCTGTACAAAGGTGAATCTGTTACAGTTTAATCTGGCTAAAATCTTTCAGTAAGCATTCAGCTATCAGTTATCAGCTATCAGCTATCAGCTATCAACTTATGGGCTATGCCCACGCTACTTGAGTGGCTATTGGCCAACGGCTGACCGCTGACAACTGATCACTGACTACTGACTACTGACCACTGACGGCTGACGGCACCTCAAGTAGCGTGAGCCTTTGGCTCACGGCTGAATGCTTAGATCTTTCACCCACAACGAGAGCGTTAGGGAAACAGCTTTTCAGTGCTACCTCTGCGTTTCAATTCCTTGCCTCGTGCAAGAAAAGAGCTAAATTCTCAAGGCAGTTAAATGATGAACACTCTCTCAGCTGTAGAATACAAACCCCAAGGTGTGAAGCAAATTGGATTAGTTGTGATTGGACGCAATGAAGGTGAACGCCTACGCCAGTGTCTACTGTCTGTAATTAGGAACGCCGCTCGTGTGGTTTATGTCGATTCTGGCTCCACAGATGACAGTGTGGAAATCGCTCATTCTTTAGGGGTAGAGGTGATTGGACTCGACCTATCTAAACCGTTTACTGCGGCTCGTGCTAGGAATGCGGGATATATCTATCTCAAACATTTAGAGCCAAATCTTAAGTTTGTCCAATTCGTGGATGGGGATTGTGAGGTAGTAGCGGGATGGCTCGACTATGCTCAAGGGGAACTGGAAGCCAACCCTAATGTCGCTGTAGTCTGTGGTCGCCGACGAGAGCGCTTCCCTGAAAAATCTATATATAACCGATTGTGCGACATGGAGTGGGATACACCAGTAGGTGAAGCTTCCGCCTGTGGTGGTGATGCAATGATGCGCACAGAAGCTTTTGAACAAGTCGGAGGGTTTAATCCAACCCTAATTGCTGGTGAAGAACCGGAACTGTGCTTGCGGCTGCGCCAGAGGGGTTGGAAGATTTTTCGCCTAGATGCTGAAATGACTTGGCATGATGCCCAAATGACACGTTTTAGTCAGTGCTGGAAGCGGTTCTTGAGAGCAGGTCATGCTTACGCTGAGGGAGCCTGGTTACACGGTCACACTCCAGAACGCCATTGGGTGAAAGAAAGCCGGAGCATTTGGTTCTGGGGGTTACTCTTACCCCTATTAGTATTCGCGATCGCATCGCTCACCCATGGCTTGAGCTTATTGCTGTTGCTGGGTTATCCTCTGATGACTTACCGGATCTATCGTCATAAGTCCCAGACAGGTTTTAGCTCAACAGATGCTTTACTTTATAGTCTGTCTTGCATGATCGGCAAGTTTCCTCAGGTCCAGGGTCAGATTCAATTTCACCTAAATCGATTGCTAGGACAGCGTAGTAACTTGGTTGAGTACAAAACTGTACTTAATAGTAACAGTTAGATATAGCAATTATCATAGCTATGAGGTACACAATTTCTGGATTTTAGGGAACAGGGAACAGGGAACAGGGAATAGGGAATAGGGAATAGGGAATAGGGAATAGGGAACATTATAAAAGAGATATGATTAGATTTTAAAACATATATCAGCTTTATATTTATTTATTTCAAAAAAATAACGAGTATTTAGTGGATGTAATATACAGCGTTTTTCATAAGTATGAGGTAAACAGGATTTTTTCACTCTTGCCTCTTGCCTCTTGCCTCTTGCCTCTTGCCTCTTGCCTCTTGCCTCTTGCCTCTTGCCTGCTCCCTGTCCCTGCTCCCTGTTCCCTAAAAAAAATAACTTATTTTAAGCTTTAAGGATGTTGAATTGTGTTAGCTAATCAGCCATTAATCTCATTGATTGATATTCCATTCTTGGTAATAGCATTTGCCCTTATCGTTCCAATTACAGTTCTTTTTATTGAATGTAGTGCAGCAATTTTGCCTAATGCTTCTGAGCCATGGTCGGATGCTAGCAAACCCCGACCAACAGTGGCTGTTTTAGTGCCAGCTCACAATGAAGCCTCTGATATCAGTGCCACCCTGGAAACATTACTACCTCAGCTTACAGAGCAAGACCGACTAATAGTGATTGCTGATAATTGCACTGATGACACCGCAGCAGTGGCTCGGAAATCTGGCGCTATTGTAATTGAACGACAGGATCATGAGCGCAGAGGTAAGGGATATGCCTTAGACTTCGGTATGGGGTTTATTGAGCCTAATCCACCGGATGTCGTGGTAGTGGTTGATGCAGACTGTATCGTTGCTGAAGGAACGATTTCAGGGATTTCCGGCCTTGCGTACGCTAAACAACGACCGGTTCAGTCAACTTACTTAATGACACAACCAGACAAACCGGTAGTAAAGGATTTGATCTCTACCCTGGCGGTTAAATTCAAAAATACAGTCCGTCCGAGTGGGTTACATCGACTGGGCTTGCCTTGTTTGTTAACAGGTTCAGGAATGGCTTTCCCCTGGTCAGTGATTTGCAAAATCTCTTTGGCTGGCAGTAAAACAGTTGATGATATGCAGTTGGCTTTGGATTTAGCGATCATCGGACATTCCCCAATATATTGCCAGGAAGCAGGAGTCACAGGTCGTCTGATGAAACAGGGTTCAGCAAAGAGTCAAAGGTCACGCTGGGAGCATGGTCATATCGAGACTTTGCTAAACCAAGTTCCTGAGTTGCTCAAAGAGTCTATTCGTCAAAGACGTTTCGACCTATTAGCGTACGCATTAGACTTATGTGTGCCACCATTGTCCCTATTGGTTCTAATTTGGGTGGCTGCTACAGGGGGAGCTTTACTCGGGGTAGCCTTGGGAGCATCATGGATAAGTAGCATTGTGTTACTAATTGAAGGGGTGCTCCTGTTAATTGCGATTGTTGAAGGTTGGGCTAAGTTTTGCCGAGCAGACTTTCCGCTCCTGATGCTCTTAGCTGTCCCGATTTACATTCTGTGGAAAATTCCCCTCTATCTGGCTTTTCTGGTGGAACCTCAGACCAAGTGGATTCGCACAGAACGGGATGCAGTGGATACCCAATAATCGTAATCAACTGGGGTGCATCTCAATATTTGTAAAAAAGACGGGAAGTGTGGGGAGGGTGGGAAGTGTGGGGAGGGTGGGGAGAGGGGGAGATAAGAACCCACCCCTAACCCCTCCCAGGAGGGGAATATCGGGAGATGGGGGAGATTTTTATTAAGGGTAATTGTCATAACATGATATTAGCCTTCTATTGCCGAAGAGTGTTTTTGCATGCATTGAGATGCACCCATCAACTGATTCTACTAGGAGAGATCATTCTCTGGTCCTAGGTATAGAATTGTTATAGCGATAGGATTGCTAATTAATTGTTTACTAATCATGGTTAATTAAATTTTTAATGCCATAATTTAGCCCACAAAATTATCCTTAGGCTTACGGATTTTGGATATAAATATTTTATATTTTGCCCACAAAACCTATCAAAGATGGTAGCATCATAAGTGTATTATCAAAGAAGTGTATTATCAAATATAATTAAACCGGCGGCGGATCATACCAAGTAGTTAAAGTAGGACTACAGATCCAGATGAGGAGATGGTAAGATTAAATTTATCTGTAGCCGTAATTAAAATAATTGGTATCAACTTGATTTACATTTCTTAATATTAAGAAAGTTTGACATGACAAAAGTCTTGTGAAAAAAAGACTATAAATAACCGAAACAAAAGGAGTTGAGGGCACTCCGGAATATTGATAAATTTTGCTTCTAAATCAATCAACTATAGCATCGATGTGAAAAGGGTTATCAACCTGGACAATCCGGATTATTGCCCTGAGAGTTGGTAATTATTAGTGTCTCCCTGCAAAAATTAGCATCCTCTTGGATATACAACAGGGGGCTGAAACCTTATCAACTAGTAAAAGGGGCAGACAATTGCAACAACTAACATTAAACGAGCCAGATGAGTTCAATACTCCTCAAAAAGGATTAAATCTCGGTCCGCTTTTGAGGATTGCCCGACGGCAAGCCATGGTGGTTTCAGGGATTGCAGGTTTAGTGACTGTTGCTGCTACCTTTTTGAGTAGCAAATCTCCCTCTATATATTCAGGTAATTTTCAGCTGTTAGTCGAACCAGTCACATCTGCTGCAGCAATATCCACTGAACCAATGACACTTACTCGGGGTCAGGGAACAATACCTGGTGCGGGAAATTTTGAACTGGACTATGCAACTCAGATTAAAATCCTAACCAGTCCTGAAATCTTATCTAAAATCGTCAATAAAATTAAATTCCAGTATCCAGAGTTTAACCTTGGGCTACTTCAGTATTCTTTAACAGTTGAACGTCTCGAAGAAGAAAGTCAAGGTGAAGATACTAAAATCCTATCAGTTACTTATAGTGGGACAGATCCCAAACTAGTAGAGTTGGTCTTAAAGACAACAGCTGAAGAATATGAGAAGTATAGTTTAGAAGACCGCAAAACCCGCATTGGTCAAGGGGTTGTATTTATTAATGATCAACTTCCTAAATTACAGGATCGAGTTAATAGTCTCCAAGGAAATTTGCAAAACTTGCAACAGCAATATCAGCTAATTGAACCTCAATTTGATGGGGAACAGTTGTCAGACAAAGTTCGTCAAATTGGCGACCAAAAAAGAGATACAACCAGGCAGCTACAAGAGCTAATAAACTTAAAAAACAGCTTACAAAGACAATTAAAGCTATCGCCAAATGAAGCTTTAGCTTCTTCTGCCTTGAGTGAAGATCCTAACTATCAGAAGTTACTGGCGGATCTTAAAGAAATAGAAAGTCAAATTGCCATAGAATCCGCCCGCTTTCAGCCAGAGAGCCCTAATATTCAAACCCTACTAGAGCAACGGCAAAACCTACAAAATCTTCTCAATCGGGAAGTACAACGGATTCTGGGTCAGAACTTAGGAGGTCAACCGATTAACCCCCGAGTGCGAACCCTTCAAAATCCAATTCGTTTACAACTGATTCAACAATTGGTTGATACCACCAACCAAATTGAGGTACTACAGGTTCGTAATCAGGCTCTGATACAAACCAAAAACACTGTTGATCGCGAAGTCCAAGAATTCCCGATTTTTGTCCGTAAGTATAATGATCTACAGCGGCAGTTACAAATTGCTACTCAAACTCTCAACCAACTAGAAACTCAGAAAGAGACCTTGCAGGTGGAGAAAGCTCAACGGGAAGTGCCTTGGGAGATAGTTTCTCAACCTCAGCTTTACCGCGATCCGACCGGTCAACCGATCGCAGAATCTAGTCAGAATAAGTTGATACTTCTAGGAGTTATGGGTGGTTTAAGCTTAGGGATGGGTACAGTTCTCCTTTATGATAAGTATCGGAATATTTTCTATGACATTAAGGATATTGAAGAAGGCCATAATTTACCTGTTTTAGGAGAAATACCATTTAGTAAAAATCCTGAACTATTCAATAATTTGAGTGTAGATTTTGACAACGATGAGGACAGAAGTTATGAGGATCATCGATTTAAAAAAGCATTCGACTCTCTCTACACTAACATGCATTTCCGCTTCTGTAATCCACCCCTTCGCTCCATCGCCATTTGCTCGGCTATGGCTGGGGATGGTAAGTCTAGTGTCGCCTTAAACCTAGCTCACATGGCAGCCTCCAAAGGTCAGCGAGTTCTATTAGTAGATGCTAATCTCCATTCACCTGAACTTCACACCAATTTGAATTTACAGAACTTGCGAGGACTCAGCGATTTGCTATCAAACGACCAAGAGGTTGTGATGGAGCGATCGCCTTTCTCAGATAATCTTTTTGTGTTGACTTCTGGGCAATCCTTAGTAGAATCTGCTCCAGAGCTGGGGTCTACTCGCATGGAAAAGATTATGGGGCATTTTCAGGAAAAATTTGACTTGGTTATCTATGACACTCCTAATCTACTGAACTATACAGACGCCAATTTCCTGGCTTCCAATACAGATGGAATATTGATGGTGGTCGGATTAAGAGGAACTAAGAAATCTCGATTCAAGCAAGTCCTCGATCAAATAGACAGGTTTGGCTTAACCTGTCTGGGCGTAGTAGTTAATCGTGTCCAACCATCTTCCTTGACTGTCTCACCCTAGAACATCGGTTGTTGAAGGTTAACCGGTTGAAGGTTATTTGGTTGAAGGTTGAAGGTTATTTGGTTGAAGGTTATTTGGTTGAAAGTTATTTGGTTGAAGGTTATTTGGTTGAAAGTTTGAAAGTTGAAGGTTATCTGGTGGAAGGTTTGAAGGTTTGAAGGTTATCTGGTGGAAGGTTTGAAGGTTATCTGGTGGAAGGTTTGAAGGTTATCTGGTGGAAGGTTTGAAGGTTTGAAGGTTATCTGGTGGAAGGTTTGAAGGTTATCTGGTGGAAGGTTAAAGGTTCTAACCTGCCACCAAAACTAACCTACCCTACTCGAACGCCAAAGGCTCTCAACCTTTAACCTTCAACTTTCAACCTGCCAACCTTTAACCTTCAACCTGCCAACCTTCAACCTACCAACCTTCAACCTGCCAACCTTCAACCTTCAACCAACCAACCTTCAACCAGCCAACCTTCAACCAGCCAACCTTCAACCAACCAACCTTCAACCAGCCAACCTTCAACCAGCCAACCTTCAACCTGCCAACCTTTAACCTGCCAACCTTCAACCAGCCAACCTTTAACCTGCCACCAAAACTAATTCTGCCGGACAGGATATTACCTATCCCCGATGCGATCGCAATCCGGATTCTGAGTTCACACTCAGTAAGAACAATTAGGAACATACTGTCACCAAAGTTGCTTTCGCCTGAGGAGGCGGCAAAATTGGTACGGACAATGGAGCCTAATCAGGTGATGTTAATGAAGGCGTTACATCCCTTGAAACATTTGAAGATTTTTCTCGATCTATTCCATCTCTTAGATAAGGTGTCAATCTACGAACTACGAAAAATTAATAGAAACAGACATACGGTTGCCCCGAGTTCACGATGACAATTGCCTATCTAGTTAATCAGTATCCTAAGGTAAGTCACAGCTTCATCCGGCGAGAGATTGCAAGCCTTGAGGCTTGCGGTATTCAAGTCAAACGTTTTTCTATCCGTTCCTGCGCTTCTGAACTAGTTGATCAAGCCGATCAACTAGAGCTACAGAAGACTCGATTTGTCTTAGGAGTTGGAATCGTGGGCTTGTGTTTTAGCCTATTACGCACTGCCTTAACCAGACCGATACGTCTTTTGAAGACCTTAGGGCTGACCCTCAAAATCGGCTGGGGTTCAGACCGAGGAGTTTTGAATCATCTAGCCTACTTAGCTGAGGCTTGCCTTGTGCTGGGTTGGTTTTCCGAGTCAGATATTGAGAAAGTTCATGCCCACTTCGGAACAAACTCAACTACAGTAGCGATGTTATGTCATGCTCTCGGTGGACCATCTTACAGCTTCACAGTTCATGGTCCAGAAGAGTTTGATAAATCCCAACTTCTCGCCTTAAGAGAAAAAATCAACCGAGCTGCTTTTGTGGTCGCTGTTAGCTCCTTTGGCAAAAGCCAGCTTTATCGATGGTGCAGCCACAATCAGTGGTCAAAAATCCATGTGATTCACTGTGGTGTGGATGAGATGTTTTTGAGTAAACCCCATACCCCCATACCAGACGTGCCACGCTTAGTTTGCGTTGGTCGCCTCAGTGAACAAAAAGGACATCTACTCTTGATTGAAGCGGCGCATCAGTTAGCGGCTGAGGGCTTGCAGTTCAAGTTGGTACTAGTGGGTGATGGACCGTTGCGATCGCAAATTGAAGCAACTATTGCCCAGTTGGGTTTGCAAGACCACATTCAGATTACTGGCTGGGCTAGTAATACTGAGGTTCAGCAACAAATTTTAGCAGCACGAGCCCTGGTACTGCCCAGCTTTGCGGAAGGATTACCAGTTGTGCTCATGGAAGCTTTAGCCCTGGGTCGTCCAGTGATTACTACTTATGTTGCCGGGATACCGGAGTTGGTGAGTGATGGTAGCTGTGGTTGGCTGGTGCCACCAGGCTCTGTTGAAGCCTTAACCGCAGCAATGGCTGAAGCCTTAAACTCCCCGGTGGAAACCCTGGAGGAAATGGGTAAAGCTGGGGCGGAGCGGATTGCTAGGCGGCATGATGTCGCAACAGAAGCCAAGAAATTGTCAGCCCTATTTCTATCTAATCCTGAACTACCTCCAAAGCAAGCTCCCATTGAGGCAGCACCAAGTAGTACTAAGCTCTCACGCCTTTAAATTGTGAATCGGGACAACAGATAACCATTTTCAATAATTTCCCTTATTTGTAACAGTTAGCTGATGCGTTTTGTATTTTTGCTTCCAGACTTTTCAACAAGCACCACTTGGCAGCTAATATACCGTGTCCTTAGCCGTCCTAAGCTAAAGCCAATTCAGAGTTGGGTCAGGCGTAGGTGGCTTTATAAATCCGAAGTAAACGGCGGAGACCTGAATATCATGCGTCACTGCTTGGCAGCTCGGGAATCTGGGGCTGATGCAGTAATTGCCACCATGACTGGTCGTAACACCTTTGGGAATACTTGGGGGATTCACAATCTACCCTTTATCCGTTGGGCAGATCGTCGTCCGGATGATGTATGCATTATTCCTGATTGGCTGACACTATTGATTAATGATGTCAAAGGACCAGCGATCGCTTATCTCCAGGTTCCAATTTTGGTTAAAGCTGATTTTGACTATCGAGATAGCCGTGTGGCTCTGTGGACAGACTCTCCTTTTATGAAGGAAATATGCGAAGCCACTTATCCTGGCAAGGACATTGAGATCGTTCCCAATGTCGTTGACAACAAGGCATTTCCATTTATTCCTCAATCAGAAAGAGAAGCAGGTTTGGTGTTCGCCTTTCCCAGAAAAGGTCCTGAGTTCATCACCGAGACTGAGGAATGGTATCAAAAGCTAGGTGGTACCTACTGGAGATTTGAGCGTGTGGATGGACTTCCCTTTCACGAACTAGCAAAGCAGTTTAGACGACCACAAGTCTTCCTGGCATCTGCAGAGGTTGAGGGTTGTGCCCTTCCTCCCCAAGAATCCATGGCAGCAGGAATTGTGGTAGTCGGTAAGACTGCCCGTGGGGCAAATTTCTGCATGGAACACCGTAAGACTGCTATGGCTGCCGAGACTCCTGAGGCTGCAGCACGATGTCTTTTGGAACTAGAGAATGCAGAACTTCGTGACAATATTTCACGCAATGCTCACGACTATATCAGTCGTTATTTCTCATCTCAAGAGCCAGCCCGTTTCTGGCAAAAGACCGTTCGCGAGTATTCATCTGGTGCTCAACAACTATTATCTACATCGCCGTAACTTAAAACCTAAATGTAAGCATTCAGCTATCAGCGTGTCGCGTATCAGCTATCAGCTAAAGGCTTATGGCCACACTACTTGAGATGCTTTTGAATAAAATAAGCTGACGGCTGACGGCTGACGGCTGAATGCTTACACCTACATTACACAACATGCTCAGATATCAGCTGTAGAGCCCTTTAAAACTAACTAAATTATCTGATGCCTTTAAGTCTGCAACCCCACCCATCCCGTCTACCTACTCGGAAATCTAACCATGTCCTCATCACTTAAAAAACAACTCCTCCGTGGGGCTATTTGGACAGTAGCTGGTTATGGAACAAGTCAGTTTCTGAGACTGGCAAGTAATCTTGTTCTGACCCGCCTGCTTGCACCAGAGTTTTTCGGCTTAATGGCTCTAGCCAATGTTTTCATCATTGGCTTACGGTTATTCTCCGATGTCGGCATTGGCCCAAGCATCATCCAGAATAAACGTGGGGATGACCCAGTTTTTCTGAATACTATCTGGACTATTCAGGTTTTGCGGGGAATTGTGCTGTGGGTGGCTTGTCTTATAATTACTTGGCCAGTTGCCCACTTTTATGATAACCCGCAGCTGTTAGGGCTGATGCCAGTAATTGGTGTGATACCACTGATTGAGGGATTCAACTCCACTGCTGTGTGGAGCCTCAACCGCCAGATGGCATTTGGCAAGATGATGATGTTTGAGCTGGTGGGGCAATTGTCCGGCCTGATCTTGATGGTCGCTTGGGCTTTTATCAATCGGACAATCTGGGCTCTTGCTATTGGAAATGTGCTGACGGCATTGGTCAAAATGGTAATGAGTCATTGGTTAATTCCCGGAACATCAAACCGCTTTACCTGGGAGAAAGAAGCAGCTAACAGCATCTTTTCCTTTGGGAAATGGATATTTATTTCAACGGCGCTTACCTTTCTCGCGACCCAAGCCGACCGACTAATTCTAGGCAAATTGTTTTCATTCACACTATTGGGGATTTATGGTGTTGCCTTTAATTTAGCATACCTACCTTCTCAGGTAATCTCGGCAATTAGTTCCAAGGTGCTTTTGCCAACCTTTTCTCAGCTGGCTGATTTGCCTCGGGAAACCTTTCGGATCAAGATTTGGTACAATCGCCAACTTATCCTAGTGGTTGCAGCGTTGATGTTGACAGTCAGTACTGCCTTTGGGGATGTTGCGATTTTTATCTTATATGATGAGAGGTTTTATGAGGCGGCTTGGATGTTACCAATCCTGACTTTAGGCATCTGGCCTGCATTATTAATTGATACCGTTCAGCAAGCCCTGATGGCTCTTGGAAAGCCAAACTATAACGCTTACAGTCAATTGGTCAAGAGTCTTAATGTTTGTATTGGCATACCCCTAGGATTTTATCTGATGGAAAAGTTGGGCAATGGACCACTCGGAGCAGTAGTCGTGATTGCTTTCAATGACATTCTCCCTTATCTAGTAATAACTTATGGTCTCTGTCGTGAAGGGCTTTCCTTTATTAAGCAAGACCTCTGGGCTACTGCACTACTGTTGACCTTACTGATGTGGGTGATTTGGGCTCGATATATGTTGGGTTTTGGATATCCCATCAGTGGACTTTTTTAAAACAGGGAACAGGGAACGGTGAACAGGAAACAGGGAATAAAAATTATCACAATTCCTACAGTCATTGCTATTATTTTTGAATAACAATTCCATTTTTTTGAGTACAACAATAAATATTTAATCATCAAAAAATCAATTGGAGAATAAAATGGATTCAAAATTAAACTATTGCCTAGACCCGGAAAAGTTAACTAACTTTGCAAAGGATCATTGTGAAGTATACGCCCAGGCTGAGCCATTCCCACACATTATCATGGATAACTTCTTTCCAGAGGATATACTAGAGAATATTCTGAATGAATTTCCTAAAGCTGATGCAATTGATTGGCAAAAATTTGAGGCTGCACCAGAAAAAAAACTGGCTTCAAAATCGGAATTACAAATGGGAGAGTACACCCGATTTTTTCTTTATCAGCTCAATTCATCAACTTTCCTTAACTTTTTAGAAACCTTAACTGGCATTGATGGAATCATCCCTGATCCTCATTTTGTGGGTGGTGGCTTACATCAGATCGAAAAAGGTGGTTACTTAAAAATCCATGCTGATTTCAATCGCCATACAAAATTGCGCCTTGACCGCCGCTTAAATCTTCTGATCTATCTCAACAAAGATTGGGAAGAAGACTATGGTGGTTATTTTGAAATGTGGGATACAGAGATGACTCAGTCTCAGAAAAAAATTCTCCCCGTCTTCAACCGATGTGTGATATTTAGTACTACAGATTTTTCCTATCACGGACATCCTGAGCCATTAACTTGTCCAGAAGGACGGACTCGGAAATCCTTGGCACTTTACTACTACAGCAATGGCAGACCAGCTGAAGAGCTTTCCAAGGGTGGTGATCATTCTACATTATTTAAGGCTCGACCAGGAGAAAAAATACAACTGAAAAAATCTCCAGTAACCAAAGTCAAGAAATTTCTGAATAACTTAATGAGTTAAGTTAGGAATTTATCAAACAACTCTGTTCACGTTTATGCCCAAAAAAGCCAATGAGTTTTTTAGTCCCCATCGTCATGTTCGGCTGGATTCCAGTTGTTCTTTATCTCTTCATGAGAATTCCAGCTCAGCGGGCAGTCATTGTGAGTTTCATCGTAGCATGGCTATTCCTACCCGTAGCAGAATATGCGTTGCCTGGTCTACCTGACTATACTAAGATGTCGGCAACTTGCTACGGTATTTTGTTGGCTACGTTTATATACGATGTTGGGCGTTTTAGCTCCTTTAAATTCAGCTGGATTGACGTGCCGATGCTAATTTGGTGCCTATGTCCATTGGCTTCATCTATTACGAATGGCTTGGGGGCTTACGATGGGTTATCTACTGTTTTGACGCAAACCTTGACCTGGGGAGTACCCTATTTTTTCGGTCGGATATATCTCAATAACTTGAGTGGATTGCGTGAATTGGCAATTGGCATTTTCATGGGGGGGTTGGTATATGTTCCCCTATGTTTGTACGAAATTCGCTTTAGTCCCCAGCTCCATAGGATATTGTACGGCTTCCATGCTCATCCTGACTTTGGCCAAACCATGCGTTACGGGGGATGGAGACCGACAGTATTTATGATCCACGGTTTGCCAGTGGGTCTGTGGATGATGGCAGCTAGTTTAGTGGGAATTTGGCTATGGCACACTGGGGTGATCAAACAACTGTGGAATATTCCGATGAAGTGGCTGGTAGCTGCGTTGTTGATCACATTTATATTGTGCAAATCTACTGGTGCCTATTTCTTACTACTCTTAGGAGTTGGCATCTTGTTTGTGGGCAAGCATTTGCGCACTGCTTTACCAGTATTTCTCCTAATTGGGCTTATTTGTTCTTACTTATACATTAACTCACAGACTGAAACCTACGTTAGTGATCAGATTATCTCAAATGTATCGAGTGTGGTTCCTGAAGAGCGTATCCAATCCTTACAGTTTAGATTTGATAATGAAGAGTTACTTGTAGATAAAGCACGGGAACGGATCGTGTTTGGCTGGGGAGGATGGGGAAGAAGTCTGATATTTAATGACAACGGTGATCAAGTTACAGTTCCAGATAGTTTGTGGATTATTGCCTTTGGTGAAACTGGTACTGTTGGATTAGCCAGCCTGACCATATCCTTACTAATGCCGGTGTTGACTATGTTTTGGTTCCGTTGTCCAGCGGAGTTGTGGCCAAAGCGGCAAGCGGCACCAGTGGCGGTGCTGACGGTGGCTGTAACGTTGTACATGGTAGAATTTCTGGTCAATGCCCATGGTAATCCAGTCTTTGTATTGGCTTGTGGAGGACTATCAGGATTGGTGGTCAAAGAACCTACAACCAATAAGGTTAAAAAAGCCCCTGCATTGGTAGCCCAGCGTTCTCGGAATCAAAATCGGAATCAAAATCGGAATCAACGGAGACAAGTTCAACGGAATTAGGGATGATATAGCAGGGAGTAGGGAGTAGGGAGTAGGGAGTAGGGAGTAGGGAGTAGGGAGTAGGGAGTAGGGTAAAAAAACGTGTTAATTTTTACGGTTTTAAAAACGCTATTTTTTGATTCAAACAATATCAAAATAACTAAGAATTAATTATTCTTTAATAAGCTAAATGAAACACAAAAATAGTTATGTATAATGAAATAAAAAACAATACTCTAAATTCTTTACTTATAGTAATTGTTAACTACAAAACCCCTGGTTTAACTATTGATTGCTTACGCTCTCTAGCAGATGAAATCCCAGGTTTATCGAATACTACGGTAGTAGTGGCAGATAATGCCTCTGGGGATGGATCGGCTGTTGCGATTAAAAATGCGATCGCAAACGAGAACTGGGATAGTTGGGCATCGGTGAAGGCACTAGACCACAATGGTGGATTTGCGTTTGGCAATAATGCTGTGATCCGCCCAGCCCTGAAGTCTAATCACCCACCGGATTATGTGTTGTTGCTCAATCCAGACACCATTGTTCGTCCTAGGGCGATCAAAACCCTGGTGGAGTTTATGAGTGACCATCCCCAGGTGGGTATTGCTGGCTCTCGCCTGGAAGAGCCTGACAGTACCCCTCAGTGTTCAGCATTTCGGTTTCATACCGTGCTCAGTGAGCTAGATTCTGGTTTGCGTCTCGGTGTGGTATCGAAATTATTATCGGAGTGGGTAGTTTGGCCACCGATTCCTGACCAACCCTGTCCAACGGATTGGGTTGCTGGGGCAAGTATGATTATTCGCCGGGAAGTGTTTGAGCAGGTTGGCCTGATCGATCAAGCTTATTTCATGTATTACGAGGAAATGGACTTTTGCCTGCAAGCCCAGAGAGCTGGCTGGGAATGCTGGTATGTGCCTGAAAGTCGCGTAGTCCACTTAGTTGGACAAAGTTCAGGTGTTACCGACACCAAGCGTCCACCCAAACGCCGACCCCAGTATGTCTTTGATTCTCGGCGACGGTATTTCCTCAAAAACTATGGTTGGTTTTACGCTGCTCTAGCGGATCATGCCTGGGCTTCTAGTTATTTATTGTGGCAATTGCGCCGAGTGGTTCAAGGTAAGCCCGATAATGACCCACCCCAGTTACTTAGTGATTTTCTCCGCAATAGTGTGTTTTGTAAAGGTGGTGCCTTTAGTAGTCCGAAGATTTCGTGATTAGCTTTTAGCTATCAGCTATCAGCTATCAGCTTTCAGCTTATGGGCGTGCCACAGGCTAGAAGCCTGTTCCACAAAGCTGATGGAATCTTCCCGATTCCCAAATCTTCATTCTCAATTCTTCATTCTCAATTCTTCATTCTCAATTCTTCATTCTTAATTCTTAATTCTCAATTCTTAATTCTCAATTCTTCATTCTTAATTCTTCATTCTTAATTCTTCATTCTTGATTCTTAATTCTAAAAACAGATTATGGTGATGCCAACAGATTTAACGGCAAATTCTACCGAGCCAAAAACGGATAATTTGGTACTTTTGCAACAAATTAAAGAAGATTGGAAGGCCCATGGTTGTGATTGGACTAAGCCTGGATTTCGGGCTGTGGCGGTGCAGCGGTTTGGAGTCTGGAGAATGAAGATCGAACCGAAGTTACTACGGGCTCCCTTTAGTATTCTATACCGAGCATTATATCGTAAAGTTCGTAATACCTATGGCATTGAATTACCTTACACCGTAAAGCTTGGTCGCCGAGTAATTATTGAGCATCAAAGTGGGATTGTTATTCATGGGGATTGCAGCATTGGTGATGATAGTATTCTGCGTCAAGGGGTCACTTTGGGTAATCGTTACTTAGATCGTCCTTTCGATGCGCCCATTTTAGAAAAAAGTGTCAATGTTGGTGCTGGTGCTAAGATTTTTGGCAAGGTTACTATCGGTAATGGGGCAAATATTGGTGCTAATGCTGTAGTTTTATCTGATGTACCTGCTGGCGCAACAGTAGTGGGAATTCCTGCTAAGGTTATTAAGGTGCGTTCTTTTGAAGAGAACGGCTCTAGTTGAGATGTCAACAAGGGAATCGGGAATCGGGAATCGGGAATCGGGAATCGGGAATCGGGAATCGGGAAAGAGAGGGGAGTGTGGGAAGTTGCGTAGGGTGCGTTAGGGACGGGGGATTCTCGGTAGCCAGTGTTAGGAGAATCCGTCCGAAAATTGTAACGGGCAAGATGCCCATTCCACCCACCGGGTCAAACAGTAAAAATGAGAGCTTGTAGGGTGGGCAAAGAAAGTTTGGTTAGTTTTGAGTCCTTTAGATTAGATTACTTTGCCCACCAGACTTCAATTGGTATTTTTTTTCGTTGCTGAATTGAAGTATGAATGCGTGATCCTATGGTTTTGGGAAAGCCCCCTAAAGCGCACCGGGGGAGTTTTATAGCGTTTCTCGCAGTTATGAGGTACACAGGATTTTTTAACTCTTGCCCGCCCCCCTTACTAAGGGGGGTTAGGGGGGATTCCTCTTGCCTTTTGCCTCTTATCTGTTCCCTACTCCCTACTCCCTACTCCCTTTATTCTATACTAATAGTGTCACTATCTTGAAACTGTCATGATTGCTGATAAAAGCCCCAATTACATTTCCAAAGAAGAGTATCTATCCTACGAAGAAGATAGTTCCATCAAACACGAGTATAGTGATGGAGAAGTCTATGCCATGGCTGGGGCGAGTGATGCCCATGTTACTATTGCCGGTAACTTATTTGCCCTGTTAAGAAATCATGTCAGGGGCACTGGCTGTCGGGTTTATATGGCAGATATGAAAGCTTATGTCGAAGCATCCAATAGTTATTATTATCCTGATGTTTTCGTGACTTGCGATGCCAGAGACCGAGAATTGACTAACTATAAAAAATATCCTTGCTTAATTGTGGAAGTTTTATCTCCCAAAACTGAAGCCTTTGACCGGGGTGATAAATTTTCGGACTATCAACAATTAGAAACCTTGGTTGAATATGTTTTAATTAGTCAAAACCGTAAACGCTTAGATTGCTTCCGCCGAAATTCCGAGGGAATTTGGACATTACAATTTTATTATCCGGGCAGTGAGATTCATCTAGAAACTGTGGATTTTAGAACTAGTCTTGAGGCTTTGTATGAAGATGTAACATAAGCCGTCAGCCGTCAGCCGTCAGCCGTCAGCTGATTCCTTATAAGAAGTGTTAGAACTTTTGGTAGAAGATTACCAAGCTAGAGGGAAAGAGTTACCTTTATTAAATTATTCAAAAATAACAGTAGACAGTGCCCACCTTACAGGAACTACGGGATTCTCTTAGGGAGAGACTACACGAACCCTAAGAATTGCCTTTTATGGTAACTTAATAAATCCGGCTTGTACAAAATGTTGATCAAATGTTAAAGCAACATTAATTTTTAGCTTGTTCATCACCACAAAAGATAGGCAATCTGTTAACGAATACGATTTATCTTGATATTTCTGAAAATATTCCCACCCTTCTAAAAAAAGAACTTCATTAACCTGAATCAAATCTACTACAGAGCTGGTTAGTAAACGTTTTCCTATTTCAACAGCTTTACTATGAAGATAACGACTATTTAAGAAGGTTACCACTTCATCAAAAACATAAGACGTTGTGACTAACTTTAAAGTCTTTCTGTCTAAACTTTGCCAATGATTTAAAGTGATTGAGTGATTTTGGTCATCCGCTAATTCTAAAGCTATAACATAGCTTGTGTCTAAAAACAAGCAATTCATTATTAATAGTTATATAAATACTGATCAATAGATGTAGAAGCATCACTGACTCCACCCACAACTGGATTCTCTCCGAGTCCCCAAATGGGATCATCTACACCATTGCTATTTTGTGGTAGCTGTTGATTGTTTGGCTGTAATCCTTTAATTTTTGCAACTTCATGATGCAAGGCTAATACAACTAATTCCTCAAGATTCTTTACTAGTCCTGTCTGAATTAGTTCTTCTGTAGTTTTCAGCAAATCTGTGGGTAAATTTAAGGTAATTTGATTGACGTTTTCCATGGATAGTATTGTTTTGATGAGAGTGTTGATTATTATTGATTGAGCTTACCTATAGTCTAGGTGAGTTAGCAAAACGAAACTTGCCCATGATTAAGCTAACATTAGCTTAGCGCAATTCTTCCCCATGGCACAGGCATCAACTGAATCCTAACACCCGTTCACGCCACACCCAGTAAAGCTAATCATAATTCCTCTATCCTTGATTAACTCTTATCTCTTACCTATTGCCTATTGCCTATTGCCTATTGCCTCTTATCTCTTCCCTACTCCCTACTCCCTACTCCCTTTTCCCTACTTCCACCATCGGCTAACATCTTCAACCGCTGCCACCGTTTCTCTTAGGGCTTCAATACCCCCAAACTTAATGATTAAAGGAGCTAATTTAGGAAGAGCTTCAAGAAAATTGGGACGGGTTAGACTAGCTAAACCATCAAGAATTTGTTGCCAAAGAGGAAAATCAACTGACGAAGGAGTTAATCTCTTGATCAAGCCCTGTAATAATACTTCGGCTCGCTCGGATTCATCCCCAATGGCTCTGGCGCAATCTAAGGCTTCCGGTAACAGATCGGGTAAGTGGGGGGCTAAGGCGACTAAGGCATCGGCTCGGTATAATTTATGGGAAATCCCTCTGGCGCAATCTAAGGCTTTGGGTAACAACACATCCGGTAAGTGGGGGGCTAAGGCCACTAAGGCATGGGCTCGGTCTGATTCAGACTTAATCCCTCTGGCGCAATCTAAGGCTTTGGGTAACAACACATCCGGTAAGTGGGGGGCTAAGGCCACTAAGGCATAGGCTCGGTAGTTTTCAGGGGAAATCCCTGTGGCGCAATCTAAGGCTTGGTGTAACAACAGATCGGGTAAGTGGGGGGCTAAGGCTTCTAAGGCTAATGCTCGCTCGCATTCATTCCAAATCCTTCTGGCACAATCTAAGGCTTCATCCGGTAACAGATCGGGTAAGTGGGGGGCTAAGGCGACTAAGGCATGGGCTCGGAACAATTCATGGGAAATCCCTCTGGCGCAATCTAAGGCTTGGGGTAACAACAGATCCGGTAAGCGGGGGGCTAAGGCGACTAAGACATAGGCTCGGTAGTTTTCAGGGGAAATCCCTGTGGCGCAATCTAAGGCTTTGGGTAACAACAGATCCGGTAAGCGGGGGGCTAAGGCGACTAAGGCATGGCCTCGGGAGTATTCATCGGAAATCCCTCTGGCGCAATCTAAGGCTTGGGGTAACAACAGATCCGGTAAGTGGGGGGCTAAGGCGACTAAGGCTTCTGCTCGGGAGTATTCATGGTCAATCCCTCTGGCGCAATCTAAGGCTTTGGGTAACAACAGATCGGGTAAGTGGGGGGCTAAGGCGACTAAGACTCTGGCTCGGGAGTATTCATGGTCAATCCCTCTGGCGCAATCCAAGGCTTCCGGTAACACATCCGGTAAGTGGGGGGCTAAGGCGACTAAGGCATCGGCTCGGGAGTATTCATGGGAAATCCCTCTGGCCCAATCTAAGGCTTTGGGTAACAACACATCCGGTAAGTGGGGGGCTAAGCGGATTAAGGCATAGGCTCGGGAGTATTCATGGGAAATCCCTCTGGCGCAATCTAAGGCTTGGGGTAACAACACACCGGGTAAGCGGGGGGCTAAGGCGACTAAGGCATCGGCTCGTTCTTTTTCATGGGAAATCCCTCTGGCGCAATCTAAGGCTTCTGGTAACACATCCGGTAAGTGGGGGGCTAAGGCGACTAAGGCAAAAACTCGGAAGCCTTCACACTTAATCCCTCTGGCGCAATCCAAGGCTTCCGGTAACACATCCGGTAAGTGGGGGGCTAAGGCGACTAAGGCTTCTGCTCGGGAGTATTCATCGGAAATCCCTCTGGCGCAATCTAAGGCTTCCGGTAACAGATCCGGTAAGTGGGGGGCTAAGGCGACTAAGACTCTGGCTCGGGAGTATTCATGGGAAATCCCTCTGGCGCAATCTAAGGCTTTGGGTAACAACAGATCGGGTAAGTGGGGGGCTAAGGCGACTAAGGCATCGGCTCGGTCTTTTTCATCGGAAATCCCTATGGCGCAATCTAAGGCTTCCGGTAACACATCCGGTAAGTGGGGGGCTAAGCGGATTAAGGCTAATGCTCGGGAGTATTCATGGGAAATCCCTCTGGCGCAATCTAAGGCTTGGGGTAACAACACATCAGGTAAGTAGGGGGCTAAGGCGACTAAGGCATCGGCTCGGTCTTTTTCATCGGAAATCCCTCTGGCGCAATCTAAGGCTTCCGGTAACAGATCCGGTAAGTGGGGGGCTAAGGCGACTAAGGCATCGGCTCGGTGGTATTCAGACTTAATCCCTCTGGCGCAATCTAAGGCTTCCGGTAACAGATCCGGTAAGTGGGGGGCTAAGGCGACTAAGGCATCGGCTCGGTGGTATTCAGACTTAATCCCTCTGGCGCAATCTAAGGCTTGGGGTAACAACACATCGGGTAAGTGGGGGGCTAAGGCCACTAAGGCATAGGCTCGGTCTTTTTCATCGGAAATCCCTCTGGCGCAATCCAAGGCTTTAGGTAACAACACATCGGGTAAGTGGGGGGCTAAGGCGACTAAGGCATAGTCTCGGGAGTATTCATGGGAAATCCCTGTGGCGCAATCTAAGGCTTGGGGTAACAACAGATCCGGTAAGTGGGGGGCTAAGGCTCTTAAGGCATAGGGTCGGTAGTATTCATCGGAAATCCCTGTGGCGCAATCTAAAGCTTCCGGTAATAAAGAAAGGGGAAGATACTCACTAATTGCCTCCAAACCCTCTGCTTGCCTACTAGAATCTTTAATCTGTCGCACATAAGCTAGTGCTTGAGCTGCAGTCCAGATTTTGTTCTCCAGTAATGCTGCCATTAACTCTGGATAAATATTTCCAGCCAAGCTGTTGAGGGATGTGGTAATCAGAGCATACCGACACTGTAAACTAATCGATTCTGTAGGATTTTCTGTAAAATTGGCTGCTGCTATTGCCCAAGCTCTCGATAGGTCCTTAACAAAATTAGCAGTATTTCCCTGTCTCTCACACTGCCAATACCAACCGTTATCTTCTTCTGGAGTTTCTTCTTTCAGGAGTTGATGAATTTCATCTATCTTTTCAGCTTTCTCTAGGTGCCAGGTTAAGTGGTTATAGATATAACCATCATCAGGTAACGTATGCCATAATCCCTTATCGGTCTTAGTTTGATAACGTTCTAATAATTGCCGATGAGCTTCGGTAATTGATAATCCTAGCTCTGGTTGCAGCAGATTACGGGCTAAATCATGTAACAGGTCATGGAGGCGATAGTTAGTGTCTTGGGTACTAGATACACCAGGTAGTAATAAGGCTTTTTGCCGTAAGTATCGTAAAGTCTTTTTGGCTTTAAATGAATTACAGTTCCATAACGTAGTCGCCATGGTTTCAGTAATGGTGACATCATCGGGCAGTACCCCTAACCAAGCAAATTTTTTCAATCTCTCGGGGGATAATCGCTTTAAACTGAGATTAAAGGAAGCGACAAGACTGTAGTTTTTGCGCTTAGCGTCACTTGGCTCTTCCTCTGCTTCCAATCGATCTAAAGCTTCTAAATCAGCAATTTCTGCTTTTAACTCACCCAGTAACTCTTCCCAAGAGAATCCATCCCTAACTTGGGCAGCAGCTAATTCTAATCCTAGGGGTAAGTAGCCGACAGTTTTTGCTAAGGTTTTAGCATAGTCGAGTTCTTGATTAGTTAACTCGTTGTTTACAGCAATTTTCGCCCCCCTAGCCCCCCAACTTTGGGGGTAACTTGAGTTAAAGTCCCCCAGAATTGGGGGATTTAGGGGGCTTGCAGCTAAAGGGAGTGAGGTCGATTCATCTGAAAAAAGCTGTAAACAAGACGTTAATAACTCCAAGGATTGCTTTGGAGTCATCACGTCTAAATCATAGCGAATCGCACCTTTAACCGGAGCTTCTCTGGTGGTCACTAAAACCCGACAGCCACCACCGGCTACTCGAAAGGGTTCAACATGGTCAGGATGCCAAACATCATCCACGACTAGTAAGGCTTTTTTATCGGATAATAACGTTCTTAATTGTAAAGAAGCGCTATCAATATTAATCGGTTTGAAGTCATAATCTCCTAATGCCTGTATCCACGTACTTAGAAAGGATAAAATATCAGGCTGCTGACCTAAGGTTGCCCAAAAAATCCCATCGTGAAAATGGGATTGAACCTCTGGATCATGGGCTAAGGCGGCAGTAATGGTGGATTTCCCAATGCCTCCTAAACCATAGATGGCACTAACAACTAAGGTGCCAGCTTTAGCGGTTTCTTCAGATAAAAGAATTTGTTTTAGTCGTTGGCTTACTTCCGGGCGTTCGACATAATACGGAGGTAGTGGGGGTGCTTGATTTGGTCGAGTTTGTTTAACCTCACTCCGAGGCGACTGCAGTCAAATATTAATATTTTGAAAATTTTCGCCTCTTTGAATAGTTTGGTTTTCTCCAATATTTCCAATATTAGTTTGTTTTTCTCCAAAATTAGGATTATGTTGATTAATAATATCCCCTTTGGCAAAGTTCTTCACGTTTTCATTGTTGTAATTCTCACCAG
The DNA here is from genome assembly GCF_010671925.1 of Moorena sp. SIOASIH. Taxonomy (GTDB): domain Bacteria; phylum Cyanobacteriota; class Cyanobacteriia; order Cyanobacteriales; family Coleofasciculaceae; genus Moorena. The sequence continues at coordinate 1,061,289 of NZ_JAAHIH010000004.1, read as the reverse complement.
TAGCCTCGTGGGATTCCAAGGCTTTGGTAATCTTTTCAAGAATTTCCTCTAAGTTAGGCAAAGCTTCAGCATCAACAGTAGCCACTAAATGCTCCATGGCTTGGGCAACTTCGGGATTTTGCTTCGCTGCTGCTTCTACTTCCAATACCACGTCGGCATAATTAAGAGGTACCTCTGGGGTTTTCTCAATAGCCATTACTGTATCTGGAGACTGGTTTCTCAGGGATTCTACAAACTGGCTAGTCTGGTCCCAAACAACTTGCCCGACATTTTCCCCAGTTTTTTCTAAGGCTTTAGTGGCGAGCACAGTAGAAATAGCGACAACGGCAGCGGCTAATGGTTCCATAGTTGAAGGAGATTACTCACAGTTTCTGTTTATTATAGTATTTTTAAATTGGGTGAGTTAGTTAGTAGTTAGTAGGGTGGGCAGTGCCTACTAATCCTATCGCCAGCTGCTGTTATCTATCTTTTGCACTGCCCACCCTACATCTGAATGGGGTGAGGTGGATTTATTTAGGGAGTAGGGAGCTTCTGAATGGGGTGAGGTGGATTTTTTTAGGGAGTCGGGAGTCGGGAGTCGGGAGTGACCCATGGGAAAATTGAATGTACCTCATAAGTATCTCAAACGCGCGGGAGATCATCAAACCCAATCCTGATTTGAGATCACACCAAGAAATCCTCTGCTGTTGTTCGTAATCTTCCTTTATCCGAAGTTCCCGATTCCAGATTCCCAGATCCTCTGTTCCCTAAAACCCAGGACTCTGTAACTCACCCAATTGAAAAACGCTATATAATTGCGGCATTGGGACGGAGATCTAAATAATGGATTATTCAGAAGATTTTGAATATAGCACCTTAGTTTTCTACAGACAGAATCATGGTAAACAGCTTTACTATAGCTGGGAAGGAGATATCTGGTGGGTCGAAGCACCAGGTAAACCGAAGGAGAAATTATTTTCTATTATCGGCATGAACGCCACTAAGGGATTCCTCAAAACCGATCCTGAGTATGGCGAAATAGGACATCGACTCAACAGGGAGATTGGGTTATTTTGCGACCCAGAGACTAAGGAAATCTTGTCCCACTGGCAGCCAAAAGAAAATAGTCAAAAGTTACCAGTGGTACATATCGCTAACAGAATGGTTCAAGGATCAGTGCGAGAAAGAAAAATAGTTATCCCCAAAGGACAAGGATATATAACCAGAATAAATAAGATTCCCTTGGAATATCCGCACCCATTAGCCCAAGAACCTAAATTTAAGGACTATTGTTCTGGAGAGACTTTCAAGGGAGTTGAATATTTCACCTCTAGTTTTTCTCGACCTGGGTTTAAAGGCGCACCGAGTGCGGAATGGGCTAGAGATTGTCCCTGGATGCCATGGATGAAGTTGGGTTATGGACATCCAGCTAGATTGCATTTTGAAACAACCATTTCCCGAGTTGAATCCTTTGAGGAGCTCAATCCTAAATTAGTTGAGCTAGTTCGGTCAAAATTGCCTATCTATGAATTCACTCCCGATCAATGTGATGAGCCTAATATTACAAGTAGTATCTACTTCAAGAAGCACTTTGATTCTTATTTAAAAGGAGAGAGTTTTCCTATAGAAGAAACTGCTTGAACTGACCTGACTGATGGTTGATAAATTTAGCTAAAATCCCTACTATGTCTTGATGCAGCCCCTCCCCATCAGTTAGTAGTTAGTAGGGTGGGCAGTGCCTACTAATCCTATCCCCAGCTGCTCTTATCTATCTTTTGCACTGCCCACCCTACATACTTCTGAATGGGGTGAGGTGGATTTTTTTAGTTAGTAGGGTGGGCAGTGCCTACTAATCCTATCCCCACCTGCTCTGATCTATCTTTTGCACTGCCCACCCTACATACTTCTGAATGGGGTGAGGTGGATTTTATTAGGGAGTCGGGAGTCGGGAGTCGGGAGTCGGGAGTCGGGAGTCGGGAGATAAGGTTTGAGGTTTTTTTTATAACTGAGTAGTATCAAATTTTAAGGAAAAAAAACTTAGCTATTCTATCAGTTACACAGTTTTTTTTATCTTTCCTGTTCCCTGTTTACTGTTCCCTGTTCCCTGCTATATCAAAAAATTATCCAATTAAAAATAATGTAAAAACTACACATAATTTAGTAGATAAATTTATAAAACTAATATTTGTAAATAAATGTAAAAACTTTTATTTACCCCTTGCATTTTTTCCAGGAGTTATCTATACTATAAAAAGTTACGACCGATACTAATAGCCGCGCTGGCTATACCTGTTAACCACGACCAGCGCGGCTTTCCTCCCTCCTAAAAAGGAGTTACTTCCATCATGCAAAAAAAAATCACGATCATCAATCCTCGCTGGGTACATCTCAGTAAGCGTTCAGCTTATGCGCTACGCGCACGCTACGCGAACAGTTATCAGCTTATGGGCGATGGGCACGCTAGCTGACGGCTGACGGCTGACAGCTGACGGCTGACCGCTGACCACTGACGGCTGAATAATTACATTTTACGAGAGTAAAAAAACATGAATATATTTCGACGAATAAAAAAAAAAGGGCTAATCTTAGCACACAATATTGACAATATCCTCTACTATAAGAGTAAGATAGTGCTTAACTGCTTCCTGGAAAAACACTGTCAAGTGCCCAGGTAACAAATAGATTCAGTTACTCATAGAATCAAGGTAACTAGTGTAAGGATAAGCCAAGTCAATGGTCACTCAGGACTTATGCTTATTTAAGATTAGGGTGTTATCTACGCCAAAATTTTATCTACGCTAAAAGAGTTTTCACTAGTAGCCCAAGGCCAAAAAAAATTAATTAATTCAGGGGTCTACGCTGAAAGCTGAAAGCTGACGGGTAAGCATTCAGCTATCAGCTATCAGCTATCAGCTATCAGCTATCAGCGCTGTAGCCACGCTACCGGAACAGTTTATGTCCATAGCCCACGCTACACCAAACAGCTTTTGAATAAAATAAACTGACGGCTGATGAATAAAATAAGCTGACGGCTGACGGCTGACGGCTGAATGCTTACAAGTATTGATTTTTATTCTAAGCACTAAACCTTTGATTACTAATGTCTAAACAAAACCGCAAAAGGTCAAGGTGTACCAGTGGTTGGAGGCTGCAAAGCTGGAAAGTTTGCTTGCCCTCAATCGCAATAATCATTCTGTTGTGTGCCGAGGTAGCAGTAGCCCAGAATCCACCTTTTAAGACTACTCTTGAATCTCTCCAAATTGCCGTGGATACTATCTGGGTGATATTCACTGGTTGTTTAGTATTCTTCATGAACGCGGGCTTTGGGATGTTGGAGGTTGGTCTTTGCCGACAAAAGAACGCCGCCAACATTTTGACTAAAAACCTGATTGTTTTTGCCCTGTCTACAGCCGCTTACTGGGCAGTTGGCTTTGCTGTGATGTTTGGTGATGGAAACCCTGTTTTAGGTTTCAATGGCTTTTTCCTTTCGGGATTAGATAATAGTCCAGCCATAGGAGAAGCCTACAACGGTGTTTTCTATTCACTAAAAGATATTGGTATACCCCTCAACGCCAAGTTCTTTTTTCAACTGGTTTTTGCTGGAACTGCTGCCACTATTGTGTCTGGAGCAGTGGCTGAGCGCATCAAATTTTCGGCGTTTTGTCTGTTCAGCGTTCTACTTGTGGGCATCATTTACCCAATCACAGGTCACTGGATTTGGGGAGGAGGCTGGCTAGGAGGAAGCTGGCTACAAGGGCTAAAATTTTGGGACTTTGCTGGTTCAACTGTAGTTCACTCCGTAGGGGGTTGCTGTGCCTTAGTAGGTGCTTACCTTCTCGGACCACGCAAGGGCAAATATATAGATGGCGTCTCCTATGGGCTGCCCGGACACAATCTCAGCCTTGCGATTCTAGGTTGCTTGATTTTATGGCTGGGCTGGTTTGGTTTTAATCCCGGCTCAACCATTTTTAATCCCGGAACGACGAATTTAGATCCCAAGGCAATTAGCCATATTGTCCTCACGACTAATACAGCAGCTTGTGCAGGGGGTATTGCCGCAGCTCTAACTACCTGGTTTGACCCAAGGGATCCTGACAGTAAGCCTGACCCCACTATGATTATTAACGGAGTACTGTCGGGTTTGGTAGCCATTACCGCATCCTGTCGATTCGTTACCATTGGTAGTGCTCTCACCATAGGTCTGCTTGCAGGAATAATAGTGGTCTTTTCAGTAGACTTCTGGGACAGGATGAAAATTGATGATCCAGTAGGTGCTATTTCTGTCCATCTTGTCGGTGGAGTCTGGGGAACACTGGCTTTAGGCCTTTTCAGTGAAGGACCTGGTGCTTTGTATGGTATTGGTGATGGTCCAGTAGCCGGACTATTCTGTGGTGGCGGAATAGATAGTATCCGGCAGCTTTTTATTCAACTACTCGGCATTGTTGTTGTAGATCTGTCAACGGTTGTCTTGAGCTGGCTGGCTTGGTTATTAGTTAAAAGCATACTTTCCTCAAGTCTGAGAGTTACAGAAAAAGCAGAAATTGAGGGTCTAGATTTCCACGAACACCGTATGACTGCCTACAGTGGCTTTTTGTTTAAGGCAGATGTCAAGCAATCACCGCTGAGGAATCAGCAAAGACATAATTAATATCAGGTCAGGTTAAATACCCATAATTAGAGGGAGGGTGGGAAGTGTGGGGAGATGGGGGAGATTTTTATTAAGGGTAATTATCTCGACATGATATAACACACTGTTCTGTAGATACAAGCAAACCCATTAATTTATAGGATTCAGCCAGTTATGAAGGTAATAAATAACAGGATTTACAAGCAAATAAGTTTAATTTTATAGAGACAAACAAAGCCGAAGGATTAGAATCCTAAAGCATATTGATTCAGGAATAATGTGATCATAGTTTGATCGGATACCGAGCAAGACTATCAAGATAGCAATCCGTGTATAAATTGAGAGAATTTTGATGCTATATTCCCTACTACCTGTTCCCTGTTCCCTGTTCCCTTTGCTAGAGTAGTTTAATCAAAATTAATCCCATGACCATAATCAATATGTCAAAAAAAACAAAAGATTACGATAGCATTGTTAGGGATTTAGTAGCTGCTCATGATGACATTGTGGGTGCAGTTATCCTCTATAAAAAGTTACCAATTACTGAATATATAGGTGAATTAAATAAAACTGAAACTCTAAAAATAGCAGATCAAATAATCGAGTTTCACAAATCTATTAACCGCTTACCTAGTCTGGTAAACAACCAAAAAATATTGATGGAATCTAGAGATACTTTGCTGATTGTTGTTTTTTACCCTAATCAGTGTTTGTTGCTAGTTAAAGCTAAGCAAACTGATATCGTTGGCAGGATTCTACATGCTATTGAAGAAACATCACAAAAGATTCAGTATTTACTTGACCCTAGAGAAGCTTATCGGAATGGTTATCAGTTCTTTGATCAGCCAAAGGATAATGAAATAATATACAGGAAGAAACCCCTAAGTCCTGAATTTTAGGAGGTTCCCAAATTTCAATACAACTGGGGGACAAAGAATTGCTCATAGAGAGGTGGGCGCACATAGTTATTGGGAGCCTTTTTGCGTGGTGGTAATTCTAGAGGTTCCGGTGTCATATCAACGTAGGGAATCTTGCTCAGAATATGACTGATGCAATTAAGCCGAGCACGCTTTTTGTCATCAGCTTCCACCGTGAACCAGGGGGCTTCGGGAATATTGGTGTGAGCCAACATGTTGTCTTTTGCTTGGGAATATTCCACCCAGCGATCGCGAGATTCTAGATCCATCGGGCTGAGCTTCCAGCGACGAGCGGGATCGGTGGTGCGAGATTGGAAGCGTCGCTCTTGCTCTTCATCGCTAACTGAAAACCAATACTTCAGCAAAATTATGCCAGATCTGACCAACATCCGCTCAAATTGTGGGCAGGTTTGCATGAATTCCTGATACTGTGCATCGGTACAAAAACCCATCACATGCTCCACCCCAGCGCGATTGTACCAACTGCGGTCAAAACAGACAATTTCACCAGCTGCGGGCAGATGAGCTACATAGCGCTGGAAATACCATTGGGTCTTTTCCCGATCACTCGGTGTACCCAATGCCACAATTCGGCAGCCACGTGGATTTAGGGGTTCGGTAATCCGTTTAATAGTGCCCCCCTTACCCGCTGCATCACGTCCTTCAAACACAATCACAATCCGGGTCCCAGTATGCTTAGTCCAGTATTGCATTTTCACCAGTTCCAATTGCAGACGGGCAAGCTCCTTTTCATAAATTTTCCTGGGAAGTTTAGAGCTACCTTCTGCCTCAGAAATGTGGTAGAATACTCGTCGTTCTGAATTGGGTATATTGGCCTTCTTTTGTTTCTTGAGTTTTTTCTTATTTAGTTTTTTCTTATTTAGTTTTTTCTTATCTTTCTTTTTGCTATCTGCTTTTGCTAGATGATTCTTTCTGTTCGCTCGTTGGGACTTATCCCCATTCATCGATTTAGTTTTCATTGTTATAAAACCCTGTATTTGTATTGATGTAGTTGATGTAGGGTGGGCAGTGGATCAGACAGATTCACCAAGCTGGCCATCGGGTTGCTAAGCACTGCCCACCCTACGATTAATCACTTTTTTACTATACAACCCTGTATTTGTATTGAGCTTGATGTAGGGTGGGCAGTGGATTAGGCAGATTCACCAAGCTAGCCATCGGGTTGCTAAGCACTGCCCACCCTACTGATATCAAGATGTAGGGTGGGCAGTGGATTAGGCAGATTCACCAAGCTGGCCATCGGGTTGCTAAGCACTGCCCACCCTACTGATATCAAGATGTAGGGTGGGCAGTGGATTAGGCAGATTCACCAAGCTGGCCATCGGGTTGCTAAGCACTGCCCACCCTACTGATATCAAGTAGATCTAGGGTGGGCAGTGGATCAGGCAGATTCACCAAGCTAGCCATCGGGTTGCTAGGCACTGCCCACCCTACGATTAATATGCTGGATAAAGTTAGTGCGTTCGCGTAGCGTAGCCCTTCGGGCTAATCGCAACTCTACATCATCTTGGCAAAATTAGCTGGATCTTGGTCACGTCGGTGACGGATGGGAATAGCAGAACCTTGACCATTTCCTACTAAAGAGGCAGTTTTTTCCAGAGACTCTCTGAGCCTCTTAGCAGCATAGATAGACATATCCCGGGGAACACTAATTCTGTCGCGCAAATATCTAAGAGCAGGATCTGAACCCAACGGTGGCATACAGGTTTCCCCCGTAATCATGTGTGTCAAGGCACAACGCAGGGCTGGATCAAACAAGGTTTCGTCGGCGGGGTTAACTCGAATGATATTAGTGCGGTGTTTAAGCACTCGTTGGAGAGCTTCAGTACAGGAAGTTTCCGGTTCTGGGTAAGTTACATCCGGTAGCCCTTCCCAAGGACCATTGTCCACCCGTGCCTGATTGACTAACGTCTGGGGTTTATCGTTTGGCCAGCAGCCCCCCATCTGGGGAGGCAAATCATGGACATGGGTGTGGAAGTCGCTCTGTGTGCCACGATAGGTAGGTCGGGTTTCCATGGCCTCAAACCAAGCTGCCAATCGGGGATTTTCTTCCCTCAGAGAATAGCCTTTGTAGTAATAAAGACTGGCATTCATCCGTTCGACATAAGGCATGAAAATCACATCAACAGTACCGAACTGATCCAGAAAGTAAGGACCTGGAGTGCGACTGAGGGCATTTTCCACCATCCCCACCACTTTAATAAATTGGTCTTGGTGATGTTGCTCTTCTTTAGATGAACGTGTAGGATAGCACAGCCAAGTACACCAGGCTCTAAACAGAAGTCTCTCCAACTGCCGTAGGTTTATGACAGCGGGGTCTTTCATGCTTTGCTCTAAGGGTTTAAAAACCCGTTCTAATCCGATTAAAATGTCATCACTTTCCGTGATCAATTTACCATCTAGCTCTAGGGCTGGTAGCATCCCCGATGGCACTTTATGCTTGTACCAACTTTCTTTCTTACCATAACAAAACATGGTGACTTTTTTGATACGATAAGGAATCTGTTTTTCTTCCAACCATAGCCAAATTTTCTGGCAGTAAGGGCACCAAGCGTGGTTATCTCGGTATAGGGTAACCCGAATATCAGATTCACTAAAACCAAATAGGCGCAAACAGGATTGAGCGTTAGTAGCTCCCTTAACGGTATCTATTTTAAAATCCGTCAGAGCTTCTAGTTCTTGCCAGGTTAGGGGGGCGATGCTCATGGGGGTTGGTTTAATTAAAGTTTGGTACAAAAGATACTATGGCATATTTTGTGTAAGCTATCAGCTATCAGCTATCAGCTATCAGCTATCAGCTATCAGCTATCAGCTATCAGCTATCAGCTATCAGCTATCAGCTATTGAATAAAATAAGCTGACGGCTGACGGCTGACGGCTAACGGCTGATAGCTGACAGCTGAATCCTTAGGACTAAGACAGTGATAAACCTGAGCTTGGTAACCATCCACGGTTATTAAATTATTAACAGAATCTTCAGCAGAACAATTGGGTAACTCTTCCACTGTTGCGTTAAAATTCACCAACCATAAATCTAGGGTACTTGACAGCTCAGCGACAGTCTGTTTAAGAGTGATAGCAGCCGGACAATTTGTCTGCTGGCACTGAATTTGGTCTTGATGTGCCAATATAAATTGGGGATTTACTGAAGATAGTTTTTGATCAGCCTTCTGTTGGAATTCCCAAGCCAGTCCCATCATTTCACCAGTCTGTACCAAGGTGTTGTGAGTAGTAGCAATTAGTATCGGTACTGATGACTGTTGTTCGATTATGGGTACCAATAAATCTGGACGATAGTATTTTTGATAGCCTAGATTGCTGACTACGGTAATACTACTCAAAAACCCCATTAACAAAACTAGCGCTATAGTTTTTGGGATCCCATGGCTACTATACTCAGTAGACCTCTTGCAAAAGTAGTTTTCTGATAGTGTTCTTGATGCAGTCGCTCCTGGGGGAAACCCCCTTTGGCCGACTGCATCGCTTTGCGTCAATTCTTGTCCACTGTTCCCTGTTCCCTGTTCCCTGTTCCCGACTTCTGCAAGAAGTCTAGTGGGATTTGCTGTTGAAGGGTGAGGGTTACTCACGGCTAGGGCGGCTGCTACTAATACAATCACAGCAGGGAAGTAAACGAAACTATACCGAGCACCACGGGTGAGGTCAGTACCAAGGCAGTAAGTAATACCAAAAAATAATGCGATCGCACTAATCAAGAAACTCCCTAAAACCCCTGTGACCAAACCAGTCTGAGGGTGATTTAGTTGTATTTTTAGATAGCGATAGAGTATCGGGAGCAACCAGATTAGAAACACCAACATCACCAAACCCGAAGCCATGACCACTATCAGGGAAGATGACTCCACGGGCAATAGAGATAACATGGTAATCCAAGCAGCGAGAGCTTGAAAAATTGGCTTGGTCCAAGCCCAACTCCCTTCACTGCTACTGATAATCCATTCAGTCATCTGAGCATCGTAACTCGATAGCCACACCGGTAACCAAACTAATCCTCCCATGGCACTACCTGCCGCAACTGCACCAATGCGCCGGATGGGAGAGGGTCGAGAAGGAGAAATTTTGGCTAATCCCCAAAGTCCTAATAAAACCATGGCCTCAGCACAGAGGGTCAGGAGAAAAAAATAGTGGGTTGCTATACCTAAACAATTAACCACTACCCAAAACAGGGATATCCAAACTGGTAGAACAGTCTGGCGTTGAAGATGTTGTACAGCAATAACTAAGCAGCACAGGGATGCCATCACCCACAAAATGGCTAAGGTGTAATGACGGGCTTCCTGGGCTAGAAAAACACCGTAGGGAGACACAGCCATAATTGCTGCTGCTAGTTGAGCGACTAACCGGGAACGAAACCCTACCCAGCTCAGTCCATAGATTACTGGAATTGATACTATACCGAAGAGGGCGGGAAGCGATCGCATCCCCCAAATTACTAAGTCGCTATCCTGTAACGATGTTCCATCAAACGCCTGTACACCGAAGGAGAATAGCCTCATCCACCAGTTCGCGAGGACAAAATATAGGGGAGGGTGGTGATCCTCAGTGAATAAATGATGAATAACTGCTGATGCTCCCGATTCTGGGTTAAATTGCAGTGGTTGTAACAGGGTAGAGAGGGAAATGGCTTGGTCTAGGGGTAAGGTTTGATAACTATTGCCCAAGCTGAACACTATTGTGGCAAATTCATCGGTCCAGGGGGACTTCAGGGTGAGGTTAGTGAAGCGTAAAACACTGCCAATAGCAATCCAACACAATAGCAACAGGGGGTGAAACCAGGGACTTCTCAGGAAAGTTTTCAACAATAGTAACCTCAATCAGCAAAGGAGCAGACTTGCCAATGGAATTGAAATAGATGACAGACAAAATATATGGAAACAGGGGGCTTTAGCCCCTAAGTTATTTTCACCTTCCGGCTACACCATGGAGGTGTTCAACTGCGATCGCTGCGATCATTGTAGATTTACTGAGTGTAGGTTTACTGAATATGCCTGTGATTACCACTAGTGTTGATACTATTCTCAACCGTGCCTTAGGGGGTGTTGATATATCACCCGATGAAGGGGTTGTGCTTTTGAAGCAAACTGAACCTCAGGCCGTAGCGTCAATTCAAGAAACTGCGGATCGGTTGCGCTATAAACAAGTCGGGGATACCGTTACCTATGTTATCAACCGTAATATCAACTTTACAAATATCTGTACCCAGCACTGTAGTTTCTGTGCTTTTCGGCGGGATGCCTCTGACGAGGGTGCTTATTGGCTCGATTGGCAGCAAATTCATCAAAAGGCAGCGGATGCGGTGCGGCGGAATGCTACAGAAATTTGCATGCAGGGCGGACTCAACCCCAAGGCAAAGATGAATGGGTCAACCTTGCCCTATTACCTAGGGTTGGTAAAAACCATTAAGCAAGACTTTCCTCAGCTGCATCTCCATGCTTTCTCTCCCCAGGAAGTGCAATTTATTGCTGAGCAAGATGGACTTAGCTATGCTCAGGTAATTGCTCAACTACAAGAGGCTGGTGTTGGTTCAATGCCAGGAACAGCAGCAGAGATTTTAGATGATGATGTCCGACGTATTCTCTGTCCAGAAAAGACCAATACCGCCACTTGGCTAGAGATTGTGTCAACAGCTCATCAACTGGGAATGCCCACAACCAGTACCATGCTCTCGGGTCATATTGAGACACCCCAACAACAAATGACACACTTGGAAAAATTGCGATCGCTTCAACAAAAAGCCTGTAACCAGGGATACCCTGGCTTAATCACTGAATTTATCTTACTGCCCTTTGTCGGACAGGAAGCCCCGAAACCATTACGCCATCGTGTTGGACGGGATCAACCGGTCTTGAAAGATGCTCTATTACTCACAGCTGTAGCTCGGATTTTCCTAGGGAACTGGATTAAAAATCACCAACCCAGTTGGGTAAAACTTGGTCTTGCTGGGGCGACAGATGCCCTTAAATGGGGTTGTAATGATATTGGTGGCACATTAATGGAGGAGCATATCACCACCATGGCCGGAGCTATGGGGGGTACCTGTATGGAAGTAGAAACATTACAAGCAGCCATTCAATCCCTTGGGCGTCCTTATCAGCAACGAGATACGATCTACACCTAAGATCAAGTCAAGTTAATTACTTCTAATATGATTGAACCCATGGCTGTTAATTAATAATTGGTAATTACTGCTAATTGGTAATTACTAATTGGTAATTTACGAACAACCAATTTTCATCATATTCAACGGTCACACAGAGATATAAGCTCTTATCTTCATGTCCCTAGCAATCAAATCCATGACCAAAAACAAGAAATCTTTTCTACTGCTAATTTTTGCAGCAGCCGTCTTGGTAGTAGGCGGTGGAGTAACCGCTTACTGGTTGCTAGTGCGGCGGCATATTTTACAACCAAATATTCAAGTAAGTACCCAGTTAGTTCCGCAAAATGCCTTTTTTACCGCATCAATTTCTACAGACTCCAAACAATGGCAACAGTTGCTAAAGTATGGCACAACTGAATCTCGACAAGTTTTGGAAAAACAGCTTGCTCAGTTGCAGGAAAATTTACTAACTGCTAACGGCTACAACTATCAGCAAGATATCAAACCTTGGTTGGGTCAAGAAGTTACCCTAGCATACTTTAGCCCTAGAGATTTATCACCAGCAGTCTTATCAAACGATCAATCAGTTTTTCCCAGTTTGATTGTACTACCCATTGACAAACTAACCGAAGCAATGGAGCTGTTCAAAAAAGCCAAGTCTCAATCAGGGAAACAGTGGGTTGAGAGAACCTACAGAGGTATTCAGATTTACGAAACCAACAAGAGTAACTCCCAAAAGTACTCAGTAGCAGTGCTGGGGCGTTTTCTAGTAGTGAGTGAAAACCCCAAAATTATTGATCAGGTGATTGACACCTACAAAGGAGCTATTTCCGTAGCTAGTAAGTCTGGCTACCAAGATGCGATCGCTCAGATTAAAACTGATCAGTCCTTTGCTCAGTTGTATATTAATCTACCAACTTTTTTAGCCGCAGTAGCCGCTGATGCCCAGGAGCAGCCTGAAACAACAGCAGCTAAACCCTTAAAGCAAGACATAGTCACAACAGTAACCCTAGCACCAAAGGGGATAAGTTTTGAAGGGATTTCCTGGGTCAAACCCAGAAGCACTGTTAAGGCCAGTAACGAAACTAGCGGTTCTTTTTTGCCTAGACGGATGCCAGCGAGTACCCTAGCCATTATATCTGGGGGTAACATCAGACAATTTTGGCAATACTATACCGAACAAGGAGCATTAAATACTTTAATGCCCATTTCCCCAGACAATTTCCAAGCTGGATTGAAAACCACCTTAGGCTTGGATTGGGAAAAGGATTTACTATCTTGGATGGAAGGGGAGTTTGCCCTAGCCTTAATACCAATGTCTCCCGAACAACTGGCGCTTCAGGATAACCCTTACTCTGCTCCCTTAGGAGCTGGGATAGCATTGATGGTAAAAGTAAGCGATCGCTCTAGTGCTCAAGCAACTCTACAGCAATTGGATGACTTAATCACTAATAGTTATCAGTTACCCGTAGTAGAAACTCAGGTGAACGGTCAACCAATGGTGAGCTGGACAGCTACTCTAGGAGGGGTAAATGCTACCCACGGCTGGTTAGAAGGGAATGTAGTCTTCTTCACCCTAGGAGCCCCCATTGCTAGTGAAGTGGTCCCTCAACCCCAAAAGACACTAATTCAAGCACCTCTGTTTCAAAACACCGTACCAACCAAACCTAATCCCAACACTGGTCAATTTTTCCTTGATGTTGAGCGTACCCTCAACAGCAGTAATCTCAATATCGCCCAACTACCAACCGAGCAAGAAACCTTAGCAAAGGCAATTAATACCATCGGCTTAACGGTTGCCAAAATCGACCCCAATCGTACCCGCTTTCAACTTTTTGTTCAGTTGAAAAAACAGTCTCAACCCAGTAAAGCTGCTGAAACTAAGAAAGGGGATAATCAGCAAAAACCCTAGAGAGGTGATTAGGTATTAGGTCAGCATTAAGCGGTCAGCGGTCAGCGGTCAGCGGTCAGCGGTCAGTGGTCAGTGGTCAGCGGTCAGCGGTCAGTGGTCAGCGATCTACATTAGGCTGACGTAACTCAGATTAAACAAATGGTTACCTGTTGTCTTGATGCAGTCGCTCATGGGGGAAACCCCCAAGACCGCGCTGCATCGCTTATTCACAAAAGCTGATAGCTGATAGCTGATAGCTGATTGCTGATAGCTGATAGCTGATTGCTGATTGCTTACGGCTTAATAGCACTAGGCATTAGGCTTTAACTAATCCCTAAAGCCTAATGCCTAACACCTAACACCTTGACTTAACCCTCAAAAGTACATTGACCAAGTACTAGTTTATGCCATCGATACAGCACCAGATTTACCAGCAGCTTCCTTAAGGATTTCTGCTTTATCAGTTTCTTCCCAAGGCAGAATCAAATCGGTACGCCCGAAATGACCATAAGCTGCCGTGTCTTGATAGAAACGACCACCCCGTTGTGCGGGTAATCCGCGCAGATTGAAAGTTTGGATGATGCCAGCAGGACGCAGTTCAAAATACTTGTTGACCAATTCCAGCAAAATCTCCTCGTCCACCTTACCAGTACCAAAGGTTTCTACAAGGATACTCACTGGTCTAGCCACCCCAATCGCGTAACTCAGCTGGACTTCGCATTTGTCTGCTAAACCTGCTGCCACAATATTCTTAGCTGCATAGCGACAGGCATAGGCAGCGGAACGGTCTACCTTAGTGGGGTCTTTGCCAGAGAAAGCACCACCACCATGGCGTGAGTAACCACCATAGGTGTCTACAATAATTTTGCGACCAGTTAAACCTGCATCACCTTGGGGACCACCAACCACAAATTTCCCTGTCGGGTTCACCAGGAAGCGTGTTTTGTTATCCGGCTTAATATCGATATCTTGGAAACAGGGTTCCACCACTGCTGACCACAAGTCATCTTTAATTTTTGCCTGGACAGCTACCTCATCGGTAATATCACCAATAGTGGCATCGTGTTGGGTGGAAACCAGAATCGTGTCAATCCCAACCGGCTTGCCATCTTCATAAACCACACTGACTTGGGTTTTGCCATCAGGACGCAGGTAAGATAAATCACCAGTTTTACGTACAGCTGCCAGACGGCGAGAAACCCGATGAGCCAGACTGATGGGCATGGGCATCAGTTCTGGAGTTTCATTGCAGGCAAAGCCAAACATCAGACCTTGGTCCCCTGCACCGATAGCATCCAGTTCATCGTCACTCATTTCCTGCCGACTTTCCTGGGCAGTAGTCACCCCTTGGGAAATGTCAGGAGATTGTTCATCAAGAGCAACTAAAACAGAGCAACTGTTGGCAGAGAAACCATTGTCCGCATCTGTATAACCGATTTCAGCAATTTTCTTCCGCGCCAAATCAATCAAATTAACCTGGGCTTGGGAGGTAATTTCACCAGTAATCAATACCAAACCGGTGTTAACGACCACTTCTGCCGCAACACGGCTTTGGTGATCTTGAGCGAGCATAGCATCTAGGATAGTGTCAGAAATCTGATCACAGACTTTGTCAGGATGACCTTCGGTAACCGATTCAGAGGTAAATAAATAGCGACGAGACAATTATCAATTCTCCTTTAACTATTACTGAACCTGTATAGCATAGATCATTTTGAGTTGCTTGAACTCGCCACTATTAAAATTTTAAACTATTATTGTAGCATTTTTAATAAAATAATGGTAAATAAATGCTGAAAAAAATCTTGAATTAAATCCTTAATCCTTTTTCAGGATGATTTGACGAGTAAATAGTCAAAAAGTATAGTTTTTTTGACTATTTACCTATTTTTCAATTGATGAATCATGAAATTCCATAATCCGAGCAACGTTTTATCCTCTCGCTCTGGTTCTTATGAAATTTTTAACATTTCACCCTTTGTGGTATTTTTCCCCTTGGCAAGGGTAATGATTCAGCTATCAGCAGTCAGCTATAAGCTAATCACCAGATTTCTGAACAAACAAGATGCACCCCATCTGTTACATCCCTTACCAATCCCTTGCCATTATGTTTTATTTAGAATCCTGTAAAACCTCCTTTAAAGCATCCAACACTTGCTCGACATTCTCTCGCCGAGAGTTATAACCCATTAAACCAATGCGCCAGACTTTACCAGCTAATTCACCCAAGCCGCCACCAATTTCCATGTTGTAATCATCCAGCAGTTTGCGGGTAACTGCCTTGCCATCCACCCCCTCTGGTATCCGAATCGTGGTCAAGGTAGGCAAACGAAATTCTTGCTCCACGTGACATTCTAGACCCAAATCAGCCAAACCTTCCCAAAGCAATTCAGCATTAGCTTGATGCCGTTCCCAACAAGCGGTTAGTCCTTCTTCAGCAACCAACCGCAACGCTTCGCGCAAGGCGTAATTCATATTAATTGGAGCTGTGTGGTGGTAGGTGCGCTCGTCACCCCAATATTTGCTCAACATCGATACATCCAAATACCAATTAGCGACTTGGGTGCGACGCTGGTGGAGTTTTTCGAGGGCACGAGCTCCCATGGTGAAAGGGGAAATGCCTGGTGGACAGCTAAGCCCTTTTTGGGAGCAACTATAGGCAAGATCAATGCCCCATTCATCAATAAACAGTGGCACTCCACCTAAACTGGTGACTGTGTCAACCAGCAGCAAGCAATTGAAATCTCGGCACAACTCAGCCACACCCTCAAGGGGCTGACGGGCACCCGTTGAAGTTTCAGCATGAACCAAAGCCAAAACAGCAGGACGATTAGTTTCCAAGCCTTCTCGGATTTCATCAAGGGTAAAAACTTGCCCCCAAGGCTTCATTAGTTTACGGACATCAGCACCATAACGACCAGCCATATCCACGAGTCGGTGTCCAAAGTAACCATTAACCCCAACTAAAACCACATCACCCGGTTCTACTGCATTGGCTAGAGTAGCTTCCATTGCCGCACTACCTGTCCCACTCATGGGAATGGTCATCGGGTTATCAGTTTGCCAAGCGTAGCGGAGTAAGGTTTGCACTTCGTTCATCAGTGCGATGAAACGGGGATCCAGGTGACCAACTGGGGGCAGTCCCAAGGCTGTTAATATGGAGGGATGGGCATTAGATGGCCCTGGTCCGAGTAACAGCGTCGGAGGCATGTCTATATCGGTCAGGGAGACGCGATTATTATCTTTGATTGATGGGGTTGAGGTCATTTATTATTTTAAGTGTTTAGTAAATTCATAGTTAACCAAAATAAATAATAACCCGAACGCGGCTATCCCCGTCTTCTAGGAAGTAAGGCGGGACAGCAAAGGGGCTTCAGCCTCAAGCACAGAGGAGATTAAAGAGGTCAACAAAACCTAATCTGCTTGGATATCAGCAAAGATGCTAATGGCAATGGTGAGGTAAGCAGTGAAGCTGATAAGCGCCTTTGTATTTCATAGGTGAACATACTCCCTTAGGTCAAGGCAAGAGGCAAGAGGCAAGAGGCAAAAGTTAATCAACTATAGAGGTATTTTGGGTAATGAAAAAAACGGTAATCGCTTTTTACAATTTATTTATAAACGCTAGATTTATTTTAAATAAACAATAGCTTAACAAAAAAATGATGCTAAAAAAAATAATTTTACTCTATTTGGTTGACCTATAAATCCAGGGCAAACCCATCTAAATGATGAAACCTTTATCAACTAAAAAAATAAATAACACCGATTTTAGTTAATTAGAAAACTAATTAACTAAAACGCCCTGAACTATGAAACCCTTATACCTGGGTTAGACGGTTGGCAAGTTAGCCGGTTGGCAGGTTGCAGGTTGGTAGGTTAGCCGGTTAGCCGATTGGCCGGTTGCACGAAACAACCTTCAACCTTGGCCTTTCGGCCACGCTACGCGAACAACCTTCAACGGATTAACCTTCAACCTTCAACGGATTAACCTTCAACCTTCAACGGATCAACCTTCAACCTTCAACGGATCAACCTTCAACCTTCAACGGATCAACCTTAAACGGATTAACCTTGGCCTTTCGGCCACCCTACGCGAACAACCGGAAAGTAGGCCAGAATTGAAAAAGATTCGCGATCTGCACTAAGCGCGATCGCATGTTTGGCAAGCAATAGATTCAGGATAAATATTGTGGCTTTTAAGATTGGTTTATTAGGATTAGGGACCGTTGGTACAGGGACAGCAAAGATTTTACTCGACACAGCTGGACGAAACCCACTACTGCAAGGGATAGAAATTGCCAAGGTGGGAGTGCGATCGCGTGATAAGCCCAGAGAAGTGCAACTACCACAGGAGTTGATAACAACCGACCTAGAAGAGATTGTCACCAACCCAGAGATAGATATTGTAGTAGAGCTACTGGGAGGATTAGAACCAGCGCGATCGCTTATGCTCAAGGCGATTGCCCAAGGTAAACATATTGTCACTGCCAATAAAGCCGTTATTTCCCGCTATGGGGATGAAATTTTTGCGGCGGCGGAAGAGGCTGGAGTCTACGTCATGTTAGAAGCAGCCGTTGGGGGGGGTATCCCAGTAATTCAACCCCTAAAACAGGCATTGGGAGTGAACCGTATTCACAGTATTACTGGCATTGTTAACGGTACTACCAATTACATCCTGACCCGGATGCAACGGGAAGGGGGAGAATTTGGCGATATTCTGGCTGATGCGCAACGGTTGGGATATGCTGAAGCTGACCCTACTGCTGATGTGGATGGATTAGATGCCGCTGACAAGATTGCTATTTTAGCTTCTATTGCTTTTGCAGGACGGATTAATTTATCTGATGTCCACTGTGAAGGGATTCGTCAGGTCAGTGCAGCAGATATTGTTTATGCTGAGAAACTGGGGTTTGTAATTAAACTCTTAGCTGTAGCCAAGCGAGACCCAATGGCAACTGGGGATAACCCAAAGTCTGAAACTATTCAGCTGAGGGTACATCCTACCCTTGTTGCCAAAACTCACCCCCTTGCCAGTATCAATGATGTTTACAACGGGATTGTGGTAGAAGGCGAACCGATTGGACAAGTGATTTTCTCTGGTCCTGGTGCAGGTTCTGGTCCGACAGCCAGTGCGGTAGTGTCGGATATCTTAAACATTGCTGCTGTCCTCAAAAGCGATCGGGAAGCCAAGCAACTACATCCTCTACTTAGTTGTGCTCATCAGCACTATTGTACTGTTGCTCCTATTTCAGACCTGGTCACCCGCTTTTATGGGCGGTTCCTCAGTCAAGACCATCCTGGTGTAATTGGGCATTTAGGCACCAGTTTTGGCAAACATCATGTCAGTTTAGAATCTGTGGTGCAAATTGGTTTCCAAGGAAACTTAGCAGAGATTGTGGTCGTCACTCATGATGTGCGTGAAGGTAACTTCCGACAGGCTCTAGATGAAATTCGGACTCTAGAGGCAGTGGATAGTATTCCTAGTATTTTAAGAGTGCTCTAAAGGTTGAATAGTTGAAGGTTGAATAGTTGAAGGTTTAATAGTTGAAGGTTTACTCTTTTAGAGGGTTGAGGGAAGTCCTTGGCCAAAAGGCCACGCTACGCGAACGGGGAAAGTTCAAACCATAGCCATTCCCGAAGGTTAGGTTGTTTGCTTGAACAAGACGTGAGATGCATTCCCCCACCTGGCCGTAGGCCACGCTACGCGAACGTCCAGGTTTTGAAGTTACCGTAAAATAGTGGAGCCTTTATAGTTGGAAGGTTATGCAGAAAAGGGTTAAGGATTAGTGATTAAGGCTCCACTATTTAAGGTTTCGTCTCCGGGGGTTAGTCCACGCCAACAACAACAGCTAAAAACCTGGAACACTGATAATTTGATTGTCGTCCAATATTTTATAGACTAAAATATTAACTGTAATAGAGTTTGTTAGACCAGTGAAAGCGCCGACCAAAGTTATACGAACTGACAAATGGCAACTTAATCCGACCCCAGATCAAAAAGTACTGTTAGGGGAAACGGTTAAGGCATATCGCCGCGCTTGTCAGTACTTGGTTGGTATTATTTACACCCACTGGTCTGAACTGGGGGAATTAACAGCAGATCAGCTAACTCCTGCCGTTGAGAGATTAATGCATCAAACGGCTAAGCGCCCTAATGTTAAATATCCTCAGTTTAATAAAACCTTTTACAAATTTCCTAGTTACTTACGTCGGGCTGCGTTCGCGAAGCGTCGGCTACGCCGAATCGCATTTTCTGCTGGTCAGGTTAGTAGCTTTGTTACTCGTTATCGGGAGTGGCAGTCGGGCAACAGAAAAAGAAGGAATGCTAAGCCTCCAAGACTAAATGCAGACACTGGCTGCTACCCTGCTCTTTACAAGGGACAATGCTACAAGCTGCATGGTTATGACCAAATCGAAATCAAGGTTTTCAATGGTTCTGATTGGATTTGGACTACAGTTCAAATCACCGGTTTAAGAGAGCGTCACCTAGTGGCAACCAATAAAATGATGTCTCCTTCGTTGGTATGCAATGAGAGATATTGCCACCTATCTGTTCCGTTTGCATGTAAGCCAGAAAAGAGAAAACCAAAAGCCAATGTTACAGCGGTCGATTTAGGAATAAATACCACCGCAACAATAGCAGTCGTAGCCCATGACGGCACTGTAATCCATCGGTATTTTATCCACCCTGGGAGAGACATAGACCGTCGGGACAAGCGACTAAAATCCGTATCCATGAGGGCATCTAAAACTATGGGTAAAGGCGGAAAACTTCACAAAGAATTCTGCTCTTTGACCTATGATAAATGCCGAAGAATTAACCATCAAATCGGCCATATTGTTTCCAAAAGGATTGTTGAGATTGCCGAACAGTTCAACTCTGAAGCCATCGTATTCGAGAATCTTAAAGGATGGAAACCAAAAGGTGGACGCAAGCGGTCTAACCTGCGACAAAGGTTTCACGGATGGCTGAAGGCAAAAATTCGCAATTTCACTGAAATGAAATGGGCTGAATTAGGCGGAAAGGTAATAGAGGTTGTGGCGGCTTACACCTCAAAACTTGCCTACGATGGTTCTGGGACGGTTAAACGTAATTCAAAAAAATACTCTTTAGCAACCTTCCCCTCAGGTAAGCGCTTCAACGCAGACTTAAATGGTGCTTACAACATCGGTGCTAGAGGTGTGTTTAAACTCACCCGCAGAAATGACGGTGAGGGTCGTTCCAGCAAAAGTTCTGGACGACCGCCTAGAAGCTGGGCTTGTCTCTGTGATCTGTGGGCTAGGGTAGCTCCAGATTAGCATAGGACACCCCCACCTCGGGCAAAGCCCGACGCTACGCGAACGGCTTGCCAGGTGGGGAGAGCTTCATGTCTAAAAGTTGAAACCGTTTACCTGTGCCCTAGTCTTGACCTATGAATCAATCGTTAACAATGAATTTAGTGCGCTGGCTCCCAATTGTTTCTACAATTTTTTGGCTAGTGACCCCAACTGTTGCTACTTCAAACTTGGGAACAACTGATTCCTATTCTAGTTCTTTATCTGTAGATGATAGTTGGCGATGGACTTCGTCCCGCTTTCAGCGAACGCAAAGCCAGTTAAATTTCACAAATTCCACACTTCAAGCAGCTAACCTGCAACCTTGGCCAAAAGGCCACGCTACGCGAACAACTCTGACAGTACAAACAGTACAACAGGCACAAAACACAGTAACTCAAAACACAACTATAGAGGATATTTGTCCACCGCCAGTGCTCTCTCGCTTAACTCGCCACCAAGTGGCTGCAGGTGAAACCGTCGAGAGTATTGCCAACCAATACAACCTTGAGGAAGCTACACTACTTCGATTTAATCGAGCCTTAAACCGGAAGTCAATGCCAGTGGGGCAAGAGATTCTGATTCCGCCATTCAATGGCATCTTGGTGAATGTGCCATTGAATGCCACTTGGCAAGACTTAGCAGACGCCTACGGTGTCCGTGCTGCGGTTTTATTTGAGTTAAATGGTTGTAAAAAACCCTCTAAGCAAGCCTTTATCCCAGGGTTAAATTCCCTTGGCATAGGTATTCCCACAGCAACGAGGGAAACTCCGACTGTAGATAGCTACACTGGATTGACTAATTATCCCTTACCAAATGTGGCACGGATAGGACTCGATTACGGCTGGCGGCAAGAGGCTGGTGAGGATGAAAAGAAGTTTCACGCTGGTGTAGATTTACTGGCACAGGAAGGTACTCAGGTTGTTGCCACTGATAGCGGTATCGTTGCCTATGCTGGACCACAAGACACTTATGGCAATTTGGTAGTGATTAATCATGAGGGAGGACGCCAAACCCGCTATGCTCACTTAAACCGTACTACTGTCAGTCCAGGTCAGCAGATTAATGTTGGACAGTTATTGGGGACAGTAGGGACTACCGGAAATCCTGACATTGACCAACCCCATCTACATTTTGAGGTTCGTTTGAATTCCCCTGGGGGTTGGGCAGCACAAGATCCAAAATTGCATTTGAAAATGACTCCATAGTAACCTCTCCCCGGGTAAGCATTCAGCTGATAGCTGAATGCTGACATTTTTTGGCTCATCTCTTTCCAACTCAGTTTAATTGGTAATCTTGCCGGACTTATGCCAACAATCTCCCTGAATTAGGGTATGGAATAACCAATCATCAGAGGTTTGAGGATAATCGCTCCGGTAATGTCCGCCTCGACTTTCAGTGCGCCAAGCCGCACTTTTCAAGATTAAATAAGCAACATCGGTCAAATTGAGAGTTTCTGCAGCTAGCCTCAGGTGCTGCTCAGCTCGATCAGAGTTTAATTGCACTGTTTGGTTGGGTGTCCCGTTGATTAAGTATCCCATAATATTCAAATCAGTGAGTTGAGAACGCCAACTATTTAGTTGTGCGATCGCATCTTCAAGTATTCCTTGAGAGCGAGAAATACCAGCACTTTGCCACATGAGTTTAGGGACATTTTGTCTGATTGAGTTAACCTTCTCCATCTCGTTATTCCAATCCTGTTGTTCCTGCTTTACTGGCAGAGATTGATATCCCATATCATCACCACCATTAACCTTGGAGTTAACCGTTAGCTGGGACAATTGAGCAGCAAAAACAATACATTCTAGTAGTGAATTACTAGCTAAACGATTAGCACCATGAACTCCTGTACTGGCAGTCTCACCGACAGCATATAGCCCATCGATGGAGGTACAACACTCCAAATTCGTCGCAACTCCCCCCATCCAATAATGAGCCACAGGAGCAATAGGAATGGGCTGTGTAAACAAATCGATGTCCCACTGTTGACAGGCTTGAATAATACTAGGAAAACGCTCTCGCATCCTCTGGGCTTTTATGGGTCGCAAATCCAGATAAACACAATAGGGATCGGGTTTCGTTTGCTGTAAGTGACAGAAAATTGCCCGACTGACCACATCCCTGGGTGCCAGCTCTCCATCAGGATGATGATTAAACACAAAACGCTGTCCTTGGGCATCGATTAAATGAGCCCCTTCCCCCCGCACAATTTCAGTAACCAAGAAACGGGGGATTCCAGTTACTGTTAGCGCCGTCGGATGAAACTGAAAAAACTCTGGATCTCGGATCAAGGCTCCTGCACGCCAAGCCAGACCAATCCCATCCCCAGTACTGACCGTGGGGTTTGTGGTGTGGGAAAAAACTTGACCGCCGCCGCCAGTGGCTAAGACCACTCTACCAGCTCTAACCCAGCGGATATATCCCTGATAGAGGACACTCACCCCCTGACAGTTACCTGTTGCTTCATTCAGCCACAAACTCAAGGCAAACGCCTGGGAAAACACCTGAATGTTTTCCCGTTCCAAAACTTGAGCCGTGAGCGCATCAATCAGCACCTTTCCAGTCGTTTCACCAGAATGGAGCACACGAGGACGAGAGTGTGCCGCTTCTAGCTCCAGGGCGAGTTTCTGACCGTGGCGGTCAAAGCTGACTCCCATTTCTAGAAGGGACTTGATCGCACCAGGAGCATGATCAGCTAAAAGTTTGACTGCTTCTGGTTCGCAAAGACCTGCCCCAGCTTTGAGGGTGTCTTCCCAATGGGACAATGGAGTATCTGACGGATCGATCGCCGCAGCAATGCCTCGTGCCCAGCTACTTGCTCCCGTTTTCAGGGCATCTTTGGTAATTAAGCCCACTTGCAAGTAGGAAGGCAAAGACAAAGCAGCATAGAGTCCTGCTGCACCAGAGCCAATAATTAGGATATCAAACTGGGAGGGAATATTTGGCAATTCTGAGGAATTACAGAGAGAAATTTGAGAGTCTTGCATAGTTTTGCCCTTATACAATTGTGCCAAAACAAGATTCTTTTAAGCAAACTCCTTTGCTCACTTCTTGGTCATCTATTGTTAGAATGGCTTCCCTGTATTCCAAGCTGAGGTTACTTTCCATCGTGGATGTTTGATTTCGCAGAATGCTTGACCAAGTTGCAAAGGCTCTATCGAATATCAAGTCATACATTCTGTTTTGAATGCTGGCATGAGCACTTGTTTGGCGATGATAAGACTTTTCCCCGCGTAACAATATTTGCTTTTCTGTTTGGGAAGTCTCCAGTTCGTAAGTATTTAGTTTGGAAGTATTCAGGAAATTGAAATGATTGTTTCTTTCTTGACCAAATGTGGCCTCAGCACTCCAAATAATCCCATAATTAGGGAAGAGTGCATAAACAAAATGGTAGCCCCAAAACCTAGGATAATTTCCCTCATAAATTTTGCAATATCCTTGCGCTTTTTGAGTGCCATTATCTGTATGGACAATGCATTCAAGTTGTGGCTGATGGATAACATCACGCTGATTTTCTTCACCAGGAACACCCCAGGTGAATTGGGTCGTTACTTCAAATTGCACTTCCAGATTAGCTTCTGGTAAACAAATTGTTCCAGTTTGATCGTTTTTTTTGATAGAGATATGCTCAGCTGAGCTTTTTTGTTCTGAAGTATTAATCAGTTCCCTGGAATTGCCATGAATGTCACTCCACCAAGCGGAGTAATGCTCAAGGGTTTTGGTTTTAAAATGTCTGAGAGCAAGGAGAGAGCCGTCTTCGAGAAAGAAATGGTATTGCTCATTGTAAACAGAGGTTAAAGGGTCGAAATAGGTGTCTGGTAATTGGTATATCTTTGGAGCACAGGGTTTTTTAGCAGTGATCAATGCTCCACCAACGCTACCCCCTTGAAGCATATCCCGACCAATTCGATACAATCGACTGCGGTGCTCAAAAATGTCTTCACCGAAGAGTTTGATTGATTCTTCTTTGGACTCAATGAATTTCTGATAGCGTTCTTTTATACAACGTTGCCATCCGGTTGTTAAATCAATGAAACAAATGTCAGTAAACCCTGCACGTTCGAAGTGCTGTCGGTAGGTTTCACGGGTTGGCACGTAAGAAGATTTAAACACTTCTTTTAGAGTGGTTTTTACTTCTGGGGTCAGGGTGCAATTGGCCACGTAATCTTCAACGTAAATGTAGCCATTTTCCTTCAAAGCTCGAAAACAAATTTCAAGGACTTTGTCACGCTCTTCAATGTGTAATAAGGATAGAAATGAAATGATGTTGTCAAATGAATTGGGTAACAGGGCATCGATGATTTCGGAACTGAGAACATTGCCAGTAAGGTATTGGATGCGCTGATCGAGTCCCATCCGTTGGGTGAGTTCTTGGGCAATTTCACTAAAGTCCTGTCTTAATTCTACACATTGGAGGTGACATCCCGTTTTATAGCTAATATATCGAGCTGGCCCACCCACACCACTTCCTATATCCAAAACGTGAGAGTTGGGATTGAGCGATAAATAATTGATGGCGCGATCGCAAGCTTGACTACCAAAGTAGTGATATTGATCCAGATGACCCAAATCTAGCAAGTCTTGAATTTCTAAAGCTCCGGTAGCTTTTCCTTTTTGCTTAAGGGCTTGACGAATACTATAAATGCGCCAATCGTAAAGTAAAGCTGCGTCTTTTGAGGAAGAAGATTGATTCTCCCATCGCGGTAATGTCATGATTACTTTAAGGTAAGAACATATCTAATTTGAGTCATGCTTAGATCGGAGGATGTTTGAAAATCAATCCTTAACAGACTTTTTCAAACATCCTCTAAGATTTAGACACTGGACAACATCTGTTTAGCAGCGGAAATCTGCGCTGACATCTCTAACATCCGTTGCATGGGCTTGAGTGCAGCAACCCGAATGTCTTCTGGTAAAGTAATTTCTGGTGCCCGATTTTTCATTGCCAAATATAATTTTTCCAAAGTATTCAACCGCATGTGAGGGCATTCATTACATGCACAGGTCGTTGCTGGTGCGGCAATAAAATGCTTGTGGGGCATATGCTTTTCCATTTGATACAGAATACCGGGTTCAGTAGCAACGATAAATTTCTCCGCAGCACTTGCCTGGCTATACTCAAACAAAGCTCTCGTTGAACCAATGTAATCCGCATGGCGTAACACTGGAGCTTCACATTCGGGATGAGCAATAAATTCTGCTTGAGGATGTTCAATTTTGAGTTGTACGATCTTCTTTTCCGAAAAAATTTCATGAATCATACAACTCCCATCCCAAAGTACTAAATCCCTTCCTGTTTGTTCGCTGACATAGCGACCAAGGTTTTTATCAGGAGCGAAAATAATTGGCTGCTCTTTTGGGATTTGATTAACAATATCTACCGCATTAGAGCTGGTACAAATAATATCGCTCATTGCTTTAACCGCAGCAGAGCAATTAACGTAACACACTACTAAATGATCAGGATGGGCAGCTTTGAAAGCAGCAAACTCTTCGGGAGGACAGCCATCAGCCATAGAGCAACCCGCATTTAAATCAGGTAATAATACTAACTTGTTAGGGTTAAGGATTTTGGCAGTTTCTGCCATGAAATGGACTCCAGCAAAGACGATCACATCAGCATCTGTAGTAGCAGCCTGGCGAGATAAAGTTAAAGAGTCACCCAAATAGTCAGCAATATCTTGAATATCAGGCTCTTGATAGTAGTGAACTAAAATAACTGCATTTAGCTCCTTCTTGAGGTCTTCAATAGCTCCGAATAAGTCATCTGGAAGAGAGCTAAAGTAGTTGTTTTTTGTTGTTGATTCTGTGACAAACATAGTGAGGTATCCTTAGGGATGCAGAAAGGTGTTAATGGTTGCTTTCAATAAAAGAATAGATGATTTATTTTGTAATCGCAAGAAATTAACTGCTAATTTTCTTAATTAATTGTTAAATGTTTTTTTTTTGTGTTAGTCAGTGGATAAAGTTAGGATAAAACTGATCCTGGTGACAGGGTAAGCGCAAGAAAAATTGAGCAAAAATGTGATATAGGGCAAGGATGATGACCATATTAAGCCAAGATTGCTCAGCACTATTGCATTTTTAGATCAATATTGTTGAGAATAATGCCGCCTTATTGATTCTTGCGTTTACCCTGTGGTTATTGCCTGATCAGAAATATTATTTCCCACATTCCGCAGGTTTGTCAGACCAGTAGATAATATTTTTGGCAGGGAGCACCAAGAAAGCGAAGAATCCTGTGATGCTCGTGAGTTAAGTTGACAATTTGCTCGACTCCGCCCAGGATAACTAAATGAATCGACTGAAAGCACTGAAATACCAAGCGCCGAGTCGGGGTAGCCGTCGGCTTACCCAATTGGTTGTTAATGGTTTGCTTAGTCCGGGCGAGCCCACTGTCCGCACTTCATTTTGTAGCACAAAAGAACTATAGAGTGCGATCGCAAATTCTCTAAGATAATCCGAGTAAAAATACTTAGTTGACTTAGATTTTGCTGGTGCTTGCCACGAACTTTTTTTTTTACTGAAGTTCCCCCGTACAAATGAACTAAAGCATTCCATCCCTGTAGGGGGCCTTATTAACGCACCCTACATCATTAGCGCGTTTAGCAGCCAGTGAGGTGCGCTTTCCGCATCTAATTATTAAATTCGCCACGGGTCGCACCTTTTGCGTAAGTCCTGTTCAAGTTATGGTCAATTGTAATAATTTTGGGGGGTGTAACCCCCCATAGTCAATGCCCCTTCATAGCTTAATATCTAGCCAAGATTCCAACTGCGTACATTCTAAGAGTTTTGTTATCGAACTCTTTACCTACTCCTGAGCAGGAAGAAAGTAGATCAGATTCCATAGCCTCTCAGGTGTGGAGTGAGGCAATTGAGGATCACACCAGGTAACAGGTATCATCATTCACAATTCGGGATCAGGGAGGCTGTTCATGGGATTTCTCAACAATTTGAGTATCAGGTCAAAACTTATATTTATGTTGCTGGCTCTGAGCACTTGCTCGCTGTTCGTGACTGCTTATATCGGTTATCGGAGTGGTAAGTCTCATCTGAGCAAAACAGTATCAAACCAGTTAACCAGTCTACGAGCTTCCAAAGCAGATCAAATAGAATCATACTTTGAAGATATTCGCCATCAGACCCAGACCCTGAGTGAAAACTTAATGGTGGTCGAGGCGATGCAGGAATTTAAGACAGCCTACAACCAACTACAAGAATCTAGGACACCAACTGATACACCAACTGATTTAGAGGACACCCTCAAGGAATACTACCGTCAAGAATTTCTGACCAAACTAGCGGAAACTAGCGACGGCAAGCCTGTATTAGAATCCTACTTACCACAAACCTCTGCGGCTCGTTACCTCCAGTACTATTACATAGCTACTAACCCCAACCCAGCTGGGGAGAAACATCTCCTTGATGATCCAGAAGACAAAAGTGAGTACAGTAGTATTCACGCCCGCTACCACCGGATTTTTCGCAACATTGTTGAAAAGTTTGGCTACCAGGATATGTTGCTGATCGATCCTCAAACCGGTGAGATTGTCTACTCAGTTTTTAAAGAAACTGACTTTGCCACCAGTCTCACCACTGGACCATACAGTGATAGTAACTTGGCTTTCGCCTTAGCCGACCTCCGAAAAGCCAAGGGAAAGGATTATGTGGAGATCTTTGATTTTGATTCCTACCGTCCTTCTTTTGGAGCCCCAGTAGCATTTATTGCTGCTCCCATCTATGACGGCTCCCAATTTATAGGTGTTTTGGCATTCCAGCTTCCGGTTAATCAGATTAACAATGTCATGACAGGTTACCGTAAATGGAAGAGTAATGGTCTTGGGGATACAGGAGAGATCTATCTAGTCGGAGAAGATTATCTGATGCGATCAGTTTCCCGTTTCCTGATTCAAGACCCGACAGGTTATAGTAAAGCCTTGCGAGAACAGGGTATAAAGGAACAGATCCTTAAACGAATCGAGAAGTTCGGTACATCAATTCTTCAACAGCCAGTCAAGACAGAAGCTGTAAAAGCAGCGTTAGCTGGGCAAGAAGGCACCCAGATTATCAATGATTATCGGGGTATTGAAGTTTTGAGTTCCTACGCTCCCTTAAACATCGATGGATTGGAGTGGGTTATCCTCTCCGAGATGGATCTTGCCGAAGCTTATGCCCCAGTTTACGCCTTTCAAAAGAGAGTTTTGGTTTCAGCTGCCTTGATCATACTCCTGATCACCCTACTTGCTATGGGGCTTGCCCATGTGTTTGTCCAACCAGTTAGAACTTTAATTGCTAGCGCCCGAAAAGTGAGGGATGGACAAGTTGATGCGGTTGTGAATCTAGACTCGGAAGACGAATTTGGGGAGTTAGCTGAGTCATTTAATCAAATGGTTGGCAGCTTACGCACTCAAACTCAACTGGTCGAGCAGAAAAATCGCGAAAATGAAAAGTTACTCACAAGTGTATTTCCCGACTCCGTAGCCAAACGTCTCAAACGGGGAGAGACAAACATTGCTGAGAGTGTTTCCAATGTTACGGTTTTGTTCTCCGACATTGCTGGATTCGGCCAGCTTTCTAGGTCCATGGATACCCATGAAGTCATTGCTATGCTTAATGATCTAGTAAGTCTGTTCGATCAAGCCACGGCCAAATACGGAATAGAGAAAATTAAAACCATTGGTGACAACTATATGGCGGTCTGTGGATTATCAATCTTACATCTAGACCATCAAAAACGGACGGTAGATTTTGGTTTGGAAATGCTGGCATTGACCCACCGATTCAGTCATGAACGAGGACTTGATCTAGACCTTGAAATCGGTATCCATTCCGGAGATATTGTTGCTGGCATTGTCGGTCGAGAAAAAGTTGTCTACGACGTTTGGGGCGATACAGTAAATGTTGCCAATAAGCTGATGTTTGAATGCCCACGGGGAGCTATATTAGTGTCTCAAAATGTCTACAACAGTCTCCATGATATTTACGACTTTGAGCAGGCTGATGGCATCACACCTAATGGTAAAAATCAGCAGAAAGCTTGGTTGTTAAAAACTGCACAGGAATTAGTAGGTTCAACAGTGTAGACATCGGCTTTGCCCAATTTTGCCCAATTCTTATTAAAGACCCAAGGGTCATGGGGAATTGGTAATGGGGAATTGGTAATTGACCAAACTATACTTGATTACATTATTTCCAGATTACCATAATACCCTAAATTAAGAACCCCCGCGCGAGCATTATTCCGTGGGGGATGAAAACTTGTTCAGAGGGTTTACACTCTTGTTCAAGGGATAGAAAAATAAGGGGACAAGGAGATTGTTTTGATGAGCAAAGTAATATGGCAAAACGATTGGTTTATCTGGGCAATAGCCTTAGGGATAGGGTTCCCGCTCCTGGTAATTATTCTCACAGAAATTACTCATCGTCTACAAAGACGCGGTCAGCCTATAGCAGCTACGCTCCGCCTAGTTCGTAACCGTGTCTTACCTGTCTTAGTATTCCTGCTATTTATCCAGAATGTAGTTGAGTTAGACCTGGACAACAATATTGTCAAGCTTGTCGAGACCCTGCTCTGGATATTTGTTATAGACGTCTCTCTGTCTCTAATCAATTCGGTTTTGTTTGAAGCCGCTGGGGAAAATACATGGCGAGGACGGATCCCAAAACTACTCCTAGATTTGTCAAGATTTTTTTTGGTAGCCCTTGGTAGTGCCATTATGCTATCGAGAGTGTGGGGAGCCGACCTCGCTGGTCTTGCTACTGCCTTGGGTGTGGGTTCTATTGTTATCGGCTTGGCCCTTCAGGACTCTCTGGGCAGCGTCTTTTCTGGCGTTGCCCTACTGTTTGCTCGTCCCTTTGAAGTCGGTGATTGGTTGCAGATTGGAGACAAAGTTGGTCAGGTCATTGATATGAATTGGCGAGCTGTTCACCTGGTAACCCGGGACGGTGACATGATTATTATTCCCCATCAGGTACTTGGGGGAGAAATAGTCCTCAATTACAGCAAACCGAAACGGCTTCATGTAGAAACCTTTAGGATTGACTTTGACAGTGATGATCCACCCAACTTGATTAAGCAAGTACTAAAAGAAACGGCACTGGCCACAGAAGGGATATTGAGTGATCCTTCCCCAGAGATCCGCACCATGGAAT
The DNA here is from genome assembly GCF_010671925.1 of Moorena sp. SIOASIH. Lineage (GTDB taxonomy): Bacteria > Cyanobacteriota > Cyanobacteriia > Cyanobacteriales > Coleofasciculaceae > Moorena. The sequence continues at coordinate 1,030,270 of NZ_JAAHIH010000004.1, read as the reverse complement.
ATAACGACTATCGGGGTAACTATGAGGTCAAGTTTTCTATCGAAGACTATAAGGATGCGCCCAGAATCCGTGAACAGTTGATGACCCGTATCTGGTATGCAGCCCAGCGGAACAATCTTGGACCTACCATTCCGATCTATAGACTCCGTAAACTCGATAGTGAACCTAATCAGGCAGATAGCACTTTGACAAAGTTTACTGAGAGCCTGAAGTCAATGCCTGTCTTTGTTCCTGTAGCTAAACAGCAAAAGAACTTGGAGAATTTCTCGAAAGGAGCAGTTCTACAACATTTCGGTGTGGGAGAAACCGTGATTCGTGAAGGGGATCCTGGTCATGCTCTGTACATTATTATTGCTGGGAAAGCTGTACTCAACCTCAAAGATAGTTATGGTGAACAACAGGAGGTGATGACTCTGTCCAGTGGTGATTTTTTTGGCGAAATGGCACTGTTTAGCGGTAAACCAAGCTCAGTATCCGTTAAGGTTGTGGAAGATTTGCAAACTATTGCGCTTTATTCAGATCTGGTTAATCAGATGATAGAAAGCACACCAAGTCTCGCCCGTGAAATCGGTCAAATTATCGAAGCACGACGGAAAGCGATAGATGAGGTGAAACAAGCCAATCTTGCATCCAGTAATGGAGCCGAGTTATCAACTCAAGCTTAAGTTGACTATCAATCCATCATCATGGGTTCGCGTAGCGTGGCCAAAGGGCACGCTACGCGAGCGCAAACCCTAGACAGGTAGATGGGATTAACAAAAAGCTAGAGCCAGTGGTAGTTCAATCCCAGGAACATCAGTGCGATCGCGGACTATATTGCTAATTGCATAAATTAGGTTTGCTTCAAGTTTATCATTAAAACTGCTTACCTATAAAGCATCACTATATTGACACTCCCCGTCCTGTAAGAACGGGGATTCTTACTTCAACGAGCCGACTTGCTCAGCCAGGTCGGAACCAGAAAGAGTAGAGGCCGATTCTTCATAAGCGTTTTGATCTAAGATCTAGGTTTCGGTGTGCCCCACCGTACTTTTTTTTTAGAGATAGATACTTTTTTATATCTAAATTTTTCATAGACGTTAAAGTCGTTAGACCAAATTACGCAATATGTATCTTTTACATATTTTTTACGTTGTCTATTTATTTTTTAGATAATATCTATCCTCAATTCATGGGTGTATGTTTATATATTAATACTAGCACACAAAGTACAGAACCGCCAAAAAAGCCGTCGAACGAAGGATTTAAAGTTACCGTAAGAGAGGGTCGCCTTAATTATCAAGTTTTAACCTTTTTGCGCGAGACCGACCCATCTTAAAGGCGACCCTCTCTAAGGTTTCGTCTAATGGGGCGCGATTACCCAAATCTTTTGGTAAAGCTTCTGTAAAGCTTCGGTAATCGGGAAAAAGATAATTGGTAATTGTAATTACTGCTGAGCTATTACCCATTACCCATTACCCATTACCCATTACCCATGCCAAGTCATGCTTAGATTGCAATCCCCAAGGTTCTAGTATAAGCGACTCAAGACATAGTCGCTGAGGTCAATCAGAGCTTGTTTGGATTCTGAGGGTTTCAACACTGATATATTTTTAACTGCTGCCTGAGCATATTTAGCAGCCATTTCCCGCGATCGCTTAATTCCTTTACTATCCCTGACCAGTGCCAAGGCTTGTTCTTTATCCTCCGGCTGGGCAAACTCTCGCTCTATCAGCACCTCTAGGTAGGGTTTTTCTTCGAGGGCAAATAAAACTGGTGCTGTGAGGTTTCCACTTACTAAATCTGACCCTGCGGGTTTACCTAACACATCTGTGGAGGCTGTAAAGTCTAGGATATCATCTACAATCTGAAACGCCAACCCCAAATTATGTCCGTAGTGATATAAATTTTCGGCTATCTGATCTGAAACACCACTTAGGCATCCCGCTGCTTTAGCACTATTAGCCATCAGTGAAGCTGTCTTGTTATAAGTTTTTGCCAAGTAGCCTTCTATAGTTGTTGTGGTGTCAAATCGGCTCAGTCCTTGTTGGATTTCCCCCTCTGCCATATCTTTAATAACTTCAGAGAGCAGCTTAACTACCTCTAAGTTATCCAGATTAGCTAGATACCAAGCGGATTGACCAAACAGAAAGTCACCAGCGAGCACAGCGATTCTGTTATTGAACAAGCTATTAACAGTTGGCACCGTGCGGCGTACCTCTGACTCGTCTATGACGTCATCATGCACCAGAGAAGCGGTGTGAATCATCTCAGTAATTTCTGCTAGACGGCGATGACGTGGGGTAATCTTGGAGTTGGTTATGGTTGCCCGTGAGACCAACAATACAATGGCTGGTCGTAACCGCTTTCCCCCAGCTCCGAATAAGTGTTCAGCTGCAGCGTATAAGATTGGGTGACTGGCACCAATCAGGTTTTTTAAGTTTTCACTCAATAGATACAGATCTGCTTCTACGGAAGCAAAAAGGGAGGTCACTGAGGTCATGTGATCAGCCGACTCAGAAGTTAGTTACGAAAGTTTACATATTTCTTTCTTAATTCTAAGCTAACCGTCCCCGATAGGAAAATTTTGTTGAGTTTATGGCAGAACTGGAAGGAAATCTGAGGAATTGTATAGACTTGTTAAGTCTGTAGCGATCTCGGTATGGCTACCCAGGATTTTTGTGCTATCCTGAGAATTGAGGGTTTCAAAGATTTAACATACTGAATTCCAAACGTGGTAAGGGGAGAGTTAAATTCGGTGATCCCACCATAGCACAGAAGTTGGCTTAGGCAAGATAAGCCTCTCCATCCCATCTATCTCTCAGTATCTCTACTGATATCTCTCAGTATCTCTACTGAGTAAACTTGTAAACCAGACATAACCACCAAAAGTTGCCTAATCGGGAGCCTGAGTTGAGATGATTCTCACCTTAAGATCAGGAGTTAGCTAGGCGATGGTGGTTACGGTCAACTGCAGTAAACACCTGTATCCCATACCTTTTATCCGCAACCATATCCTAGAACCATAGGGTTTTAGGATGGCTTTGCCGCAGATTTCTATAGAACGTTGCATCTATCTGTCTCTTGTTCACTCTTATGTTATACATTGATATGTCGTTAATGATCCCCCTGCTAGCTACTGGCTACTTAATCACCATCTATGTGCTGTTAACACTAGCCCAGCGTGTTCAACGTTCTCCAAGGTACTTTGCTAATCCCATTAAAAACGCCTTGGCTACTCGTGTGCCAACTGAGTCAGCATCCGAGGTCAACCAGGTTAAGGGATGGTCTCAAAGGTCTCAAAGTGAATCTCCTCCAGCATAACCCATGGCCTATTCATCTGCTTGGGTAGGAAGAGTCTTGGAACCTGGCGCAATTAGTACCAGATTGTCTAAATAGATTTTGAGTTTCCCCAAAAACAGATAGACGCAAATAGTTCTGACCACTGTCTGTGTTTATCTGTTTGGCTATGAGATTTTGACAGGTCATGGTCTACTGGCTCATGATCAAGTATATCCAAGTATATCTTAGCGATACTCCAATATACAAGGTTGCCGTCATCAGGACTGACGTTACCAAAAGAAAGGGTCAAGTCAGGCTTTCCCCCTTTTGGCTAATGGCCTAAGGGGGCATTTAGTCTTGGGCTACACAAACCAAGTGGTGGTCGAGGTAAGGGAGAGTTTCTCCTCTCCCTTTTTCCCTCTGGCACTAGAACAAGCATTAGTCTTGCCTTCCCATGACCAGGGAAATGTTGCCCCTAGCTGAGTTAGGTAGAATCAGGGGTTATTTGGGCTGATTATCCCAACAAGGCTTTGGCTTTAGCGACTACATTCTCAACCGTGTAACCAAACTTCGCCATAGCGACGCCACCGGGAGCAGAAACACCAAAGCGATCAATACTGATCATATCACCCTCGGTACCCAAGTAACGGCACCAACCAAAGCTGACACCAGCTTCGACCGCGAGGCGCTTGGTAACTGCTTTGGGCAATACGGATTCCCGATAGGCTTCATCCTGGGCTTCAAAAAGTTCCCAGCTTGGCATCGAAACAACACGCACTTTCTTACCTTCCTCTCGCAACTGCTCAGCCCCTTGGACACACAGTGACACTTCGCTACCAGTCCCTATCAGGATAATGTCAGGAGTGCCATCGCTGTCAGAGAGGACGTAAGCTCCTTTGGTCGCCCGTTCAATGGAACTACCAGCTAGGTTAGGTAGACCTTGTCGGGTAAAGGCGATGAGAGTTGGAGCATCACGACGCTCAATAGCTACCTTATAAGCCCCAGAGGTTTCGTTGCCATCAGCAGGTCGAAGGACTACCAGATTTGGTATAGCCCTTAGGGACGCAATGGTTTCGACAGGTTGGTGTGTCGGACCATCTTCACCTAAGGCTACCGAGTCGTGGGTCATTACCCAAATTACCCCAGCTTGTGATAGAGCCGACAGGCGAATTGCTGCCCGCATATAGTCAGTGAAAATGAGGAAAGTTGCTCCATAAGGAATCAAGCCAGAGTTGTGAAGGGCAATGCCATTGCAAATCGCGCCCATGCCATGTTCCCGGACACCAAAGCGCAGGTTCCGGTTTTCATATTGCCCTTTCTGGAAATCCCCAGATATCGTCAATAAAGTGAGATTGGAGGGAGCGAGGTCAGCGGAACCACCAATCAATTGAGGCAGTACGGGAGCAAGTGCATTGAGAGTGGCTTGAGAATGTTTACGGGTTGCTACTCCCTTGTCTTCCGGCGTGTAGGTCGGCAGGGCTTTTTCCCATCCTTCCGGGAGTTTGCCACTGGTAATTTGCTCAAATTCTGCTGATTGTTCAGGATACTTGGCTTTGTAATCAGCTAGGGTTTGATTCCAGGCAGCTTCAGCTTCCGTACCGCGTTCCACAGCTTTCCGGAAATGGTTGAGAGCATCATCTGGAACTACAAAGGGTTCATATTCCCATCCCAGGTGTTGGCGAGTGGCCTCCACTTCATCCCCACCTAAAGCTGCACCATGGACAGCATGTGAATTGGCTTTGTTAGGAGAACCATAGCCAATGGTGGTGGTTACCTTAATAAAAGATGGCTTATCTGTTACGGCTTTGGCTGCTGCTATGGCATCATTGATAGCTTCGAGGTTAGTGTTACCACTTTCTACATGTTGGACGTGCCAGCCATACGCTTCAAAGCGCTTACCCACATCTTCAGTAAAGGCTAAGTCAGTAGAGCCGTCGATGGAAATATGGTTGTCATCGTAGAGGGCGATGAGTTTACCAAGTCCTAGGTGACCCGCTAAAGAACAGGCTTCACCAGACACCCCTTCCATGTTGCAACCATCACCAAGGATGACGTAGGTGTAATGATCGACAATCGTAGCATCAGGTTTGTTGAACCTAGCAGCTAAGTGTGCTTCTGCCATTGCCAAACCCACACCATTGGCAATTCCCTGTCCCAATGGACCAGTAGTGACTTCAACCCCATTGGTTTCAAAGTTTTCTGGGTGTCCAGGTGTGACCGATTCCCACTGGCGGAACTGCTGAAGGTCGTCTATGGTTACACCATCATAGCCAGTTAGGTAAAGTAAGGCGTATTGCAACATACAGCCATGACCAGCCGACAAGACGAAGCGATCGCGGTTGAACCAATTGGGATTTTTGGGGTTATACCGCATAAAACGGTCCCAAAGCACGAATGCCATAGGAGCCGCCCCCATGGGCAGCCCAGGATGACCAGACTTGGCCTTTTCTACAGCATCAATCGCCAAGAAGCGGATGGAATTGATGCAAAGTTCTTCGAGAGACTGGGTTGCAACGGCCATAATTTCTGTTTAATGGATATGTGTGTACTATGGTCTAACAAGAATTTGTCTGAGTTCAAACAAGGGTGGCTCTCGGTTGACCCAAAGGTACTTTCTCATAATCCCATTACCGGGATCAATCAGCAAGAGATAGGGATTGCCTCAGAATGAAGGATGTTCGCCGGATAGCGTCCCTGGTAGGGTAGGAGCAAGCATCAAGGATGAAAACAATCCATAAAGCCTGGGAATATGGGTTACTCAGTAACTATGATTAACTAGTAGTTGTAACTAGTAGTTTTTTCCTTGAGCTACCTTCACCCAATGCCCACCCTAAGCTCAAGGCTACCCTTTTGGTTCTCCTACGGAGTAAGCCGTTAACCGTTCAAACTTTATTCCCACTTTACCGGTATTTTTTGAAGGCTAGGGTTACATTATGACCGCCGAACCCAAAGGAATTGGATAGCACTACTTCTACCATCTGCTGGCGACTATAATTGGGTACGTAATCCAAATCGCATTCAGGGTCTGGGTTGTTCAAATTTATCGTTGGTGGAATCTGGTCATGGGCAATTGCCATCACTGAAGCCACTGCTTCAATGCCACCAGACCCTCCCAACAAATGACCTGTCATGGATTTGGTGGAGCTAATTGCTACTTTATAGGCATGGTCTCCTAAAGCTTTTTTAATCGCTGCTGTTTCAGTTTTATCATTGGCAACTGTACTAGTCCCGTGGGCATTGATGTAGCTAACCTGTTCGGCCGTCAACCCAGCATCCTTCATCGTCAGTGCTATAGCCCTGGCTGCTCCTTCTCCATCTGGTACAGGGGATGTGATGTGATGGGCATCACAGGTCATGGCATAGCCGACGATTTCGGCATAAATTTTTGCCCCACGGCTGAGGGCGTGTTCCAGTTCCTCTAGGATCAGAATCCCAGAACCTTCTCCCATCACGAAACCATCGCGAGCGATATCAAAAGGACAGCAAGCCGACTCAGGGGTATCGTTACGAGTAGATAAAGCTCTTGCTGATGCAAAACCCGCCATTGCTAGGGGGGTCACTGCCGCTTCAGTACCGCCACAAATCATAGCTTGAGCATAGCCTCGCTGGATTAAGCGAAACGCATCACCTACGGCATTAGACCCGGCTGCACAGGCAGTAACTGGGCAACTATTGGGTCCCTTGGCTCCGGTATGAATTGCTGTCAGACCGGCTGCCATGTTAGCAATCATCATCGGGATCATAAACGGACTACAGCGGTCAGGTCCACGTCTAAGAAGAACTGTTTCCTGGTCTTCCAGTACCTTGAGACCACCGATACCAGTGCCAATCATTACACCGACCTGTTCTGCGTTCAGGTCATTGATCTCAAACTGGGCATCAGCTAATGCTTGCTTACTGGCAGAAACCGCCAATTGAGCAAAGCGGTCCATACGCTTTGCTTGCTTACCCTTCATGTAGTCATGGGGATCAAAGCCCTTTACCTCGCCAGCAATACGACAAGCGTGCTTGGAGGCATCAAATAAGGAAATTAAACCAATACCATTGCGTCCGTTTAATAACCCTTCCCAGTACTCAGCCACCGTGTTGCCTATGGGCGTAATTGCACCGAGACCTGTAACAACGACCCGTTTTTTATCAAAGTTTGTCATCATGCCATTAAAACTAGGCTTATCGACCGTGAACGCAGAACTTGCGGTAATAAATCAGGCTGATTAAGCTGGAGTTTCTGCTCCTGCTCCTGCTTTTTCCTTAATGTAATCCACAGCGCTTTGAACAGTTGCTATCTTTTCCGCCGCTTCATCAGGGATTTCGATGTCGAAAGCTTCTTCTAACGCCATCACCAGTTCAACTGTGTCTAGGGAGTCAGCGCCCAGATCGTTGGCAAAGTTGGCTTCTGGGGTAACCTCGCTCGCCTCAACGTCCAACTGTTCTGAAACGATTCCCTGAACTTTCTCGAAAATGTCGCTCATATAAATATTCCTCAGCCTTTTTAGCTAGAACCTCTCAAGCAGTACTTACTGATTTTAGGGGTTTTCTGATCTTATCCGAAAGAGGTCTAATCTTGTAGGTAGGTAATAAGGCTTCAGAGCCTGACCCCACTTCCCTTAATCCTCAAAGGCTTTGGTGCCTTTGTCCCCCGTGTCATCTATATTAATTTGCTCAAGACCCCAGAACTGCTTAGTTTGCACAACGATTTGATGGTAACCCAAGAGACATCCTTAGGAATTGTATACCAAACCTCAAAAAACCGCTCCTTTTCCCCTCACATGACCGTTGCCTTCCGAGACTTGACCCAGCCAAACTTTAGAGCTTCATGGACATAATTTCAACATCGTCCCTTGGAATTTGAGTTTCTGGCATCTGAGCTAGCCCTGTTAATTCACGATGGTCGGTCTTGGTTATTATAAAGTTTTTTGTATTTTTGTCAAGCTAATCAAACAAAACTTTACAAAAAGCCGTGATTAGCGGGAAGCTGATTTGTCAAGCCTTCCTTTGGGTTTGACGGAGTTGCGATCGCAGCCATCGCGCCGACAGTATCGGTATGAATACTTAATACAGTAGTTATACCAATTCTTATATACCAATTCTTAGTGCTCACACGACTACACATTCATTGGATCTGACTATCTGACCATCTGACCATCTGACTATCTGACCATCTGAGCATCTGTAGTCCTACTTTGAAGAATTGGTACTATATCATGTCAGGATAATGACCCTTAATAAAAATCTCCCCTATCTCCCCATCTTCCCATCTCCCCACACCTCCCACCCTCCCCCTCATAAGGGTAGGTTTTTTACAAAGACGTCAGGTGTAGGCTGACCGGGTGTGGGGTGACCGGGTGTGGGGTGTGGATAAATATACCTAATTTGTCGTTAAAAATCATCATTGTCTTGATGCAAAGCGCGAGTGGGGGAAACCAAGGCAGTCGCTCATGGCGCATGGGTCTGTGTGGGTCACCTGCGTCCGCACCGCTGTTTGCCTCGTGGGAACCCCCCCATGAAGGCGCTGCTCAGATGAAACCTTGAACAGGGTCGCCTTATTACAAAAGATTTAACCCTTTTATGCATAACCGAGCACCCATAAAGGCGACCCTGTTCTACGGTAACTTCAAACTCCCCAAGACCGCGCTGCATCGCTTCTTCAAGTGCGACCCGTGGCGAATTTAATAATTAGATGCGGAAAGCGTACCTAAGTTGTTTTCCTTTTTCTCTGATGAGGTTAAGTCCCATGTTTGACCCAAATGTAAAAAACCTACCCCTGTGAGCCACGCTCTCCTTAATTATGGGTATTCAACCAGACTTGATATTAGTTGATGGGCTAACTAACCAATCCCTACTAAAAGGGCAGCAGTAAAAAATTTTTGTTTGATCAAGAAAAGCTTTTCAAAATACACGACTTCGGGGAAATTCCTCGTAAGATCAGTTTTAGAATGAGTTAGCTCAGTTAGCTCAATTATGTATTTACACGGTTGTCGTGCTAGGTCACGTTGATGCTAAAAGTGATGTAATCACTTGACAAGGAAGGTCTCATGAATTCAAGTATCAGTTTTTGGTTATTCAGCTGGTTTTTATTGGCAATTTATGATTATCAACCCAAAAACAAGACTATCAAAGATAGCCATCAAATCCAAAATTTATTAATTTATTGGTTTTTTTTTATTTTCAATAACTATGAAGCCATTGAACAAGATCTAAATTTTGCTAATGATAAAATCAAGTGGCTGGACTATGAACTTAAAGAAAGTCATCAGCAAATCATCGGGATAATCAATAAGTTTATTGTAGTTAATAACTCCTTAAGGAGGTTGCATAAAAAAAATGTCTCACTGCAAGAGAGGGTTGAACAGCTGGAGCTGGAAAAGCAGGCTTTTCTTGAAGAGCTTGATGGCGGAGTAGAAACTTCAAATTGGGATTATCAAGCCTGGGAGTTGATGGTACAGAAAACCAAAGGAATAATTGTGGAGCTAAACCAAGTCAAGACGGAAGTTAAATCACTCCTAAGACAAAACAAACAATTGGCATGGGATAAAGCATGCTTAGAAAGGCAACTTGAGTTGGAGAGGGCTGAAAATCAATGCCTGACTATGGAAAAACAACAACTAAAGCAGCAAAAAAGTATCTTGGCAGGGAAACTGAGACAGAAGCATCTTGAAACTCAATCCCTACTCACTGAAATCGAAGCACTAAAGATGTAAAAACCAAGATGTGTTGATGATAAATTTTGATCACTCTACAAGCTTAAAGCAGGACAGTGACGGTCATGAGTAATATCGTGTCCGGTTGACTACTTATCATTCTGGGGTTTTAGTTAATTGAAAATTTAAAATTGAAAATGGTCAATCAACAATTAACAATTAACAATTAACAATTAACAAGTTATGAGCATAGGATCAACCATTTTATAAGTGATTAACCGGACTTAATCTTACCAATTACTAATTTCTAAATATTGACTCTACCAGGTTAAGTTAGTAGCCGAATAGTACCACAACACATTTGATAGTTAAGTGACCCTTTAGCATACACAGAAAAACCAGGCAATAGCCAAGACAAAATACACAATGGTGATGGGTATAGGTGATGGGTATAATTTATTCAAGTCATTAGCACCCCGTCAGTGGGGCTAGCCCCAAGGGTACCAGAATAAACTAAACCCCGCTGTGTGTCCAGAGTCAAAATTGCCCCATCCCGAATCAATTGGGTCGCATTCTTCACCCCCACAATTACTGGCACACCCAAGCGTAAGCCAATCACTGCTGCATGGCTAGTTATACTATCTTCCTCAGTGATAATTCCTGCTGCCTTGCGAATAACTTCCACAAATTTGGCATTGGTTGAAGGAGCCACTAGGATTTCTCCGTGGTTGAAGTTAGGTAAATCACCATCAGTGTCAGTCACCCGAGCAACACCACTTACTGATCCCTGACCAATACCAACTCCCTGACCCAAAACTGCTTTGACTAGCTCTACTTTAATTAAGTCTGTTGATCCAGCCACACCTTGGATTGTCCCCGCCGTCATCACGACCAAATCTCGTTCTGTTAGGAGCTGTTTTTCCTGAGCCACGCTGATTGCGGCTTGGAAGGTCTGACCAGTTGAGGGTAAATCCAGGACTAACAAAGGTCTCACCCCCCAAACTAGCTGGAGTTGTCGAGCCACATCTACATGAGGTGTTACTGCTAAGATGGGAGTCTGGGGTCGGAATTTAGAGACATTCCGGGCTGTAGCACCGGTTTTGGTCAGAGTCATGATGGCTGCTGCATCTAACTGCTCCGCAATGTGACCAACTGCCTGGGATATAGCATTGGGAATGGAACGGCTGGTGTCACGAGCATGACCGATAATCTGTTCTTGCTCAATGCGCACCGCAACCCTGCCCATGGTCTTTACGGCTTCTACTGGGTATTTACCAACAGCTGTTTCGTTAGAGAGCATGACTGCATCAGTGCCATCAAGGATAGCATTAGCTACATCAGAAACTTCTGCACGAGTTGGTCGGGGTGAGTGAACCATACTGTCCAACATTTGAGTGGCAGTGATGACTGGGATTCCCCGTCGATTGGCTGAGGCAATCAGTCGCTTTTGTAATATTGGTACATCCTCTGCTGGCAGTTCTACCCCTAAGTCACCCCGAGCAACCATCACCCCATCGCACAGGGAGATAATTGCTTCCATTTGCTCAATGGCTTCATGCTTTTCAATTTTCGCAACGACGGGTACCTGCTTGCCAGCACTGTTAATCAGTTCTTTGATTTCTAATATGTCCTGAGGATTACGAACAAAGGACAGTGCGACCCAATCTACACCCTGATCCAAACCAAACATTAAATCTCGTCGGTCTTTATCGGTTAGAGCTTTGATGGATAGGTAGACACCAGGGAAGTTAACTCCCTTGTTATTTGAGAGGGGTCCACCGACGGTAACGGTACAGTGCAAGGCTCGTTGCTCTCGGTCTACCTCATCTACCCGCATCTCAACTTTGCCATCGTCTAATAGGATGGTGGCTCCCGCAGGCACTTCGTCCGCTAGGGGTTCGTAGGTAACTGAACTGATTTCTTGTTTACCAACCATCGATTTGCTGGTTAAAGTGAAGCGATCGCCATTGTTGACAACAATGGAACCGTTTTCAAACCGCCCCAAGCGAATTTTCGGTCCTTGCAAGTCTTGGAGGATCGCCACAGGCTGATTGAGTTCAAAGGCCGTCTGGCGAATCAGGCGAATATTGCGCTGATGGTCTTGGTGGGTGCCATGGGAAAAGTTAAGTCGTAAAGTGGTGGCACCAGCTTGAATTAGTGCCTTGAGAACATCTGGGCTATTGCTCGCAGGGCCAATTGTGGCAACAATCTTTGTCCGACGTAGGGAATTTGGCGATTGCATAAACGTCAAAGGGATTAGGTGGGTTTCCCGAACAACACCTTAGCATGGCACATTATTGTTATTTGTTTGATATTAAGTTTTCCTCAATATCTTTACAAATACTTCTAATTAGTCATTACTCATTAGTCATTAGTACCAAGCCAGGTTTAACAAAAATCGGTAAACATTCCCTAATCTACACTAAGTGCGGTTAGTGGGGGATGAATTTCCAGTCAAAAAATTTTTGTCGTAATCAAGTCGTAATAAATAAGATATTCTTAAAAGAATTAGACTTAAGCAAAGTCACGCTCGCCCGAAAACCAAGGGTCAAAGTAAATCATAAATCAGTCTGGCTCAGGCCAACTGCTGCCTGGGTTCAGCTTTTGTAGAGACATCCATCTTGGTTGTAATAGCTGATCAAGGTTCATTTGAGCCAGAGACTGTGTCTTAACCCTGTCGTAAGGGTGCATTGAGGCAACAGGTAACTAGACAGGAAGCTCCGACTACACCCTTGGGGTTAGTCGAGGGTACTTCACGGGTTAGTATTGCGGTATTGGATCCGGTAAATTCGGTTGTTGGCTTCTTCTGTGACTAGCAGACTGCCATCTTTTAGTACCAGCAACCCAACTGGACGTCCCCAGGTGGTTGGTCCTGAGGAATCGATCAGAAAACCGGTCAGAAAATCTTCATAGTAGCCTAATGGTCGTCTATCAGTTTTGAAGGGAACAAAGACAACCTTGTAACCGGTGCCTCGGTTACGATTCCAAGAACCACGAAACGCTACAAAGGCACCGTTACGATACTTTGCTGGAAAGGTCTGTCCATCATAAAATTGCAATCCTAGTGCTGCTGAGTGCGCTTGGAACAAGACATCGGGAGTTCGGGTTTGGGCAACCAGTTCAGGTTTGATGCTTTGACCATTGCGGGTTTGACGGGGATCGATGAGATGGGGGGCTAAATAGGCATAGGGCCAACCATAGAATTCCCCTTGGCGAATGCGGGTGAAGTAATCAGGAACTAGGTCATCTCCGATCAGATCTCGTTCATTGACGGTAGTGTAAAGTTCACCAGTAATTGGGTGAAAGTCGAGACCGACAGGATTACGTAAGCCATAGGCAAAGGTCTGTTGGTTTGAGCCGTCCAGGTTCATCACCTGTACCGATGCTCGGGGTAGGGGTTCCCTATCGACATTAGACCGTGAACCAATAGAGACGTAGATTTTGTTGAGGTTGGGAGATACTACTACATTGCGTGTCCAATGCTGGTTGTAGCCACCGCCAGGGAGGTCAGCAATTTTTTGACCTTTGCCAGCGAGTTGCTCTTGACCTTTAGTGTAGGGAAACCGGAGTACAGCATTAGTGTTGCCCAAGAAGAAGTATTGATCAGCAAACGCCATGCCAAAGGGAATATTTAACCCATTACTAGCACTAGCAAAGGTTTTTTTGAGATCAGCAACTCCATCACCATTGCGATCGCGCAATAAACGAATACGATTTGCCCGAGTTTCTGTGACCAAGATATCCCCAGTGGGAGTAAGTGCTAGCCAGCGGGGACGGTCTAACCCATCAGCAAATACGTTAACTTGGAAACCCGCTGGTACTTTTAGGCTTGGGTTAGATGGTACTGCTACCACATTTGGAGGTCGAGAGGCGCTAGTAGTAGCAAAGGGTTGCGGTAAATCATTCAGGGTAATTTGAATCGGTTGGGGTGTCAGGGGTTTCGTATCTATTAGGGTTTTTGTCGGTAAACCATTTGTTTGTGTAGGTGCCTGAGCAATTTGGGGAGATTCCTCAGACGAGGACTTTTGTACAATCGGTGCAGCAGGTGCTTGAGTTGAGGTGCTGGTTGAAGCACAGGCTACTACCGTAGTCATCAGCAGTTGCAGGATCAGGAAACGTGGGGAGTTCATGGTCAGCAGCACAGGGTGATATTGGGATTTATCTTAACTGACCAAGTAGCAATCAAAGGTATTAGTTGATTGCGGTTGCAGGTTGAAGGTTAGTCGGTTGAAGGTTAGTCGGTTGAAGGTTAGTCGGTTGAAGGTTAGTCGGTTGAAGGTTAGTCGGTGTTGCCGGTTGCTGCTTAGAACCTTGGCCAAAAGGCCACGCGATCGCGTTCAACCCACCCTACACCGAACGCCACAAGCTAACAACCGGTTAACCTTGGCCAAAAGGCCACGCGATCGCGTTCAACCATCAAGAACCTTCAACCTTGGCCAAAAGGCCACGCGATCGCGTTCAACCGGTTAACCTTCAACCTTCAAGCTGTTAACCTTCAAGCTGTTAACCTTCAACCGGTTAACCTTCAACCGGTTAACCTTGGCCAAAAGGCCACGCGATCGCGTTCAACCCTATCTCCCTATAGCCTCCAGTTATCCGTACTTCAGGCAAAGCTTATCCTTATTTACCATATTTTGGTTATAAAAATATAAATAAATGTTGCAAATATTTCCAAAATAGGTTAAGTTGTATTACAGAAGCTAACAAAACCCTAGGAGATCTATAACAATGACTCAAGAGCAAGAATCTAAGTTCGGTTTCACCAACTTTGCTGAAACTTGGAATGGCCGTTTGGCAATGCTTGGTTTCGCCATTGGCTTGGCTACTGAGTTGCTTACTGGTAACGGAATTCTGGAACAACTAGGTCTGATTTGACACTCCCCGCTCGCTTTGTGACGGGGATTCTTGGTTCAACGAGGCAACTTGCTTTGACAGGTTTTCACCAGCCAAAGTATAGGTCGCCTCTCCCCAAGCGTTTGGGTCGTCTAAGACCAAAGTTCCGGTGTGCCCCACCGTACTTAAGGCTCTTTCTAAGATATTAATTGCAGCGTTATGATCTCTATCTAGCGAACAACCGCATTGACAAATATGGGTTCTCGTTGATAGAGACTTCTTGACTGTTTCGCTACAATTAGAACAATTTTGGCTGGTATAGGCAGGGTTAACCGCAACAGTTACCCTGCCAAACTTAGTACCAAAATATTCTGTCCATTTCCGGAATTGATACCAACCTGCGTCATTAATAGACTTGGCAAGACAGTGGTTTTTAACCATATTCTTAACCCTTAAATCTTCATAGGCTACCAGGTCGTTTGACCGGACTACGCAACGTGCGAGTCTCTTCGCATGTTCTTCACGTTGCCTACTTATTTTAAGGTGTGTCTTGCCTAGTTTATTAATCGCTTCCTTACGGTTGGCAGAGCCTTTATTTTTCCGGGAAACCCGACGTTGATAAAACTTTAAACGCTTTTCTCCCCTGCGGTAAAATCTAGGATTAGGTTCAGTATTGCCATTGGAGTCAGTGTAAAAATCCTTTAGTCCAACATCTAAGCCAATAGTGGTACCTGTTGCTGGAACAGACTCATTGATATCGATCTGAATGCAAAACTGGACATAGTAACCATCGGCTCGACGGACTATCCTGACCCTCTTGATTAGCTTGATTTCGAAACACCACAAATCCCATGTCCCCTTGAGTTTGAGTTTCCCGATCCCTTTTTTGTCACTAAAAATAATAGACTTTTTGTCTGGGCATAATTTCCAACCTGTGGTCTTGTATTCTACTGAATGACAATGTTTTTTGAATCGTGGAAATCCCTTCTTACCAGGAACTTTTTTCTTGCAGTTATCGTAAAACCGAGCGATTGATGACCATGCTCGTTCAGCACTTGCTTGGCGAGCCATAGAGTTCAATTCATTGGCAAACAGGAACTCTTTAGCTAAAACAGCGCAATATTTACTAAGATCGGATTTGCCAACGCCTTTATTGTCCATCCAATATCGAATACAGCTATTGCGAACAAACTTGGCTGTTCTAATCGCCTCGTCTATTGCTAAATATTGCTTTTGTTTGCCATATGCCTTGAACTCTAAAACAATCATTGGTATCGACCTTTTATTACCTACTTTATTCTACAACACTCATGGTAAGATTCCGGAAGTCTAAAAAATATTTTTATCACGGCTAAAAGCGCGCTACTAACCTTCATATCCGCTTTAAAAAGACGGGGCTTTCGGTTTATTGATTTCCTCGTAATCGACCATAAGCAATTGAGCGCACACCATGGGCCCCTAAAGTTGATTGGTATTCTACTCAATATCGCAAGCGCTATACCTGCATTTCTCACAAAGATTGCGATCGCAGTCGCTGAAAGCCTTACAAAATCTAGGGTTTACCCCGATTGAAGCTCAGCAAAAAAAACGACAGTGTGTTTTTCTTGACTGAAGTTCCCCTTTGACAAAAAGGCACAACCTATGCATGGTAAGGGATTTCCGATTTTATGGGAGTCACTTATATCAGGTTCGGATAATTAGTTATAAAAAACCATTACCCTTGAAACCTTACTCCTTTACTTCTGCCTTCTGCCTTCTGCCTTCTGCCTTGCTTTCGGCGCTTAGTATAAGTATTCAACCGGACATGATATTACTGGGTACAAACAGGGAAAAATTCAACAAATCCAAAGCTTTTTGTTGGACTTGTGTCCTTGGAGTCTCAATGGTGCAGACCAGTAACCGAAAGATTCATGCTCGGTTGGGGCGCGTGGCTACGGTCAGAGAGAAGACGATCGAGGCTGATGCACAAACGGCTACTTTGAACCGGTCTTAGCCAAGTGTTCTTCCCACTTACGAATCGTTAGTAACTGGAACAAATGCACTGCTGGATTCAGCTCAATGATGGGTGCATTGAAATGCGCCTCATATCCCTGTTGCTCTCACAACGAGGACACTTTTCTCGTGACAACCTGTGGTCTGTACACACCTGTAAATAACTAATGTAAAAAGTGGCGCATACCGGTGATTACCATTACTAATCCCAGTTCATCTGCTGCCTGAATCGAGTCTTGATCTCGTAAACTACCACCCGGTTGCACAATTGCCTCAATCCCTGCTTTAGCAGCTGTCCGCACTGAGTCATCGAAGGGGAAGAATCCATCACTAGCAAGGATAGCGTTTTTGCTATTTTCCCCAGCCTGTTCTAAGGCTATATTGACTGCACCTACCCGATTCATTTGACCGGCACCCACACCTAAGGTTGTGCGATCGCGTGTCACGACAATGGCATTAGATTTAACATGCTTACACACCTTCCAAGCAAATAATAATTCTGCCATTTGGTCAGGAGTAGGTTGCTTTTGGCTTACCACTTGCCAATTCTCAGGATTATCCATGGCATCATCCGCAGCTTGTACCAGAAACCCCCCTGCAATAGCTTTCACGGTTTGCTTTGCTCCGGTCTGTAAGTCTGGTAATAGCAACACCCTTAGCTTCGACTTAGCACTGAGAATTTCTTGAGCTTCTGGTTCACAGCCTGGTGCGACTACACATTCTAAGAAAGTTTTCTTTAACGCAACAGCTGTAGCAGCATCAATGGGTTGATTTAATGCCACAATTCCACCGAAGGCAGAAATAGAGTCAGCATTGAATGCTTTCTGATAGGCTTGCGAGAGGGTTTCTGCCAAGGCTACCCCACAAGGATTGGTGTGCTTGAGAATTGCTGCGGCTGGAGTGTCAGTAAATTCGTTAATGATCCGCCGTGCAGCTTCTAAATCCACCAGGTTGTTGTAACTGAGTTCCTTACCCTGAAGTTTAGTGGCTGCAGCCCAACCTGTGGGAACCGTTCCGGTTTGATACCACGATGCCGGTTGATGGGGATTCTCGCCATAGCGTAGAGATTGGCGCTGTTGTCCAGACAAGGTAAATCGTTTTGGTAGGGACACTCGATCTTCGTACCCGATCAGGTAGGATGCGATCGCATGGTCATAGGCAGCGGTATGACCAAAAACCTCTATAGCGCAAGCCTGACGGAATTCGATTGATGGTTGATTTCCATTCTGGCGCAACTCCTGTAAGTAATCCTGATACTGACTGGGATTACACAGCACTGTCAAGTGAGCATAGTTTTTCGCAGCTGCCCTCAGCAGTGTTGGACCACCGATATCGATAGTTTCAATTGCTTCTGCTAAACTCACGTCCGGTTTAGCAACAGTCTCTTCAAATGGATAGAGATTCACCACCACCAAATCAATGGGACGAATCTGGTTTGTCTCCATTTCTGCCACATCTTCGGGCAAATCTCGCCTTCCCAAAATTCCGCCATGAATTCTTGGATGTAGGGTTTTCACCCTGCCACCCAAAATTTCTGGAAAGCCAGTGTAATCAGACACTTTCGTTACCGGCAAACCTTCTGATTGCAAGGCTTTAGCCGTTCCGCCACTGCTGATTAAATCAAATTCAAATTCTTCTACTAGCTGACGGGCAAAGTCGATTAGTCCAGTTTTGTCAGATACACTCAGCAGTGCCAGATTTGCCATTTCAAACAATTTTACAAAAAGTCAACCGAATTCTGAATTATCAATTCAGAATGCAGAATTATTAGTTGCTAAATTCAGGATTCAGCAACTTAATAATTCAGAAATAGTTCAGAAATATTCCACCTTACTTCTGGATTATGGATTCTGCACTCTGAATTATTTTTGTCAAATTATCAAGAGGTTTTTTAGGGGAAATTTAAATAATTCAGCGAACTAGGGTAGGAGCTGTCAATTAATTAGCTTACCTACCAATCCGGAATGAATTATTTAATTCCTTTCCCCATTCTTCCTAATTACAACGGATGGAAAAGTAGATCAGGGAAAAAGCGGTTAAATTCAATCAAAATTCCAGCCGTAATGGTCATCCAAACAGCCAACAACACTGGTGCTAGGGACAAATACTTGACTAAATCCTGCATGGAACATTCTCCTAAAATCGATAACTATCTCAAGACATCTTGGCACATCAAGATAATGCCCTGTCTATAAAAGCGCGAAAATTTGATTAGCGAGAACGGCAGTAGTTTTTAGCTAACTTTTCAGTGCTAAAAGCGTTCCCGCCAGCGAGTCTAAGTATGATTGCTAGCGTGGTGAGACAGTAATCTCATCATCTTTCGCAAACATTTCACCAGTGGTGATTTCTTTGAATGCTAACAAAGGCCATGAGGCAGCCATTAGCATTTTACTAAATGCCAAGGGCACATCAATGATGACTTCTTTTTCTTCTGGGTTCTTACCCTTTTGAATCGCTTGTAGATAGCTGCGACCTGCCCAGCCAATCCAGCCAGTGATATAGAGGAAGAGTAAGCTAGGAATGAGGAAGTCACCCATATGGGAGAAACGACCATCCACAATCAAGTGAGGATATCCCTCATCACCACAAAGTGCTTGAGAATACCGCTCAAATCGGTTCGCACCGGAATTGGGGTCAGCTGTAGTGTTTACGAACTCAGCCTTCCGGGCTTGAAATGCAGCAGACTCACTACAAGGGGTGAGATGATCCAAAGAAGCAGAGGCTGGGCTGATGGCGCAAAACCACACAGAGACGGCAAAAATTAAAGCTAACAATCGTCGCATAGAAAGTGTCTCCTTTTGTTAAGAAACAAAAAGTTTTTTGTACAAACCAAAAGATCAAATTATTTGTACACTCAGGCAATCTTACTCTGAGCCGTGTATCTAGTAAAGTTTAATTAACTAAAAGTAGTGTTTCAATAAAGGTCATTGGTGAATGGCTTGTGTTTTAGCAATAGAAACCAGTTGTGATGAAACAGCTGTGGCGATTGTTAAAAATCGTAAATGTTGTAGCAATATCGTTACTTCCCAAATTCCTATGCATCGGCAGTATGGGGGTGTGGTGCCAGAGGTAGCATCCCGTAGCCATCTAGAAATTATCAATAATGCGATCGCGCAAGCCCTAGAAGCAGCTCAACTGGACTGGGGCGCAATTGACGGCATTGCTGCTACCTGCGCTCCCGGCTTAGTGGGCTCTCTACTAGTGGGGGTCACAGCTGCCAAAACTCTGGCCATTGTCCACAACAAGCCCTTTGTAGGTGTCCATCATCTAGAAGGTCATATTTACGCCACCTATCTCAGTGAGCCAGAACTAGAACCACCATTTTTGAGTCTATTGGTGTCTGGTGGTCACACTAGCTTAATTTATGTCAAAACCTGTGGTAGCTATGAGATACTGGGCGCAACCCGTGATGATGCTGCCGGTGAAGCCTTTGATAAGGTAGCACGATTATTAAAGTTAGGCTATCCCGGAGGACCAGCTATAGATAAGTTAGCACGAGAGGGAAACCCCAAAGCTTTTCCCTTGCCAGAGGGTAAGATTTCCCTTGCTAGTGGTGGTTATCATCCCTATGACTCCAGTTTTAGCGGCTTGAAGACAGCGGTGCTACGGTTGGTGCAAAAATTCGAGCAGGAACACTCAGAAATTCCAGTGACCGACATTGCTGCCAGCTTTCAGGAAACCGTAGTGCGATCGCTTACCAAGCGTACCATTGCTTGTGCTCTCGACTATGGTCTGGACACGATTGTGGTTGGGGGTGGGGTGGCTGCCAATAGTGGATTGAGACAACAGTTGCAAGCTGCAGCAACTGAGCATAATTTGCGAGTTATTTTCCCTCCCCTGAAGTTTTGTACCGATAATGCCGCAATGATTGGCTGTGCCGCAACTGACCATTTAAATCGAGGACATACTTCCCCTTTAACTTTGGGGGTGCGATCGCGAATGCCTATCACTAAGGTTATGGAACTTTACTCAGAGGTTGAAGGTTTCAGAGGTTGAAGGTTTCAGAGGTTGAAGGTTTCAGAGGTTGAAGGTTTCAGAGGTTGAAGGTTTCAGAGGTTGAAGGTTTCAGAGGTTGAAGGTTTCAGAGGTTGAAGGTTTCAGAGGTTGAAGGTTTCAGAGGTTGAAGGTTTCAGAGGTTGAAGGTTTCAGAGGTTGAAGGTTTCAGAGGTTGAAGGTTTCAGAGGTTGAAGGTTTCAGAGGTTGAAGGTTGAAGGTTGAAGGTTGAAGGTTGAAGGTTTAAGGTTTAAGGTTTAAGGTTTAAGGTTGAAGAACCGGCTAACCTGTAACCGGCTAACCTGTAACCGGCTAACCTGTAACCGGCTAACCTGTAACCTGTAACCGGCTAACTTGCTAACCCTTAAACTAACCTTGAAAGTTATTGCACAAGTACAATCGGGATGACAGGATTTGAACCTGCGACCCCTTCGTCCCGAACGAAGTGCGCTACCAAACTGCGCTACATCCCGATAAAGTCATAATTTAAGATTTCATCTATTTTATCATGCCTTAGGGGCAATCCGCCCCTAGCTTGTTAGGATCAAGATTAAAGTTACGTAACTTAAATTTATATATATATATATAGTTGGAGTATAACCAAGAGTGGTAGTTAAACCAGAATGGTTGCGAGTCAAAGCGCCCCAATGGCAGCGTGTCGGCAATATTAAAGAAACCTTAAGAGATTTGGCCCTCAATACTGTCTGTGAAGAAGCCTCTTGTCCGAATATCGGTGAGTGCTTCAATGCTGGTACCGCCACCTTTTTAATTATGGGACCAGCCTGTACCCGTGCTTGTCCCTACTGCGATATTGACTTTGAGAAAAAACCCAAAGCCCTTGACTCCACTGAACCCACACGGCTAGCGGAAGCGGTGCAGCGCATGGGTCTAAATCATGTGGTTATTACCTCTGTCAACCGGGATGATTTACCCGATGGTGGAGCTTCCCAGTTTGTACAGTGCATTGAAGCCATTCGCCTGGTCTCACCTGATACCACTATTGAGGTTTTAATCCCAGACTTGTGCGGGAACTGGGATGCCCTCGAAACGATTCTTCAAGCTAAACCCGAAGTCCTCAATCACAATACAGAAACAGTACCCCGAATCTATCGGAAAGTACGGCCTCAAGGGGATTATCAGCGCTCCCTTGAATTACTGATGCGGACGCGAAACTTGGCTCCATCGGTTTACAGCAAATCTGGTATAATGGTGGGTTTAGGAGAAACTGATGCCGAAGTCCGGCAAGTCATGGCGGATTTAAGGCAAGTAGACTGCGACATCTTAACTATTGGTCAGTATCTTCAACCCACTCAAAAACACCTAAAAATTTATGAATTCATAACCCCTAACCAATTTGATACCTGGAAAGAGTATGGTGAATCCCTCGGTTTCCTGCAAGTTGTTTCCTCTCCCCTCACCCGCAGTTCCTATCATGCCGAGCAAGTTCGAGAATTAATGCAGCGGTATCCCCGATGAACGGTTGCATGTTTGCAGGACAATTGAAACCAACAACTAACCAAGAAAGCGTTTCTCATACTGATCAGGTCAATTCTAATGTTTTTACCCCTA
Source organism: Moorena sp. SIOASIH (assembly GCF_010671925.1). GTDB lineage: Bacteria > Cyanobacteriota > Cyanobacteriia > Cyanobacteriales > Coleofasciculaceae > Moorena. Next base: position 1,007,981 of record NZ_JAAHIH010000004.1, on the reverse strand, counting down.
CTCCCTACTCCCTACTCCCTACTCCCCAGGGCGAAAGTACCTCACCCCATTGAGAACTGCTATAACAAATAACAAATGACCAACATCACTATAATCGGAGCTGGTGTTTGGGGTACAGCCCTCAATAGCTTAGCCTCTCAAAACGGTGATCAGGTTCGTTTGTGGTCCCGTCGGAGTCAGACAAAATTAGCAGATGCCATAGAATCTAGCAATATTATCCTTTCTGCTGTTTCCATGTCGGGGGTAAATTCTGTAGCGCAACAGCTAAAGGGCTTATCAGTATCTCCTGATGTGATATTGGTCACAGCGACTAAGGGGTTAGATTTGCAAACCACCCGTACTCCCTCCCAAATCTGGCAAGCTGAATTTCCCAACAATCCTGTAGTCGTGCTATCAGGTCCTAATCTCTCCAAAGAAATTAAACAAGGACTCCCAGCCGCTACAGTAGTAGCTAGCACAGATGTAAAAGCAACTCAGATACTACAACAGGCGTTTTCTTCGCCAAATTTCCGAGTTTACACCAATCGAGACCCCCTCGGTGTAGAACTAGGGGGTACCCTGAAAAATGTGATGGCGATCGCATCCGGAACCTGTGATGGTTTACAACTAGGAACAAATGCCAAAGCAGCTTTACTAACCCGTGGACTTACAGAAATGATTCGTATTGGTGAAGATTGGGGTGCTAAGGTAGAAACATTTTATGGTTTGTCGGGACTAGGAGATTTACTGGCAACCTGTAGTAGTAGCCTCAGTCGCAATTATCAAGTTGGTTATCAGCTCGCTCAGGGTCAGAAACTTGCAGATATTCTCGCCAACTTGGAGGGAACTGCAGAAGGGGTTAACACTACAAAGGTTGTGATCGAACGAGCTAAGCTCAAAAAAATTTCAGTACCCATTACTTATCAAGTCCATCGATTGCTCCAAGGGGAGATTACCCCCCAAGCTGCTGTTGAAGCTCTAATGCTACGAGATAGTAAGCCAGAGTAAGTAACCTGACTGAGTTGTTATATCATGTCGGGATAATTACCCTTCATAAAAATCTCCCCATCTCCCCATCTCCCCATCTCCCCATCTCCCCATCTCCCCATCTCCCCACCCTTCCTCTAATTATGGGTATTCAACCTGACTTGATATTACCCTTGCTCCCTGACTGCAAAAGCTCTCCTGCTCCGGAAGCTCCCCTGCTTTAAAACTCAGACAGAGAAACTGAGACAAAAAACTGATACAAAAATTGAGACATTTTGCTGTTGTCTATCAGGCATTCTGAAAATATAGAATCTTTAGAGACATGCCACTGCTTGAGCTGAAGCGACTGCATCAAGACATTGTAACCTTTGGTAATGTTTTATAAATTTTTGTAATATTATTGCCAATCTGGCCACATAGCTAGGTGGCAATAATATTTCATAACTCTGGTAATTTGGCAATAATTTGGCAATTTTGAACTATGTGTATGCACTTATTCATAAGTTCGTTGTTTTTTAAAACCCATTCGAGCAGAGGATATCCGCAAGTAGCTTGCCTACTGCTTAGTCCCTGATACCCATAAATAAAATTTTTTCTTGAATTAGCGAGAATATTTCTGGAATCGCCATGATGCCCACTGTAGATTAATACAGCTTTTGACCAAGGTCTCTATTTACCTATAGAGTTACTTCTAAAATAGCTCAAATCAATAGCTTAAATCAGGAAATCCCGTTCCTTTTGCCATCTATAAACCTTCAGCCCTTACGGGCAAGGTTGGGTGGAGACATCGGGTGAACCGTTAGCTACGGATACTAATAAGGGCTACCAGGGATAACCGGTAAGTCTTGCCGGAAAAAATTTATTTTAGTAACTGTTTCTCCGGTCATCATGGGTGGGAATTCTAGTACTAAGTGTGACAAACACAATTCCGTGTTGTCACTGGTTGTAATCGAGAGATCATTATGCCAGCCACTCCTTTCTATGCCGACACAGAATTAGATCACGAGACTTCTGCCTATAGCTTTGAGCTTAATGGCCCAAGGGACGATGGGGAAGGATCAGTGGATGACTTAGTTGATGTGGAGATTGAGGGTGTAGACGCGGCTAGCTTAACTAAAAATAGCACCCGTCGCACCACCGACCTAGTTCGGTTATATCTCCAGGAAATTGGTCGGGTTCGTCTACTGAGGCGAGATGAGGAAGTCTCGGAAGCTCAAAAAGTTCAGCGCTACATGAAACTACTACGGCTGCGCAATAAGTCGGCTATATCCGAGGATAAAGTCATGGAGCGCTTTGTCCACCTGATTGAAACCCATGATCGTCTAGCGTCCCAGTTAGGTCACCGTCCTTCCTTAGAACGGTGGGCAACGGCTGCAGGAATTGACGTTTCTCAACTGAAGCCGAGTATGTCAGCTGGAAAACTGCGTTGGGCAGAGTTAGCCGAACTGACGTTCAAAGAGCTAGAGCAGGTACAAGCTCAGGGGCTTCAAGCTAAGGAACATATGATCAAAGCTAACCTACGTCTGGTAGTGTCAGTAGCGAAGAAGTATCAAAACCGTGGCCTGGAACTCCTAGACTTAATCCAGGAAGGAACTCTGGGATTAGAGCGAGCGGTTGAGAAATTTGACCCGACCAAAGGCTACCGATTTAGCACCTATGCTTACTGGTGGATCCGTCAAGGAATTACCAGGGCGATCGCTACCCAAAGCCGTACCATTCGCCTGCCAGTTCACATTACTGAGAAGCTCAATAAAATCAAAAAAGCCCAACGGAAGATTTCCCAGGAACGTGGCCGCACAGCAACCATTGACGATATTGCTGTGGAATTAGAAATGACTGCCGCTCAGGTACGAGAAGTATTACTACGAGTACCTCGCTCTGTTTCTTTGGAAATTAAAGTTGGTAAGGAACGAGACACTGAATTGGGAGATTTACTCGAAACTGAGGAAACCTCTCCAGAAGAAGTGTTGATGCGAGAAGCCTTACAACGGGATTTACAGCAACTCCTAGCGGATCTAACCAACCGTGAACGGGATGTGATTCGGATGCGGTTCGGCTTGGGAGATAACCAGCCTTACTCTCTAGCTGAGATTGGTCGCGCTTTAGATCTATCTCGCGAGCGGGTACGCCAAATCGAAGCTAAGGCGTTACAAAAGTTGCGGCAACCCAAGCGCCGTAACCGAGTTCGGGATTATCTGGAAGCTTTGAGCTAATCCCTTGGTGACATACTCCCACACTTACCTATTAACTTACCTATTGGGGAAGTGTGGGCTTCTTACCAATCCTATCCTAGCTATCACCCTAGCTATCCCTTGTCCTAGGGTTCTAGTTATTGAAAATTTATTGAATTTATAAATACCTGAGCTTAAATATCTCAGGGAGCACCCCGATCTATTTCTTTGTTAGTAGACTTAAGCTGACTTAAAAATAGGCTACCCGGGCATCAAATCCTTGCGATCGCAATTCATAGGAACGACTTTCCGCTTCACTACGGCTAGAGAATGCTCCAGCATTAAAATAACCGCCTCGACCGTTATCAGATATATTCTCACGAGTCAGAGTCGTCTGACGTAGCACTTCACGCAGCACATTATCATTATGAATGGGGATCACCACCACATAGCGATTCTTCTCAGGTTCAGGATTTATATCAATAAGTCCCAATGCTTGCAGGGTTTGTAAATCAGCTATCCCGGTTGGAAGTAGATTATTATTACGTATCTGAAATTTAAACACTGCATCCTCAGTTTGTTCGCCATATCTCCCATCAACCGGACCGGGATTAAACCCCCGAGATCTCAACGCTTCCTGAAGCCGTATAACCTCTCGACCGCGATCGCCTGGTCGTAGTTCCTTTCTACGGATAGGAGTACCAAATGCTATCGGTTCTTCACTGCTAAAGTCAGCAGGAGGAAGAGGCATCTCCCCAGGCAGGAATCCAAACGGTTGTGATTGAGTAACTAATGCATTAGATAGTTCTGCTCTAGTTTGTGATCCCACAATCCCATCCGCCCTGAGACCATAGTCTGTTTGGAATCGAATCACTGCTTGTTCTGTAACCGGACCAAAGTAACCGGTTGGGTCGGCATTGAAATAACCCAGTTCTCTTAACTGTCGCTGCACTTCCGTAACCGCTGATCCACGAGACCCTCGTCTGAGTCCAGATTGATTAACATTCCTAAGGGACGGTGCTACTCTGGTTTGCGATGGAAAGAGTGCTGCTCTGGTTCGTGGTCCGACTTCCCCATCAGCAGGAAGCCCCTTGTCTCGTTGGAACCGAATCACAGCATTTTTAGTAATTGAACCAAAATAGCCAGTTGGTTGCCGATTGAAATACCCGAGTTCTCGCAAACGACCCTGAACCTCTGTTACATCAGCTCCCCTACGACCTTCCCGCAGCACCCTTTGGGCTAGGGCTTCTTCTGCCATCCCCACAATGCTAAGTGTGGCAACTAGCAACAGTAAATAAATCCGATGGTGAGTAACTAGCTTATACTCCTTCAGCCACTGAAAAAATGTTTGATTCGACTCCGTCAAAACCGCAGGAGTATCTGCAAGTTCTTCTTCGCTTAAGGCAAGATGAAGATAGGCAAGGGTCTCCATGATTCTTCCAAGGAAACTGTTACCGTTAGTTTAACAAAGGACAGTATAGCATTGGTAATGTTTCGGACAAGACAATCTCAGAGATTTTACGTAATCCGATATTAAAGCATGTAGTTATAGAGCAATACTCTTACCAAAACAGAACAATTCTCCTCTCTTACCATAACGCAATAGTTTTAACTCATGACCACTATTCGTCACTGGAGTACGTTTCTCCCCCTCCTAGCTTTAGTCTTGAGCAGTTTAGGGGGAGTAGGGGCTAGGGCTACGGTAATTCCTAGCACCAATTCCACCAACAGCATACCCTCGGCCAAACCAACCCAAGCCCAGACTCAAGGCAAATTTCAACTGGCTCAGGGATTGATGGGTGAATGTCGAGCCGCTGCTGAGTCAATCTTTATCTACAAACAGCGATCAACCTCTAACCCAATGATTGCCTTAGAGGCTGATGAACAAGTTACTCTGGCCGAAAACAAGGTTAGCAAAGATGGTTGGATAGCGATCAACTCCCCGATTCCTGGATTTGTCCAAGCCCAAGATCTCAAGTTCTGTGGGACAGGAGGACCACTCCCTAATCGAGCACAATCTCTCTGCCGCCAAGCTGCTAAGTCAATCTTTATCTACAAACAGCCATCAATCGAACCAATCAGAACCTTAGAGCCTAATGAAGAAGTTATTCTGGCCGAAAACAAGGTTAGGAAAAATGGTTGGATAGCGATCAACTCCCCCGTTCCTGGATTTGTCCGAGCCAAAGATCTCAAGTTCTGTCAGGAGACAGTAATAGTACCCCCTAATCCAAGAGAATCTCTCTGTCGCCAAGTTATATATAAAGGTAATGATGGTATAGCTGTGCGTAGACGACCGGATATTAACTCTTCCCAACTGGGTCTTGTCTCCAATGGAGTGAAAGTAAGACTGATCAACCGTCCCCGTCAAGAGCAATTTTCCCTGGACTCCCAAGGGCGCGAGTGGGCAAGAATAACTTATCCTGTTAATGGATGGATGTCTAACGGGTTTCCTGCTACGGGTGATCAGAATCTGGTGGTTTGTTCCAATTAGCCCACCAATTAGCCCACCCTAGAATTGGCAAGTTGTCAATTACTTATCATATTTATTTATACTAAATCAGCCTGATGTAACAAGGCACCAACTAAGCCAGCCATAGCAGTAATTCCTATAGCAATCATTGGGTGTTGACCTTGGCTGACAGCAAAGGAAGTGACAATCCCTGCACCCAAAGCAGCAGTAACTGCAGCACCCAAAAGATCTTTATTTGTATTTTTGTTGTACATAAACTTGTTAGCCAGAAATTCAGTTAGCCAGAAATTTAACTTTTTTGGTGGTGTTAAAAGTTAGTCTCATAACCCTATCATTCTGGATTCTGGCGTTAAAGCTAGATCGGCAATATTGCAATCAAGATTAATATTTAGCTAATTTTCTTAACAATAACCAGACTTGTTAAGTGTGGACTGTTGCTCCAAACTATTAATCTATTGATTAGTCTATTTTTTTGACATTACCTGCTTTAACCCAACCTTTTTGATCACTACCAGGCAAGCGTACTCTCTGCCATCGCTTATCATCACTGTATCCGAGGATGATCAGGGTCTGCTTGTAGCCAATACCACCTATGCGTTTAGCGTTCAGGCTAGGGGAGTCCCGAAGAATCAACCCCTGTGGCCAGGTAACACTGGCTCGATAAGCACCCGGTTCTAGTTTTGGTAAAGGACTAGGACTAGGAATGGGTTTGGGAGTAGTTGCTGGTTTAGACTCCCCAGATGAACTGGTGGGCTGAGCTTTTGGTGAAGGTGACGTCTTGGGTCGCTCCTCAGCAAAGACGGGTTTTTCAGGCTCAACTGCTAGTTTAGTAAAGAAGTAATAAACTGTACCAACAGCAGCACCTGCTAAGATGGCAATGCCGAGAATAAAACCAATGATAAACTGAGCTATCTTGGAAAGATTCATGGGAAGGTATTAAAGATAAAGGTTGAACGCGATTGCGTGGCCTTTTGGCCAAGGTTAACAGGTTGAAGGTTAATAGGTTGAAGGTTAACAGGTTGAAGGTTAACAGGTTGAAGGGTGAAGGTTAACAGGTTGAAGGGTGAAGGTTAACAGATTGTTCTAGCAACAGTTAATGATAAAATTCTAAATTAATCTAGTTGACATTAATCGATAGCGTCGATCATACTTATCAGGTCAAGTCAATTTTATTAGCCCTACTCCCTACTCCCTACTCCCTACTCCCTACTCCCTACTCCCATTAACCCAGGATTAAGTACCTCACCCAATTGAGAACTGCTATATATGATTACTTACTGGAGTTGTCGCTGAATCCGATCATTTAAGGGGCTATTGCGAGAAGCCATACGAGCTTTTCCGGCAGCTGCCCAATCCTGTAAGAATTGGATTTGCTCTTGGGCTGTCCGTGCTAAGGGGATAATTTGGCTAGCGGCTTCGAGAATATCATCTGTGGTGAAGTCTCGGTTTTGGCTAAAGCCGATGTGCATGGCTTCGATCAGGGTCTGCTCAATTTCTGCCCCAGAAAAATCAGGGGTTTCGTAGGCTAATCGGTCTAAAGCATAACTCTTGAGATTATGAGGTCGCAGCCGGGATAGGTGTAGGTCAAAAATAGCACGACGTTCTTCCTGGTTGGGCAAACCAACAAAAAAGATTTCGTCAAATCGACCTTTGCGGAGCATTTCTGGGGGTAAGGCTTGGATATTGTTGGCAGTAGCTACCACAAATACTGGGGATTTCTTCTCAGCTAACCAGCTAATAAAGGTACCAAATACACGACTGGTTGTGCCTGCATCCCCTTTAGAGGATAGACCAGAGAAGGCTTTGTCAATTTCATCAATCCAGAGGATGCAGGGAGCGAGAGCTTCGGCTAGCTGAATCATTTGCCGAGTACGGGATTCTGATTCCCCTACTAAGCCACCAAATAGACGACCGACATCTAAACGTAGCAGGGGTAGGTGCCAGTGGTTTGCGATCGCTTTTGCAGTTAAGGATTTCCCAGTTCCTTGAATCCCCACTAATAGTAAACCACGAGGATGGGGTAACCCGTATTGTCGCGCCTGTTCTGTAAATGCTCCACCCCGTCGCAGTAGCCAGTCTTTGAGGTTGTCTAAGCCACCGATGTCGGAAATTTTTTCTTGGGTTGGGTAGAACTCTAGGATCTGGGTTTGCCTAATCGATTGGCGCTTTTCTTCTAAAATCAGTTCCACATCTGAAGGTTGGATCGCATTATTAGAGGCAATCCCACGAGCTAGGACTCGACGAATCCTTTCTAAGGAAAGACCAAGAGCCGACCGCACCAGCTCATCAATGATTTTCTCAGTCAGATTTTGACCCGTTGCCCCCAACAAACGTTTCACCTCAGCTTTAATTTCCGATGCGGTTGGTAAGGGGAATTCCAGCACTGTCAGGACTTCGGTTAAATCCGAGGGAACCGACACTTGGGGGGTAACGATAACTATATTCTTAGGCTGGGATTTGAGGGTACGTGCCAGATTTCTGAGTTTACGAGCAACTGATACATCCTCTAAGAATCGGTGAAAATCTCTTAATACAAAGATGGCAGCAGCACTTTCGCCAATTCTATCTACAAATTCTAAAGCTTGTAAGGGGTTGCGGCGTCCAAAGCCGATATCATTAGGGTTTCCTTGGTAACCATCCACAAAATCCCAGATATAGACACCACGATTACCCAAACGTTTAGCGGATTGCTTGATCGCTGTTTCTACTCGCTCTTCTTCTAGAGTGGGAATATATAACAAAGGGTAGCGAGCACGTAGCAGAAGCTCAAACTCGTCATTGAAATTCATATAGCAAAGGGAACAGGGAACAGGGAACAGGGAACAGGGAGTAGGGAATATGGCGTCAAAAATTCTGACAATTCCTAAACGGATTCCTATATAGGAGCCAATTACTCAAAAAATAAATACTAGAAAAAAATAATTAAACTTTAAACATAGCATTTTTTATTTCCAATAAACTTGGATAACCGCTCGGCTGCTAGTAACTCCCTGACCGATTTACCTTCAGCATTATACTACCAGGCAACTCACTATCCAGGAAGTTTTCTCTTCAGGGATTCTAGAGCCCCCCAACGTTGATCCCGTAGTTGATCCCGTAACTGTGCTTCACTGTTATCGTTAATCTGGATACCTATACATTCTTGGTCACACAGCTGCCGTGGCGGAATTGCCAGACATAGTTGTTCGTATAACCAAGTGTCTGGATAAAAATACCCCTGAGCTGGAAGGGTTTCTTGTAAATCATCCCAAGTTATCTCCTGCTCTAGGGATTCATCCGACAGTTGGTCAGCTGAGGAAGCTAACCAAACTAATTCGGATGTATCGATGGTTAGGCGGTGGTTGTACTGTTTTAAGCAGCGGTGACAAGTCAAGGTAATGATCGTTTCTGCTTGAGCACATACCTCCAGGTAATTTCCTTGATGAGCCACTTGCACTTGACCTCGAACTGGGGTCAGTGTCTGTAAATCCACCAAGAATTGATTGACCGGAGTTACTTCTGTGTGCTCTGGTAATTTGAGCAACTCAGGAATATATATCGCCTCCATAATGCTTATCCTTTGCAGTTGACTGTTAAGCGTTGATGGTTAACCTTGAGCTTCACAAACACTCAGCAAAAAGCGACCATTTATAGACTTAAATAGTTATATAGAGTTAATGCATTATGTTAGTCAGGTGATGGGAATAATCCCAAGTGCAATCAGCAGTGAGAGGGTGAAAATGCTCAATCTTTCAATACCTCCGACGCACCACCAGTCGTCGGTCTGGCTCTTGCCCTCGACTAAGAGTTTCTAAATCCTCAAAAGCCTTGAATAGGGTATGGACTTGACGCCGCTCTGCTGCCGATAGGGATTTCAATTCAAATTCTTTCCCTGTCTGACGGACTTTCATAGCAGCGTGTTCAGCGATCGCTTGAAGTTCCACTTCCCGTCTGGCTCGATAGCTATCTATATCGATGACGTAAACGGCTTGTTCCTCCTCATCATGACCCAAGTTAAGGAGGGAATTGGCTAAGTACTGGATAGAATCGATAACTTCCCCTTCCCGACCAATTAAAGTTTGAGTGTCTTTCGAGGTCAGTTGACTATTATCGATTGTCAACCAGTAGCTGGGTCGCTCCCCTAGGGGAGCTTCACCATCAGCTACTTCTATACTGGCGGGCAATCGAGATAACCGCAGGAGTTCTTCTAACCACTCTTTACCACGCTCCTGATGTTGATTTACCATACTATCTTGATGCTAACTTGATGCCTTTTTCTTTGAACGCTTGGGCTCAAAAGGCAATGCCTCTCGACCCTCTCCAGACTTAGCTGCTTGTCTTTTTGCCTCTTTTTCCTGCTGCTCAACTATTTCTTGCAAATTCTCTGGCAGAGGTTCTCGGGATAGAATGAAAGTCTGGATAGTTTGAAATATATTAGCTACAACAATATACATCAATACCCCAGCTGGCAGGGGAAAGAATAAGAACATGCCAGAAAACAATACTGGAGTAATCTGATTCACTGCCTTTTGCTGGTCACCGGCTTGCCCTGAACCTGCACCTGAACCTGACAACAGCTGGTTGACGTACAAACTGATCCCAAAGAAGAGAATCATTCCTACGATATCCCAGTGGATAGTGCCATCGTCATCAAAAGCACCCACTCTTCCTAAAGCATCAATAAATAGAAAGCCTTTGTTAGCAGCTATTCCCGTTAAGGTTCCCTGAAGCTTTACCTCTCCAGGCATCAGGGCTTCTAGTGTCCCATCTTCAAGAATACGTAAGCGGTCCTCTCCGTTGACTATTTGCCAAGTGGGACTGATATCGGTTTCTGGATGCTGAGCAATTAGTTGGTTTAAGGGTTGACCTTCAACAGTTTGAAACTCTACTTTGGTTTTTTCCCCAACTACCAGCTTATTTCCTGCCGGAAGTAGGGCGATGACTGGTTCATGTAAGCCATCGGTAATGTAAATATTTTGGGGTTTGGTGGTAAAGACTTTAGGCTGGATATATTCCAGCTGTTCTTGGGGAAAAATTTGTAAGTTGACGTCGTAGTTAATGTTTGCAAAGGGTGATCCCCGCAAGGTGGCAAATAGGGCAAACAGAACCGGCATTTGTACCAACAGTGGCAAACAACCGGCTAGGGGGTTGCCAAACTCTTGGAACAGCTTACTCATTTCTTCCTGCTGTTTAGCCGGGTCATCCTTGTAGCGCTCTTTTATTTCTTCTTGCCGCTTCTTCATCAAGGGTTGGGTGACTTTCATGCGCCTCATGTTGCGAATGGAGCCAGCATTAAGAGGGAAGAGGGCAAAGCGAATCACCAGGGTCAAGGCTATTATGGCTAAACCATAGCTAGGCACAATCCCGTAAAAGAAATCCAGGATTGGCAGCATGATGTTGTTGGAGATAAATCCGATACCAAAGTCCATTCGTTTGACGTTAACCTAGGCGCTATTGTAAAGTTTTCTGTGTCTAATGTAACTAATCTCCGTCCCTATGCGGTTCGGGTTTCCGACTTTTATCAGGTATATCTACTGACATCAAGGAGTTTAACCGATTTAGGTGGCCAGATGTAGGCAAGGGAAGACTAGATCAGGGCAAGTGACCGATGTCAAGGTTTTCTGTTCAATGTTCTGTCTACATCATTTTGATGGCACTAACGGCTTTGCCTGTTTTGTCTGCTGCTCGTTCGGCAATGTAGTCGTAAATTTCTCTAAACCGGGGTATTGCCCGCATTTCCAAACGGCTACCATCTTTTAGGGTAACCACAATATCTCCCCAAGTTCCTATACCACGGGGAACTGTGGCAATCTTAGAAACTTCAGAGTAAATCACATCTGAGCGATCGCGTCCCCGCCAACCCCCAGTTATTGATATCCGGCGGCTGGTAATCCGATACCGTAGCCATAGAGCCCGGACTATAGCAGCTACTGTTAGAGGTATGAATATAATCGTAAATGCCAACAATATGCTAATGATCAGATCTCCCCGGTGGGGACCACCCTCATAAAATACATCTTCTCTAATGCCCATCTAGCACCTCTGCTTTTACCAACAACTTCTCTAATTCTCTCAAAAGTTGTGCATATTCGCACTCTCTAGCTTCTGGTTTTACTATTATGACTAGTTTCCAACCGGGGGATAGGCGTGGTAATAACTGCCTGAGGGCGGCTCTAATTTGCCGCTTAATCCGATTTCTAACAACTGCTTTCTTACTAACTTTTTGGCTGATGGAGATGCCAAGACGAGAGGGAGGGTGATTGTCTGGTAGGGATTTTTCTGGCGCAATGGTTTCTTTGGCAATCGGGGAAATAGTACTCTGTTGTAAGCCCCGTAATGTTAGGTAACGCCCTGAACGACGAATACCTGAGCGATAGACTTGCTTAAAATCTCGCCAGTGCTTAAGTCGATTGGCTTGAGGCAATCCCAATGCTTAACTTTAATCCTTGATTTTGTCAATGCCTTGATCAGGATAAAGGCAGAAGAGCCAGGGAAAATGGCTGTTTCTTCACCTTTTACCTTTTACTTGCAGCAGGTCGGCATCAATGCTTGGATGACTAGACCGAGAGACGACGCCGTCCCTTGCTTCTGCGAGCTCTAATCACATTGCGACCATCTTTGGTGCGCATCCGGGCACGAAAACCGGATTTTCTTTTTTGCTTACGGTTGGTCCCGCCTAGAGTGCGTTGAGTCATGGGTTTGCTGGAGGAATACTATTAAGGAATACTATGAAGGATTGATTGCCAACTATAGCTGACTTTTCATAATACCATGTCAAGGGGTGATCTATCAAGCTAAGCGATCAGTTATCAGCTATCAGCTATCAGCGATCAGCTATCAGCGATCAGCTATCAGCGATCAGTTATCAGCTATCAGTTATCAGCTAATGAGTTAGGTCACAGGCTGGAAGCCTGTGCCACAAGGCTGACCACTGACCGCTGACCACTGTTGGCGTAGCCTGCGCGTAGCGCATATGCTTATATCCCTTCAGATAGTTTAGTCCTGCCATGGTGTACTTGGGGATGGCTCCTCTGTTGAAACCACCTTCAGTAAATTCCGAAGACCTTGATTCCACTTTTCTAGTTTTAAATATTCGGTCATTTCAATTTCCTCAATTAAGCAGTTAAGGGATTCATCAAGATATGCTAGCTCTAGGATTTCTGCCATCCGATTTGCCTCTAATTCAGACAAAACCGGAAGAGCTATTAACTGGCGATACTCTTCTGCTAATTTAATTTTTTTTTTTGTGTTTTTGGTTGACATTTGATTTATTGGTAATTTATCCTTATTTACAGGCTTTAATAATTGGATAAATTTATAAAAATTAGCTATTTATTTTTTTTTAATAACGCTTGGGACAATCATATCAGGAATGCAACCAAGCGTTTTACGCACCCTAATTAGCTATAGCTAATCATAATATTTTGTTTACTGATGATGATTATTAAGCTCAAAAAAGATATTACGTAAACGCTTTAGGGCACGTTTACCTCGCTGTCTGGCAGACGCCTCAGTAATATATTCTCCCTTAGAAGCTAGATGGTTTACTACTTGTCTCCAAGACAAGCCTTCTATTTCCCGTAAGACGATTAGTTTGGAGTCCTTTGGGTCTAACTTTTTAAGGGCTAGCTCCAGCAGCCTTAAGTCTTCATCTTCAGAGTTTTCTGAGCAAAGGCTATGGCTGTCTTCTGGTGCTATTTGATGCTCTATTAAATTAGAGTCCCATAATTGCTCTTTTTTTTGTTTCCGGCTCATCTCACGGATGACATTTAACGAAGTCTTCCTAATCCAGGCTCTAGGGTTTTTAATCTCTTGCCCTGATTCTAGGAGTTTTATTCCCCGTAAATAGGTTTCATTAATTACCTCGTATATTTGGTCATCCGGAAAATTAAATTGCCGTAGTTTTTTATTTATTCCGTTAAATAATGCAGCATAAGATGTTGCTTCCTTAGTTTCTGAATAAGTTTGGTTAAATAAATGTTTAACCGCTGATTCAAACTTGTCCCTAGGATTTAAGGTTTTTTATACAGTCATTTATACCGTTTTTATTACTTATAATATACATTCAATTATTGCCACTTTTTACTACTCCCTCAAACCTATAATAAAAGTACTTTATATAACTAAATATATTATTTTTATATGAAAACATTAAAAATAATCATAATTTTTTGATTATTTGTGGTTTGAAAATGTTCCTCTACGTTACGGGTAAGTTTTGGTGGATAATTTACTTTTTGCATGGGACAGTGTCTCCTATTTTAGGATTTGTTTTGCGAGTAATAGCTAGCGCTATTGACTACTTAAAGAGCTGAGGGGGTGACATGAGCCCTGAAAAGCCTATTATATAAGGCTTTGAGGCCAGTTATCTTAGCAAAGATAAACTCACAAATTGACCCTACTTTGATGTTCTGGAAGCTCAAACTCTGATAATTACGTCCAAGGTCAGTCCAAAACACCATGTATCTTTCAGGTGCGACCCGTGGCGAATTTAATTCGCCAACGGAAAGCGCACCTGAAGTAACATATCGGCTGAACGTATTACCCAGTAAGGATTTAAGCTTACATGTCACCCCCTCAGCTTAAAGAGACGACCTATTTTTTAGGCGTAGCACAGTAGGCTGCTACGCAAATGATCAGATTGCCTCTTCTATATATATGTGCAGAACTGTCAGAAATTGTGACACCCTCTCGGTAAAATTTCCCAAAAAAAGAGGGTGGTTGAATTTTGAATAGCAGCACCTCTATAGGAATGAGCCAGTCAATGTCACAGAATCCTTGAACCGGCACATTAACTATGTAGCCTCGTAATCAGACTCTAAAGCTCCTAGTAGGCGGTAACAGAACATGCCTACTAATTTTGCCCAAAACTTCTTTGGGGTAGGAATTCTACTCTGAGTGAAAGCCTGTTCGATAGTTTGTAGCGTCTAGACAGGCACTCAAGAGAAAATCGTGGCTATTCCAACAGGAAAGTTTAGGAGTATTATTTCCAGGCAAAACCTGGCAGATTCTTGCAGAACCTGTAGGTATATCCATCTTTTCTATGTACCGCTGATATGTCTTGAGGTTTACAACTCTTGTAACCCTTCTCCCCTAGAGGAGTAAATCCAAAACTTCCCCTACTTCTGGGGGTTACTTTACCTATCCCCAATTTCTGATGCTTAGCAATGTCCCCAGTAATCCAACCCTTAATTGGCCTAAGTGGGTTGTGCCTGATCGGATAGCCATATTTGTTGAGTGCAGCTTTTTGTCTACCACCGTGTCCTTTGCAGGTAACCAATAGTGGCTGAGATGTCCTCAATGTCAGAGTTTTGAGGTTTCCAACACAAGCAGCATCAATCCAATGTTGCTTAGGTAATCTCAGCCTCGTCCGGTTGTATTTTGTCTGAGCACCTGTACCAGTAGCTACAGGTTTTATAGCTTTAAGAGCCTTGAGTATCTTGTTCCGAGTTGTATTCATTGCCGCTGCATCTGTTAATGGCTGTTTGGCAATGGCTAGGATCTTCCGCAACAAGTCTGGTTTCAAAGTTAGGAATTCCTCTATAGGTTTATTTCCTTTTTTCTGATTGCATTTCTCGCAAGCCAGACAAAGATTACTAACTCTATCGCTTCCACCCTTGGATTTTGGATGAATATGCTCAATCTGTAGGGGGGTATTTTGCTTGCCACAATAAGCACATTCCCTTCCCCACTTCTCAAGCAAATACTCCCTCACTTCGTACCCTGCTAAATTTCCTTGTTGGTACTCGACGCCACTAACTTCGGGATTCTGCATTTTTTGGGTGTCAAACTTAACTCTTTCAATCCAAATCTCATCAACTGGACAAAACTTGATCAGCCTTTTGACCCAGGTTTCAGTAGTCAAGACCCTATGCTCTAAACTAGGAGCGATCCAACCCAATGAAGGCTTGTGATTGAGGAATCTTGGCTTTCTGTAACGAGTATTGCGGTTACGTCTCCCACGCCTAACGGCACTTCTAGATTCTAGTTTTTTCTTAATGAGTGATCCTCTATGTTCTAACTCCATCGCCCAAATAACTTGGCCGTTTTGGACTAGAGCAAACCCAGTCGTCTTACTCCCGGGATCTATCTTGATTTGACTTGGTGAGATAGTCGGAGCTGAGATCGCAGTCTTCAGGATGATCGTAAATGGATACATCCTGAAAACCGCAGCTTTCCCTTTGTCCAACAATCGGCGGGCTTTCTTTGGGGAAATCGGGTTTAATGGTTGTTTGTTTGTGTCTATGACGAATACATAATTTTGCATTTTTAGTGCAGCTCAAATCGGTAACGTGTTCCTCGACAATGTTGGAGCGGCTTGTTAGGCTAACTACACATTTTGCCTTTTCTTAATAGTTAGCGACAGAGCCAGGAGCTGGAGTTCACTCCTGGGTGTCATGACCAAACCAACGTAGGAAATTAATCCTTAGTCTGCATCTTCGCTAGGTAATCCCGGAACTTGCCGGGAATTACCAGGCTTTAACGAAGAGTCGTCTTTAAGTGCTCAATCACTATGTTAAAGAATCAACAGAAAAAACCAAGTAAGCACAACTTCCCAGTTTGGCAAATTACCTTACCGCTCTGTGGAGTCCTGATCTTTGCTATAGGAGCTATCACCACAATCTATATGATCAACGGTCGGTACCTTTTTCACCTAAAGGCTACTCCCAAGGGACTCGAAATATTCACTGATGTAGACAAAAGGGAAATCACAAACAAATCAAAAACAAATCAAATTAGCACAAGCGATCAATAGACTTCGCTAGTTTTTCTGGGAGGTCTAATCAATAAGGGGGTATGGCAGGTGTAGTGAGGAGGAGAGTGGGAATAAGCTGTCACCGATTTAAATTCTGAATGGGGGCGCTTTGGGGAGATGGGGAGAGGCTATGACGGGGTGACGGTTACCCTACACCGGAAAACCAACACTCTTTCCCCTACTCCCTACTCCCTACTCCCTGCTCCCTAAAACCTAGGACGATTTATCTCACCCAATTCAGAACTACAATAGATTAACGACCAATACTAACAATCCAAGTACCGAGATAACGGGGTAGTGGAATATCACCAGGGGTTAAGACATAACAAACGAAGTAATAAGTACCCCCATCAGGGTTTTTGACATTGGAAAATACTAATTCCACATTTTCATTGGCTGGAACTGCCTCTTCCATGTAAATCTGAACGCTATAATTTTCTTTGTCCCAGACTACTTCAGAGACCGGGAGGGATTTACCGTCAACGCGCACCTCAATTTTGTCCACGTCGAACTTACCATCGTAGTAATCTGGATAAGAAATAGAAAACTGAGCGACTCCCAATTCCATTTTCTTCTTGGGAATCCTCAAGCGGTAACGATCCCAGTAATTGGGGGCACCGTTGAAATCTAGGTGATATCTCAGGATATTTTCCCGCTTAACACCACTCCAGAGTACCAATCCGGGATTACTCTGGGCTAAGCTCCGAACCGATAGCCCGGTCAAGACACAACCAGCTAATGCGATCGCGGAAATCAGACGTTTGATGGAAGATTGTGTGGATAGCATAAATCTAATGCTGCTGACTTGAGCTGACAGTTAACAGTTATTTGTTTTTTTACTGTACTACTTATATATATATACGCAAAAATATACGCAATATATATACGCAATATATCCCTAATACGTAAGCATTCAGCGGTCAGCGGTCAGCGGTCAGCGGTCAGTGGTCAGTGGTCAGCGGTCAGCGGTCAGTGGTCAGCCGTCAGCTTATTTGATTCAAAGTAGCTTGGCCTACAGCCAATGGCTGATAGCTGATAGCTGATGGCTGATAGCTGATAGCTGAATGCTTACCCTCATACCAATTTCAAAACACTATCGCTACACTTTAATCACCTATAACACTTTATTACACCATTACCATCATCATCTATAGTCAGTGACGGAATCGATCTGACTAGTAAAGATTACCTACGAGAACTGAGTGGAACAGCACAATTCCTAAAACAAGTTAAAAATAATCCTCTCTTCTGGAAGATCACCATAGAATCCAAACAGAGATCGGGTTATGGGGACACATGTCTTTGAACAGTCAGAGAAATTTATATAGAGAAATTGATGCCAGCAGTTCAAATTCAGCAAGAGGCCATGCCTGGTGTTGGATACCACGACAAGTAGCATACAAGGACAAGTAGCACAGATGGGAAGCCAGTCAGCTGATCAGACGATTAAGGCTGGGAGGTTTTCCTCTCAAGAGCGAGTCAATCACCAACCCTTAAGGGCATTGGCGGTGTCAGGGGGCAAACTGATCCCGTTCTAGTTGAACTTGGGAATCCTTTCAACAGGGTGAACATCCCCAGCAGCAAGAAGCTACCAGTTGCTAAAAACCACTCGAAATCAAAAGAAATAGAACGATAGATTGTCAACAAGGGACAACATTTTGAAAACAAGTTGTTACCTGATTCTATTTACCGAAAATAGTTAGGGAAAACAGTTATTATTGCCAGTTTTCCTGATTCTTGTTGTCCTCACCTAAGGAGTATGTGTCACCCATGACTAAAAGCTATGTTAGGAAATACGGTGGCCTTAGCCCCTGAAAGTGGCTGGTCTGGACATCCTTTGCCTGATGCCTCTAGACCCACTGTAGTCATCAACGAATTTTCCGTCGTTATTTCATTTAGACAACTGAAGGAGAGTCAATGACCCTAGCCATTCCCAAAGAGGCTGAAACGTTAGATTTACAGCCAACCAAAACTCGCATGAAGGTTGGTATCCCGAAAGAAATTTACCCAGGTGAATGCCGGGTAGCTGCTACACCGGATACAGCAAAGGTGCTCCAGAAACTTGGCTTTGATGTGCTAATTGAATCCGGAGCAGGAGAGGCAGCTAATTTTCCTGACCATGCTTACGAACAAGCAGAATGCCAAATCATCCCTGATGCGAATAGCCTTTGGTCAGAGGCAGATATTGTTCTAAAAGTGCGTCCCCCTCAGATGCATCCCACTCTAAACAAACATGAGTCTGAGTTGCTATCGGAAAATGGCACTTTAATCAGCTTTATCTGGCCAGCCCAAAACCAAGAACTGCTGGAACAACTGTCAAGCCGTAAGGCTACAGTGTTGGCTATGGATGCGGTACCTCGCATCACTAGGGCCCAAAAGATGGATGCCCTCAGTTCTATGGCCAATATTGCTGGTTACCGGGCTGTGATTGAGGCAGCCAATAACTTTGGTCGCTTCTTTACTGGGCAAATTACTGCAGCGGGGAAAGTTCCCCCAGCTAAAGTGTTGGTGATTGGTGCTGGGGTAGCTGGACTAGCTGCTATTGGTACCGCTAAAGGTCTGGGTGCTGTTGTGCGCGCCTTCGATACCCGCCCCGTGGTTAAGGAACAAGTGGAGAGCATGGGGGGAGAGTTTCTGGAACTGGACTTCAAAGAAGACGGTACAGGATCTGGGGGCTATGCCAAGGTGATGAGTAAAGAGTTCATCGAGGCGGAGATGGCATTGTTCGCCGCACAGGCTAAAGAAGTGGACATCATCATCACCACTGCCCTGATCCCCGGTAAAAAAGCGCCGCTACTGATCACTGAGGAAATGGTAGCGAGTATGAAAGAAGGCTCAGTGGTTGTCGATATGGCAGCTGAGCAAGGGGGCAACTGTGAGGTGAGCAAAGCCAATGAGGTCTACAAATACAAAGGTGTGACCATCATTGGATTAACTGACCTACCCAGCCGTATGGCAACTCAATCTAGCCAACTCTATGGCACCAACCTTTGTCATCTCCTCAAGGACATGGGTGGTAGTGAAAATTACCGTGTCGATATGGAGGATGAAGTGGTTCGGGGAGCCTTAGTGCTAAACGCTGGGGATGTAACCTGGCCCCCACCCAAGCGGCCTACACCTCCAGCACCTCCCAAACCGGCACCGGAACCCCAGACTGCGGCAACTCAAGAGCAGTCTGTGCCAGAGACCAAGAAATCAAAGAGTATCATGGGCTTGCTCTGGCCAGTGTTAGTGGGACTCGCCCTAATTGGCTTGGGAATCGGAGCACCACCTTCTTTCCTCTCCCACTTCACGGTATTTATCCTGGCCTGCTTCGTAGGCTGGCAAGTGATCTGGAACGTAAAACCAGCCCTGCACACCCCCTTGATGAGTGTTACTAATGCCATTAGCGGCATCATCATCATTGGTGGAATGCTGCAAATTTCCGGCGCAGCTACCTCACCCACTACCATTCTGGGTGCGATCGCAATTTTAGTTGGAACCATCAACATCTCCGGTGGCTTCCTAGTCACCCAACGCATGCTCAAGATGTTTCAGAAATAGGTTAGACCCTTGAAGGTTTGAAGGTTGAAGGTTTGAAGGTTGAAGGTTTGAAGGTTTGAAGGTTGAAGGTTGAAGGTTTGAAGGTTGAAGGTTGAAGGTTTGAAGGTTGAAGGTTGAAGGTTGAAGGTTGAAGGTTTGAAGGTTGAAGGTTTGAAGGTTGAAGGTTACAGGTTGAAGGTTACAGGTTGAAGGTTACAGGTTGAAGGTTACAGGTTATCTTATGAACCTTGGCCAAAAGGCCACGCTAAGCGAACAACCAAACCACCCACCCTACACCGAACGCCAAAGGCGAACAACCAAACCACTTTCAACCTTCAACCAACTAACCTTCAACCTTCAACCTTCAACCAACTAACCTTCAACCAACTAACCTTCAACATTCAACCAACTAACCTTCAACCAACTAACCTTCAACCAACTAACCTTCAACATTCAACCAACTAACCTTCAACCAACTAACCTTCAACCAACTAACCTTCAACATTCAACCAACTAACATTCAACCAACTAACCTTCAACCAACTAACCTTCAACCAACTAACCTTCAACATTCAACCAACTAACCTTGGCCTTTCGGCCACGCTACGCGAACAACCAAGTTGAACACCATAAAACTAAGGAGACTATGTCAAATAATCTGTTGACAGTTGCCTATATTGCAGCTAGTGCTTTATTTATTCTCAGCCTGGGGGGATTGTCTAACCAGGAAAGCGCCCGTAAAGGCAATATTTACGGCATTCTTGGGATGCTGATTGCTTTTGTTGCCACTGCCCTAAGTAGCAATGTAACCGCATACCTCACTCTGGGAGGGATGATTCTACCAGGAGTGATAATTGGTGCGATCGTGGCATCTCGGGTAGCCATGACCTCCATGCCAGAACTGGTAGCAATTCTCCATAGTTTTGTCGGTCTTGCAGCTGTACTGGTGGGTATTGCCAATTACCTGCAAGCGGAGGAATCTCTAACGGGTGCAGAAGTAACTATTCACCAGTTAGAAATTTATATTGGTGTGTTCATTGCGGCAATTACCTTCACCGGTTCAGTGATAGCCTTTGGGAAACTACGAGCTATCATCAGCAGCAAACCCCTAATGTTGCCAGCACGCCACGTACTCAATCTGGCTATGCTTGGGGCTGTGATCGGGCTGGGTTACCAGTTCATGACAGCAGAGGGGACAGCTGGTCTGCAACCCCTGTTGATTATGGCTGCGATCGCATCAGTTTTAGGCATCCACCTAGTAGCTGCGATTGGGGGTGCTGATATGCCAGTGGTCATCTCCATGCTCAATAGTTATTCCGGATGGGCGGCTGCTGCTGCAGGCTTTATGCTGTCCAATGACCTACTGATAATCACTGGTGCGCTAGTAGGTAGTAGTGGTGCTATCCTCAGCTACATCATGTGCCGAGCCATGAACCGCTCCTTCATCAGCGTGATTTTAGGTGGCTTCGGCGAAGGTGCAGGAACTACAGCTAAAGCGAAAGCTGGTGATCAGCCCGAAGGTCAAGTCACCGAGACCACAGTAGAAGATACCGTAGAGCTGCTACAAGGGGCCAAGAGTGTTATGATTGTTCCCGGTTACGGCATGGCAGTAGCTCAGGCTCAGCATCCGGTGTCCGATATTACCAAGATTTTGAGGGATGCCGGTATCAATGTTCGCTTTGGCATTCATCCAGTTGCTGGACGACTACCAGGACACATGAACGTGCTGCTGGCTGAAGCAAATGTGCCTTATGATATCGTTCTAGAAATGGATGAGATTAACGAGGATTTCCCAGAAACCGATGTAGTACTCGTGATTGGTGCTAATGATACCGTTAACCCTAGTGCCATGGAAGACCCCAGTAGCCCAATTGCTGGCATGCCAGTCTTAGAGGTTTGGAAAGCTGGTACAGTTGTGGTGATGAAACGGGGAATGTCCAGTGGCTATGCTGGCGTTGGCAATCCCCTGTTCTTCAAAGAAAACACCAATATGCTCTTCGGTGATGCCAAGACTAACGTTAGCGCTATCCTAGGCAAGCTCGTAGAATCTAGCCGGGACAGTGCAGCATCCAGCTCAGGAAAAGTCTTAGCTACATCCTCTGCGGGCTGAGTAAGGGTTAGAGGGGAATGACACCCTGGTTAAGGCTCAAACCTTGACTTAATGTCGAGGGTGGGGGAAGTTAGGAGTGTGGAAAGGGGATATTTTCTGGTAGAAATTCCCTGCTATTTTCCCCTCCTTCTTCTTCCTATTCCCTATATTCGTAAGCATTAGCTGAATGCTTACATTTTATCTTTCATTTCACAGGATAACGGAAATAATTGATATGGGTTTTTCTGTAGACGTTACTAGCAGCAACTACGCCACTGAAGTTTTAGAAAAGTCTTTTGAGAAGCCTGTATTAGTAGACTTCTTTGCTACCTGGTGTGGCCCCTGTCAACTGCTCAAACCAACCTTAGAGAAACTAGCTAAAGAATATGACTTTGTTTTAGCAAAAGTTGATATTGACCGCAACCAAGACTTAGCGAACAACTTGAAAATTGAGGGAGTACCCGATGTCAGAATTGTCACCAAAGGTGATATGATTCCTGGCTTTGTAGGGGTTTTACCAGAGATTCAGTTGCGGGAAATGTTGGCTAGGTTAAATCTGAAGTCTGAGCTAGACATTGGACTAGAAGAAGCTCGGGTTGCCATGGCAACTGAGGATATATCCCGAGCCAAACAGCTGTTTGAGCAGCTAATTGCCAAGTATCCAGAAAATCAAAGTTTAGTCATTGAAGCAGCCAATTTTTTGGTTAATATTAATCAGGAAGAAGAGGCAACCACACTGTTAGAAACCATTGGATACAATGATCGAGAATACTTCCCCAGAGCTCAGGCAATCAGAGCCTTGATTCAGTTTAAGCAACAGGCGAATCCTATTGGAGAAAGTGAATTAGATCAGTTATTTGCTCAGGCATCTCGGTTAGTTGTAGAGGGAGACTATGAAGCAGCACTCAACATATTTTTAGAAATTGTCAGTAAACATCGTAACTATAGAGATGATGGTGCAAGAAAATCCATGATTGCGGTGTTTGATGTGCTCGGTAATGACCATCCCCTGACGAAAAAGTATCAGCGGGAGTTGATGCTATCCCTATATTAGTTTTGGCTAAGGGTTTAATAGGCAAAATCGAAAATAAGAATGCTCTTCCGTAATTGTTATGCTAAATAAACAGTCTGTAATAGGGAACAGGGAATAGGGAATAGGGAACAGTGGTAAGAGGCTGTATTCAGTAACTTTTGTTAGTTGAATAGCATAATTTTCCTGTCTTGATGCAGTCGCTCATAGGGGAAACCACGGCAGTCGCTCATGGCGCATGGGTCTGTGTGCGGAACCTGCGTCCGCACCGCTGTTTGCCCCGTGGAACGGCAGTCGCTCATGGGGGAAACCACGGCAGTTGCTCATGGGGGGAACCCCCAAGACCGCACTGCCTCCCCAAGACCGCGCTGCCTCCCCAAGACCGCGCTGCCTTCCCAAGACCGCGCTGCATCGCTTGTACAGTAAGCTTTATGAGTTTTTTTAACTGGAACTTTAGCATAAAAGGTACTGAAGAACCAATAAAAAAAATAAATCTCTTATCAAGTAACAAGTTACCAGTAACTTGTTGCATGTAACTTGTTTTAACCTGAAATATCAGTAGGGTAATCTGTATGAGCAGCTTCTAACTTCATCAAAATCTTTGGCTTCAGCTTTTCAAACTCTTGCTTAAGTATGCGTTTGCTCAACATTGCTTGATGAGTTGAGTTTATTGTCTTAGACGAATTCCCCCAATCAATGAATAGCTGGCGTTGGGCAGGAGCAATGGTTGAGGTCATTACATTAGCACAGTATTCTGGTTGTGATTTGGCAAAAAACAAAATACGGTAATATCCAGTATCTCCCAAAAGTCTGATTATGTTCTGACCCTGATTTGTTTTGAGGTCTAAGTAGCAAGGAAGCCAACAAGCACCGTGGTAGCGATTATGCACTGCGGTAATCCATAGCACCATTGGATGAGGTACCATCACATACAAGAATTGGTTGTAGCGTGTACTAACCTGACGGTTATCAATCTCTTCTTTAGTAAGCATCACCCAGAGGGTAGGAAAGGTTGTGCTAGTGGTACGAATTATCTTAGGAAAGACAATAGATGCTTTAGGCTTGTCATCGGGCCAGGAGGTTTGCCGACAAATATCATTCCCTGATACGGGAAGTATTTGTGTTGGCTTACTCAGAGGCTTCTCGGATAGTATTGTTTGAATCCGATGACCCAGATAGCGACCGCGATCATGACCTTCGTTTAATGAATCCAATGCTCGTAGGATAATCCCGACATTTTGAGGACGATCACATACCTCTTTCGCTATACAGGTCATGATTAGGTTCTCTAGGGACTTCGGCAGCTTTAGCTTGGGGTTAATCGATGCAAAGGATTTAGGTGGGCTGAAGTGATGAGCTTTGTACCAACTACCAAAGGAATGATCTTCTGGAAGAATGGGCATGTGACCAGTTAACATCTCAAACATCATCACCCCGAGACTATAGATATCAGAGCGTTTATCCAGTTCCTTTCCCTCCATTTGTTCCGGTGAACAATAGGCTAGGGTACCCATAAAAGAATGGGTTTGAGAACCATCAAACTGAAGAAGCTTAGCAATGCCAAAGTCAAGGATTTTGATCAGTTCACCGAAGGAGGAATCTTCGACAACGAGAATGTTACTGGGTTTAATATCGCGATGCACAATTGGAGTGAGTGTGCCTTTAAATACAATGCCTTGGTGAGCACATTGTAATCCCAGACAAATTTGGCGGGTAATATGCAAAAATCGGGGTAAGGATAGGGTTTTAGTGTGAATTATTTCGCTTAAATTTCCCCCTGCCAAGTATTCCATGACGTAGAAGGAAATATCGTTTTCATCTATGCCATAGTCCCTAACTCGCACGATGTGATTGCTTTTCTCACCAAGCAAAGCGCAAATCGTTGCTTCCCGCTCAAAGCGATCGCGCATTTTTTGGTTCAATAATGTATGGGAGAGAAACTTGACAGCAACCGTTACACCTCCCAATAGCATATCTTTGGCTTGATACACTTGACCCATAGCACCTTTGCCGATCAACTTGACCAGTTGATAGCGATTGGCGAGTAGACGACCTTTGTTAGGGTCTGTGATCATAAGTTCTTTGGTGAGATCTGGAAAGTAACGTGTTCATGAATCATTAGTCACTAGTCATCGGTCATTGGTCTTTTGCAAATACCAGGAGACTTAATGTGGATCACAAAGGACTAAGGACTAAAGACTAAGGAGAAAACTGACTAAGGACTAAGGAAGATGAACTAAATAGCAAGGTCACAGGTGTACTGCTTTTAAAACTCCCTTTATTCCAGAATACTTCTATTTTTGCTGACGTTCCAAAGTTGCTTCCATTGTGCTACTGAGATAATGACCTGCCATAATGCTACTGGAGAGATAGTATATATTTTCATTACGTTGATACCGGGTTTCAAAACCACTGCGTCGTTGGCGATCCCCTAATACCCAATACCGTTGCACAATGGATTCTGGAGCCACCCAGCCTTCTCCCTCGACACGACCTAGGAGGCTGTGCTGTAAGACAAAGGTATACTTCTGCTCCCCAGTATCGAGACGCCCTAGATACTGGCAAGAGATATCCTCCCGTTCACTATTGGGAAAAACCAGTTTTGTGACCATGGTAAACCAGTTTTCCCGACTCCAGGTAACCATCGTCCCACCTCTGACTACAATTAATTTTCCATTGCGTTCCAGCCAATTGCCCCGAAGTCTCCAGCGTCCTGCCTCCAATAAAAAGGTGTGAGCCACGGTGTTACTCTTTATCTGTTACTGAATATTACCCTCTCATCGTTCCCCACTCATTCTAGCTGCTATACCTAAGGTTGTGGGGTTTACCCCCTCAGGTTATCCCATTGGCAAACTTCCACGAGTAGCACAACTCCTAGGGAGCAACAGACAAACTAGTTGAACTCTCCCCCAGACTCACCCACGGGGGATTCTAAGCTGATATGGCAACAGCAGCTTATTAACTGCATTTGACAACCCTTACGATCCCTGTCTTGATGCAAAGCGCGAGTGGGGGAAACCACGGCAGTCGCTCATGGTGGAAACCACGGCAGTTGCTGGGGGAACGGCAGTCGCTCATGGGGGAAACCACGGCAGTTGCTCATGGGGGGAACCCCCAAGACCGCACTGCCTCCCCAAGACCGCGCTGCCTCCCCAAGACCGCACTGCCTCCCCAAGACCGCGCTGCCTCCCCGTGAGGCCACTGCATCGCTAAAATACCCAGTTTTAGGATGATGGGTGTTGCGATCTCGGAGAATAGAGGTTTCCTAGACATACAGCCTCTGAAGCACCGGTTACTTGAGGCAGATTTCCCGGAATACCCAGGTTACGCCAATGAGCCAAAACAGCAAATGCGATCGCTTCTTTAAAATCCCGACTTAACCCAACCTGGTCAGTGGTTAATACTGGCACCGAATCTAGTCTAATTTGCAGCCGTTGCTTCAAGTATAAATTGCTTGCCCCTCCACCACACAAGAGTACTTGATCTGGCATTTGAGGCAAGAAGTTGCGATAGCTCTCAACAATAGAGGCAACAGTGAGTTCTGTGAGTGTTGCCAGGAAATCAGCAGGAGCAAGGTTATAGGCTTCACTTTCTACCAAACACTGCTTGAGATAATCTAGACTAAACAACTCTCGTCCGGTAGATTTTGGTGGCGGTATCTTGAAGAACTCTTGAGCAAGCCACTGTTCGACCAGAGCCTCACAGGGAGTGCCACTCGCTGCCCACTCTCCATTGTAATCATAGGTTTTTCTACCGTTGGTAAAATACTCGACAGCCAAATCTAACAGGGCATTCCCCGGACCAGTATCCCAGCCATATACCTGATCCAACCAGTTCCCTTCACTAACTGGCAAGTAAGTAACATTACTAATACCACCAATATTTTGGATACATCGGTTATGGGTAGATGACCGGAGCAAACAGGCATCTATCTTAGGAACCAGAGGCGCACCTTCTCCCCCAGCAGCAATGTCAGCCACACGGAAATTGCTGATGGTCTTGATACCGGTAATCTCAGCAATCACCTCTCCCCGTCCCAGTTGAAGGCTATATCCCAGAGTCGTTACAGGTTGAAGGTTAGCAGGTTGAAGGTTAGCAGGTTGAAGGTTAGTAGGTTGAAGGTTAGCAGGTTGAAGGTTATCAGGTTGAAGGTTAGTTTCCGTTGCAGGTTCAAGGTTAGCAGGTTGAAGGTTAGCAGGTTGAAGGTTAGCAGGTTGAAGGTTATCAGGTTGAAGGTTATCAGGTTGAAGGTTAGCAGGTTGAAGGTTAGCAGGTTGAAGGTTATCAGGTTGAAGGTTAGTTTCCGTTGCAGGTTGAAGGTTATCAGGTTGTTCGCCTTTGGCGTTCGAGTAAGCTAGATTAGCAGGTTGCAGCTTGTCTGGAAAACCTTGGCCTTTCGGCCACGCTTCGCGAACAACATTCAACCGGCCAACTTTCAACTCGGATGAACCTTGGCCTTGCGGCCACGCTACGCGAACACCTTTCACCCCTAATGGTCGATGGTATACTGTTTGACCATGGGAGCCAATTAAGTCAGCGGGGGGATGACCACTCCCAATTGCCAATGCTGCTTGGGCAAATTGAAATGCGATCGCATCATCCAATGCTGCCAATTCTGCCATGGATAGGGGAGTTCCAGCACAGACGGCTAGAATTTTCTCCCTGAGTTCAGTGGGGTAGCCATAGGTAGCACCAGCCAGTAGCTCAATCTTTAAATCTAAGTCTGAGCCAGAAATCTCTACTAGTGCAGCATCGATGCCATCTACAGATGTACCGCTCATTAAGCCAATTACACGGGTCATCTTAAAATTGTGTTGGGTTAAGGTAAGCTAAAAGTACCAATCTAGGATAGATACTGCCACTTATGGGTAACGGATGTAACGGATAGGAGGAGAGGGAAAATAAAAACAGGTTTATTTTTAGCCTTATGTTAGCTACTGACTAGTAATTAATGTTTAGTTAGTCTATCGCTAACTATTTATTGTTCATTTCTAATATTACCACCTAACAATAACAAAACCCCTAAGACTTTAAGCGCAGGAATCAAAATAAGTTGCTAATAACTTTAGCTGAGCTATTTTAAGATTTGGGTAATCGTTGGATTTTGGCAGAAAGTCCAGCAAAAAAACCCTAAGCCCGAAGGAACGGCTCAGGGTGGTAATTAAATTTCATCTACTTCTTTTAACTCCAACATTCCTGCCACTGTATCCGGAAAACAGAAACTCAAATAATGTAAGCATTCAGCCGTCAGCTTTCAGCTTTCAGCGGTCAGCGATTAGCGCTACCTTACAGGGTCGAAGCCTGTGCCACGCTACTGTTCGCGCAGCACCTCAAGTAGCGCAATCGGTGCTTTTGAATGAAAGAGGTAACCATTGGTTTAATCTCAGTTCCCTGGCCTTTCGGCCACGCTACTTGAGGTGCCCGAGCCAGGAATTCATAGTCTTTGGCTTTGAGTCCGTTGAGATCGTCAGCCAAATAGCTTGTTTTAAGCTGACGGCTGACGACTGATAGCTGAATGCTTACCCAATAATCCTTTTCCTCTTCCTGTCCTACCCTGCACCGAAGCGCTAGGGTGTCTATGGGCTTTTGCAGTTTCATCAAGAACCATAAGAACCATTAGCCCTATAAAGCACACGAGCATTATCACACAAAATTCCCATAGCAACCGACTCCGCCTCCTTAGCAGTCAAATCCCCATCCTGAATCGCTCCCTCCAAAACCTGTGCCAATACTATCCGTGCCCACTTGGCTCCCAAGTAATATAATTCCGGGATATTGTGAGCATCAGAAGAATACATCAGTTTACTGGTTGGGACAAATTCCAATAACTGCTGCACCACGCTACGCATCCCAGCTACACTTAAAAAAGGCACCGCTAACCCGAAATCTAAATAGACCTGAGGATAGACGGCTGCTAGATAACCGGCTTCTTGGGTATAGGGATAAGACCCATGCAGCAGGACAATCGGAGCGTTACGGAAGCGTTGGTTTTCCAAAAGCGAACGCATATAAACTGGATTAGCCAGCGGCAAGTCTAAATCTGGGTCACCAAACCCTGTATGAAACTGCACAGGTAGTCCATGTTTAGCCGCCATCTCTAGCGCTTGGGTAATCAAGAAATCAATTAAAGGCTTATCTACCAGCCGCAGGGGTTTTCCCCTCAAGACTTCTTGCTTGAAGGCATCAAAACGTTCCTTAGCTACCTCCTCTGGTATCAGTTGGATATCCAAACCTGTACGATAAGCAGCAATACTCTTGAAGCCTACCACTTCTGGTGGTGGTGGGTCAATGTTGTAGCGGAAACGGTCTAGGAAGGTAGCAAAGTCATCTATCTCACGGATTAGATTTTCTGCTAGATATTCCAAACGAAGGATGTGCTTTACTGGCAGAAATTGTTCATGCCATTCTCTAGGAAGAATCTCATTTGGCAGAAAACCATCATCTAAGAAAATTGCTTCTAGTTGAGATGATTGAAAACACTGCTGGGTTAGTTTTTTTAATCCCAATGTCTGGCGACGTTCAAGAATTGCCTCTTCCTCTGGTTCACACTCTAAGAGTTGGGAAATATCCCGAAGGCTTCGTTTGTAGAAAAGGGTGTGACGGGCATGATGATTAATGATATCAGGGTCATAGGCTTCACTGAAGAAGGCAGGATAGGGATAATTAGCAGCAGCTTCAGGAGTTAGGAGGTTGTGAGCGTGTTGGTCAATAGCGGTGATAGTCCAGAGGTTAATCATTTTACATTAATGATTTCACAGTATTAGATGCTACAGATAATTGTATGGTAGTTAGGGTAAGAGGATTTTTATTGAACCACGAAGGCACAAACTACCCGAAGAAGTCTAGGGCGTGTTTGGAGGATTGGTAGCGATCGCTTTCCTTGGTGTTGGGGTAAAACATTTCGATGGTGATACCTGTAACTGTGTCTTTGGCAGGATTGCTGGGAATATTATGAGTGTAACCCCTAATTTTAAGTCAACTATAATACTCCTTAACCACCAAAGATGAAAAATTTACCGTTTCAAGTAGTAGTATCTCTAGCTACTTTGATCACGACAAGTATGGCTAGTGCTAATGCTCAAAGTGTCGTTGCTCAGATGGATTTTGACCGCCGTAACCCCTCGACAGAGAAAGTTGCTGCACAAGGGAGAATGATCAATCAGTTGTGGCAACAAGCCAGTCAGTTACGAGGAATTGGTAAGTATAGTGAAGAGATAACGATACTAGAGCAGATTGTAAAACTTCAGCCAGACTCTTTCTTAGCTTGGTATTGGCGAGGGGATACCTTGAGTAGCTTGGGCCAGTACGAAGCCGCGATCGCTTCCTATGATCAAGCGATTAAAATTAAGCCCAATTACCTTTTAGCGTGGTTTGAAAAAGGCAACGCTTTCCATAAACTCAAACGATACGATGCGGTGATTACGGCCTGGAAGCAAGCACTTTCAATTCAAGCCACATCAGAATTTGAACAGCAGTTGGTACAGACAATTATTCCCCAAAAAATTGCCAGTGTGCTGCTTTATGATTTGAAACGCTATTCTGAGGCGATCGCATTCTACAACCAAGTACTGGAAGTGGATGCCAAAGCTGCTTCAATTTGGATTGACCGAGGCACAGCTTTTTATCAACTCGGTCGATATGAAAAAGCAATCACCGATTGTGACAAGGCGATTCAACTTGATGCTCAAAACTCTTTGGCTTGGAAACAGCGAGGATTTGCCCTTTATCGCATCGGTCGCTACGAACATGCGATCGCTTCCTTTAAAAAAGTAGGGGGAGTTTGAGGGGGCGAAATTCTCCCACCTGGCCAAAGGCCACGCTACGCGAACGTTCAGGTGGGGGATGGATAGCCCCTTGGCCTTTGGCCACGCTACGCGAACAAATACCAGAGACTTGTTTTCTAACCCAACTCTCTATATATTCTCCAACGCTTACCCCGGAGTCTTTAGCTGCTAACTGCAACCACTTCCAAGTCGTATCTGTAAGCCAAATTCCATGCTGTCTTTTTAGTTCGTCATAATGAGCAGGTGCTCCCCTCATTCTTTTCTGAGGTTTTTTCCTTTTTGTGTTTGACATTTTTATTTACCATCAACTATACTAAAAATATAGCAAGCAAAGAACGCAGAATTCAAGGAGGTGATTCCACTTATGGCGACTCTCAGGCAAACGTTCCGTTTATATCCCAACAAAACAGCTACGTCAAAAATGTTTTACGCAAGGAAACTGCACCAGTTGCTTTACAACGCCGGGATAGCCGATCGTCGTTATGAGTGGAAAGCAAACAAAAAGTCTATAGGATATCTGGATCAACAGAATTGCTTACCTGACTTCAAAAAGTGCTGGCCGGAATATAGTGAATTGTATAGCACTTCTTTGCAGGCCACTCTGAAGAGAGTAGATTTAGCTTATAATCGCTTTTTTCAAGGGTTAGGTGGAATTCCAAAATATAAGCCAAGCCGAAAATACTCTGGATGGACTTATCCCAGTAAAGCTGGCTGGAAGGCTAACACTGATGGAAAAAATGGTACCTTAACGCTAAACGACCTTGGTCTCACTATAAAGATGCGTGGGCAGGCCAAGTTTTGGGGGACACCAACAACTCTCACGATTACGTACAAACCTAATATAAACGCCTGGTATGCTTCAATAACCGTCAAGACAGAAACCCCTGACCCTAAATACGGTTCAGAATCTAACTTAGCGTACGAGAAAATCGTAGCTTATGACCTGGGGACTGAGACAGCTATTACAGCTTTCAATGGCAG
Source organism: Moorena sp. SIOASIH (assembly GCF_010671925.1). Lineage (GTDB taxonomy): Bacteria > Cyanobacteriota > Cyanobacteriia > Cyanobacteriales > Coleofasciculaceae > Moorena. The sequence goes on along the minus strand of NZ_JAAHIH010000004.1, from coordinate 976,233 downwards.
TGAATTCGAGGAGATAGCCAACCAGCGTTTTAGTAAAACTCTAGAACCTAAGGCAAAGGCAGCTGGCAAGGAAAAGCGTAGGAAACAAGCTCCTAATTTCAAGAAAGGCATAAAAGCGTCTAAGCGTTGGAAAAAGGCGAACAAAAAAGAATACCAGTTAAAGAGAAAAGTTGGATTAGCGCGCAGAGATTGGCAACACAAAGTTACGTCAGACCTATCTAGTCGTTATGACATCGGCGTAACCGAAAAACTGAATACAAAAGGGATGACCCGAAAAGCTAAAAAAGGGTCACAAAGAAAGAAACAAAAAGCTGGATTGAACAAAGCCATTTTAGATGTAGGGTTCGGCACTCTTAATAAAATGCTGACCTACAAAATTGAACTCAAAGGTGGAATTGTCCTTCAATTGCCGACTAGACAATTAAAACCATCTCAGCGTTGTCCAGAGTGTGGAAAAGTTCACAAAAGTTGGGCTGAACTGTCGAATAGATACCACGTTTGTGACGCTTGCGAGTTTGAGTTTGATAGGGACAAAACAAGCACAATGGTAATGTTCAATGCGGCTAATGGAAAACAGCCGGGGTACGGAATTGACCTCGACAAACGTGGATTTTCTAGCTCTACTTCAAAGGCCAGTAAACATACTGGATCTATGAAGCAACTAGGGAAGATGAAGCGTCAAAAATCACGTTCTAAGGACGGGTCTGCTGACACCCCGTCCTGGCCGTAGGCCACGCCAAAGGCGAACGATCAGGACGGGGTAGTTCATAAAAGCAGCAAAATACAAGCCTGACGATGTGGAAGTCGCTGGATTACTGACAGTGTTACAAACTTCAGGAGAATCTCAAGGGCAGTTACAAACTTCACAGCAGAGACTGGTTGCGGTTCGCACTGAGATCAGTACGGCTGAAGAAAAACTCCTTCTCCTTCGTAGTCAAACTCAGACAGCAACAGCACAGCTTGAATCTTCTCAAGTAAAAGTGCTTGACACTCCCCACGGCCCTTATGCCGGGGGATTCTTGGTTCAACGTTCGCGTAGCGTGGCCTAGCCCCAGGGAGTAAAAAGAAGCAAAGCTGCTGTTGCGTAGTGTGCTGAATAATTTTCAACACCTAGAAGACCCCCTTCTAGAAAGTCATTATTTCATAGATTGAGCCAGGACTGTTCTACCCGAATAACAAGTTTTCTTTATTACAAAAGTTACATTTTGTAGTGTAATGTGCTGTGTTGAGGCATTTGTTGAAACAGAGCTTGATGAGCAGACAATTGCCTAATTAATCAATTAATTAATTTTCCTTGGGTTATCCGACATCAGGTAGCCCCACCCTCCAAGGCTTGGAACTAGTGAACGTGACACAAGGAGGAGTTTGTAACATTGCTTAATATCCTGTGTCTAGTTCTATAGCAGTCCTAAATGATTCGTGAAATATATTGGCCAAAGCAAACGCTATAACCCTTGCCCAGCAACGATTCCAATTTTTGCTAATTTTACAAATGATTTAGGATTGCTATACTCCAAGGATGGGGTAAATGAATTAAGTAGAAATGATATTGACTAGAAAATATATTGTATGCTATACTCCCAATGGGCTTGAAAAAATATAAGCTAAAATTTTTTTCAGGGTAAGCGCATCTTATTTTTAAATGCCTACTGGATATGATATTCAAGCGATAAGTTTTTATAATTATTAGTTTTGAAATATCTGTTAGGTGGCCTTTACGTTGGCAAATTAAATTCGCCAGGGGTAGCACCTCTTGGTGCAGTTGCTCATGGGGAAAACCCCCATGACACCACTGCATTGCTTCTGAGAAAAGCTTCTAAAAAGATGGGTTTGCCCTGAATTTTTTTTGACTAAATGGCATTGTTTGTGGGAGCAGGTCAATTTTGTAAGAACACTTGAATTACAGTGTTTTCGGGGCTTCAATAGTAGTTATGAGTTATTTTAGTACATTTGTTCTGCGAATTTGACATCCTCCCTTGTTTGTTACATGGGAGTTGAATTTAATTAAACTCCACCTAGATCGTTTATTTGTAATTCAGCCTAGTAGTTTACTACAAAAAGTCTGACAGGTTAATTATTTCTATAACCCTTAGATAATACGAGTCAGTTTAGATATAAATTACTTGTCAAAACGTCTATGGTAAAGTACTAGGTTCAAGTGCTTAAAGGATGCTGATAACTCTACCACTTTTACTAATGCTGCTTGTCACCATAGCTCTAGGCAGCAAGATCTTTTTTGAGAGAAAATATGAGCAATGGTGGAAAGCGCTTCCTCGCCATGAGAAATGGTTATACATTAGGCAAGGAAAGCTACCTTCCTTAATAGAATTTGTTAAAAGTGACTTGGGAAAGCCACCGGAACCCGAACAGATTCTAGAAGATGCTCAATATGAGTCAATCTTTTTACGCCTCTTAGAAGGTGTATCCACTGGATGGCAGAAAGCTGAGATTGAAGATTTCTTTGCTAAACAGCCAGTAAGTATTGATCAGTCTACATTTCAGTCGTGGCTACGCAAGTTTTGTCGTCAGCTTATAAAAGCACCTCAACGAAACGTTGAAGTTGCTCAGCGCATGATTAGCTTTGGGGAGATTGGGGATTGGCAGCTTGGAAAAATCTCTAAGGAGTTTGGTGAAAAAATTCTAATTGCATCCAGGCGAGATACAGTAGTTGTATATGTTAATCCCTTTACACTACTTGGCTTGGATCCTGAAGAATACAATACTGTAGAAGATATATCTGCTACTACAATTCGCTCAAAGAAGAAAAGGTTTTTAATAAAGCTAGAGATTAATGATAATCAGTTTGAATTGAAAGAAGGCTTTAAGATCAAGCAGGCAGAAGCATATTTAGAGGATCTTCGAGATGAGCAGAAGAAAAAATTCCACTTTATAATATTTAAGGACAAAAAGCTACATGACTTTCTCACTTTCGGAGATTTTAGTTTTTTTGAGCAATATGTTCATCAACCTGATTACCAGAATGAAGAATTCCGGGAATTCATAGGAAAATGGTTTGCTCGACAGTATGGGAATAAACTTGATGAAGCGATACGCTTTAAGGATTTAGGTTCAATTAAGAGTTTGTTCTTAATAGAACTCTTAGTTCTTCCAAAGCATTATCAAATCTGTTTTGGTCGATCTTATGAATTTTTAGAAAGCTGCTGTAATGCTCTGAAGGAGATTGCTGATTTTGGGATAGATGCTAAACACTTTGATGAAAAAGAGCTTTTGGCTAAGATTCAAGAAGTCGTGGATATTGAGTTAGTAAATTCAATGACTCATCCTTCCTTTTTGATGGCTAAAGATCAGCTAGCTGAATCTATTATTAAAATAGGAGTTGAAATATTTTGCTTGCCAACAGATAAAGATATTGACGATGATTTTTTTGTGGAATATTCTCTTAAAGTTATTGAATTAGCATCTCAATTAAATGTCTCAAAAAATGCCAAAAATATGGTTAAAGAGATTAAAGAAAAAATTCTTGATCAGAAGCGCAAAAATAAAGAACGTAAGCTAAATTTAAATCTTTATTTTAATGCTTCTCATCCTCTTGAAATTACAGATGATTACATTCGATATGGAAGAACAGTCTGGGTTGTAGAAAGTGTTGAAGCTATTAAGTTAGCTCATATTGGATACAACTCGAAACTTCGTAGTTGTTCTTTTTTGAATAATCAGGGACAAGAAATTTCCTTTAGACTGATGATGGATGATCTAAACTATGAATATGAATTAACAAAAGAACTAGATTTTTCCTTAAGAAAGATTATGGCTCATATTAAAGCAAAAATTATGGTAGAAATTAATACAGAAAGAGTTGTAGAAATTGGTAATTGTTGTTTATCTAGTCAAAAAATTTATTTTAAAGACTCCACCTTTTCCTGTAGTTACAACGATTTGAAGCTAATTAGTTCAGATGTTGATTCTAATTTAGTGATCACTACATGGAAAAAATATGAAGATATTTTGAGAGAAAACAAGGAAAAACTTAATTATTACATTACCGTTAAGCGCAAGTTGATCTATGAAGCACTGAGTCTCGAACAGAAGGAAAAAGAAATAGATGATTATATTTTACCTAGAATCCTATGGGGAGAAATTAGTCTTAAAGATAGAGGAACATTAATCGATACTGAGAAGGAATGGAATGGTGTACTGATTAGGGATGTGTTGAATTTTCAGGAATTGATGATTACTGGAAAAATGTCAAGATAAGTTTTACTAAAAATTAAAAGGGTTCAATAAACTATTGCAGTCTACTCTACCATGGAAAATAAATTAATTACCGAACAACTTAATCCGGATTTTTCTTCAGCCTTGTATCAAGTATTTGAAATTGAGAAAAAGCTTAAAAAGCTGACGACAGAACATACAATTCACAGAAATGTAGACAAGCTCAAAGACTACTTTCAATCCTTGGGATGGTTTTATGAAATTCCCAAAGGAACCTATAATGAAACCCGGACTGACTGTGATGCTCATATCTCTAGTGATTCCCCTGAAGAATTGGTAATTTCTGAGGTGATCAAGCCAACGATTCGATACCGGGAGAATGAATCCTCTCCATCACGTATTGTTCGTCGAGCAACTGTTATTGTGGAATCTAAAGGTATCCAAGAAGAAGCTAGCGAAACAATTACCGAAAAACCTAGCATGATTACCTCAAATATCAAGATTTGTAAATTTATTAAAGAACAGTTTTCTCGTATTAAATTAATCTTTAAAGGAAATAATGTTAGCTCTAACTAATTTTATAGGATTTGTATATCAATGGAAAACACTATTTCATAATTAAGCATTGTTAATAAATTCAAGGAGATTACCTGATGGCACAAACAATCAATATTGGGATTGACCTGGGCACTACAAATTCTGCAATTGCTAAGTTTTCTCAAGGAAAAGTAGATGTATTTTCTAATCCCACAGTTCACGGAAAGAGAACACTACCATCCGTTGTGGGATTCAAGAAAAATAAAATATTCGTTGGAGATAAGGCAAAAGAGTATTGGAAAAAATCTCCTAAGAATGTGGTTGCTTTCTTCAAACGTAAGATGGGAACTGATGAAGAGTTTCTGATTGAGGATCTCCAAGGGTCTAAAACACCCGTTGATCTATCTGCTGAAGTTCTAAAGGAATTAAAGACGTTCGTTAGAACTGGAGAAGTAGTTGATTCAGCAGTGATTACTGTACCGGCTTCTTTTGATACCAATCAGTCTCAGGCTACAGAGAATGCTGCTCATCAGGCTGGAATTCAGCAAGTGTTTTTGCTTCAGGAACCTATTGCTGCCAGCATAGCCTATGCCAATCAGGAGAAAGGAGTGGAGTTTGATGAGCAAAAATGGCTAGTTTATGACTTGGGGGGTGGAACCTTTGATGTTGCCCTTCTGGAGGTTGGTGATGAAGAAATGATAGTTCTTGGTAACAAAGGTAATAACTTTTTAGGGGGAGCTGATTTTGACAACATTATTGTTGATTACATTTTGATTCCTTCTATAGAAAAGGAGTTGGGTATCAGTGGTTTGTTAGGTGACTTGAAGAGCCAAAGCAGTAAGTATAATGCTCTTTACTTCAAACTTTTGCTGAAAGCGGAAGAAGCTAAGATTGCCCTCTCTTCCATGGAATCTTACGACCTAGAGATTGAGGAAATTGAAGACGATAAGGGTGAAGAGCATGATCTGGAATTAACAATTACACGCTCTCAGTTTGAAGAGTTAATCCAGCCTAAGATTGATGAGACCATTGCTTTAATTAAATCATTGCTACAGAGCAAGTCTCTGAGTTCATCGGATCTCAAGTTTGTATTGATGGTGGGGGGATCTACTTACATCCCCTATGTGCGTCAACGCCTAGAAGAATCATTACAGATACCGGTAAATTTAGATGTTGATCCTACAACGGTTGTAGCAGAGGGAGCTGCATTGTTTGCTGCAACTAAACCGAGAAAGATAGAGGAAAATTCATCAAAGCCTTCTCCCAGTGGATTAACACTAAGGATGGAATACCCCCATGTGTCTCGTGATTTGGAGGAGTTTCTTGAAGCAAGAGTAGAAGGGGCTTTAGAGGGTCTTTATTACCGAATTTTGAGAACCGATGGAGGTTTTGATTCCGGGCTGAAACCCCTACAACGAGAGATTGAAGAAGACTTACCTCTGGTTGAGCAAGAGCAGAATATCTTTGAATTCAAGATTTTTGATAGTCATGGTAATGCAGTTCCTATTGATAACAACACGATTCAAATTTATCAAGGGATAACCACTGTTAGGGGACAAACCCTACCCCATGATATTTGTATTGAGATTGAGGATGATAATTCTAAACAGACACGGTGTCAAGCTATTCTCAGGGAAAATAGCACTCTTCCCCAAAAACAGGACTATGAGGTGCAAGTGTCCAGGTTGGTGCGCCATGGCACAGATGATGAAATCCGAATCAATATCCTAGAGGGACCAGAAGATACATTACCTCAAGCCAATCAAACCATTGGCTATTTAGTCTTAAAGGGCACTCGGTTTAGCAGGGATATTCCAGCAGGAACTACGATTGAGATCACAATTGAAATGTCTGAGTCTCGGACGTTAAAGCTGTCTGTTTATATTCCCTTGGTTGATCAGGAATTTAAGAAAGTGTTTGAGCCGAAGCAGCGTAGTGTCTCCTTAAACCAACTGAAGTCCGAAGTCCAGAATTTGTCTTCTAAAATTTCCAGTGAAATTGTGGAGGCTCAAAACAGGAATGAACAGGTTGTGGTGCAAGAACTCAAGGAAAAACGGGAGCAGGTTCATGAAATTAGCGCTAAGCTGCTAACCGTCAAGGCGGACGATGTGACGGATATACGCTATCAGTTAGAAGATGACAAGCGAAAGGTAGCCCAAGAGGTGGATAGCTTGACTCGTGATAAGTATATTTCTGCTGCAATTCAGCAGTATCAGGAGGCAAAGGCATTTTGCTCCCGTACTATTGAGGACAGTGGCTCTGAGGCTGATAAACGAACCTTGAATCAACTGCTGCAACAAGAGGAAGGGGTGCTGAAGTCTGGCAGTGTATCTAGGATTAATGCTACGACTGAGCAATTGAATCAACTGGGTGTGACGGCACAGATGAAAAGCCCGACGTTCCATCTTAGTCTGTTTGCACACTTAGTGGATCAGACAGAAGATTTTGTTGATCCTGCTGAGGCTATAAAACTGTTGAATTTGGGAGCTAAGTATTTTGAAAGTCGTAATGTTAAGAAGTTAGAGGAGGTTAACTGGGCATTGCTCAATCTTCTGCCTCCTGATAAGAAGAGTAAAGTGACTGGAATGAGTGGAGGTACAAATATTCGGAAGTCGCTTTAAGCAATCCCAGCCTCAGCCAAATTAAAGCGGTTTGCACTTCAGTTAGGTACAAATTTATGGGTTTGTAGGTAACAGGGGAAACAATCCTGTATACCTGATAGTTATGCAAACCGCCGTATTACTTTAAACAATCAAGTTGCAATACTGGATAATTTGAAATCTAATAATGTTTTAAATCATGAATAAAAAAAACAGAGATGAAAGTGTGATTGACACAAAAATAAGCGAGAACTGGGATGATGATTTTATTACTGGGCTTGATGAGAGAAAAAAAACATATGATAACATCAAAGAAACAGGTGAAAAAGTTTATCAAATTATAACAGATGATAAAATACTACCAGACAATAAAACTATTAAAAAACTCAGAAAAAAGATAGAAAAAATAGAGGACGAAATAACAGGCAACACAACTGTAAAAAAAATAAAAAAGGTTGTACCTATACTTGAGAAAAGTGTCGGTTCTTTTGTTGATTTTGTAAAACTCGCTGTTGCTGATAATGATAATGAAACATGTGTAGCAATCTTAGGAAAAGGTATTGGTTCAGTAGTTACAGGGGGATCAAGATTCTGTGGACTAGGTTCACTCTTCTGCTCATATATTGGTAATTATGGAGCTGATAAGGCTACATCCTATATCTGCGATCAACTTTACCCTTTACCAAAATTAGATAACTATCGTAAAAATGCGATCTCATCGTATCCAACGATTGATGTCCGAGATCCTGCCATAACGTTTATGGGATTATCAAGAGAAGTTGCTCATGAATATTTAGATCAATGTACTGTTCCATATAAAGGAACTGATGGATTTTGTGGAATAGCAGAAGATGGAACAAAAGTGCTCCTTTCTCTTAAGGAATATTCATCTTACATGCTAATCACTTTAAGACCAAATGGAGATTTAAAAGTAGAAAAACCTTACACATCTAACACTAAACGTTTTGGCATATTTTGTGCTGATGGTTCTATTAGTATTAAAGATGAAATAGAAGAGTATGAATTGAAAAAATCAAACATACCAGAATTTTATGTTAAGGATTATTATAATAAATTTAAAATAAGAAGTGATCGAGTTTATTCGAAAAAAAATATACGCGGAGTCACCATTAAAACTTTTTACAAACCAAGTTTATACAATTCTCAATCAGGGATAAAACCTGCTAAAATCACAAAATATAGTTATCATAAAGATGGCATAGACTATGATGAAACAATCGCCTTTGATTCAGATCAAAATCGGATATCTATTTCCAAACAAGAACACAAAAATCAAAAACTTTTAAAACATGATGAATTCATAAAAACAAAAGAGTCAAATCAAATTATATATCATGACATTATCAAATCTGAAGAGAAGGTCATAAGCGAATATATCGACAATTTAGTAACTCCACATTTGAGGAATATTGAAACTTCATTCGAGCCTTTATACCATAACGATTCACAAGAGAGCTGTTCTAGCATAAATCAAGGGTATCATCAAGATATTAAAACTGATCATGTGCATACTCAGCCACAAAACAGAGAAAATAAGCATAATAATACCTATGGCCCTTATTTAGAATATCAAAACATTAATAATTTAGAAAATGAACAAACTCCTGTCAACAATCAAGAAAACCAACAAACACCCATCGTTCCCCAAGACCTAGAGAAATCTTCTGACAAACAATCTTCCGACACAACCAATCCCGCTACTGCTGATGTCTCCGTTGCTAATTTAGAAGAAATTACCACAGAAAATATTATCTCCCCAAACTCTGAGCAACTGGCAGATAGTCAAACAGCCAAATGGGAGATTCGACATATTATTAAGAATGGAAAGCTTGTAGAAGCTAAAGTAGACATCGATAGTGAAGAGATTCTAGAGATTCTTGATCATACAGATCCAACAACTCCAAACTCAGTTACGCCAGCACTACAGGTTAACTCAACTCCAACAACAGAGTCAGACACAACTGAAAAGAATCAAATCCCAGAACCAGGAACCACTCTAGAAACGCCATACAAAATAATGCCGAATGGACGTTTGGTTGAAGTGACTACTGATACCAGAGATAACATCCAAGCAGAAGGAGAAATTGTCAATGCCATAGACCAAGATACCCCAAGCCCAATTGATTATCGAGGACAAGATGTAGCCGTTGATGAGTTTATATCAATCCCTTTCTCAGATTTTAATTCTTCACTTACCAATTCATATCCATCAGAAAATCAATCACAAAGCCAAGAGCCTGTAGAACAGCAGGCGGATCAAGCAGTCGAGCCAGACTATTCCTACAAAATACTACCCAATGGTCTTCTTATTCCAAATGTACCTGATCTTCCAGATGTATCTGATACCAATGACGAGAGCCAAACTGAGCAGATAGTAGATAGTTCTTATTCTGATTCTGAAGTGAATGGTAATTTTCTTTCTCTAAATACAGAAATACAAGATCATACAAGTCCACTGGATCATAATTTTACCCAAGATGGATTGAGTAGTTTGTCATCCTCAATGGAGATAGAATCTGAACCAAAACCTGAAACTTCCTTCCCCTTAGATAATTCATCCCTGACACAAGAGACTTCTACAAACTCAAGCCACTACCATACACAGTCACCAATTGATGTTGATGCTGCTTGGGATGAAATTCTGGCAAAACTTGAATCAGCTCTAGAAGTCCCACCACCGAGTTCAGAGGTAAATTGGGAACACTCTGACCCATTTGCAGCCATCTTGAATTCTTCTGATCAATATGATGACCCATCAGCTGATCCCCTAGCTCAGGCACTTAACGAATTAAACTTTGATCACTCAAGTGGGATTGAGCAACCACCTTTCGCAACCGTAGAAGATAACTCATCCTTTAACGATCCCAATGATCCCCTTGAGGCACTGATTAATGAATCTTTTGAACGGGTTGAAGAAAGAATTAAACAAGAAGAGCAAGCAGCTTCTGGCTCAGGATTTTCTCCCAGTGACCCCTATGACTCCAATTTTGATGAACATATTCCAGTTTCGACTGGCTATGAAACTTCCACTTACGAAACTCCAACCTATGATGAACCGACGAGTTATGAATCCAGCTATGATTACGGAAATTATAATGATTCCTATGATTCTTATGATTCTTATGATTCCTATGATTCCTATGATAACTATTCGTGACTCTATTGATGATTTACTTTTTTAAAAGTTTAAGTTTAAATTCAATAGATAAAACGATAAAAGTTTAGTAATTCTTTTAAGTGCTTATCTAAGTCCTATTTATCCAAAAACAAGTTTGAAGGAGACATACAGTTATGGAAATTATGAAAGAAAAAATCTTTCCTTATGAGACAGAAAAGTTTCTTCATCTCTTAATTCTATCAATTTATATAATTTTTCCTTGGCTACTAATTTCACTAGTTAAACTTCCCTTTGGGGATAAGGTGATTATTAAGTCTCTGGTTTTTATCGCTATTTATCTATTGGCGAGTATTCCTTGTTTTACCAAAATCAAAAATAAAGTGAATTATGATGATCAGTTTGCTAATGCTTTTATTGTCATTGCAGTATTAGGTATGTTCCCTATCGTTTCAGTAATAGTGGCTGCCAACTCTCTCTCTGAAACGATTATCTCTCAGTTCAGTAGCGATAGAAATACTAATCTGATAATTGCTGGCTTATTCTTTATGCTATCAGCCTATGGACTAACAATAGACTATAAAAACCTGACCGGGCTTTTTAAGAAAGTTTTTGAAGAACTTTTCTCGCTTTTAAGGGATTTCATAAATCATGGTATTATTTCTATAATACTAGTAGTTGTATCGATGATTGGAATCCGTATAGCTGAAATCAATCCAATTCTTGGTGCTATTTTGTTTATTTTGGGTATTGGTGTTTCAATCATAACGCTGGGTATAAGTTTTTTGGCTATTAGTCAATTTTTAAAACTGATAGTTTGTTCGATATTCTTGGTTATTACGTTTATTCCAGGGTTAATTGCATCATTAATATTTGTTGGTGCTAGCCATACAATAGGTAATCTCCAACGTATTAGCAGCATCCTTTTTCCAAACGAAAAAATTTTGCAGCCGTTCATTTCCATGGATGATGCTTTAAACAATACTTCAATACCGTTATTAGCTATCTCCCTAACATTATCTACGCTATTGTATGGTTTATCAATTTATACTTTAGCCTCTCAAGAAGCTTTAATTACCAGTGTATCTGTTCAGATATTAGCTCCGATTTTAAAAAGTAAAAAATCTACACTCAAATCACCTGAAATCGATATTTGCCAACAAGTCATAGCTCTGAAAAATGCGCCTACCTTAAGGCCAGGGGAACAGAACGATAAAGTTCGTATTTTGCAAAAGCTACTCCTGAAAAAATATGGTTATCGGCAGAAGCAGGTTCCCTTGGATGGAACATACAATGATGGAACTGTAGCAGCAATTAAAAAATTTCAGCTAAAAAATAGCTTGAGTGCTGATGGGATTGTTGGTCCTCAGACATGGAAGTTATTAGTTGAGCAAAGTGGCTGCTTGTAGATGAAAAGGTCTAGATTAGTATTCAGGTATCAGCCGTGAGGCTGATACCTGACAGCTGAATCCTTACCAATATCAATACTATCAATATCGCTCTAATAAAAGCTCGACTTCTTCTTCTAACTCAAAATCTTTCATTGCCTCCCACTCGGCTTTCCTTACCGCTAGATACGCTTGAGCCAATTCTACTCCTAAGGCATTCAATAGTACTTGATCAGCACTTAAGTTACCAATCGCTTCCCCTAAAGTAGTTGGCAATAACTCAATACCCCTCTGACTACGTTCTAATTCTGTCAAATGTCCTGGATCTACTGCTACAGATTCTCCCAATTCCAAACTGTTACGAATTCCATCCAAGCCAGCCGCAATTACTGCTCCCAAGGCTAGATAAGGATTAGAAGAAGCATCAACAGTTTTCAGTTCAAAATTGGTTGGACTCTCACCATCTGGGTTACTCGGTACCCTGACCGCAGCCTCTCGGTTATCGATTCCCCAACAACGGAACGCGCCACTCCAGCAATGAGGGCGAATCCGTCGATAGGAATTAGTACTGGGTGTAGTTAGTGCCATTAAAGCAGGTAAATGGTGTAAAATTCCAGCAATAAACTGACAGGCAACTTGGGAAAGTCCCCCATCCCCTTCTGGATTGAGTAACAGGTTTTTGCCATCCCGCCATAGGCTGAGGTGGAGGTGACAACCATTACCAGCTTGGTCAGCTAGGATTTTGGGCAGAAATGAGGCAACTAGGTGATGTTGAAATGCGATCGCTTTTACTGTCTCCCGGAAGGCTATTTGTTGATCTGCCGCTGGTAGGGCTTGGGTGTACAGTATAGAAATTTCCTGTTGACCAGGACCACATTCTGGGTAATACTGCTCTACGGGCATCCCTTGCTCCACCAAAGCTTCAGCAATGTGGTCAATCACCTGCTGATGTTGATCCATTGCCAGCGTCGAGGCAAATACGGTATTGTCTACCGGTAGAATCCCCTCAGGGGTTGGCTGCAGCAGGTAAAACTCATTTTCAAATGCAGCAACCACTTCTAAGCCCTCACTTTCCGCTTCTGCTACCATCCTTTTGAGGAAGTTTCGGGGACAATACGGCCATGGGCTACCATTGTTGACCATATCCCCAAACACACGGGCATGACCAGGAGCATAGGGTAAGGGGGTTAAGGTTTCCCAATCCGGTACTAAGCGGATTTCACCGATGGGTCCCAAGCCACTGCCTGGGACTGGGACATCATACATCACCGGTAGAGCTTGCTGGGCTGCTGAAATGCCCACACCGTGCTTGAGGTAGTCTGGTAAGGTTTTCCAGTGGACTGCTTTACCACGGATGATGTTAGCATTGTCGCACCAGAGGATACGCACAAATCGAATACCTAGTTCATCTATAGTGTTCAGGATTTTATTTTTCATTAAAAATTTTTTTTAAATTATTAGTTTTTGTGGTGTTTAACTAAAAACAAATATCATCTCAAAAATCTAGACTCAGTATATAATAATTAATGGTTAATTGTTACTATTGTTAATAGTTAATGGTTACAGGACTTAAGCATAAATCGGGTTTCTTAATATAATTACTGGATTTCAGCCTTTGATTTATAGCGATGCAGCGCGGTCTTGGGGAGGCAGCGCGGTCTTGGAGGTCCCCCCCATGAGCGACTGCATCAAGACAAACAGAAACCCGGTTTGAAGGGTCTTGGTGCATCAGTGCTGATTACTGATAAGCTGATCCACATTAAAATTGCATAATTTAAGCCCTGAAACCCTTGATGGGCTTGAGTTGACTAAGAAAAATCAATGTTGATTAGCTTACTACTGATAATGAGGTGCATTGATGACATAGCACTTTCTGACCCCTCATCCTACTAATACCACTATTACCCATCATCCCCCTATTCTTGACCTCCTTACTACCAAGTTGACACTCCCGGTCCTATAAGAACGGGGATTCTTTAATCAACGAGGTCGCTTGCTCTTTCAGACCGGAATCAGAAAGAGTAGAGGCGTCCTCTCCTAAAGCGTTGGGATCAAGGATCCAGGTTCCGGTGTGCCCCACCGTACCCAAGGCTCTTCTCAGAATATTAATGGCTGCATTGTGGTCGCGTTCGCGTAGCGTCGCCTTCGGCGAATCTAATACACATCCACATGAACAGGTATGGGTTCGCGTTGATAATGATTTTTTGACAACTTCACCACAACTGGAACAATTTTGACTAGTGTAAGCAGGATTCACCGCTACTGTTTGTCTGCCAAACTTTTGTCCAAAATACTCCAGCCATTTCCTAAACTGATACCAACCTGCATCATTAATAGATTTAGCGAGACAGTGGTTTTTGACTAAATTTTTGACCCTCAAGTCTTGCCTTACGGCACGCTGCGCGAACGTAAGCGACCACATCGTTAGAGCGGATTACGCAGCGCGCCAGTCTCTTGGCGTGCTCTTCACGTTGCCTACTTATTTTGAGGTGTGTCCTCCCTAATCTATTAATGGCTTTTTTCCGATTGGATGAGCCTTTCTTTTTGCGAGAAACCCGACGTTGATAAAACTTCAGTCTTTTTTCGCCTTTCCGATAAAACCTGGGATTTGATTCTACACCTCCCTTAGAGTCGGTATAAAACTCCTTAAGTCCTACATCTAGTCCGACATTAGTATGAGAAGGTTCTAGAGATTCCCTTTCATCAACTTTTAGACAGAACTGAACATAGTAACCGTCTGCGCGGCGCACCAATCTAACTCGCTTAATTAGCTTTTGATCATAACGCCATAATTCCCAAGTTCCTTTGAGTTTTAGTCTTCCAATGCCTTTCTTATCTAAAAAGTCTATCGTTTTAGCATCAGGGGACAACTTCCAGCCCGATGTTTTATATTCAACCGATCTGGAGAACTTTTTGAATTTAGGATATCCCTTTTTACCAGGAACTTTCTTTTTACATTTATCGTAAAATCTAGCAATTGAACTATAAGCTCTTTCGACCGAAGCTTGACATGCATGAGAGTTTAAGTCTTTCACAAAGGGATATTCAGCCCTAAGCCACGTATTATGGCGATACAGCTCTTTCTGTCCTACACCTCTATTGTCCATCCAGTAACGGATGCACTTATTGCGAACAAACTGACCAGTGCGAATCGCTTCATCAATCGCAGCGTATTGAGTTTTCTTCCCTTTGACCTTAAATTCTAAGACTCTCATTTTGACGTGGTACAACTCTACGTAATATCATAGCACAAAAAAAAGAAAGCCGTCCGTTGTTCGCGCAGCGTGGCCTACGGCCAAGTTACCGTAAGATAGTGGAGTCTTTATGGTTGGCAGGCTATGGGTAAAAGAGGTGCGACCCGTGGCGAATTTAATTCGCCGAACGCGCCCCGCGTCTCCTACGGAGAACGGAAAGCGCACCTTTGGTTAAAACTTATTGATTAAGACTCCACAATAAACAGGTTTCTATCCAGCGAAGGACGGGGCTTGAGACCCAATTTTTTTGGTCATGGATAAGGCTGAGATAGGAATCCTCAAACTGCTATCTTGGAATGTGTCAACTTGTCCATCCTGAAACAACTGAAGACCATGACACGAAAGATTATCCGTACCCCCAATGCCCCAGCACCAGTAGGACCATACAATCAAGCGATCGCAGTCAGCGGTCAAATGATTTTTGTAGCTGGTCAAATTCCCCTTGACCCTAGCACCGGTGAAATTGTTGGTGGTAATGATGTAGCCAAGCAGACAGAACAGGTAATGGCTAATCTTGAAGCTATCCTAGTCGCTGCTGGAGCTAAAATCCCAGACATAGTCAAAACCACGGTATTTCTGGCAGATATGAATGATTTTGCGACAGTAAATCAGATCTATGCCAAATACTTTAACGAGGAAGAGGCTCCAGCTCGTGCCTGTGTTGAGGTTTCCCGACTACCTAAGGATGTTTTAGTCGAGATTGAATGTATTGCTGTGATTTAGTCTTGTGGAAGCTGCTAGGGTGTTAGCTGACTGCTGATAGCTAACTTATTACGAAGGAGCTGGGGGGGCGACAAGGGACCCAAAGTACTTGCCAGCTCTAAGTTTAAGGTCACTATGAGCCCAAACTTATGAGCCCAAACTATATATAGACAGTTATGAGCATATTTTCAATTACTGGAAACTCAATCCCTGATTCTTTCATCCAAGTGGTCGAAAAATCGGGTTTATTTATAAGTTTGGTAACTGAATTGAATAAATCCAGACCAGATAATAATGATAGCCGAACTGTCACCCCCTCAGGTTGTGATCTATAAAGATTTTAGCAAGATTTTTTTTCACATTCCTTAAGTAGATAAAGATTATAACAAAATTACTTCTGCTATAGATTAGTAGATCTAAATCAACTGTATTATGAACTACGAAAATTATGATGAACTACGAAAATATTTTGTAGTCAACAGCAATGAAAACCTTATTAGCAACTGCCATAGGAACTGTATTACTCACAAGTACTGCCCAAGCCGCAACATTTGTAGATACCCGAGAAGCCTTAAACCCTAATGATTTCCTAGATTGGTCTGAAGTAGCTGAGGTTGTTGTAGCACCAGGGTAAACGCATCTAAATTTGTATTATAAATTACAGCAACAAGGTAAACAATAGTATAAAAAATCTAGAATCGACCGGTTTATTGTCAACAAGCCCGAAACATTGCTCAATTATTTGCGATGTTATCCTTGGTGGATTTGAGAGTACTCGAAATTATCGTTGCTTACGCAAAAGCTCCTTTGATTTTTGTTCAAAGTCAGATGAGTTTTCGTGTAAGCATTCAGCGGTCAGCGGTCAGCCGTCAGCAGTCAGCTATCAGCTTGTAGGGTGGGCAAAAAGCGATGCAGCGCGGTCTTGGGGGTTTCCCCCATGAGCGACTGCATCAAGACACAGTTTGATTGTTTTGAGTATTAATGATTATATTACTTTGCCCACCCTACTTTAATTCGTCTGATAGCTTGTAGGGTGGGCAAAAAGCGATGCAGCGCGGTCTTGGGGGTTTCCCCCATGAGCGACTGCATCAAGACACAGTTTGATTGTTTTGAGTATTAATGATTATATTACTTTGCCCACCCTACTTTAATTCGTCTGATACTTGAGGTGCTGATAGCTGATAGCTGATAGCTGATAGCTGAATGCTTACGTTTTCGTAGGGTAGCGCGCCGCTACACCGATTCCTGTACCGATCGCGCTATGTGAACTTTTGTCAGTCAACCAGCAAAACAGTCTATAGACAAAAACGAGTGTTTTTGCTCATTTACTCATATGCCTCATGGGTAGCGATCGCTTGCTAATGACTTTCTGGATCATTAATTTTTTGGAAGTCCCTAGTCTTTATTACGCCAATGATGAGTGAAAATGATTAAGAATAATTGTTTCTTTGTCTAAATAAATATTACATTTAAATAATATCTTGTCACTGGTGTTGATCTGAAGATGTAATCTTAAAGAAATTAGAGAATAAATCAACCCAATACAGTTGTCTGTCTTTTATGACATAAAAAAAGGTAATGAAAGATTGCGAAAAGCGTTTTAAAAACGGCAATGTTTGGACAGGGGGTTAACATGAACTTGAGAGACAATGGCTATCGGTGGGTGGCTACACCAGCACCATTGGCCGGTCGTTATGACGATATTTTTTTCATCAATCCTAATGTTGGTTGGGCTGTTAACGGGAATGGACAAATCCTAAAAACCGAAGATGGCGGAGGTCACTGGAAGATCCAAGAACAGTTACAGGGGGTTTACTTTCGCTGCATTCATATGCTGGACGAACAGATCGGTTGGGTTGGTTGCGTAACCCCAAGGAAACAACTCTACCACACCAGTGATGGCGGTAAAAACTGGGTTTTAGTAGAGAACTTGCCAGCCGATGCCCCCTCAGCCGTTTGCGGACTTTGGGTACTTGACCAAGAGAACGTATTCGCATCAGGAACCAACTACCCCGAACGACCGGCACGCTTCTTCAAAACAAATGATGGCGGTCAAAGCTGGTTTGTTAGGGATATGGAAGATGTGGCTACCCTTCTGGTGGATATCTACTTCAAAGATGACCAGACAGGTTGGGTTGTCGGGGGTCGTTCGGTGCGGCCTAACCCCCGTCGTTCTGATGTTGTGCCTACAGTCCTGAAAACAACAGACGGTGGCAACACCTGGCAAGATATGCTCGGAGATATCAATGTTCCATTAGGGGAATGGGGCTGGAAAATCCAATTTTTAGATGACGATCCGGAATTTGGGGTAGTTGCCTGTGAGAATCTGAAGGCAGGGGCGATTTTAATCACTGAAGACGGGGGTAACTCCTGGCGACGACAGGAAATTCGCAACAGCAACGGTCAGATGATTAATGAGAACCTGGAAGGCATTGGTTTTTTGAATCGTCAGGTTGGTTGGGTTGGCGGTTGGGGAGATCAAGTTTTTGAGAGCGGTCGTACTAGCGAGACAACAGATGGCGGTTTCACCTGGAGCGACCTGACCCCCGATTGGCCAAAACCCGATCCGGGCTATTCTTGTCCCCCTAGTCCCAATATAGGTCAATATATCAACCGATTTCGCTTTGTTAGCGACGGGTCTGTCACTGTCGCTTACGCCTCCGGTAACACTGTTTATAAATACACCAATCAAGAATTACACGAGCCAACAGAGAGGGAAGTAGCCGGTAACCGCTTGCTCGGGGCAACGGAACTTCACATCACTGCAGATCAGGTTCTGATTCCCCTCACCGTACCCGAGGGCGCAACAAACTTATCTGTGGTTCTCTATGATCGGTTTGCGGGAAAAGTACGGACGTTGCTAGAGGAACGGAATCCCGCAGAGGGCCCTCGCCCGATCTCCTGGGATTTACGAGATGACAGCGGGCAAAAGTTAGCCCCTGGACAGTTCATGGCGCGCGTCACCTGTGACAACGAATCAGAAAGTCGGCTGATTTTCCCAGAACGCACTGGAGATCGACTCGCCTTAACTGCTACGACTCCCCATGTACTTAGAGAGGACTAATGTGATGACAAAAACCTATGAGATACCCCTAGAGGTTCTGGTTTGTCAACCTCCATCTGAGGCTGCGATCGCAACCCTCGAACTAACAAAATTGCCCCTGAGTTTTGAGATCGAACGGAACCCGCGAGATGAAGCGGCCTTATTGCTAACGGTCGCAGCCGAAGTGGAACACGCTTTAATGGTTCAGTACCTCTATGCTGCCTATTCCGTGCGCGACGATCAAACAAATCATGAGACAAAGGGACGAGTACGATCGCTCTACCAGCGATTGGCTCAACTAGCACGGGAAGAAATGGGGCATCTGATGACGGTACAGAACTTGCTGCACCTGATTGGCGCTCCCCTAAATTTTGAGCGGGAAGACTCGCCCTTTGAAAGCAAGCTCTATCCATTCCGTTTTAAACTCGAACCCTTATCAAAGCAGTCATTAGCCAAGTATATTACCGCCGAACGGCCTGCCGAACAGGGGGATATTGATGATAAAACATGGCAAAGGCTCCTATATATTGCCAAAATTGCTCGGCGTGCCAATGACGGTCGTCCAATTCAGCATGTGGGAGCGATTTACGAGCGTCTGATAGAACTATTTGGCAATCCAGAAGAGGGACTCAAAGACCAAGACTTTCATACAGACCGAATCGACCTCCAAGGCACCTGGGATGATTGGGGCTATGATGAGGGTCTTGGCAGCAATGATAAGTCTGAGTCTCGACGAGTTTATGTGGATACCTTTGAAGGCTCTCATCCCACCACCTTACGCAAAGAGGCGGTCAAAGCTCTCGAAATCATTGCCGAACAAGGGGAAGGCTATGGCTCTACGGTTGACTCCCATTTTGAGCGATTCTTTCAACTTTACAAAGATTTTGAAAAGTTGAAGAATGAGGGGGTCGAATTTGTCTGGCCAGTGGCAACTAACCCCAGCACCACGCCGCCGCGTCCCATATTGGGGAAACGCAATCTTGATGATTATATCCGTGCTGCCTTTGAGGAACGGGGCTATATTGCCAACCCTCGCGCCCGTAACTGGGGACACCTGTTCAACTTACGCTATCGGTTACTGCTGGCTTTTCTAATCCATTTCTTGAAAATAACGGGTCGTCGCTATGTATCTTCAGGGCCCGATAAAGGCGATCGCACTCCGCGCGGCCTGTTGCTATTGTGGGCCTTCGATGAAATGCGCCATCTGAAGAAAATTGCCCAGAAAATGGTGCGGCTGCCTCTAAAATTATACAATGGGGTGACGGCCGGCCCTCCTTTCCAGTTGCCCTATACCCTCGATCTGCCAGATTTAGAACGGGATCGTTGGCGAGTCCATTTAGATGTGGTCAAGGCTTCATTAACCCTAGTCGAGAAAGCGCTTCAGGATGATGGGAGTCCCGACCAGAAAGACCCCTTTTTGGAGGATTTGCAGAGGTCTGATCGGGGACGGTTGAGCATTTTAGAGGCGTTGGCTGCGGGTCAGTCTATCCCCACCCATGCTCGGACAGAATCTTTCCAAAAGGTGGCTCGCATTCTGGAAGAAGCAGTGCGGGGGTTTTCTATCGATGCCCACAGCAATTTCTGGGCGGGAATCAATCGCGAGCAATTTGTGCAATTGCATATGTTTAATCGGCCTTTTCTCCGTCGCAATGAAGACGACTGCAACCTGACCGCAGAAGGATCGGAACTAGTAAGTCGATTAGAGAGTTCTAGTAAAACTGGCAAAATGCCCCGCTATCGACCGTTAGTAGATAGTTCCAGACAAGAGTTTGTCCGCGAGTGGATTGATGCTCAAGCACCAGATAACGAGCCACCAGGACAGATTGGTGTTCACCACGAACGAGAACCCAACCTTGAGCCCCTGCCATCTTGGGAACAGTTCCGAAAATCTGAGCGGGTGGGGTACAGATCGGATATTAGACCACTCTTTCGAGATTTTGATCTGGAAACACTGCAACGGTTAGACGGTATCGATCTCAATGATGTAGAAAATGTTCGAGCCAATGGGGAAAAGCTTCGAGAACGACTTAACGAAGGTTCTCTCCCTTATGATGCTTGCTGGTCGGACGAGCTAATCGATCTGTTTGAGCGCTGGATAGATAGCGGTATGGAGAATTGAGGTTTAGGGTTACACTACTTGTTACTTGAAAATTTAAAATTGGCAAGTAACAAGTAACACTTAACAAGTAACATGTATGCTTAACTTAAAAGACTAGTAGTTGAGTCCCCGTTTTTGATAACGATACTTAGCCACAATCGGATAAACTATATTACGTAGCCGGTTGAGAGCTCCCACAGGACGATGAACCACTAAGCCATTCCACGGGGAAAATCGCAGGTTTTCAGCAGAGTCGTATTGTTTGTCAAAATCGATGATCTGATGCTTGACAGTAAGGCGACCAACGGTAAAAAATGGTGACTTCTTCTCACTCCAACGAATTGTGACATCATCAATGGACATTTTCGGGTTGGTTTGGAATTGGATGCCAAAGTCCCAGCAATACAGGGCATCGGTTTTCGATAGTTGTTCGATCAGCTCGTCTCGATAGTAATTGTCCGGTTTGCTTCCATCCAATCCCAGAGCCTTGGCGCGATTGATGAAGGGAAGTTTGGGAATACCTGGTCGGGACTGATATCGAATGCTTTGATGGGGAGGCTGGCATGAAACAGGGGTAAATGCATATTTGATCACAGCGGGATACTCAACAGGAACTAGGCCCGGTTGAGACTGATCAAAATCTGGTTTGAGTCCAAGGGCATAAGCAGAACCACTCCAATACCGTTCCGTTAATAAACTCTTTGGGGTTCGAGCTGTTACTTTAGCTAAGGCTAGCAATTGCCTGGGATGACTCCTGAGCCACTTCTGGGCAGCTTGCTCTGACTCAACTATGGAGCCAAAAAATTCATAATAATATTTGATGGTTTTGATAAAAAAGATCTTGGCATTTTGAACAATAATATCTTGAGTGTTTGGCTCGTAGCTTTGTTCAAAGCTTTCTCCTTCCACACCAATCACTTTCACAGACATTGAGCGTGTGTCTTCGACATAGTCGTTTTCAACATTTGTTCGCCCATTGGCAAATCGCAGCTGAACAGGATATTGTTTCGGTGTCGCAAAAAGTCCTTGCTTGAGGGAAATCCCATTGAGTTGTTCTTGAGTAAGCCGAGTTCGTTTCGCCAGTTCGCTTTTAATGCTCTGTTCATCAAAATCAAAAATTTCTAGGTTTCCCTCCACCGAGGCGTGGGTTTTGGCATGGGTGTCTCGCAAAGCCCGTTCCTGATCCTTGTAAAGCTTATCCATCTGAAGCATGACTTGCTCGGCTACAAGGTTGTAATAGTTTTGTTCGTCCTTTTCGGGATATTCTGTAAATAGCTTCATGGTTATTTTTTATAGAAAAATTTTGAGGAATTGGTTTTGATAAACACTCCTTGAGGATACCAGTGGGTTTGATCGGGTACTGTCAAATTCAGTGAGCAGATAGCTGGTGATTGAGACTCAAATTTTACTTAACTGGTAATTTCTCAATCAGAGACCCAGCTAAATTTTTTGTTGAATTTTTCCTTGACAATACCCGATGCCTTGCTTACGGATTGTCAAATGTTACTTTATATTTTTTAGACTGATAGTTTTTATCCTGCTGTGGACTATTGCGGTTTACCATATCTGAGAGAGTATTTGTGTTTTGTATTACTTCCCAACCGACCGGGGAAAAGGTTTCTTCGTTGAAGATATTTTCTGCCAACAGGGGATTGGTCAATGCTTGGGAAAACGCATCAATTGCTATCAGTCGGTTAACCAAGGGAGGTACTGTCGCATTTGGTGGCACATCCTCGGCATAGAGTCCCACATAGAATTCAATATTGTTGACATCACCGTATAACCGTTTTAGTTCCCTTTGAGTATCTTCATCAGCTGTGATCTGATCGAAATCCGTCACCCGGGGAAACTTAGACATTTCCCGGTAATCATTATAGCTGGCCAGTTGAGCTTGACGACCTAAGTCGATACTTTTCAATTCAATAGGTATCAGGAATTCTGGCGTGTTAAACAAACCAATTCTGGTGCCTGGTTGGGAACAAGTCTCCTCAAACAATTGTCCCAAGCCTTTATTGATCAGCATCTCATTATTCCAGAGGCTATCCACCATGGGAATTTGCTTGCTGTCATAGGTCAGAGTCTCGGGAAGGGCACTGTGCCAACGATATACCAAATTAAATTCCACTGTCATCCAATTCTGGCGATACCACTTCTGATTGGTACAAGCTGGGGGATCGACAATCAAATTGAAGTGATAGGAGGTAATGTGATTAACATACTCTTCCACCACAATTTTCATGATTACGACCATCACGATGTTTCTGGCCGTTTGGAAGAGTCGCTCGTCATCCCAATCGGGATAATGCTTAGCCAGTAAATCACACAGGCGATTGTGTTCCCTCAGACACAGCACATTAAGCATTACATAGCCAATTTGGACATTGGCTCGTTCTACACCCATGGCAAATAGTTTGGCTTTCTTGGCTGGGTCGAGTCGCTTCTCATCATTGAGCGGCTCATACAACCCGTCAAACTCTGGCTTGACCACTCCCTGTTCTGGATCGTCGTAATAGAAGAGAGGATATTCTTCACCATTGATAATCTGGCTTTTCAGTTTCCCGCCCTGATGGGACCTCAGCATGTCTGTAGATTTTCTGTTCAACCCATAGACGGGACATAAATCGATGGCGTGGTTAGAGGTATTCTTTAATTTATTGTAGTGATCAGTGCGCAAAAAGCCATCCGTAAACCACTGCACCCAATAGGGAAACAGCAGGGTAGACTTCTCGGAATAGATGGTTTTCCCCTCTTGTTTGCGAAACAAAACAGCAAGGTCTTCGAGAGGGGGAAGGTTCCCTGGTTTGTTGAACTCTGGATCGGGGGGTAAATGTCGTCCGCTCCAGGTTCGGTCTGTTAATGAGTCCCAAGAAGTATAGGGTGCGATCGCGCTTAACTTATGGGGACGAGTGGGAATTTTGTAGACGACATTGTTAATCATTGTTTTGTTGGCTTGACGTTTGAGATAGTCGTTGCTTTGAATAAAGTCCCAAATCCCCTTGAAGTTGTTTAAAGCCAAGTTTTCTAACCGGTTCCTAAATCCGTCTCTAGATGTATTCCTTTTTTTTGTCATCGAACTAGTTCCCTTTTGGATATATAGCCTTTACAAATAGGTCATGAAAAACTATGCCTATTTTTCTGAATGACAAAAACTACTCGTAACTCTTTCCTACTCTGACATTTGCCCTGTTCGCTGTTCGCTTTTGGCCTCACTCCTCTGTTTACATCTCAAATAAAAAGCCTAGAGCAGTATTACTTGTCCCAAGAGTTTTTGTCCCAAGAGTTGTTACCTTTGAAGTTACACATTTGTAATTATAGTGTTCTATCTAAATCTTATCCACAGTTTCAAAAGATTCTGAACCGAGTGGACTGGGCTTCCAGCCTTGAATATTGGCTCGCTTACCTAAAAGCGGTTGGGAGTGGACAATGGGAATGCGCACGGCTTGTTCAAATAAAATTTTATCCACTTGGCGATAGATTCTTGCCCTAGCATCCTTGTCTTGGGTCTTACGACCGGTTTCCAATAGCCGTAGGATTTGGTTATTCTTCCAACGTCCAAGGTCAGCGGTAGCATTAGGTCCGAAGTGGGAATAGTAGAAGTTATCTGGGTCGCCATATTCCCCAGTCCAACCCAATATAAACCCTTGGAAACCAGGAGACTTTTGTCGGTCTTTGAGATAATCTTTCCAGGGTTTTGTTTTTAAAGAAACCTTGATGCCAATCTTACCCAAGTCATCAGCTATGGCTTGGGCGATCGCTTTCGGATCAGGATAGTAGGGGCGGGATATTTTCATATACCAGAGTTCCAGGTCAAAGCCTTTGGGGTAGCCAGCTTCCCTCAGTAGTTGCTTGGCTAGCTTTGGATCATATTTATAGCTACCAAAATTAGATGACTCAGACCAATCCAGTAGGGGTGGGGTGAAGTGAGCATCACTCTCTCCTAAACCCTGCCAATATTTTTCGACAATCTTTTGCTGATTAATTCCTAATGCGATCGCAATCCGTACCTTTTGTTTGGAAAGGGGTTTGTAGTTGGTATTGAGGGATAGATATCCGACGTTGAAGGAGGGACGGAAAATAGATTTGAGGTTAGCCTCACCAACTAAATTTTCTAATTGCTTAGGAACTAGGTCTGAAGTGAAGTCAATCTCTCCAGATTTCAACATGGTCAGGCGTTTGCTAATATCCGGGATGAACCGCACGATTACCTTTTCTGCTTTAGGTAGGTTTGGTTTCCAGTAGTTTGGGGTCTTTTCTAGGATAATTTCCTTGCCATTACGCCACTCTTTGAATTTAAAGGGACCTGTCCCTACCGCTAGAGATGACTCACGACCATACTTAGAACCTGCTTTCTTGATGGCGGTTGGGCTAGCGATACCAAAGTAGCCTGACCCAATCATCGCTGGAAAAATGCTTAAGGGCTGTTTCAGGACAAATTGAATTGTATACTTATCTTTGATGACTATCTGTTGTAATAGGGATTTCGAGTTTCCCTTGAAGCCACCAAATAAATCAGCCCAAATTTGATACTTTCTGTCTTTATCGCGATAGCCGTATTTGTTTTCCGGGTCCCACCAACGCTCGACATTGAACTTAACTGCTTCAGCATCGAAATCAGTGCCGTCATGAAACTTGACCCCTTGGCGCAGTTTAAATGTCCAAACTCTGCTATTCCGAGACGCTTCCCAATCAGTAGCTAATCCCGGTTCCAGTTCAATGGTTCCCAGCTTGTATTCCACCAGGCGATTGTAAATTTGTTTCTGGACAACCAGGGATTCCCGGTCGCTGATATTACCTGGTTCTAGGTTTTCTGGTTGTCCCACTGCTCCGTAAACGATTGTCCTTCCCTTGGAATCCTTAGGAGGTTTAGTTGGGGAAGGAGTAGGAGTAGGAGTAGGAGTAGGAGTAGGAGTAGGAGTAGGAGTAGGGCTGGGAGTAGGGCTGGGAGTAGGGCTGGGAGTAGGAGTAGGAGTAGGAGTAGGAGTAGGGCTCTCAGAAACAGTAGGAGTAGGACTCTCAGGGGTATTTGTCCCAATCCAATTAGAAGGGCTAACGCAGTTAGAGAGAACTATAGTTAGGACAAAAGCCACAAGCAACAGTATGGGTCGCCATCGCCTCATTGATAAAACTCCTTTATATTGCGGCTCTTGCCAGGAATTGGTAACTAATAGTCATTAGTCATTTGTGATTAGTTTTTATTGACAGGACTTACCCTTGCTTGTGTTCCTTAACCCTAATTGTAGGGGAGCAATGGTTACGTCATCACTATATGTAGAGCAACTGCTGAACTCCTTATTGATTTATGTTGATTTGGATACATCTCCGATTATAAAAATAATTTCCGAACTTTTAGGCGTTAATTGCGTTATTTAAGTTTTTTGCGTTATCAAAAAAGTGGTCAAACCCAAATTGACCAAAAAGTTGGAAGCCAGAACTTTGAGCAGGGGGACCCTGGCTTCCCGCTACCTATCACTAAAGACACCATAACTATGGTAAAATCTATACCTGCCCCGCGTCCCCTCACTCCCTAACTAAGGCAGGGCGCTAACTGATCCAAGGCTTGTTATAGCAAACAAAAATATTCCAATATCTCCCACAATCTTCCAATATGTGTGCTAGAGTAAAAATATGGCACTCATTCC
Organism: Moorena sp. SIOASIH; assembly: GCF_010671925.1. Lineage (GTDB taxonomy): Bacteria > Cyanobacteriota > Cyanobacteriia > Cyanobacteriales > Coleofasciculaceae > Moorena. The sequence continues at coordinate 949,663 of NZ_JAAHIH010000004.1, read as the reverse complement.
ACTCCGTAAGGCGGTCGAACTTACGGGACTCTCCAAAAATACATTAAGGAAATACGCGGATAATGGAACGATTAAGTGCGAAAAGACGCCGGGAGGAACTCGACTATTCGACGTCGAAAGCTTGCTCACCTTCGGAAGAAGTCAAGCAAGTTCCCAGTCTAGTCAGTTCACAATCTGTTATTGCCGAGTCAGTTCTACTAAACAAAAAGACGACCTCGCCCGCCAAATCGCATACCTCCATTCACTCTTCCCGGAAGCGGAAATCATCTTTGACATCGGTTCAGGACTCAACTACAAAAGGAAAGGACTTAGAACCATACTGGAGCGAATTGTGCGCGGAGATCAGCTCACGATTGTTGTTGCCTGTAGAGACCGACTTACCCGATTCGGGTTTGAACTCATTGAGTACTTGGTCGGCATCAACGCTGGAAAAATCCTGGTTCTCGACCAACCTGAAAGCTGTCCAGAGTCAGAGCTTACCGCAGATCTTCTCTCCATCATTCACGTCTTCTCCTGTAGGGTTCACGGACTCCGGAAGTACGGGAAGAAAATCAAAGAAGATTCGAGTGTTCCTAAGCTCTGAACAGCGCTCGCTTGTTCGGCAATGGTTTGGAGTGTCCCGCTATGTGTTCAATAAAACCGTCAAAATCCTCCAGAATGGAGAAGTAAAAGCTAACTGGAAAGCTATTAAAACCGAAATACTAAATGACCTTCCGGAGTGGTGTAAAGTAGTACCTTATCAAATCAAATCTATAGCGATAAAGGATGCTTGCACCGCTGTCCAGGAGGCCAAGAAAAAGTATAAAAAGACATCACTTATTCAACGAGTAAAATTCAGATCTCGTAAAAACCCAATCCAGTCTTGCTATATCCCAAAGTCAGCAGTTTCTGTTGTGGGGATATATCACACAAAATTAGGAAGGCTGACATATTCTGAAAATCTTCCCGATAATATTTGTGACTGCCGACTGACCAGTAACAATGGGGATTACTATCTAATTGTCCCCCACAAAGTAACTAACACAAAAGCCGAAAACCAAGGTATAGTGGTTGCTTTAGACCCTGGAGTCAGGACTTTTATTACTTTTTTTAGTGAAAAATCTGTGGGAAAGATTGGGCACGGAGATTTTTCCAGAATAAGCGCGAATATGCCAGCATCTAGACAACCTGTTATCAAGGATTAGTAAAGCCAAGCGTGGGCAGAAGCGTCGAATGAGAAAAGCTGCTCGACGAATGGTAATCAAGATTCAGAACCTGATAAATGAGCTTCATCATAAGACAGCTAAATTCCTAGTTGACAACTTTGACGTAATTTTGATTCCAACTTTTGAAACAGCTCAAATGTCGAAGAGAGGTAGCAGAAGAATCAGATCAAAAACTGTCCGGAATATGCTGAATTTCGCTCATTATCGGTTCAAATAATTTCTGAAGCACAAAGCCCAAGAGGTGGGGAAAACTGTCGTAGATGTTTGTGAAGCTTATACTAGTAAAACTGTCAGCTGGACAGGGGAATTAGTCAACATCGGTGGAAGTAAAGTAATTAAATCAAAGGTTGATGGTCGGACGATGGATAGAGACATCAACGGCGCTCGTGGAATATTTCTGCGTTCGCGCAGCGTGGCCTACGGCCATGCCTTGGGAGATACCCCCTGGCTGAGAAATCAGCTTGCATTAGTGAGCCAGAATTTACCTTTGGTAGATTCTGGTAGCTAAAAAGTATCGGTCTTGACTCTGGAGCAGTTATTATGGTTAACTGCTCACAGTTAAGTTAGAGGGTAGCAGCGGACAAAGTTTGTCCTACTCCTAGACGGAGATAGGTTCATTTCTAATTTCGCTTGTAATTTGTAATAAGTCGTATGTTAGGTCTGTATGGAGTAAGCATATGGATGGTGCTTCTGGCAGCAAAAGGCTAATTGGTAATCACACCAATCAAGAGGATGCATTGAACTCAAGCGTAAACTCAAATGCGATCGCAAAATCAAGCTCTATTCTGGACTTGATTTCCTCAAATTCCGATCAAGTCAGGGTATTTGCCTTCGATATCCGAAGCCAACCCTACTATCAGGGCAAGAATACACTCGAAGCTTGGGCGTCAAGAGCCCTAGCTGTAGCTGGTTCAGACGATGTCGTGATGATTCCTGGAAATCTGGATCCAGAGTACTACGACTGGCTGAAAAATCTTGGCTTAGGACCCCAGAAAGTCTTTGCCTTCAACCGTGAAAATGAACCAGCACTGCTCTCAGAGCTGATAATGCAAAAAGCGGATGAAGTAAGAGCATTTCTTGCATCTATAGGAAAACCGTTGGTGTTTGTTCCTTATTATTCGGCAGATGTAGATAAACAGGCGGCGTCAACCATTGATGCCGTTTTTTTTGGCTGCGATCAGTCTATTACCTTAAAGTATTTTGACAAGTCCACCTTCAAGTCCCTGTGTCAGTCTCTTGGTATTCCCACAGTACCAGGAACTATCCTGAGTAAATCATCATACTCTGAGGATTTTGAGACAGAACTGCGACAGGAAATCTTAGGTTGGCTTAAGGATTATGAGACGTTACTGATCCGGGGCGCACAAGGGTGTGTAGGCTCATCACTTTATAAAGTTAACAGCAGTAACCTCGACACTGAGATGCCAAAAATGCTGGCATCAGGAGAAAGTTGTTTTTTAATTGAGCCATTCCTCAAAGTCATTACATCCCCCAATGACCAGTGGATGATTGGCAGCAATGGAGAAATTGCTCATCTGGGCATAACATGCCAGCTGTTTAATGGGTTAAAACATATCGGTAACGTGAAAGGAAAACCCTATTCAAGACGGATAGAAGGGTTAATTCGCGATTACTCCTTCAAAATAGCCCAGCAGATGCGGGATGATGGCTATCTTGGCATCTTAGGCATCGATTATATTGTCACAGATCAAGGAATATTTCCCATCGAAAACAACGCCCGACTGAACGGATCGTCCTTTGCATTTTTCATTCTTGACAATTTGTTTGGTTCTAGTGACTACGATGGATGCTGGAAGGTTTTGAGACTTAAAATCGAACCTTGTAGTTTTAGCACCCTAAGGGAAAAGATTGGTTCCTTAATCTACCAGGGTAATGGTAATCCGAATTTTGTCTTTCCTTATGAATTTGACACCTTACGAACTCAAGGGGATGTCACTCTATTAATTGTAGCTGAGGATTTACATCACCTGGAATACGTTGAGAAAGAGCTATTATCTAAACTAGAAATAGCAGCTCTTAATTGAACTAAGGATTGAAATAAAGCAGATACGGCAATCATCAGATTAATTTATCCATTTACAGGGGAAATGGTCAACCTAGGCATATCAATTAGGTATGTAAAGTTAACCTAGGCTTTTTCCCTCTTTTTCTTTTTTCGGCTTGAGTTTAGATTAATTAAATATAGCGTTTCTCGCAGTTATGAGGTACAGTCTTCTTTGACGTTGATTCCCTGTTAGGTGCGCTCTTACCATTAAGAATTAAATTCGCCACGGGTCGCACCTCTTGATGCAGCCCATCGCTATTCCCTATTCCCTGTTCCCTGTTCCCTGTTCCCTGTTCCCTGTTCCCTAAAATCCAGAAATTGTGTACCTCATAGCTATAATTGCTATAAAACAGATGATTATAGTGATTCATAATCTAAAGCAAATCAATATGTACATTATCAATAGCCCAGTTATCGAATCCAGAACCACTATGGTTAAGCTGTAGCCAGCGGAACTGAGTAGCACTAGTTATAGCATCGGTGTCAATGCTCTCAGTAATAGTTGTCCAACTGATGTAGTCTTCTGTGTCATACAAACCCAGTCTTATCCAAGAGATACCGCTATCAATGGAATATTCAAGAGCGATATCTTCCCCAGAATCTGCATTTTCGCCTCCATTATTACTATTACCAATGATATTACCAATGATCAGGTCAAAGGAAATAGTACCGCCACGGGAAACATCTAGGGATTCGGTAATAGCATAACGGGAGTTATCTTCTGGAGAACCGCCATCAAACCAAAGGGAGTTGCCATCGCCACCAAAGTTGGTATTAACTTCACCATTGCTAATTTCTGCCCATTGGCTATTATCTATATCCGGGTCAAAGTCATCTTCAAATATCAAGCCATTCAGTGTAAGGTTATCAATCAGCAGCCCAGAGTCAACCGTAGAATCGGTCATATCCACCACTCCTATACTGACAGTAAAAGTGCCAGCTGTTGTAAACTCGTAAGTAAATGTTTTGTAGCCAGTCTGTGAATTAAAAGAAGTCGTGGAGGCGACAAAGTCACTAGTTGTATCTGCTACTTCCAACAGGTCCCCTGAGGAGATAGAGACAAAGGCAAAATCGTTATAAACATTGTTGGCAGTGTTTTCATTGGTGATGAAGTTCCAATCAAAGGTCAAAATGTCCCCAGCTTCTACAGTAATTGGGATGAATTGGATGGCTGAGCCTTGATTAACATTCCCATTGCCTACTTGATCTAACTCTGTTGTGTTTAACCCCAAGAATTTTTCCAGTTGAGCAATGCTGACAGACTGGTTTCCATTGGTAATTAATGCTTGGTAGCTTCCTTGAGTTGGGGTGATTCCAAATACCTCTGTTTCAATTATAGCATCGCCAATAGCCTCCCAATTGCTAAAATCACTGTTCTCGAAACCACCTTTTTTAAAAACTGATGTCATAGTTATAATAATCAGAATGTGTTTAATTCCGACGATAGCATCGAGGCTTTTTGATTGTGTAAGTGATTATACTATTTTATTTAGCCAGGATAGCATTAGGCATGATAGGATTAAGTATTAGGGATTATTACTAATACTAGTGTAAATGTTATGTGAAGTATCTGGTATAATCTTGGTATAATCAAACAAGTAAACTGAAGATAAGAGGATGTCTAGAAGCATCACTATTATCAAGCTTGGGTTTTGGTAACTTTTAAATTACTAATTTAAAAATTACTAACTGTGATTACTCCTAAGCCATTACCCATTACCCATTACCCATTAGTCTGTACTCCTAAGTTTTTTATGCATGCTCTATCAATTCCAACTTGGATTATTCACATTTCCAGTGTTATCGAGTGGATTGCTGCAATTTGGTTAATCTGGACCTATGGTGAAATTACTGGCAATCGTGCATGGTGGGCATTGTCTTTTGCCATGTTACCAGCATTGGTCAGTGCTATGTGTGCTATAACCTGGCACTTTTTTGACAACCAACAATCCCTGGAGTGGATGGTTACAGTCCAAGCAGCGATGACGGTTGTAGGTAACTGTACCCTCTGTGGAGCAGCTTGGTGGATTTGGCGTTCAGCGTAGGGTTGCTACCAATGCCAGGGATAAGTTTTACGGTCAGCACTCAGCTATCAGCTATCAGCTATCAGCTATCAGCTATCAGCTATCAGCTATCAGCTATCAGCTATCAGCTGACGGCTGACGGCTGACGGCTGACGGCTGACGGCTGACGGCTGAATGCTTACGTTTTACGAATCATTTTGACAAGCATTTTTCCTGATATTCAGATGATTTCTAAAGACACATTATTTGCTATTTCCCTATTTCCTTACCTAGGATTCTTGTGGTTTCTCACTCGTTCTGGACAAACACCCCGTTTAGCGCTAATCGGATTTTACGTCCTCTTGGTGTTTGTTTTTGTTACCATCCCAGCTGGAATTTATTCCAAGGTAGCTTATCAGGAAGCATTAGCTGATGTGGATTGGCTACATGGCAGTGCTGAGTTTTTTTTAACCCTGTCCAATACTTTAGTAGTACTGGGCTTCCGACAAGCAATTATGGAACATATAGCAAAGGGAACAGGGAGTAGGGAGTAGGGAGTAGGGAGTAGGGAGTAGGGAGTAGGGAGTAGGGAGTAGGGAGTAGGGAATATGGCCTCAAAAATTATCACAATTCCTTGAGAATTGCTATCAGGGTTGGAAGTAATCAGGTAATTAGATAATGAGGGGATAGGGAGATCAGCTAGATAAGATCAAAAAATCCCCTACTGTCACCATTACTCCTGATCACATCATTGTTTATCTATTCGTATATAGGGCAATATATAATTATAGATAAAAGACCGACTGCTGACCACGATAATGAGCTACTGTCTCAATCCCACTTGCCCCAATCCCAAAAATCGAGAAGGAACTAAATTTTGCATTGCCTGTGGCTCGAAGTTGCTGCTGAAAGAGCGATACCGAGGGATTAAACCTATAGGTCAGGGTGGATTTGGTAAAACCTTCTTGGCTGTGGATGAAGATAAACCTTCTAAACCTCCCTGCGTCATCAAGCAGTTTTTTCCCCAAGCCCAGGGAACCAACACGGTTCAAAAGGCAGCTGAGTTATTCACCCTGGAAGCGGTACGGCTGGATGAGTTGGGCAAACATCCTCAAATTCCGGAACTGCTGGCGTATTTTTGTCAAGATAGCCAACAGTATTTGGTGCAAGAGTTTATCGATGGACAAAACTTAGTCCAAGAACTGGCCAGTCGGGGTGGATTTAATGAAGCACAAATTCGGGCGCTACTGGATGATTTGCTGCCATTGCTGCAATTTGTTCATCAACATCATGTCATCCACCGGGACATCAAGCCAGAAAACATTATTCGCCGCAGGAGTTTAAGGTCTTCGGTTGTCGGGGGAGCAACCCAGGTCCCTGGTCAACTGGTTCTAGTTGATTTTGGAGCATCGAAAGCTGCTACTGGCACTAGTCTAGGCAAAACTGGCACAGCGATTGGCTCATTTGGTTATGTATCACCAGAGCAAAGTATTGGTAGAGCAGTTTTTGCCAGTGATATCTATAGTCTTGGTATCACTTGTCTTCATTTGTTGACCAATAGGCACCCCTGTGATTTATTTGATGTCAGGGAGGGTGTCTGGGTGTGGCGCAACTTTTTGAGTCATCCTATTAGTGATCAGCTTGGTCGCATCCTAGACAAGATGATAGCGGGGGCTATTAACCGACGTTATCAATCAGCGGCTGAGGTAAGTCAAGATTTGCATGCTCAGACAACTCCCGCAACACCTCTAAGGCAACAAAAACCAGTTACACCTCTAGGGCAACGAAAACCAGTTACACCTATCAAACCTACTGTACCATCAAAGCCAGCAGTTGGGGGATTGAATAAAAGGATTGCTCAAGAATTAGAAGAATTGAAGTCTGAAATTATGGGTAATCCGAACCATAAATTAACCCATCAAACCCTTGGTTCTCAGGTTGGTGGGTCTAGTAGTTTACCAAAAACTAAAACTAAACTTGATCTGGAATTGGAGGAGATTCAATCTGAATTTCTTGGCTCTTCTAATCCTCAGCAAAATCCTGGTTCAGGTTGAGACAGAAGGGAGCAGGGAGTAGGGAGTAGGGATCAGGGAGCAGGGAGCAGGGAGCAGGGAGCAGGGAGCAGGGAGCAGGGAGCAGGGAGCAGGGAGCAGGGAGCAGGGAGCAGGGAGCAGGGAGCAGGGAGCAGGAGCAGGGAGCAGGGAGCAGGGAGCAGGGAGCAGGGAGCAGGGAGCAGGAAAGAGGGAAGTTGGAAGTGGGAAGAGGTAAAAAATTCTGTTTACCTCTTAGCTATGATAAACGCTATAGTTTTAGGATATTGCTAAGAAGAGAAGAAGTTGGAGTTAGGGAATAAGATAGGATTTTAGTTGGTTATATCAAGTTCTATAAAATGGACTTTTGGCTTACTAATTAAATCAATAGTCCTGAGGGTGTTCCATGACAATAAAAGTCCATGACCAATTTGCCAAGCAATATCTTAAAGAACTCCTAGACCCACTCGGTAAGGTAGAAACGAGTTGGGAAGTGGCTGGGGAAGTCCAACAAGTTGATGTTTACTTTGTGCCATCTCCAGCACTAGCAACCAATGCACAAAACCTGGGATTACTTGGAGAACTGGCCACAACTCCTGCAATGTTTGAACCGTTCCGCAACCCAGTCACTAAAGCCGAGGTGCTCAGTTGTATCGGTAAACTGGCGGAGGTTCATGGTCAACTGTTCCGTCAGGCTAAGCGAGCTCATGCCCAAGTTAGGGTCACTGAATTGCCTCGTTTATGGATTCTATCCCCAACCGCTTCGGAAGAGTTTTTGGAAAGCTTCCATGCTCAACCAGATCTGGTTAATTTTCCCAGGGGTATCTACTTTCTGGGGAAATCGTTGTATACGGCAATTGTGGCGATTCACCAACTGCCGGTGACGCCGGAAACCTTATGGTTGAGAATTCTCGGTAGAGGTAGAGTACAACAGCAAGGGATTGAGGAATTGAAATCCCTACCCACTGACAGTCAGTTCAAAGCCAATATCCTAGAATTAGTATATGACAAGAGGCGCGATATTAGAGGCACGTATAAAACAGAATCAAGACCTAGAGGAAGATGACCGGGAGTTAGTAATGCAATTATCTGGGATTTATCAACAACGACTTGAAGTGGCTACTCAGCTTGGCAAACAGGAGGGACTAGTCCAAGGTATGCAACACGAACGCCGTAGTATGGTCACTTACTTATTGCGATCGCGTTTTGGTGAACTAGACCAGCAACTCCTCGCCATCATTGAGCCATTGATTGCACTCTCTCCAGAAGAATTTACCCCCCTACTGCTACAATTGTCTCGTGAAGAATTATTGGCTCGATTTTTGTAAGCTATCAGACTCAACTCCTGATTACTGGAGCAGTACGGGCATCAAATCCGCTAGCTTTGAGAGCATTAACGGTTACTTGGTCATCTTGCACCCAGTATTTAGAATCAAAACGGACAAATGGATACTGCTGGGGTGCAGCAACAGTTGCCAGTACGGGGATTTTTGCCTGATGTTTTTTACCGGAATGTTTTTGCAGAATCGATTTTAATTGGTTAAGGTGGCTTGTCGTAACTTGCTGAGGGGTAAGTTTGACTACTACTTTTCGTAAACTTTCAATTAGCTCAGCATCCTCAATAATCAGCTGAATTTTTTCATCTCGCTCATCCACCTTCGCCCAAATAATTAAACGGGAATCGGCTTGCAGTAATGAACTAATTTTTTCGTAAGTTTTCGGGAATACAACTCCTTCAGCTTGACCGGTCAGATCTTCCATCTGCACAAAGGCCATGCGTTCATTATTTTTTTTGGTGAGGTGAGGCTTGACTTCAGTGAGCATCACAATAGCACTCAAGGTTGTTCCCTTCTTTTGTTCTCCTAACTCCGCCAAACTGACAGGAGAAAGAACTTGAGCTACTGGACGGGCTGATTTTAAAGGATGGTCAGATACATAAAAACCAAGCAATTCTTTTTCCCAATTTAATTTTTCTTGGCGTGAAAAATCAGAAACTGCTGGAGCGGTGGGAGCAGATTCCCAAGCATTATTGTTCTGATCTTGCTCAGAATTAGTGTTACCAAAGTCAAAAATGTTGAGCTGACCACTTTCTCGGTCTTTGGCACGGTCTTGCCCCCAACTAATCACTGGTTCCAGGTCTTGGATAAGTTGCTGGCGGTTGGGCTGAATGCTATCAAAGGCACCACAGTAAATCAACGCTTCCAAACCACGGCGGTTAAGGGTGCGCAAATCGACGCGATCGCATAAATCTGCCAAAGCCTTAAACTCACCACCAGTCTCCCGAGCCTTCAGAATACAATTAATTGCTCCGTGTCCCAAATTCCGGATTGCTGAAAACCCGAACAATATACTATTAGAGATTGGGGTAAAATCAAAATCAGAACGATTGATATCCGGTGGCAAAATCTCAATCCCCATGGTTGAGCAAGTAGCAATATATTTCTGTATCTTGTCCGTGCTGTTACTACTCGCTGTCAGCAGCGCTGCCATATATTCAACTGGGTAATTCGCCTTAAGATAGGCAGTTTGATAGGTTACATAGCCATAGGCGGTGGAGTGGGATTTGTTGAAGCAATTGGAAGCAACCATACCGTTTGCCAAAATAAAGTTATGGTCGCCCTTGACACCAATATCATAGACAGGTTGAGTACCTAAGGATTTGCGGCTGATGATTTTAACCATCGATTAAATTGACGGGGTAACTAGACTTTTACTTTTCCTGATTAGGGATTAGGGATTAGGGATTAAATACTATAACCTAACAATATTAACCTAACATTATTTCTAATACCATTAACCATTAACCAAGCACCATTTACCTAACACCTAACCCCTAACACCTAACCCTAAAAACTAAATTGACAGAGTACTAGCTTACTAGCTTTCTCTTGATGGCTGAACCTGCACCAATTACTCCCACCGCTACTAAACCTAATACTGAGAAGGGTTCGGAGACAGGGGTAGCAATGATTTGTCCTCTAATTATCCCTGCTGGGTCATTTTCTGAGTGAAGATTCAAATAGAGATCGGTATCTGCACCAGGAGCAGTAGCCAGCAGTCCAGGAGCAATCTCACTCAAGGAAGTACTGGCAGGATCATCAAGATCCCAAATTCCTGAGATAGTGGTTGAGCCATCCGAGTTAAAGGTAACCGTGCGGTCATCATTATCCTGATCCGGAGCAAAAATACCAAAGACTACCGGACCATTTTCCCCACGGGGAGCTTGGTGAAAATGGAGCTGGGTAGCCACATCTAGAGCATTTGCAGGACTTGGTACATCCGCTAGCTGGCTAAAGTCCACACCAAAAACGTTAATACTGTAACTCAGTTCAGTACCAGCATCATTGAGTTTTAAGCTAGCAGAGCCAGTTGCTGGGGATTGGGTAACCCCTCCAGGAGCGACTTCCTGAGCACTGTCCAATGTTGCTTGAAACAGGGTATAGGCACTGGCTGGTGTACTAGCCAAGGATGGCAGTAATGCCAATCCTGTGACTAAGGTTGTAGATGCTAAGAAATGTTTCATGAGTTTCTCCTTTACTGTATAGAGAATTGGAAATTTGACCTCAATAAAAACTATAGTTTTTTTTAATCAGAGAAAAAAGCGATCAAGTGTCAACTTTTATAACGTTTTTCTGGCTCAGTTTACGGTTGAGCGTTAACTGTTTAGCATCCACAAAAGTAAGCTATCAGCCATTAGCTACGCGAATGGCTGACCGCTGTTCGCGTAGCGTGAGCTAAAAGCTCACGGCTGACGGCTGAATGCTTACCCACAAACTACTGTCAAGCGTCCACAAACAAGCAGTTATTTATTTACTTCTGATCTAATTCCTCCCCAGTATCAAAAATAATCACAAATTCGACATCAGGCATCAGCTGTCGGAGACTGCGCAGGTGACCCTCTGCATCTGAACGATTACGAAAGCGAGCAACAACCACTCGTTGCATTTTCGGTAATAACCGCACAATTACCCAGGGACTAAGACGGTCTCGATAGGTCATAATGAAATTATCTCCTATGTTACTAGGGGGTTATAGCCAGCCCCGTAGTTGTTCAGGCTGAGGGGGCTGGTTTTGACCTTATTAATTAAGGTCACTTTTATTATAGCACAAAAATAATATTTTAGGATAATTTATTTTTTAATAATTGCAAATTAAAAATTACTTAGTTAGTACAAAATTAGGGTAATTTATTAACGCAATTTAAATATCCATATAAAATATTATTCGTCATAAATAAGTCCTATAAATCCTATAATAGCGATTTATTAATTGCTGAAATCGAGTAAAAAAAATAGAGTAATCGATGTAATGTTGGGACTAGATACAATTGTAATGTTTGATTTTATTGGACAACAAAACTGAGGATATCTTTCCCCTCTTGCCTCTTGCCTCTTGCCTCTTGCCTCTTGCCTAAAAAAGTATGTTCACAAGCGAGATAATAAGGCTATAAGATCGTAGCCCTAAGGCTGGCTTATACAATAGTATGTAAATGCCCAAAATACGAAGTGGACTAGACTGCGAACGCGCCCCGCGTGGCCTACGGCCAATCGCATAGCCACAGCCAAAATTCGATGCGCGCGCATTGAGGCGCTAGGCGATGCTCGGTACGAGCCGCTACGCGATCGCATTCTCAAACCCCAATCCTACCAAGCTCAGATCTGGCACCTGGCCCATGCAACCTGTTGACTATACCACCCTGACCGCTGCTTGTTCTGAGCTCCGTGCTACCTGGGTACCAGGACGTGCCGAACAAGTCTATCAACGCGATCGCTACACCATTGCCATCGCCCTACGCACCCTAAATGGTCGAGGTTGGCTCACCATTTGTTGGCATCCCCAAGCCGCCCGAATTTGCATAGGAGATCCACCCCCTCGGGTTCCCGACACCTTCACCTTTAGTGACCAACTGCGGCACCAGTTAGGTGGCTTTGCCCTAATTGCCATCGAAACCATTGCCCCTTGGGAGAGAGTCTTAGACCTGCAATTTGCCAAACGCCCTGGAGAAGCTCCGACTTGGCATTTGTATGTAGAAATTATCGGCAAATACAGTAACCTAATCCTCACCGATGCTGACAATCTGATTATCACCACTGCTCATCAAGTCAGTAACCAGCAATCCAGCGTCCGTACTATTCAAACCGGTCAACCCTACGAACTCCCACCAGCCCTCACTGGCACCACCCCCAGTTTGAGTGAACCCTACCAGAGCTGGCAAGAACGAGTCAGTTTGATACCAGGAGCAGTAGCACATCAGTTACTCAAAAGTTATCGAGGATTGAGTCCCACCCTCGCTCGCTCAATGGTACAAGCAGCTGGTTTAGACCCAAAGCAATCCACCGAAACCCTAGAAGAATCCGACTGGCAAAACCTATTTCAACGCTGGCAACAATGGTTACAAACTTTATTAAACGCTAGCAACTTCTCTACAGACAACCCACAACCATCTAACCTTCAACCTGTTAACCTTCAACCTGTTAACCTTCAACCTGTTAACCTTCAACCTGTTAACCTTCAACCTGTTAACCTTCAACCTGTTAACCTTCAACCTGCTAACCTTCAACCTGCTAACCTTAAACCAGCTAACCTTAAACCTGCCAACCTTTTTCAGCCAGGCTGGACAAACCAAGGATATACAGTAATGGATTGGGGGATAGTTAAACCAGCTGACAATATCCAAACCTTACTCAATTCCTACTACACCAACCAGCTCAATCAACACGAGTTTGCCCGGTTGCATAACCAACTGACTCAGAAGCTAAATAATAGCCTACGAAAACTACGCCAAAAAGCCTCTAGCTTTAACGAACGTTTACAGCAATCTGACCAAGCTGACCAATCCCGAGAAAAAGCTGACTTATTAATGGCATATCTCCAGGATTGGCAACCAGGGATGAAATCCATCACCCTACCTGACTTTGAAACCAACCAGCCAGTCAAGATTCCCTTAAACCCTGAGAAAAATGCGGTTCAAAATGCCCAAGCTTTCTACAAGCGACACCAAAAACTAAAACGAACTCGCGATGCGGTTGAGCCATTACTAAAAGAAGTACAAGATGAAATACAGTATTTAGAGCAAGTTGAAGCATCATTGACTCAGCTAAACACCTATAACACTCTAGACGACTTACAAACCCTACAGGAAATCCGCGAAGAGCTAATTGGGCAAGGATATTTAGAAGCTTCTGCTCAAAGGAGTCGTAATTTATCCGATGTCTCACAGCCCTATCGATATCAGACTCCCAGTGGTTTTGAATTATTGATTGGTCGCAACAATCGGCAAAATGACCAGCTGACATTTCGCACAGCTGGGGATTATGACCTCTGGTTTCACACCCAAGAGATTGCTGGGAGTCATGTACTACTGAGATTAGAGCCAGGAACAGTAGCTGATCCAGCAGATTTGCAATTTGCTGCTGATCTAGCCGCTTACAACAGCCGGGGGTGTCAGAGTGAACAGGTACCAGTTGTTTACACGAAACCCAAATATGTCTATAAGCCCAAAGGGGCTAAACCAGGCATGGCGATTTATAAGCACGAGCAAATCATCTGGGGGCGTCCTGATCAAGGTCGTGATTACATGATGAAATCTGCCTCAACCAAAAAAATGTAAACTTTAATTACAAAAAAATCGTATTCTCTGTTACGATTAAGTTAATGTAGAAATTTTTAGGCTGTCGGTTTGGGAACGCGCAGTCTGGATTTCCCTGATTGAAAACGACGACGTATCTCTAATTAATTACGTGGATTATACCAGCTGTCTCCACAGCTGGTGATTTTTTTCATAAAAATTAAATAAAAATTAACAAATATAGCAATTCTCAATTGGGTGAGGTACAAAATCCTGGTTTTTAGGGAGTAGGGAGTAGGGAGTAGGGAGTAGGGAAGTCAGAACACGAAAGTCGGAAGTGGTAAAAAAACCTGTGTAGCTTATAGCTATGAGAAACGCTGTATACTCGGCAAATAGGTAGTATACCGCTACGCGGAACTCAAAAGTCAAAAGGCAAAGGTGCGCTTTCCGCATCTAATTATTAAATTCGCCACGGGTCGCACCTAAAAGTTGACTACAACAGGTTTTCAGCTTACACCAATGTGAAATACATCAAACACCTTAATGGGTAGTGCGATACCATTACCCTAAAACCAGGATGCATTTGTAGCAAGACTTTAGCTCTTTGGTAAGCATAAGCACCTCAAGTAGCGTTGCCATAGGCCAATGGCTGATAGCTGATAACTGAATGCTGAATGCTGTTCGCGTAGCGTGCGCGTAGCGCATATGCTTACGCTATTTGGTATCAGCAAAATCCCCTTTCCCCTTGGTCAATCAGTTGCACGCCAAAAACCTCAGCAAATTTAGCACAGATATCTAAGCGTACCTGTTCCACACTAAGATCCGCAATAAACTGAGCTAGACTACCCACGGGTTTATCTGCAATGCCGCAGGGAACGATATGATTAAAACCTGCAAGGTCAGGACAGACATTCAAAGCAAAGCCATGCATGGTAATCCAGCGCTTCACCTTAATGCCAATGGCAGCAACTTTACATCCTTCTAGCCAGACACCAGTCATCCCAGCCACCCGCTCACCCTTTAGTCCATAGATAGCCAACACCTGAATCAAAACTTCCTCCAGCTGTCTGAGGTACCAGTGTAAATCTTGGCGATAATACCGGAGATTGAGAATCGGGTAGCCTACCAGCTGTCCAGGACAGTGGTAGGTCACTTCACCACCACGCTCTATCCGATGCACCTCCGAGTTAACCTGATTGGGATCGAATTTGAGAAAGTCAATACTCGACCCTTTTCCTAGAGTGTAAACTGGTGGATGCTCCAGCAACAGGAGAATATCATCCAAACTGGAATCTTGGAGCCGTTGACTAACTAGCGATCGCTGTTGCTCCCAAGCCACTGTGTAAGGGACTAAGCCTTGATGACTAATTAAACATTTACGCACAATCCTCAATTATCTCATACTCTATGCCCTATTTTATCAATGTCAACGAATGCAAAGGAATTTAAAGAGAAATCAAGAGTTGATGTTCTCTAGAATACAAAGTGATAGTGTAAAAGTAAGAACCAATAGCAGATCTCCCCAACCTCCACTGCTATTGTCAAGCGCAAACGTTACGAGATGGAGTAGTCAGTATGAAGCTTGTTATCCAAGGTAAAAACATCGATATCACCGATGCAATTCGTGACTATGTACATCAAAAAATAGAAAAGGCGGTCAATCATTTTCAAAACATTACCAATCAGGTGGATATAAATCTATCGGTGGCTCGTAATCCTCGGATAAACCCTAAACAGACAGCTGAAGTAACCATTTATGCCAATAAGACAGTGATTCGTGCCCAAGAGGGGACTGAAAACTTGTATGCCAGCATTGATCTGGTCGCTGATAAGATTCATCGTCAACTGCGGAAATATAAGGAGAAGCTGCAATCCCAGAAAACCCGTAATCAGGCAAAGACAGGCGTAATACTAGAAGAAGAATCGATGCCAGTTGATCTAATTAGCGATCGCACTCCTGAGCTACCCGAAGAAGTGGTGCGCATGAAGTATTTTGCCATGCCCCCAATGACTGTAGAGGAAGCATTGGAACAACTAGAGCTAGTAGACCACGATTTTTATATGTTCCGGAACATTAAAACCGGGGAGATTAATGTAATCTATGAACGCAATCATGGCGGATATGGAGTAATCCAGCCCCGTAATGGCAATGGTAAAACTCACCACACTAACGGTAAGGTGCCTCAAAGCCTTAGTGCTGCCGCAGGATTCATATAAAAACTCTGTGGAAGGTTAAAGGTTGACCGTTGACCGTTGACCGTTGACCGTTGACCAGAGTTAACAAAATCTTCTCAAAGCTCCACACCATCGTAAAAGCTTGGTGTGGGGTTGTTTGCTATCACAATTTATGCCTGACGTTATAGTGTTTCCATTGAAATTGGAATTGTGGTGGAGCTTTTAGCACAGGGTGGTTCAACTGGGTTTTGGGATAAGATTAAGAGGGAATTTTCTGGTAAGTACCTGGGTAGAAATAAACAGGACTTACGCCACCAACCTGGTTATTAACGGTAATTACACCGATTTCAGCGTTTGATGTATAGCGATGCAGCGCGGTCTTGGGGAGGCAGCGCGGTCTTGGGGGTTCCCCCCATGAGCGACTGCCGTGGTCCCCCCCATGAGCGACTGCATCAAGACAACCAGAAACCGGGTTTTAACGGTCTTGGTGCGTAAGTCCTGATTCAGTTAACTGTGTTAAGACATGTGTAAGAATTGTGTAAGACCTGTGAAGGCATTGAATCCCCTTCTATTGCCTGATCTGAAGTTTATCGTTCCCAAGTATTAACAGTTAACTTTAATTTTGTCCTACTACTTACACCTACCCTATCTCCCTTAACTGCCCTCCTTGCCTCACCTCACTCTTAACGTTGTGCCTTTTTTTTTCCATGGAATTTTTGACCATATTCCTATCAGGCTTAATCACTGTGGTTTCTGGGGTGGGTTTCATCCTCGACAAGGTGATCGAAAGCAATATCCGCTCCCAGCTTTCCCAGGTCGAGCAATTGCAAGTCCGAGTTAATAACACTCCCAATTACCAAATTTTGCCAGGCAAAGTAGACCAGGTGTTAATTGCTGGTAAGGGGTTATGGCTCACGCCAGATATCCGGATTGGTGTCTTGGAATTAGAAACTGATCCGATTGACCTTGATATAGAGAAGGTCCGTAAAGGTGGTAAAGACTCACTAGCGAACTCTTTGAGGCAACCGCTACAAGCTGGAGTGCGTCTAGTTTTAACCGAGTCAGATATTAACCAAGCTCTAGAGTCGCCGGAAGTTATAGAACTATTAAGCGATTTGATCAATGTTGTGATCAGTCGTGGCAGTAGGCGTTATAAACTACTGAACTCACAAGTAGACTTCCTAGATGACAACCGTATTTATTTACAAGTGACATTGCAGCAAGGAGATAATCAACCCCTAGAGATTATATTAAACTCCGGTGTGGGCATCCTGACCGGGAAAAGCATACAGCTAATTGAACCAAAGTTGTCGGTTGATGGGAACCCACTCCCACCTCAGTTAATCAAGTTATTTGTTGGTAGTCTCAGCCAGCGCTTAAATCTCAGCAATATTGAAGATGAAGGCATCACAGCCCGAATCTTACAATTTCAGTTAAGTCCTAGCGAATTAGAATTAGCAGCATTTGTCCGGATCAAGGAGTAAACCGTGTTAAGTATTAAATATCAAAGATGAAGGATGAAATATCAAGGATGAAGTATCAAAAATTAAATTTGGTTTTGTGCCACTAGTCAGATCTGATCACAGTAAATCAAATTACCGTAAATCAACCTTTTGATTAATCAGTTATTATGCATGACCAACAAGACGATCGTGGTATTCCTTTCGGTGTGATTGCCAGTATTTCCATCCTAGTCTTAACAGCAGCAGGTGGAGGTACCTGGTGGGCATGGCGTTCACAGCAATCTTCCCCAGAAGTGCCTGTGACAACTACACCCAAGTCATCTCAGACTATACAACCCACAACTGAAAAACCCTCAACTAAGGAAAAAATTCAGGTCTATTGGCTCAATGATGTTGATAACCAAATTGTTTTAATTCCCAGTTCAATTCCCTTAAATAATAAGACCCTTAACAAAGGTCAGATATTAGAGAGCGCATTCGAGGGTTTATTGGCTGGACCGACCAATGGCACATTTACGACCACTATTCCCGAAGGTACAAAACTACGGGGTGTTTCTCTCAAAAGTGATGGTGTTCATGTAGATTTGTCCCAGGAATTTACCGTTGGTGGGGGCAGTAGCTCCATGAGTGGTCGTCTGGCGCAAATTGTTTATACAGCAAGCAGTTTAGACCCCAATACTCAGGTATGGATTGAGGTAGATGGGAAACAACTAGAGGTTTTAGGTGGAGAAGGCTTAGTGCTTGATCAACCACTGACTCGCCAAGATGTCGATCAAAACTTCCCACTCTAGAGGTTTCCCAGGTTAGACTGACTGCTTTGAGCAGTTGCTCACTAGCGTTGGATGAAAATTTTTCAACCGACGCTGCGGCAAATATATATACCTTGGCAGACCTCTAATTCGCATGCCCAGCAAACCTATTTTCGCTTCTAGCAGCTATTATTAGCTTGACACCTGTCAAACCTATCTAAGGAGTAATCCTTAGTCAGGTTTAATCCGCATTAGTGCTTGACCATATTCTATTGGTTCTCCATTTTTCACCAAAATTTCCATTACTTGTCCACTCACTTCTGCTTCAATTTCGTTCATCAGCTTCATAGCTTCAATAATACAAACAGTTTGACCAGCACTAATGCGTTCCCCTACCTCCACAAAGGGGTCTTCATCAGGAGCAGGAGCGCGGTAAAATGTCCCGACCATGGGTGAGTTAATTTCCTCCCACTTTTGATCTACCCCTGGTGGAGGTACTGATTGGACTGTTGCTGCTGGTGTTGAGGCTACCTCTAGTACTGGTGTGGGAGCAGTGGGTATAGTGGAGCCAGAGATGGGAACCCCTACGGAGCCAGCAGCTTGATAAGGAGTGCTAGCTCCACCGGAATCACTAGTAGGGGTGATACTGACCCCTTTACGCACTGTGAGTTCAAAATCATCACTCTTGAGGGTCAGTTCTGTAATATCGGTTTGAGCAATAGCAGCTAACAGATCACGAAGTTGATTGATGTCTAATGCCACAATTTTTAAAAAGAGGTTAGGGTCTTGGGGCTAAAGGCTAAGGGTTAAGATTTTTTGGCATTATTTTGCCTTAGTAGTCAGGTGAATCCATTATCTTGATTGCCATGATCTATTCAGGGCATCAAATCAGGGCATCAAAACAATTTACTCGCGACCAAGGTAAGAATCATTACGGGTATCGATTTTAATGCGCTCTCCTATGGAAATGAAGAGAGGAACCATCACCTGAGCTCCCGTTGAAACAATGGCTGGTTTGGTACCACCAGTAGCAGTATCACCTTTAACACCAGGATCGGTATCGACTACTTCCAACACTACAGAATTGGGCAGTTCTACTTCGAGAATCTGGTCGTTCCAGGTGAGGATGTTCACTTCCATTTCTTCAGTGAGATACTTGGAGCGATTGCCAATCTGGGATTCACTCAGACGAGTTTCCTCGAAGCTTTCCATATCCATGAAGACAAATTCATCGCCATCTTTGTAGGTATGCTGCATGGGACGTTTTTCCAGGTTTGCCTGGGGTACTGTTTCCCCAGCCCGGAAGGTTTTCTCTACAACATTCCCTGTCTGGACATTTTTTAGTTTGGTACGAACAAAGGCGGAACCTTTTCCAGGCTTGACGTGGAGAAATTCCACTACCCGCCATACAGATCCATCTAACTCAATGGAGACACCGGTGCGAAAGTCGTTACTAGAAATCATTAACCTGCTAAGTTGGGCAGAACAATCGGCATCTTATTTTACCCTTGAGAGGTTGAAGGTTGAAAGTTGCACTTTGGAGGTTAAGGTAAAGATTTGTCCGAAAGCGTTGCGGCAAGGGACTTGCCAACCCTAAACTAAACCACACTGTTGGCTAATCACGTCAAAGCTAGTGAAATCGATGGGGGGATAGGAAGATACGGAGAGGGGGATAACCTGGCTAGCTGAGTGGGTTATTGGTGTGATGGGCGCGGACCCCAGCTGAAAGACCGAAGCTAATGGCTCAACAGTATCATAAACTACCTTGACATGGGAAGATATGAGATGAAGTTTTGATACGTTGTGGATCAGCCTTGACCCCACTGGTGTAATGCTTGGGGTAATTATTGTTTATGAAACTTTTAAAGATTTCTTTGCCAGATTGGTGGAAACGCTTGACCAAGACTACCCTCTTGGGGCTGCTGTTAATGTCCCTTTCCTTAGGTCTGAGTGGAGCTTGGTGGAACTTTAAGTTTAACTTTGGTAATCAAGAACCTGCTCGTGAAAGTCGATTACCAGGGGGTAATGCCATTACTGATGGTAGAGCTCTGTTGCGCTACGGCTTACCGATAGATAATCAGCCAGTGCGGAAAATACAAGCCAGTTTGGAGGATATTTCTGAACAAATGCGGGCTAAACGCTGGAGTCCCATCACCAGCGATATTACTAAAGCTGCTGTGGTTTTAACTAGTAGTGATCAGAAATTGCTAGCGGACATTCCAGATGCCAGAAAACCCCAAGGCGAAGCCCTAATTGCCCAGATCCAAGGCGAAATTGCTAAGATTCGAGAAGCTGTGGAGGCTCAAGACAAGGAAAAGGTCTTGATTGAGCGCGGGATACTCTTGGATCAAGTTGGGCAACTGGAACAATTGATGGTAGAGGAGTTTCCCTTTGAGGTACCCCCAGAGTATAGTAACTTACCTCAACTTAAGGGTCGCGCTACCGTGGAAATGACCACAAAGGAAGGTTCCTTGAAAATGGTGGTAGATGGTTACAATGCTCCAGTCACAGCCGGTAACTTTGTGGATTTGGTACAGCGGGGTTTCTATGATGGTCTAACCTTCAACCGTGCTGAAGATAACTATATCCTGCAAGCAGGGGACCCTCCAGGAAAAGCGACAGGCTTTATTGACCCGGAAACTGGTGAATATCGAGGGATTCCGATCGAAATCATGCTGAAAGGAGACTCTGAACCGGTTTATGAGTTTACCCTGGAAGAAATTGGTCGTTATCGTGAGCAACCTGTGCTGCCCTTCTCTGCTTATGGTACCCTAGCTATGGCACGTCCTGCAGAAGACCCCAATGGTGGCTCTTCTCAGTTTTTCTTCTTCCTGTTTCAACCAGAACTTACCCCAGCTGGTATCAACTTCATGGATGGGCGCTATTCTGTCTTTGGCTATGTGGTAGAAAACAAAGAGTTACTCAGACAGCTCAAACGAGGGGATGTAATTGAGTCGATCAGAGTTATTGATGGGATTGAGAATTTAGTTGAGCCAAAGGCATAGGGATCCTATAGGTTATAGCGCTACGCCCAAGGCAAGAGGCAAGAGGCATGCTAGCAATAGCTGAATATAATAGCTTTTGCTGCTTTTATAAATGTCAAACACCTTAATGCTTAGTGCTATAAGCGGTCAGCTCCTTAACCCCTGCCGCGAAGCTAGGGATGAGCTTGACTAATTACTGATAGCTCAGTTGATCCCAGTCAGAAGTATCAATCATTGATCGTTTTCTCGTGACCCTTGAATTACTAAAAGATATCGGAGAACAAGGTCTTCTAGAACGGTTACAGCCTTTCTGTCCACCAGGGGTTGTAGGGGATGATGGAGCGGTAATTCCGCCTCCAGAGTCTGGTCAATCCTTGGTGATTACTACAGATGTTTTAGTGAATGGCGTGCATTTTAGCGATCGCTACGGTGGGGTAAGCCAATGCACTACTAGTCCAGAAGATGCTGGTTGGCGTGCTGCTGCAGCTAATTTGTCTGATTTAGCTGCTATGGGAGCATCCCCCCTAGGCATTACCGTAGGCTTAAGCTTGACAGGGGATGTAGCAGTTAGCTGGGTTGAGAGACTTTACCAAGGCATGACTCAGTGTTTGAACCAGTACAATACACCAATAGTAGGAGGAGATATCTGTCGCTCCCCGGTTATTACTATTGCTATCACTGCCTTTGGTCAAGTCTACCCCGACCAAGCCATCCGCCGCACAGGGGCCAAGGTGGGACATGCCATTGTGGTGACAGGTGTTCATGGTGCTTCCCGGGCTGGACTAGAATTACTCCTCAACCCAGATTTCGGCAAACACTTAAGTCCAGAACAACGGCTATCTCTGATTAAAGCTCACCAGCGTCCCCAACCCAGACTTGATGTGATACCTTTACTGAGGTTACAGGTTAACAGGTTACTAGAGTTACAGGTTAACAGGTTGAAGGTTGAAAGTTGTAACTTACAACCTGATAACTTACAACCTGATAACTTACAACCTGATAACTTACAACCTGATAACTTTCAACCAGATAACCTTCAACCAGATAACTTTCAACCTTCAACCCTTAAACCTTCAACCCTTCAACCTTCAACCCTTCAACCTTCAACCCTTCAACCTTCAACCCTTCAACCTTCAACCCTTCAACCTTCAACCCTTCAACCTTCAACCCTTCAACCTTCAACCCTTCAACCTTCAACCCTTCAACCTTCAACCCTTCAACCTTCAACCCTTCAACCTTCAACCCTCCAACTATCCATTGCGGGTATGGATAGTAGCGATGGTTTGGCAGATGCTATTGTACAAATTTGTCGTGCTAGTTGTGTTGGTGCTGAGATTGATCCTAACCGAATTACTTTACCTCCAAGCTTGAGTAAATTGGTGTCTCCAGAGCAAGCTTTGGATTGGGCGTTGTATGGTGGTGAAGATTTTGAATTAGTGCTATGTTTGCCCACTGAAGCTGCTGAAGAATTAGTGGCACAACTGGGGGAGGGAGCAGCAGTAATTGGCAAGATTACTAGTGGGAATCAGGTTTGGTTGAAAGATAAAACTGGCACTTATGCTGATCAATTGCTGAGTCTAAATAAGGGATTTCAGCATTTTTGAAATGTAAGCATTCAGCGGTCAGCGGTCAGCGGTCAGCGGTCAGCTATCATGCAGACGTAAATCAGATTAAACAAATGGTTACCTGTTCTATTCAAAAGCTGTTAGCGTAGCCTGCGCGTAGCGCATTAGCTGAATGGTAATACCTAATAGCTAATCACTGATAGCTGATAGCTGATAGCTGATAGCTGATAGCTGATAGCTTACGATAAAGATTTAATCCGTCGATTGTTGAGGGAGGAAGTTATGGAAGAATCCGTTACCTATCAAGATATTATCCAAAAGGGACGCCAGCGCGGCAAGCAGGAGGGAGTCCTATTAGTTGTGATGCGTTTGCTAACCCTGAGGTTAGGTTTAATTGACCCTGTGCTCCAACAGAAGATTGAGGAATTATCCATTACTCGATTAGAGGAATTGAGTGAAGCGTTGTTGGATTTTGAAACAGTAACGGATTTAGCGGTTTGGTTGGATAACTGCTGAGATTTAACTGTTTTTGTTCACCAGGATTGTTGGTGGGGACATGATTTTGATAAGACCTGATTAGATCAGGTCTTTTTTAGATAAAATCTAAATCAAAATTGCTCACTTATCATAACTTGCATCAATAAACAAGATCCAGGTGCGATCAATTTTTTAACTCAGATTCACTACACTGTCTGAGATAGTATTAACTTTGAATAATTTGCCTTGGCCTACGATAATATCTGCAAATACCTAGCAGAAGAATACCCATCGGAGTTTTTTCACTGGCTATTGGGTGAAGAACCTAGAGATATTCAGGTACTTAAAACTGAATTAAGTGCTGAACCAATTCAAGCTGATGCTTTGACTCTACTCCAAAGTACTAACCAAATTCTGCACCTAGAATTTCAAACCTTGCCCCAATCCGAGCCACCATTACCATTTCGGATGTTGGACTACTGGGTCAGACTACACCGCAAGTACCGATATCCGATTGAGCAGGTGGTGATTTTTCTAAAGTCTACGACATCACAGATGGTATTTACTAACGAGTTTAGGGATATTAATACCTGGCACCGTTATCGAGTAATTCGTCTGTGGGAACAAGACCCATTACCACTTTTAGCCAATCGGGCTTTGTTACCCTTGGCCACTTTAGCCAGGAGTAATAACCCTAATCGATTGTTAGAGCAAGTGGTTGCGGAAGTGGATAGAATTGAAGAAAAACCATTACGGGGAAACCTAGCGGCCTGTGTGGATGTGCTGGCTGGTTTGCGGTTTGAGAAAGATTTAGTCCGTAGATTGTTGAGGGAGGAAGTTATGGAAGAATCAGTCACCTATCAAGATATTATCCAAAAGGGAATCCAAAAGGGACTCCAGCAGGGACTCCAGCAGGGACTCCAGCAGGGACTCCAGCAAGGAAAGCAGGAGGGACTCCAGCAAGGAAAGCAGGAGGGAGTCCTATTAATTGTGATGCGTCAGCTAACCCTAAGGTTAGGTTTAATTGACCCTGGGCTCCAACAGCAGATTGAGGGATTATCCATTACTCGATTGGAGGAATTGAGTGAAGCGTTGTTGGATTTTGAGACAGTAACGGATTTAGCAGTTTGGTTGGATAACTAGGGAATAGGGAATAGGAAAAAATTCGGCGTTGCTGAATTTAGGAATGAATAAGAGTAGAGTGGGCATCCTGCCCGCTCGAAAATAAGCATGAAACTGGCAAGATGCCAGTTCCACAATAAGCATGAAACTGGCAAGATGCCAGTTCCACAATAAGCATGAAACTGGCAAGATGCACAATAAGCATGAAACTGGCAAGATGCCAGTTCCACAATAAGCATGAAACTGGCAAGATGCACAATAAGCATGAAACTGGCAAGATGCCAGTTCCACAATAAGCAGGAAACTGGCAAGATGCACAATAAGCATGAAACTGGCAAGATGCACAATAAGCATGAAACTGGCAAGATGCCAGTTCCACAATAAGCATGAAACTGGCAAGATGCACAATAAGCATGAAACTGGCAAGATGCCAGTTCCACAATAAGCATGAAACTGGCAAGATGCCAGTTCCACGCCTGATGCCCATTCCAGAAAACTCTTAAAATCATTCCATTATTAAGCAACACCAAAAATTCGGTGTATCTCATATCCCTACTCCCTACTCCCTACTCCCTACTCCCTACTCCCTACTCCCTACTCCCTTTTCCCTGCATCCCCTGTCAACGAAAATGCTGCCCAAAAATAAGGATGGGGATATGTTTCCCGTAAATCTTTCTGGGCTTGCTGTAATGCCTCGGCTTTGTTCATTCCCCCTTGCCAATGGCTGTAAAATTGCTTCATTAAGAGTCCTGTAGCAGCATCATCCACATTCCAGAGACTTGCGATGATAGTGGGGGTTCCGGCATACAAGAAAGCACGGGTTAGTCCTACCACTTCATCACCTCGGCTCAATTCACCGATTTTGGTCTGGCAGGCGCTGAGCACAACTAAGTTGGTGGTACTGGTTAAATCCAACCCGTAGACTTCATGAACTTCTAAGGAACCGTCGTGCTGGGTATCTTCTAGTAGACGGATGGCGCTGAATAGGGGGTTACGAAGGTTGTACTCCCCATGAACGGCTAGGTGTATAATTCCCGATTGTGTAGCCCTAGACCGGAGAGCGCTTTCGGTAGCCGCTTTCCCCACCAGGGCTTTGGTCTTGAAGAAGTTGGCAATGGTCTCTACTTCTTTTTGAGCATGAGTTAAGGGGGAGAGTCCCGGAATGGTGGGATCTCCCAGGGCGAGAAGACTGCCTGTGGTTGATTTGCCCTTGTCGGGTAAGTAGCGCAGGATGCTAGCACTGGGGAGGGACAATAGGGCGTAGTTGTCACTGAGGTACTGCTTGCCGTCAGTGAGGGCAGCAAAGGGGAGATAGTGCAGGATACCGTGGGGAACAATGCTGATATTAGTGGTGTTGAGATGGGGCTGGAGGGGTACAATTAGCCAGTCGTGCAGGTTTTTCAGTTCTAGGGGATGGGGTTGATCTAAGTCAGCAAAGTCTTGGAAAAGTGTCAGTTCTTCGGTGAGTTGTTGGCGAGTGACATTGAGGGGGACAGTATGGAAGCTGTTGCGGGTGATAATGAAGGCTAGGGTGCGTTCATCTGTGACAAAGTACTCGACTAGGGTGGTATCCGCATCCAGCAAGCCTTGGATTTCAGGGAGGGAGGCAACCTCGACAGTTTTTAAGCTAGCGGTTTCAGGGTTTTGGACTTTTAATTGAACCAGCAAGTCCTGGTAGTCTTTTCGCAGATCAGTTCGGTTGTTTTCGGTTTCAGCAATCGTTTCGTTATCCCACTGGTTTTTGGGACCGTTGCGCAGGGTAATTAATTGCTGGCTGAGGGCATTGATTTGAGCTTTCAGGTCTTGTTCCTGTTCCAGGAGTTTGGAGTCAGCCCCAGCACGAAAGTCTATCTTCTCATTAGCCAGTTGGTCGAGGAAGGCTTTGGCTCTTGCCCGTTCGACATAGTTGAAGGCAGTTTCAAAGTCTTTTTGGTTCCACAGTAGATTGATGATACCTTCATAAAGGTCTACCTGTTGACTGGCATAAGAGGTGATCAATTCTTCTACTTTGATGTCACCTTGGATAGATTCTGTAACCTTGATGGCTTGCTTGTAAAACTCAATGGCTTTGCGGTATTGCCCTAGTCTACGATAAGCAAGGCCGAGATTGTTGAGGGAGTTGGCTTCCCCCTGACGGTGTTCCAGTTCCCGAAATCGGGATAAAGACTGCTGATTAAACTCAATGACTTTGCGGTATTGCTCTAGGCTAAAGTAAGCACTCCCGAGATTGTTGAGGGAGGCCGCTTCCCCCTGACGGTCTTCCAGTTTCCGAGATAGGGATAAAGACTGCTGATGAAACTCAATCGCTTTTCGATATTGCCCTAGGCTAAAGTAACCATTCCCGAGATTGTTGAGGGAGGCCGCTTCCCCCTGACGGTCTTCCAGTTCCCGAAATAGGGATAAAGACTGCTGATGAAACTCAATCGCTTTTCGGTATTGCCCTAGTATAAGGTAAGCAAACCCGAGATTGTTGAGGGAGTTGGCTTCCCCCTGACGGTCTTCCAGTTCCCGCGCCAGGGTTAAGGACTGCTGATGAAACTCAATGGCTTTGCGGTATTGCCCTAGGCGATAGTAAGCATTCCCGAGATTGTTGAGGGAGGCCGCTTCCCCCTGCCGGTCTTCCAGTTTCCGCTTAATGGATAAAGACTGCTGATGAAACTCAATCGCTTTGCGGTATTCCCCTAGGCTATCGTAAGCAAGGCCGAGATTGCTCAGGGATTTGGCTTCCCCCTGACGGTCTTCCAGTTCCCGAAATCGGGATAAAGACTGCTGATTAAACTCAATCCCTTTGCGGTATTGTCCTAGCTTACGATAAGCATTCCCGAGATTGCCCAGGGAGTTGGCTTCCCCCTGACGGTCTTCCAGTTCCTTTGCCAGGGATAAAGACTGCTGATGAAACTTAATCGCTTTGCGGTATTGCCCTAGGTTATCGTAAGCAAGGCCGAGATTGCCCAGGGAGTTGGCTTCCCCCTGACGGTCTTCCAGTTCCTTTGCCAGGGATAAAGACTGCTGATTAAACTCAATCCCTTTGCGGTATTGCCCTAGGCGATAGTAAGCAAGGCCGAGATTGTTGAGGGAGTAGGCTTCCCCCTGACGGTCTTCCAGTTCCCGCGCCAGGGTTAAAGACTGCTGATGAAACTCAATCGCTTGGCGGTATTGCCCTAGGCTATGGTAAACATTCCCGAGATTGCCCAGGGAGTTGGCTTCCCCCTGGCGGTCTTCCAGTTCCCGCTTAATGGATAAAGACTGCTGATGAAACTCAATGGCTTTTCGGTATTGCCCTAGGTTATCGTAAGCAATCCCGAGATTGCCCAGGGACTTGGCTTGCCCCTGACGGTCTTCCAGTTCCCGAGATAGGGATAAAGACTGCTGATGAAACTCAATCGCTTTGCGGTATTGCCCTAGGCGATTGTAAGCAAGGCCGAGATTGCCCAGGGAGTTGGCTTCCCCCTGACGGTCTTCCAGTTCCTTTGCCAGGGATAAAGACTGCTGATGAAACTCAATGGCTTTGCGGTATTGCCCTAGGTTATCGTAAGCATTCCCGAGATTGTTGAGGGAGGCCGCTTCCCCCTGACGGTCTTCCAGTTTCCGCTTAATGGATAAAGACTGCTGATGAAACTCAATCGCTTTGCGGTATTGCCCTAGGCTATCGTAAGCAACCCCGAGATTGCCCAGGGAGTTGGCTTCCCCCTGACGGTCTTCCAGTTCCTTTGCCAGGGATAAAGACTGCTGATAAAACTCAATCGCTTTACGGTATTGCCCTAGGCTATCGTAAGCAAGGCCGAGATTGTTGAGGGAGTTGGCTTCCCCCTGACGGTCTTCCAGTTTCCGCTTAATGGATAAAGACTGCTGATGAAACTCAATCGCTTTACGGTATTGCCCTAGGCGATAGTAAGCATTTCCGAGATTGTTGAGGGAGTTGGCTTCCCCCTGACGGTCTTTCAGTTCCCGAGATAGGGATAAAGACTGCTGATTAAACTCAATCGCTTTGCGGTATTGACCTAGGCTATGGTAAGCAATGCCGAGATTGTTGAGGGACCTGGCTTCCCCCTGACGGTCTTTCAGTTCCCGAGATAGGGATAAAGACTGCTGATTAAACTCAATCGCTTTACGGTATTGTCCTAGGCTATCGTAAGCAAGGCCGAGATTGTTGAGGGACCTGGCTTCCCCCTGACGGTCTTTCAGTTCCCGAGATAGGGATAAAGACTGCTGATGAAACTCAATGGCTTTGCGGTATTGCCCTAGGCTACTATAAGCATTCCCGAGATTGTTGAGGGAGGCCGCTTCCCCCTGGCGGTCTTCGAGTTCCCGAGATAGGGATAAAGACTGCTGATTAAACTCAATCGCTTTGCGGTATTGCCCTAGGCTAAGATAAGCATTCCCGAGATTGCCCAGGGAGTAGGCTTCCCCCTGACGGTCTTCCAGTTGTCGATAAATGCCTAGGGCTTCTTGCCAGGACTTGAGCGCAGCTTGATATTGACTAGTATCATATTGTTCGATTCCTTGCTGAAACACTTGGTCAGCTTTAGCCTGAAGTAAGTCTGAGGGGGTGGCTGCTCTCCAACTCAGGGTATAGTTACCAGTTTCTCGCTCATTGTAGGAGTTAGCCAAAATGACATAAGTCCCCGTAGTCGGTAGAGTAACCGTAATCCGGGCATTTTTTCCCTCACCACTGTCGTTATCGTGAGCAATTAGGTTACCTTCTAGGTCAAATAGAATCAGGTAAGGGTCAAACTCATCGCTGGTTAGTTCTATGGTAATCTGCTCCCCTGCTTTCCCCTCAAAGGTATGGGGATTGTAGTAGTACCTGTTGTCTTTCAGAGTCTCGCTGTTACTATTAAGGCGATCGCGAACTGTGGTACTCTTTAAAGCAATCCTTTGACCAGAGGACTTCATTAAGGGTATAGTCTCTGGAGCAGTTAGAGATTGTGCTGGAATTTCCCAAAACCTGGGGTTAGTCTCGGCTGCCAACCCTGGCAAACTCCCCACTCCTAGCAGAGTTGCTATGGCAAAAATTACAGACTTAAGCGGCACTGGCTTTGACTGGTAAACAACTAGTGATTTTAGCTCCCGTTACCTTGACCAGACCGTAGCCAAACCACTATATATTTATCACTACCTAGAAGAGGAATTATGAGACAGTAATTTAATTTTAAGATAGCGTTTGTATCTCGGTTATATAGCGTTTCTGATAGCTATGAGGTACACAGGATTTTTTACCTCTGGCACGGTCAACAACAAACCAGACCAGGTAATGACTTCTTACACAGGAGTACCCATTTACCCCTAACTAGTACTGGTGTATAACAAACGGGTACCTATGTATAACAAATGGGTAATAATATCTCATATATTAGTACTAATTTATGGTTAACCAGTACTGGTGTATAACAAACGGGTACCCGTTTCTCGTTAACTAGTACCAGTTTGTCCCTAACGAGTACTAGTTTCTCACATACCAGTACTGGTTTTTCATTAACTAGTACTTGTTGCTAATCAACTAGTACTTATGTATCAAAAACCAGCACCTGTTTGTTCTTAACGAGTACTAGTTTCTCGGCGTTGCTGATTCTGGGTATGGTTTCGCCCCCCTAGCCCCCCAATTCTGGGGGGAACAAAACTCTTAAAGTCCCCCAAAGTTGGGGGACCCACGGGGGCTTTAATAAAACCAGATAATCGCGCATTCATTCCTTAATTCAGCAACGCCGTTGTAGTCAACTGTTGCCTCTTGCCTTTTGCCTCTTGCCTCTTGCCTTTTGCCTCTTGCCTCTTGCCTCTTGCCTTTTGCCTCTTGCCTCTTGCCTCTTGCCTCTTGCCTTGCCCGTAGCGCTATAACTCTGCCAGTCGCTTTTCTATTTCCCCTACCCGTTTGCGATCGCCAAACTGTTCATAGATTGCCTTCGCTTGTTCTAACAAACTCACTCCTTCTTGCCGATTCCCACGAGCATACTTAACCTCCCCTAATCCAGCTTTTGCTGCTGCCAGTTCTTCCCAATGGTCAGTTGCTGTTGCCAGTTCGACTGCCTTTGAATAAGGAATCTCTGCTTCCAAAACTAATCCTATCCGTAGATACAAATCACCCAGTAAGCGATAAATCGGTACTATTTTTTGATCGTTTTCTAGTCCTTCCAGGATTTCAATGGCCTCAGCCGTTAAATCGTAGTCACCATAAATATCAGCTAGAGCTAAGGGCTTGAACTCCTTTGGTAGATTCTGTCCCTTAATCAGTCCATCAATCACCTGAATTTTTTTAGCTTGATCCGACTCAATCAGCTTAAATCCCAGTCCTCCAGTCTTATCCTCTTCAGAGGTGCGATTGGTATCAGCCTTAACGACCAACTTATAACTAACTCCAGGTTTTAGGGGCTTATTCCCTGGATAAACAACCTGACAAATACCCTTTTGACAAACCTTGTCTCGACTAAATTCCTCAGTCCAATCCAATCCTCGCCCTCTCACCTTAACGGTGAAACTGTTAGCATCGGTGGCATCATGCCAGCGTAGCGTGGGCTTGTCAGTAAGTATAAGGGTTGCCCGTGGGCTGATAATGTAGGGAATATAGGACTCTGGCGGACGTGGTGTGACAATTCTCCCAGAGCTTTTTCTTCGCGGTGGTGGACATATGGCATTGATGCCTGTTGTTACCCCAGCAGTTACAGAGCGAATTTTACCATGATCACAAAATACCTTAACCCTAACCCCCGATGCTGGTCTGACCAGATCCCCTGGATTTATAGTGGTATAGTTAGGCACTGGATGGAAACGTGACCATCCCTCCCGTTCTAGCTCAACTCTACCTGTGGTTTTAAAAATCCAATGCCCTGCCAGTACTGGCTTACTCACCAGGCTTCCCAACATAATCATAACTATGGTCAAGATCGGGGCAGAGCAAATCAGCTTACTTAGTCGATTCACTAGTCTTATCTTTAACACCTACTTGAGCATCTATACGTTCACGAGCCATCCCAACCCAGATATCTTCATCAGGGTTACCGATATCAGTATGATAGCGTAAACAAACTTTCCATTCTGCCAAGGCATTATCTGGATCTTTTTCTGGTTTGTTTTCAATGACTTGCGCTAATAAACAGTGAGCTGCCGCCGGAGTTTTCTTAAAGGTTTTGTCTAGTTCAATAGCATCTCTGAGGTGGGTTTCAGCATCGGCATAGCGTCCTTGCTTCAACCTAGCCCAGCCCAAGTTTTTAAATAAGGCATATTGAGTTTCATTTTTAGTTTTAATATCCTCTGTTTTAAGTAGTTTATTTTGAAGATCATTTTCTTCCAGATTATCTAATCCTGTCAAAAGTAACGATACCGCTTGGGAATATTTTTTGTCTTGAATATACAACCGCCCCAATTCATTATAAGCAGCATCTAAGCCCCCCTGTACCGCTAACCTATACTGAGTTCGCGCCTTATCCAACTCCTGTAAAGCTTCATAAAGATGACCCAAATTGTAGTGAGCTTCTGCATTATCTGGATTAAGACTCAATGCTCGTTCATAATCAGACTGAGCACTTGACCAGTCCCCTTTATTATATTTGTCGAAACCCCATTTATTAAAGCAGTCCGAAATCAGGGGCAAAGACCCTCGAAAGCCAATTAAGGAAAGTAAAAGTACTCCCGATAGTCCCAATTTAACTTCTTCCCAAA
This sequence comes from Moorena sp. SIOASIH, assembly GCF_010671925.1. Classification (GTDB taxonomy): domain Bacteria; phylum Cyanobacteriota; class Cyanobacteriia; order Cyanobacteriales; family Coleofasciculaceae; genus Moorena. The sequence goes on along the minus strand of NZ_JAAHIH010000004.1, from coordinate 917,604 downwards.
GATATTTTTTAATCCCTAATCGTGATAAAATATCTTCAATCCCTCTACGACCAGCTTTGGTTAAAATTCCCCCAGCTGTCAACAAGGTCAATGTACTCTGGGAAATCACAGCAAAAGAACCTATAAAACCCGGACTAGTACTCAAAAAACGGGAGGATATATCTACCACTAGACTCACCGATGCTGTTAAAGAGGTAACTGTCAGTGCATTCCAAAGCCAGTCTAAATAGTCTAAGCGATGAGTAGGTGCTTGTAGAAACCACCACCAGTACTCTTTTGGGGGATGAAAGCTAGTCCGCAAATCAGCTAATTGAACAGTCTGAGTAATCAAACCAGCCTGCTTTTTCAATCTGCTATCTAACTCAATCAGTTTAATCAGTTTATCTTTAGAAATGTGGGTAATATCAGCAAATTTTTCGTGAACAACATTGCGAGCAATCAGGACACGGAGAATGGCTTCAGGAGATGGTTTATTGTCAGTTTTTTCAAGGGCGGTCAGGGCAGCTTCATAACGATTGAGAGTAGACTCTAACTCTAGGATGCTCATTCAGCTAATAGCAAAGGGAATAGGGAATAGGGAGTAGGGAGTAGGGAGCAGGGAGCAGGCATCTTGCTGGAACAGGCATCTTGCCTGTTCCAGCCACCAGGTCAAATACCTTTAATCAGATGCACCCTTCTGATTTAGATCTTATCTAAACATATTCTGTAAATCAGAAGTGCTCCGGTATCATAACTTGTATCAATAAACAAGATCCAGGTGCGATCAATTTTCTGGTTCAGATTCACTACACTGTCTGAGATAGTATTAAGTTTGAACAATTTGCCTTGGCCTACGATAATATCTGCAAATACTTAGCAGAAGAATACCCATCGGAGTTTTTTCAGTGGGTATTGGGTAAAGAACCTCGGGATATTCAGGTACTTAAAACGGAATTGAGTGCTGAACCAATTCAAGCTGATGCTCTAACTCTACTGCAAAGTACTAACCAAATTCTGCACCTAGAATTTCAAACCCTGCCCCAATCAGAGCCACCATTACCATTTCGGATGTTGGACTACTGGGTCAGACTACACCGCAAGTACCGATGTCCGATTGACCAGGTGGTGATTTTCCTAAAGTCTACGACATCACAGATGGTATTTACGAACGAGTTTAGGGATATTAATACCTGGCATCGTTATAGAGTAATTCGTCTGTGGGAGCAAGACCCATTACCACTATTGGCCAATCGAGCTTTGTTACCCTTGGCCACTTTAGCCAGGAGTAATAGCCCTAATCTATTGTTAGAGCAAGTCGTTGCTGAAGTGGATAAAATTGAAGAAAAGCCATTACGGGGAAACCTAGCGGCCTGTGTGGATGTGCTGGCTGGTTTGCGGTTTGACAAAGATTTAGTCCGTCGATTGTTGAGGGAGGAAATTATGGAAGAATCAGTCACCTATCAAGATATTATCCAAAAGGGAATCCAAAAGGGACTCCAGCAGGGACTTCAGCGCGGCAAGCAGGAGGGAGTCCTATTAGTTGTGATGCGTTTGCTAACCCTGAGGTTAGGTTTAATTGACCCTGTGCTCCAACAGCAGATTGAGGGATTATCCATTACTCGATTGGAGGAATTGAGTGAAGCGTTGTTGGATTTTAAGACAGTAACGGATTTAGCGGTTTGGTTGGAGCACGGCTGAGATTGAACTGTTAGTGTTCACCAAGATTTTTGGTGGGGACATGATTTTTAAAAGACCTGATCTAATCAGGTCTTTTTTAGATCTTATCTAAATCATTAGTGCTGGTGTATCATAACTTGAATCAATAAACAAGATCCAGGTGCGATCAATTTTTGAGCTCAGATTCACTACACTATCTGAAATAGTGTTAACTTTAAACAATTTGCCTTGGCCTACGATAATATTTGTAAATACTTAGCAGAAGAATACCCATCGGAGTTTTTTCAGTGGATATTGGGTGAGGAACCTCAGGATATTCAGGTACTTAAAACTGAATTAAGTGCTGAACCAATTCAAGCTGATGCTTTGACTCTACTCCAAAGTACTAACCAAATTCTGCACCTAGAATTTCAAACCCTGCCCCAATCTATGCCACCATTACCATTTCGGATGTTGGACTATTGGGTCAGATTACATCGCAAGTACCGATGTCCCCCACACGCAGGTGGTAATTTTTCTCAAGTCTACGACCTCAGATCTGGTATTCAATAACGAGTTTAGGGATATTAATACCTGGCACCGTTATCGAGTAATTCGTCTGTGGGAGCAAGACCCATTACCACTATTGGCCAATCGAGCTTTGTTACCCTTGGCCACTTTAGCCAGGAGTAATCGGCCTAATCTATTGTTGGAGCAAGTCGTTGCCCAAGTGGATAGAATTGAAGAAAAGCCATTACGGGGAAACCTAGCGGCCTGTGTAGATGTACTGGCTGGTTTGCGGTTTGACAAAAATTTAGTCTGTCGATTGTTGAGGGAGGAAGTTATGGAAGAATCAGTCACCTATCAAGATATTATCCAAAAGGGAGTCCAAAAGGGACTCCAGCGCGGCAAGCAGGAGGGAGCCCTATTAGTTGTGATGCGTTTGCTAACCCTGAGGTTAGGTTTACTTGACCCTGTGCTCCAACAGCGGATTGAAGGATTATCGATTACTCGATTGGAGGAATTGAGTGAAGCGTTGTTGAATTTTGAGACCGCAACGGATTTAGCGGTTTGGTTGGATCACTAGGGAATAGGGAATAGGAAAAAATTCGGCGTTGCTGAATTTAGGAATGAATAGGAGTAGAGTGGGCATCCTGCCCGCTCGAAAATAAGCATGAAACTGGCAAGATGCCAGTTCCACGCAAGATGCCCATTCCACGCAAGATGCCCATTCCAGAAAACTCTTAAAATCATTCCATTATTAAGCAACGCCCTAAAAAAAGCGATGCAGCGCGGTCTTGGGGGTTTACCCCACTCGCTATTGCATCAAGAAAGCGATCGCATTTCCTAATCCGATCGCTTTCTGCGGTTCTTCAGTTTTGTCAATAGTTTGGTGCAGTCAAGGATTAGGATGCCAGGGCGACTTCCACGGTCTGCTGCAATTCACCATTTTGATACATTTCAATCATCACATCGGAGCCACCGATAAACTCTCCGTTAATGTACACTTGAGGAATCGTTGGCCAGTTGGAATATTCTTTGATTCCCTGACGGATGTCGAAATCTTCTAGTACGTCTACAGTTTCGTAGGGAACTCCTAAGTGATTCAGAATTTGGACAACGTTATTGGAGAAGCCACACTGGGGCATTAGTTTGCTGCCCTTCATGAATACCAAAATTTTGTGCTCTTGTGTTAATTTATCTATTCTCTCTTTCAGTTCTGGTGTCATCGTTTTCTTAAACTCCTGGAATATTTAGATAGTTATTTTGATAGTCGATATTATATTAGTGAGTGCGATCGCAAAATCCTAGACTCTTCTAATTATGACTTACGCCAGTTTACTGCTTGCCAGCCCAGGCTTCGGGGGTATAGGTTTTTAGGGCTAGGGCGTGAATGGCCTCTGTTGCCAACTCTTGGCTTAGGGCACCATAAACCAGCTGATGTTGTTTCACCAGGGATTTACCTTCAAACTCTGAGGATACAACAATGGCTTGCAGATGGTTACCACCCCCTAAATCTTCTACTTTTACCTGAGCATCCGGTATCGATGCTTTAATCTTTTCTTCAACTTGCTGTGTACTAATCGGCTCCATTCTTTTTGTTCCAGTTTCTAGTGGAATTTCTAAAATACACTAAAATTTAACTGCCTTTATTAGAACCAGCGGACGAGGTGGGCTGGCTATTGCCATTTCTAGGAAAGGGAGAATCGACGAATCCTAGCTCAAACAGCTGTTGGTAGGATTTTTTTCCCAATTCCCTGGTTGGATTTTGAGACCGAATAATTTGAATTAACAAGGGGACAGCTAATTCTGGCTGGTCATTGGCTCGATGGACTAGGGCTAGCCGATAGGTAGCTTCATCTCGCTTTTCAGCAGTTTCCAGGGCTTTTTGCCGTTGAGCCTCGTAGACTCGGTTGTCAATGCCGGAAAAACTTGAAGCCAGCTGTTGGTAAAAGTTAGACAACTGGTTGAATATCTGACGTGCCTCTTGGAGTTTTTTGGCAGCTACGCTATAGTTCCCTGAATCAATAGCGTTAGTCGCCTCTTGCATCATCCGCTCTCCCCCCGGCATACTCAATAGGCTGTCTTCTTGAGTCAACGGCCCGGTATTGTTGGGGTCAGTGATGTCTGATTCTACTTGGATATCAGCACCTTGCGCCTGTGCTGGTGGCAGTACTACCAAAGCTGCCATAACGGGAAAAGCAACGAAACAGGCGAGCCTGACCGGATTAAGAGTGCCAGAATAAACCATACTATAGCTTTGGGAATTGGTTACCTAAAATGATAGAGTAAATCCAAACTATTGGTATAGTACCATTACCAAACTGGATCAAGGGCTTATTGGAAAGGTAAAGCAGGTACCAGAGTTGTAGGATTTAAGGTTCAGACTGAAAATAGTCCTCAAATGTTCCCTATTCATCCCCCATGCCTATTGAAAAGGGCTATAGACTGCCTCCAAGTCAACTCTTGCCCCCTCAAAGATAAGCTGTCACGCACTTTATTTTTGGGTTGAGACTGATGGGGTGATGGGGTGATGTAACATAAACAGATTAAATTTAGATGCGTTTTAGCTTATGGCTACTCCGCCAGTGTTGATCAGCTCTCACCCATTTAAATTTTGAATCGATTACAGCTTACTTAATCTTTCATACTTAATTCTTAATCCTACCCTACGGTAACCCCTAAGGCGAACAACCTGGGTGCATCTCATATTTGTAAAAAAGATCGGAAGTGTGGGGCCCGGGCGCGGGGCCCGGGCGCGGGGAGTGTGAGGAGTGTGGGAATTTTAGCCCGAATTTTTGCCTAATTGCACAACTGAGATGCACCCAAAAACCTTCAACCTTCAACCAAACAACCTTCAACCAAACAACCTTCAACCAAACAACCTTCAACCTTCAACCTTCAACCAAACAACCAAACAACCTTCAACCTTCAACCTTCAACCAAACAACCAAACAACCTTCAACCTTCAACCTTCAACCTTCAACCTTCATACTTATGACCCGTAGTAGCTCCCATACCCCAGACGAGTCTAGTACCAGCCAAGGTGTTCCAGAAACCAGTGTCGGTATAGTGTTACAGCGGGGAGGTGATGAACTTTCCCTGGAGAAGGTAAGCGATCGCTTTACCATATACCCCAAGAATTCAACAGTTACTGATGAATTAGCCCAAAGCATTCGACTCGAACACCATGGGCAAATCCAAAGTACCCTATTACAGGAATTCACTGTGCCTGGGTCGGAACGGGATCCAGCAATGCAGGCAGCACGGGAAAATGAAGCGGTGGCATTTGCCAGTCATGTCTACCAGATTAAGGATAATCCAGATTCGTTGATTTATCTGACCGATGAACTAACGATTCAATTTATTCCAGAAGCGGATCAAAATGCGATCGCATCGGTTACTGACTCCTTTGGTTTACAAATAGTACAACCTGTAGAAGGCATCCCCAACACCTTTGTGTGTGAAGTTACCGCTAGCGCTAGAGAGAATCCGATTAAAATTGCTAATCGCTTGACGGGATTGCCCGAGGTATTAACAGCTGAACCGAATATTGTCATACCCCAAGAACCGTTTTACCGTCCCCAAGACACCTTATATCCCAAGCAGTGGTATCTGAACCATAACGGCGGTGCGATGTTGTCAATTGCTTCCCATATTCATGTCGAGCAAGCGTGGGATATTACCCGAGGAGACCGGTCGGTAGTGGTGGCTGTGACTGATGATGCGATTGACATCAACCATCCCGATTTTTCCGGTCCTGGCAAAATTGTTGCCCCTAGGGACTTTAAAGACCAAGACTTTTTGCCCATACCTACTAATTCTGGTGAGAGTCATGGCACCGCTTGCGCAGGGATAGCGGTGGCAGAGGAAAATGGTCAGGGAATTGTGGGAGTAGCGCCTAAGTGTGCTTTGATGCCAATGCGCACCAGTGGTTTTCTCGATGACCGCAGCATTGAAGCACTGTTTGATTGGGCAGTTGACCATGGCGCGAGTGTAATTTCTTGCAGTTGGGGTGCTGCATCAGCTTATTTTCCCCTATCCCTGCGACAACGAGCAGCGATTACCCGTGCTGCTACTAAAGGACGTCAAGGGAAAGGCTGTGTGATTGTTTTTGCGGCGGGGAATGCCAATCGTCCAGTTAGCGGCACTATCTATGAGCGGGGGTGGCCAAATAATTTGTTGAAAGGGTCAACGGAATGGTTGAGTGGATTTGCGGTTCATCCCGATGTGATTACAGTTTCTGCTTGTAATAGCCTGGGTAAAAAGTCGGCTTATAGCAATTGGGGGGAAAATGTTTCCGTGTGCGCTCCCAGTAATAATGCTCCCCCAGGGATGTGGTTTCCCAACAAAGGCTATGTTTATACGGCACCTATAGTGACAGGAGGAATCAAGGGATTAGGGGTATTCAGTGCTGACCAAGTGGGGTCAGCTGGCTATGAGACTGGGGATTTTGTGGGCAATTTTGGCGGAACATCTAGTGCTTGTCCGGTAGTAGCAGGAGTTGCCGCGTTAGTGCTTTCGGTCAATCCTGACCTAACTGCTGGGGAGGTGAAGCAGATTTTGGAACAGAGTGCTGATAAAATCGTAGACCCTAATCCAGACCCTCAGTTAAACAGACGACTGGGAACCTATGATACCAATGGTCACTCTCAGTGGTTTGGCTATGGTAAAGTTAACGCCTTTAAGGCTGTTAAAGCGGCTCAGGAGAAATCCCAGGAAAGGTCATCTGCTTCCAAAAAGGTGATTGAAGGAATTAATGACCGCAGCGTCAACATTCCTGACAATAATCCTCGGGGGATTACTAGTAGGATTCGGTTAACTCAATCAGCATCGGTCAGAGAGATTCAGGTAAAGGTGGATATTGAGCATGAATTTTTAGGGGATATTGAGATAAGTTTGAAATCCCCTACAGGTGAGATAGTGTTGTTACAAAGTCGCACCTTGGGAGCGAGGAGAGTATTAAAACAAACCTATTCCGTGGAAACTACTCCCGCTTTGAAGTTGGTTTTAAATAAACCAGCATCAGGGGTATGGCAATTACAGGTGGTGGATGATGTAGCGATGGATACGGGAAGGTTGAATAGTTGGGAATTGATTTTAGGAGTTGCTTGAAGGTTAGGGGGTTGAAGGTTAGTCGGTTGAAGGTTGAAGGTTAGTCGGTTGAAGGTTGAAGGTTAGTCGGTTGAAGGTTGAAGGTTAGTCGGTTGAAGGTTGAAGGTTAGTCGGTTGAAGGTTAGTCGGTTGAAGGTTGAAGGTTAGTCGGTTGAAGGTTGAAGGTTGAAGGTTGAAGGTTAACTGGTTGAACGCGATCGCGTGGCCTATTGGCCAAGGTTAACTGGTTGAACGCGATCGCGTGGCCTATTGGCCAAGGTTAGTGTGCTGATGGATGATAGCTGTTCGCGTAGCGTGGCTTTTGGCCAAGGCTGATAGCTGTTCGCGTAGCGTGGCTTTTGGCCAAGGCTGATAGCTGAATGCTTATAGGTTAACTGGTTAGGTTTGAAATTAACGATACATACAGATAAGACGTGATAAGTACCTGTTTTCCTGGGGCTAATGCCTGATTTCTATCGCTTCATCCATCTTTAGTGTCTTTATTAATTTTGACAGTATTAAAACATATCGTTATACTACTTTTGTAGTACAAGTGAAAGCAAGGCTTTTCCTTTGGCTTTGTGAAGCTAATGAATTTACCCAAGTCATAATATTGATTCAAGTAGACTCAATTAACCTTGGGTCAGTGGTCCGTGAGGCATTACCCAGCTAACCTTCAACCGACTAACCTTCAACCGACTAACCTTCAACCGACTAACCTTCAACCGACTAACCTTCAACCGACTAACCTTCAACCGACTAACCTTCAACCCACTAACCTTCAACCGACTAACCTTCAACCAGCTAACCTTCAACCCACTAACCTTCAACCAGCTAACCTTCAACCAGCTAACCTTCAACCAGCTAACCTTCAACCGACTAACCTTCAACCAGCTAACCTTGGCCTTTGGCCACGCTTCGCGAACAACCTTCAACCAGCTAACCTTGGCCTATGGGCCACGCTTGGCCGTAGGCCACGCCAAAGGCGAACGCGAACAAAATTGAGCAACCCATGTGTTGTCTTAGCTATGTATCTTACAACATCTGAAATCGATACGGAACGAGTAGCACTGACGGCTTACGATTTGTGGAAATCTTATGGCAATCGCACTGTCGTTAGTGGAGTTAGTTTTACCCTGAATCCTGGGGAAATTTTGGGTTTACTTGGACCGAATGGTGCGGGTAAAACCACTACGGTGGGAATGCTCTACGGCGCAGTTGTTCCTAGTCGTGGCTTTGTGCAGTTGGGTCAATATCAGGTACATTCTCAAGGGCGACAGGTTCGTTTTTCGATGGGGATTGTTACTCAAGAGGATAATCTTGACCCGGACTTCACCGTATTTGAAAATTTGGTTATCTTTGCCCACCACTACCGGATTACCGGTAAGTCAGCTCGGAAACGGGCAGGGGAGTTACTGGGGCTGGTGGGGCTACAGGATTATGCTCAGCGGCGGATTGATGAGCTGTCTGGTGGATTGAAGCGGCGTTTGGTATTGGCACGAGCCTTGATTAATCATCCCCAAGTCGTGTTTTTAGATGAACCTACCACAGGACTTGACCCGGATGCACGGCAGGATTTTTGGAAGCTGGTGATTCACCTGAAAAATCAAGGGTGTGGGGTGTTGTTGACTACTCACTATATGGATGAAGCACAACGATTATGTGATCGCTTAATCTTACTTCAGCAGGGTAAGGTGATTGACGAAGGTACCCCCAATGACCTGATTGAGCGCACTGTTGGTAAAGAGCTAGTGGAGATTGACGGTATCTCGGAAGATATCCTGCAACAATTAGCGACTCAGTACGGAACTTGGTATCGCACCTTTGGCAGTAACTACCTGATGGCATTACCTATGGACAATTCCCAACCTCTCTGGAAAGAGCTAAATACGATTCCATCTGTTAGTCTAAGCCGCCGCCGCACCAACTTGGAAGATGTATTTTTACGACTGACCGGAACATCATTGGATTGATTACAGCAGTTTTCAATTCTGTGAGGTACTTTCGTTATAGGTTTTAGGGAGCAGGGAGCAGGGAGCAGAGAACAGAGAACAGGGAAAAAATCCTGTGTACCTCATAGTTATGAAAAACGCTGTAAGTTAGACAGGTTTACTATCAACATCCGGTTGAATAATTGTCATCTCCTATATTGGGAGATGTGATTGGGTAAAATATTAAAAAATAAATGATACCAAGTTGCGGTAAAACCTACAACTTTCTCTTACCCCAATCTCCCCATCTCCCCATCTCCCTATCCCCCTATCCAACCAATCTACTATCTTGGAATGCAACTCGGTATGAAAGGAATTTCTGTAACATTTTGGGGCATTTACTCTGTCTGGCATCGTCATGCCAAAGTGTATCAAAAAACTTGGCTAGTCAATAGTTTACTTCCAATTTCTGAACCTATAATCTATCTGATTGCCTTTGGCTATGGTTTAACTCCCCTAGTGGGAGATGTTTATTACCATGGTCAAACCACCTCTTATTTGAACTTTATAGCTCCTGGAATGATAGGAATTGGGGTTCTGTTTCAGTCTTTTTCTGAAGGAGCATATGGGAGTTATTTGCGCTTGAGTTTTCAAAAAACTTGGCATGCACTGCTGACAGCACCCTTGAGTTTCATGGAAGTATTTATTGGAGATTGGCTATGGGCAACTACAAAGGGAGCTCTAGCTGGTACCATCACAGGTTTAGTAGCAGTTATCTGGGGACTTTACTCTGGCTGGCAATTGCTGGTATCTTTGCCTGTAATTATTTTAGGGAGTATGCTGTTTGCTGCTATTGGGCTATTTACAGCTGGAACGGTGCGTACTATTGATCAGATTAATGTGCCGATTTTCTTGTTCATGATACCAATGTTTACTCTCTGTGGTACTTATTTTCCTAGGGATACATTACCCACTGGACTGGGTTATGTCGCTGCTGTTTTACCCCTATCATCTATCGTTGATTTGTTACGTTGGCCGTTAGGGTTACCAGAGTTCTGGTTTTTAGAATTAATCTGGTTGTTGGTATGGACTGCTGTGTTTTATATCCTAGCTTGGCGTCAGATTTATCCTCTTTTATTCCGTTAATTAGTCCTTGGTAAAGGGAGTCGGGAGTCGGGAGTCGGGAGTCGGGAGTCGGGAGTCGGGAGTTGGGAAAGAGAGGGAAGTGTGGGAAGTGTGGGGAGGGTGGGGAGATGGGGAGATGGGGAGATGGATAGATGGGGAGATGCTTACAAGGGTAGGTTTTTTAAAAAGGAGGTACGTTTATTACGTATAAATTCATTAAAATATGTATCAAAATACATAAGTATTTCCGAAAAAAATCTACCCATATGTATCAAAATACACAAGTATTTCCGGGAAAATTCTTCAGGTGCGACCCGTGGCGAATTTAATTCGCCAACGGAAAGCGCACCTACCATTTCCTGCTTCTGACGACTCCCGATTCCCGACTCCCGATTCCCGACTCCCTGTTCCCTGTTCCCTGTTCCCTTTGCTATATAGATTTGACATCTCCCCCGGCTAAAGCACGGGGGATTCTACAAGGATGTTACGCGGTAGGGTAAACCCGTACCGCTTCACCCTTATATCGATATAATTTAGACAGATCAGTGAACAAATTATATCGATGTGGGAGTGTCAAAGCTCCCCTAACCACCTTAGTCAGGTCGAATGACTGTGTGGATACTTTTCTGAGAATGTTGGCAGCGCCGTTAGAATCGGCGTTGATCAACTTTCCAGAGGCAGTTTTGTACAAGCCACGTCTGACTCTTTTGCCAGAAGGGATCCATCCGCTGGGTTTTTCACCATATTTTGGTAATGAATCACCGTCCAAGAAAGACGCTTTGCTAGTGTAAGATTCCTCAGTGATAATTAGCTTTATCCCATATTCAGGACAAAGTTGTTTTAATCTTTCAATTAGCCGCTTAGTGGGAATAGGTACAAAATTTTGATTTCCTTTCTTCCCCATACTGGAACAATTTTTTTGTCCTTCGTTCCAGCCAAATACCAGATTTCCTATCCCATTGTTCAAGCAACGATTTACAAGAAACCGAGCCGTCTTGTTTATGGCATCCCGCATCTGATTGTTCCGCTTAAGTTGGATTTTGTCTAGATGGGAATCCCAATACTTTTCCGGTTTCCCAGATTTGTATTTAGCTACAAGGCGACAGTACCCCTGATTCATTGATTTGAGCTTTCGACCGTCGATAATAAAGCTTTTTCCCAACGTTGAAACGCAGGTCAACCAGTTATCACCACCGTGGTCTATCCCAATGGCCTGAAAATAGTCTAGTTTTGGGTTATCAGTTATCGGCTGCTTTCTGTCATCAATAACCCAATCTATCCACAACTGTCCGTAGCAAGGGCGGACAGTGACCTCTTTCACCCAATCAGGGTCAATAAAATCTGGTGGTGAAAGTGTTATTTGAGTTAGTAATTCAGGCTTGCTTTCTTTGCTGACAGAAGGATCAAACAACCCTTCTCTATACTTGAGAGCTTGCCGAGGGAAAGTTACCGCAGCAAACCCTCCAGACTTCCTATAACGAGGAAACCTAGGTCTATCTACTTTCCCCTGATAGTACAACCCAACTAATTTATTAAAACTAGTGATCGCTTCCCCAACAGTTTTAAGGGTTTGCTGAGCAGATTGAGCCGCCATCCCTTTGTAATGAGGTGACATCTTTAAGGCAATATCAAGCTCTGGATATTTGGTAGTACACTTATAAGTTTTCCAACCAACTCTTAAGTCATCACCACTCCAGTAAGTGGTGTAAGCCTCTTGTTCCTTTAGCCAATTGTAATGCTTTTGTTTAGCATAGTAGATTGCACAATTAAACAGACTATTGGCTTGCTGACACTGAAATTCCCAAAATGCTCTTTCTTCTTCTGAAAATACAGCCTTGACTGGTATTGTCTTGTACAAGTTGCATCACCTCCTTGTCTACTAGTATACTTGCTACTACAGCTACAGTCAACATAATCCCGGAAAAAATGGCAAAATTATCTAGTAAAGATTATGAGTACCGCCGTACAGAGGGGTCGGTGTCTTCAATAAATTATCACTTTGTTTTTGTCCCAAAGCGTCGAAAGCCTGTATTAGTAGAACACGTGGCTCGACGACTTCTTGAAATAATCTTTGATCTGGTTTCCGAACATGGATGGAAATTGATTGCGCTAGAAATAATGCCAGACCACGTCCACATGTTCTTGAACGCACCAACTCATGAATCTCCTGCTGAAATAGCTCGATGGGTAAAAGGTCGAGCTTCACATCACTTGCGGAAAGAATTTCCTAATCTTAAAAAATTACCCTCACTATGGACCCCGACCTATTTTGTGGCGTCAACAGGTCAAGTTAGCACAGAAGTGGTCAAAAAGTATATAGAGAATCAAAAAGGGAAATAGCCAGGATACTTTAAGGGGGTTAACCCCGTCGAGTGCATCTCAGTTTTGAAATTAGACAAAAATTCGGGCGAAAATTCCCGCGCCCGGGCCCCACACTCCCCGCGCCCGGGCCCCACACTCCCCGCGCCCGGGCCCCACACTCCCCACACTTGCGATATTTTTTACAAATATGAGATGCACCCACCCCGTCTCTCTTTTTCATCCCCGGTCATTAGACGCGGGGTTCTCAAATTTCAGGATGTTTCGATAGCTCGTTAGTTATATTTTTTAATTTATTCACATTATATTCACAAGACGGTGATTTAATTAGGTCTACCAGTTGAGTCAGTCAGGATAATACAAGGCATGAAGCTCAAGGTAAACCAGGAAAAAAATCATCCTTTACAGTTCAAAATGGTTGTTTTTTTGATTTATAGTGGCTTAGTCTACTTAGGGATTGCTTCGTTATATTGGTTTGTGGTATTTCCCATAAATTTTATTGAGGGGTTTCTTGAAAAATCCCAACTCAATAAACTATTTTTTTTTGTAAATCAAGTAGAGCAAAAAGACCAAATTTTGTTTTTTATAGCTGTTGTAATAATGGCTATTGGACTAGTAATTTTGATTAAAATTTACTACTTAAACAAAGGTTTATATAACCTATCAAAAACTGGTATAACTGTCAAGAATACTATCAGTACAGAAGACAAGCAAATAATTCAATGCTTGAATAATGCCCTGGAGTGGCTGAGTTCTGATCAGATTGCCCTGCGGCTAGGGGCAATTTATGCCCTAGAACGAATTGCTAAGGTTTCTGGCGAAGACCACTGGAAAATTATGGAAATTTTATCGACTTTTGTGCGATATCAGTCCCCTTGGAAGATTAATGTAGAGCAGCAAAAGCAAATAGATGAGTTATCCAGTCCTGTTCAAATTACACAAAACCAAAAACTTCCCATTGATATTCAAGGTGCCCTGACGGTTATTGGCAGGCGCGACAGCTCAAAAGAGCTCGAAGATGAGAAAATTGATTTACGTCACGCCACACTGATCGGGGCAAACCTAACAGAAGCAAACCTGCAAGAAGCATACCTTAGTGGCTCCAAACTACAAGGAGCTTGTCTTAATCAGGCTAATCTAAAAGGAGCATATGTGATCGGAGCCAATCTAGAAGGGGCAGACTGTAATCAAGCTAACCTCCAAGGAGCATACTTGATAAAAGCTAACTTGACAGACGCTTGCTTATCTGATGCTAACCTAGAAGGGGCATTTCTCAGGAGCGCTAAGCTAGAAAAGGCAATCCTCTGGAATGCTAATTTACAGGGGGCATCGTTGATTCAAGCTAACTTGCAAGAGGCAAATTTAGAGGGAGCTAATCTCCAGGGTACAGATTTAAGAGGGGCTAACCTCCAAGGAGCTAAAAATCTGACCCAAAAGCAGATTGAATTGGCACAGATAGATAGCGAAACTATTTTACCAGACTACCTGATTAGGGATTAATCTTAGTCTAATAAATTGGCTGTTTTTTTATCTGAGACAGAAGACATAAATTAGATCGGCTGCATCTCATATTTGTAAAAACATCATCGATCAAGAATTCCATTTAGATAAGCACAGCCTAAATAAATAATTATAGTAAAAGTTTGATGGTAAGCATATGCGCTACGCGCATATGCTGATAGCTGAATTCTTACGAATTGTGAGAATTTTTGATGCCATATTCCCTACTCCCTATTCCCTACTCCCTACTCCCTACTCCCTACTCCCTACCAGGAATCGATGATAACCGTCCCGTAGGGTACGCGATCGCATAAACTAATGGAATCATCTATAAAATTCCATAAAAGAGAGGGTGATCCGTGGCTACTGACTACATTTTGTTTATACATGGTGTCAATACTCGCCAAGATCGAGAAACACCCCAATACGCTGACAAGCTTTTCGATCTGATTCAAAGTAATGTTGAGTCATCCATTCAACTCAAAAAGATCCCTCTGTACTGGGGGAATGTGGTGATTGAGCAGGAGAAGGAACTCCAAGGAGTATTGAATGCATCGAAGGTGTGGAATGAGTTCTGGTTCAGAGACTTCCGTGAAAAGCAAATCTTACAATTCGTTGGAGACGGGGCCCTCTACCTCAGCAGACATGTTGGTTCTCTGGCTATTGAGCAGATGAGTACACAAGCTTATCAGGGATTGGAGGGATACCAAGATGATGACCGTTTGCACCTAGTTACTCACAGTTGGGGAACGATTATCCTATTTGATGTGTTGTTTGCTAGTCGATGGGATGACCCAAGTATACCTGGTCATGAGAGTATTCAGGAGATTCGCAAAAGCATTTTGGGAATCGAATCTGAGCAAGACAGCGCCATTCCTCTGGCTAGTGTTCATACCATGGGTTCACCGATTGCCCTATTTACTCTGATCCATATTGTTGGCAAAACCAGAGAGGGGAGTACCCATGATATTAGTTACAAACTAAAGGAGTTACTGGCAATTCTGACTCAACAAGGAGTGGCGTTACCCTGGCAAAACTTTGTACATCCGGGGGATCCGATTGCTTGGCCCCTAGAAGGAGTGTTGCCAAAATTAGTAGATGAGTATGACACAGTTATCAAACTTGAAGATGTACTTACCTACGGTTCTGGATTATTAGAAAATGTTGCTAAACCCGTGCAATCGACATTTTTAGCATTAATCAATGGTGGCAGTGCTCACGACAGCTACTGGACTAGCGAGAAGGTGGCTAAAAAAATTGCAGAGACGATTCACCAGACAGCTCAAGGCTCCTATATTTTGGGCTCATCCATGAAGCCCTGATGGCTAAGGCTCAGGGAAAATTACCGATTACCGGTTACCGATTACCAATTACCGATTACCGATTACCGGTAAATTTACCGCTTTAGGGATCTTGTTCATCCTCTTGATAGACTATCAAGTCCCCTGGTTGGCACTTGAGTGCTTTGCACAGGGAGTTGAGTTTGTCTTCGTCAATTCTAGGTAGACGACGATGCCGTTTTAGCCTGGAAACGGAGTTAGGATGCTTTCCAATCATCTCAGCTAGCTCTTTATTGCTGATGTTGCGCTCAGCCATTACTACTGCCAATTTCCAGTGAATCACCACTTTAGTGTTTAACCTCTTACCATAATAAACGCTCGTTACGTTTGATTGTAACCTGTCGCAGCATGAATTGTTGAAAATAATACTTCTATAATTTTTTTTTAAACTTAAAGTGTTGACAAACTGCAGAAGATAGGATATAGTATAAAAGTACGCAGTTACAGTGATTGGCAATTCCCTCGCCAGCACAAAGCGATCGCACATAGGTTGTACAGGCCGAGATGTGCGATCGCTATTCCACCACCAAGAAAATAAGGTGATATTTACATGGTAAACCCACGTTCTTGTCTTGATGCAGTCGCTCATGGGGGAAACCCCGAAGACCGCGCTGCATCGCTTCCAGAGCTAATCAAAGCTCCAATCTATGATGTGCCTCACGGCAAAACCCCAGTCCGCCTCCTCGCCTGTGGTGTACCCAAAGGTGTCGAGAGTGTGATTAACCAATTGCACGTGCTTCGCTTTGCGGAAGTGATTGCGTGGACTCCGCCGATTCCTTCTCCTGTCGAGGGTGAGATCATCCGGATTTTGACTCGCCATATTAATTTGAGGCGATAAGTTTAGGTAAGCATTCAGCTATCAGCTGTCAGCTGTCAGCTATCAGCTATCAGCTGTCAGTTATTAGCGATCAGCGATTAGCTTATGGGTTAGGTCACAGGCTGGAAGCCTGTGCCACCCTGTCTTGATGCAGTCGTTAGGTCACAGGCTGGAAGCCTGTGCCACCATACTTGAGGTGCTTTTGAATAAAATAAGCTGACCCCTGAGCACTGACTGCTGACTGCTGAGTGCTGAATACTGACCACTGACCGCTTTCGCTATAACGTTTTTAGGACTCATGAGGTACACATAATTGTTTGACTATTGGCTCTTGCCTCTTCTCTTTTACCTGCTCCCTGCTCCCTGCTCCCTGCTCCCTAAAACCTAGATATTTGTACCTCACAAGTCCTAGAATTGATATATATGACTAATCACAATCAATGGAATCCTGATGATTATGCTAAGAATTCCTCAGCACAGCTCAATTGGGCAAAGGAACTAATTGAAAAGCTATCACTAATGGGGAACGAAACACTCCTGGATATTGGTTGTGGAGACGGAAAGATTACTGCTAAATTTGCCAGTATTCTTAACAACGGTAGTGTTTTAGGAATTGATTCATCCAAGACCATGGTTGAGTTAGCTCGGAATAAATTTCCCCCAGTAGAGTATCCTAATTTAGAGTTTCAACTTATGGATGCTACAGCGATTAACCTCAACCATAGCTTCGATGTTGTCTTTTCCAATGCTGTATTACATTGGATCAATGACCATAGTTCAGTTTTAAAAGGCGTTCGTAATCACCTTAAACCTCACGGAAAATTACTGTTTCAGATGGGAGGTAAAGGTAATGCTAGGGAATTACTACTGATCATAGATGAAATTATCACTGCTCCAGACTGGAAAGAGTATTTTATAGACTTTAACTTTCCTTATTCATTTTATGGCATTGAAGAGTATCAAAGATGGTTACCAGAAAATGGGTTTAAGGCTGAAGGTGTGCAGTTAATTCCTAAAGATATGCAGCATCAAGGCAAGGAGGGATTGAAAGGGTGGTTAAGAACAACCTGGTTTCCCTATACCAATAGACTTCCTCAGGAATTAAGAGAAACATTTTTGAATACTGTTGTGGATAGGTACATCGAGCGTTATCCAATAGATAGTCAAGGATTAACTCATGTCAAAATGGTTCGCTTGGAGGTTGAGGCTTATGCTATCTAGATTTAAGCGATCAGCGATCAGCTGTCAGCTATCAGTTATCAGTTATTAGCTATTAGTTATTAGCTTATGGGTTAGGTCACAGGCTGGAAGCCTGTGCCACTTTGAGGTGCTTTTGAATAAAATAAGCTGACCACTGACCACTGACCACTGACCGCTGAATGCTGACCGCTGACCACTGACCACTGACCACTGACCACTGACCGCTTACTGGTATTGAAAATTTTCTGCATAACTATTGGTGATTACCCCGATAAGTCTATAGATACTTAGAAATCAGCTATTAGCACTCAGCATTCAGCAGCTAGTGCCATAGCTGCTGAATGCTTACCTTGTCAACCTTTAGAATCGGGTGTTAATCGATGTCACAGAAAAAGGATACCGTTACTGGTGATCAGCCCAAACAAATTATTTGTGAGACTTACCGATATCAGTCCCAATACTCCGATAACCGTCACAGGCCAACCATTAACCGTCAGCCATTAACCAATCGTCAAGCTTCAACCATTAACCGTCACCCAATCTCCGTCAACCGTGAAGAGCAAACCATTAACCGTCAACCATTTATAGGTGATCCTAATCTGTTTTGGTTTTCAGAAATGGGCAGTGAGTGGAGTGCGACGATTAGAGAGGCGTGCTGGGAAACCATTAAGGAACCCATTGAAGAACAAGAGGATTTATCTGAGGATAAGAAAGGCGTTTCTACAATTGTATCAGCTTTGGCTTTATTGGGGATGATTGCTCTGGCTCTTATTTAAAAAATTGCTATGGTTTTAGGGAGCAGGTAAAGAGATAGGAGGTGTGGTAATATTGTGGAGATATGGGCTTATGGGGCAGATTTTTATTAAGAGTAATTATCGGGAAATAATGTTACAACCCTAGTATAAATTTCAGTGCGATCGCTTCCAGTTTCACTCCCGTCAAAATCATATCCAGTCCCAAAGCCACCTGCATCACCCCAAACACAAAACCAAGCACTCTTAGAGTCACGGGTTTGATGAGATTCAAAAGGGGATGGGCGACCAACATCACTCCTAAGTTGAGTACCATCACCAGAAATAATAGCAAAAACATAGAACCCGGAGCAATTGCCATCCGTCCGAACATGGCGCTCATAGTCACCACAACAGCAATGCCATAGGGAGTTAAAATACTGGGAAAAACTAAAGGATTAATCGTTAAATTCAGAGAAGGACTTACAGGGGAAGCATCCTTAGTTGTGGGGGGATTATACTGGGATAATACTGTTCGCAGAGCCACTAAAAAAAGGATAATACCTGTTGCGATTAGCATTGCTGAGAGGTCAATTTGCCAGGCTTTCAGGACATTTTGGCAAAGTAGTGCTACCGCAAAAATAACTAAGGTGGATATGCCAAACCCCCGTAAGGCAAGCTGGCGACGCAAGGCCGGATCCGCATTAGCTGTCAGCTTCACAAAGGGTACAATTAGCTTGAGCGGACCGACGGTAAGTAAAAAGATAATCAGGATATTTAATACCCCAAATCCCTCAAAAAGTTGCTCAAACAACACCTGAGTTTTAGCATCAATCTCAGCCTTGACCGGTATGGCAATTTGATTGCTCGATGATTCCATAGCTTGGGCTGAGATTATCGCTGTTTGTCCAGTAAAATCCGTTGGAAGGGAGAGAGATGGGGGTGTAGGGATGGTTGCTGTGGCACTGCTAAGTGCTAACATCGAAGCAAAATAAGCCGATGCGATCGCTATTCCTAGAATTCTCAACAACCTACCCATCTCTCCATCTCCCCATTCCTACAAGGAAAAAAAATACCAATTAAAGTAGGGTGGGCAAAGTTCTTTTATCTACAAAACTGAAAAGAACCAAACAGTTTTTGCCCACCCTACAAGCTTTTACAAACTTTTCTACCGCAACTTCATATTGCTAAACAGCTTTGCCACTGGTTCCGGAAGATTAGGTAGATTGGGTAAGTCGGGAGTCTCGGACATGGCCAGGCCAGTGAGGTTGTTATCCTTGATCAGCCGTGGAATTTCGTCGAGAGCAAAAACCATGCCCCAGTCCCGCTCTGCGTTCGCGACACCCTTGCGATCGCCCCCCTTCAAGGAGTCAACGAATCCCTCAAAGGTTTCCTGACCTGAAAGCTCGATGTAATGAGCTGGTGTATCCGTGGAGTTCCAGAAAGCATGGACAATGCCCCGTGGTTTTTGGACATAGCTTCCGGCGGGAGCTGTGAACCTTAGTCCATCTGCACCCCCAATCTCGAAGACAAGTTCACTGGAGATCACGTAGACCAGTTGATCGCAAAACTTGTGGCTGTGGGGTGACAGCAAGTGACCGGGATTGATAACACCCTGCATCACTGAGAAATCACCACCCATGTCTCTGGATCGAGCCATGATAATCATGTCCGTGGCTGTCCTTTCTCCTTCACCAGGTTTCTTGAGGAGATCCTTGGTATCAAATCGATCGTTTACATTATATTCACTCATTGTTCTACTCCTTTAATCTTGCTTTGCTGAAAAATTCCTTGAGTAAATTTAAAGGTGCAACCCTGTCATCAAATGCCTTAAAAATGGCAAACCAATAATGCAGCTCATGGCGCAGTATAATGGTGTTGAAGCTATCAGCTATCAGCTATCAGCTATCAGCTAATGCGCACGCTGCGCGAACAGCTTTTGAATGAAAGAGGTAAGCATTCGTTGCATCTCAGTTCCCTGGCCTTTTGGCCTTTTGGCCACGCTACGCGAACGGCCACGCTACGCGAACGCCCGAGGGAGGAATTCATAGTCTTTGGCTTTGAGTCCGTTGAACTTGTCAGCCGAATAGCTTGTTTTAAGCTGACGGCTGAGAGCTGAGAGCTGATAGCTGACGAGCTTTCTATAACCAAATTGCCATCTTTAGCAGAGGTGTGATAAGGACAATGGGCGCACCAAATCGGACATTTCACGACAGATTGCACAAACCCGAAATGCTAGCTAGCGTAGTGGCGAGTACCGTAGCTTATGCAGTGGCACGGGGAGTAGACATGGAACAGATCACTGCCGCCACAGGACTAACCCGTACCGATCTGCTCGATCCCGATGCCCACCTGTCTCAACACCTGGTACCAACGGTATGGCGCTTACTGACCAAGGCTTACCCAGGGGAAGCGATCGCACTCCACATGGCCAGTGCTACTCCCTTCTCATACTTTGGAACACTAGCCTATGGAGCTAGATATGCTGAAAATCTCAGAGAAGCGTTGCAGAACTTAGTGCGCTATCGGTCTGTGTTATCGGATCAACTGCACATCGCCCTGATTGAGTCCTCCTCAGAGGGGATTTTGCAAATGCATCATCCCATGGATGCCGAGGATGGGGGTTGCGCTGCTGAAGTGGGACTAGCTTTGGGGTTGCGCTATATGCGGGAAATTCTGGGAGCCGATGATATCCTTCTGCGCGTGGACTTCACTCACCTGCCCTTCGGACCAATCCAGGTTTATGAGGAGTTCTTTGGTAGCCCAGTATGCTTTCAACAATCCCACAATGCCCTTGTATTTCGTCAAGGAGCCCTAGACCTACCCACCAAACAGCCTGATCCGGATCTGTTTCGTTATATCCAGGGGCATCTAGACCTGGTGCGAGAACGGTTAGCAGGTTCTAGTGATTCTCCGGAACTATCTAGAGTTCGTGATGCGATCGCTCACAATGCTGAACGTTCTGAATATGGTGCAGAGGCACTAGCACGACAGATGAACATGAGTCTTCGTGCTTTGCAACGCTTGACCCAAGACCATGGTATCACCGTTCGGCAACTGTTAGACCAAACTCGTCAAGCAAACGCACAACAATTCCTGAGCGACCCCAGACTCAGTATCGAAGCCATATCTTGTTTGCTAGGTTACTCAGAAGATCGTGCATTCCGCAGAGCCTTCAAGCGTTGGACCGGGCACACCCCTGCCGAGTTCCGGCGGACTGTTGGATAAGTATTTTAGTATACCCAATTAAACAGTTATAGCGTTTCTAGGACTCATGAGGTACACAGGATTGTTTCACTCTCGGCTCTTGCCTAATCCCTGCTCCCTGCTCCCTGCCCCTGCTCCCTGCTCTATCAATTTAAGTCTGAACTAACCTGTAACGTGTAACTTCCCGTTTTTATTCCCTGATCACCACCAACAACTTAACAACAATGGTAGAAACAATCCAAGCTAAAGACATCACCCTCAAGCAATTAAAAACCCTAGTCAATCTTCAGCTAGTTAACGATAACCAATTCTTTCACGAGTGGCAAGAAAACTTACCAGAAATCAGCGAATTACAACAGCAATTACTAGATGACGTTAAAGCTGGTTATTTTAATTTACTCTATTACCCACCCTTACTAGAAAAAACCGTTAATCTCGCCATCCTATCCCCCCTGCTATTTATCGGAAAATTTTATCTAGAACCCTTTCACATCAAAGCCGAAAAAACCGTAGATATTTCTGTTGACGACCACGGCATTATTGTCAAAGGAAGCATTGATACCCTAGTCTTACATAACGAATTTTGGATGACGATTATCGAATCCAAACAGGCTAGCTTCTCCATAGAAGCTGGACTACCCCAAATTCTGGCCTACATGTTAGCTAATCCCAACCCAGATCAACCAAGCTATGGCATGATTACCACTGGTGGTACCTTCATTTTCATCAAACTAGTTAACAGTGAAAAGCCCAGATATGGGACATCTGCTGAATTTTCACTGCGCAATCCCGGAAATGATTTGTATCAGGTGCTTCGGATTATTAAAAAATTGAGTCAAATAGACATCTAGTTCTGAAGGGGTAACCAGCAGATTACAATAATTAATAGCAATCCGTGTAGGAATTGTGATAATTTTTGATGCCATATTCCCAGGGAGTGCGCGTTCACGCTTAGCTTTGAAAAAGCGCGGGGTCGCACCGCTCCCTACTCCCTACTCCCTACTCCCTACTCCCTACTCCCTGCTCCCTTTACTATATGTGTTATGACTTACGACAGTACCCTTAAATATTTAGTTGAACAATATCCCCAAGCCTTTACCCGTTGGTTGTGGAACCAGGAACCACCAGAAGATATAGAAATTCTCAACACCGAATTAAGTACAGAACCAATTCGGGCAGATGCTTTGTTTTTTGTGCGGGTTGCTGATGCTATTTTGCATCTGGAATTTCAAACCCTACCCCAGTCTGAACCTCCTTTACCCCTGCGGATGCTGGATTATTGGGTGAGGTTGTATCGCCAGTATCGCTGTAAGATTAACCAGGTAATAATTTTTCTGAAACCAACCCGATTAGCGGGAGTATTTGTGAATCAATTTACCGAGCCGAACCTATCCTTCCACTACCGAGTGATTCGGATTTGGGAATGTGATCCACAACCGTTACTGACAACTCCAGGGTTACTACCCTTGGCAGTATTAGCACAAGCTGAAGTCCCAGAAACATTACTCTCCCAGGTAGCAGCCAAAATCGATATGATTGAAGATACACAACAGCAGCGTAACCTATCTGCTTGCGTGCAACTCTTGGCTGGGGTGAAATTTGATGAGCAGTTAATTCAAGCTTATTTTCGGGAGGATATGATGCAAGAGTCGGTGGTTTATCAACGCATTATTCGTCAAGGATTAGAACAAGGATTAGAACAAGGATTAAAACAAGGATTAGAACAAGGATTAGAACAAGGATTAAAACAAGGATTAAAACAAGGATTAGAACAAGGATTAGAACAAGGATTAGGACAAGGATTAGAACAAGGATTAGAACAAGGATTAGAACAAGGATTAGAACAAGGATTAGAACAAGGATTAGAACAAGGAAAGCGCAATGAGCTTAATTTAATTATCCGTCTACTTAACCGTCGCCTAGGTCAGCTCAATCCCCAATTACAGCATCAAATTGAGCAATTATCCTTTTCTCAGTTGGAGGATTTAGGGGAAGCGTTGTTAGATTTTGAAACCGAGGTGGATTTGACCAATTGGTTGAACCAGTTCAGGGATAGGTAATATCAAGTCTGGTTGAATACCCATAATTAACGGGAGGGTGGGGAGTGTAGGGAGGGTGGGGCGGGGGCGCGGGGAGATGGGGAGATGGGGAGATGGGGAGATTTTTATTAAGGGTAATTATCCTCAGATGAGATCAGATTCGCTACTGCCATGGTTTCCAAAGGGCTTTCAAGGTGCTCCCCCAAGCCATGGCACACAGCTGTCTTACCCCTACTCCCTACTCCCTACTCCCTACTCCCTACTCCCTACTCCCGAAAACCCCAAGGGCGTAAGTCCCTCACCCAATTGAAAACTGCTATCTATGGAGAATAGGGGATTCGAACCCCTGACCTCTGCGGTGCGATCGCAGCGCTCTACCAACTGAGCCAATTCCCCTAGTACTTTGGTTTATTACTTTTATTTATATGTTTATTCTAGCACCGGGACTAATATCCCTGTGCCCTTGTATGGTCTAGATTTCTCCTACTGGCTCAGGTGATACCCCAGAATAGACCTGCTGCACCCGTTCTAATTCCAGCTGATTCAAATAATCCACAGTCCAGTTAGCGTGACGCTGTAGCATATGAAGGGGATAAGTACTGGCCACCCCTACTACTGGCATGCCAGCTCTCTTCGCCGCCTCAATGCCAGCCAAAGAATCTTCTATTACTAGACATTCCCCAGGTTTCAAGTTGAGGTTACCATAGACTTGATTGAGCCGCTCTACCGCTAGCAGATAGCCATCGGGTTCTGGTTTACTAGTAGTAATATCATCACCAGCAACAATCAAACTAAAATAGTGAGCTAAACCAGCGCGATCGAGCACCACTTCTACTTCATTTCGCAGTGCTCCAGTCACCAGAGCCATCGGTATCTGAGCACCCTGGATCTGAACCATTAAATCCTCCACACCAGGATAAATGGGCAAAGTTTCCATACTTTCTAGCTGACGTTGATAGGCAGCAGCTTTGCGCCTGATCAGCTGGTTTAAGTAATCCTCCGTAACCACCCGACCGCGACGCTTAAGTAACTCTCGCAGACAAGAGCGATCGCCTCTACCTGTACAAACCTGTCGAAACTCTTCGGAATCCGGACGCAAATTTTCCCCAATAATAATTTCCTCAATTAGTTTTTCGTGAATCGGCTCATCATTGATTATTACTCCGTTAAAATCAAACAGAACTGCTTTCAAACTCATAAGTACCTAAAGATAAATTCTGTTTATATTTTTGATAAACCTAAATAAAATAACGTTAATAAACGCTTTTTTTTACCCGTTACCCGTTGGCTATTCCCTGAATTTATAGCAGTACGCATTAAGGTTAGGACATTGATACAAGCTGAAAAGCTCTTGTAGTCAACTTTAGCATGCATGCCTCTTGCCAATGCCATTGCGCGTAGCGCTATAACAGTCAACTTTACTAATCTTAACAGTCAACGTTAATTGTGTCCAAGTGATTACTTGAGAATTGCCCTATGCCACTGGAACCGGCACCCCTTGTGACGCAATATCATCTGGAAAACTCTCCTGAGATTGAGATTCCCAAACAGCTGATTTCCCTACTGGCAAAGGTTTTATACCCTGAGTTATTTGATGCAGCCACCACCATTCCTTAGTGCGCACTGCTTAAATCATGCTTACGGAAGCGATCGCACTCAGCTTCCCAATCCATAGTTTCGTAAAACTGCAGCAGCTTTTCAAGATCAATCAAGCTACCGATGATCGGGGATAAGAAACGGTCCGAAAGTGTATCTTGATTAACTGCCACAGGTATAATTCCTGGAGATGTCAAACCGACTGCTAACGCAGTATAGCTTGAGGGTGCTTAATCTAGCACCACACTCCTTATCGTTGCCGTTTAACATACCGAGCAAACCGCTCCCGGCCCTCTTGGAGATTAGCAGGAATACCATTAGGGTAAGTTTTACCAATCAGACTCTGGAGTTGTTCAACTCGATTACTAGGGTTAGGGTGAGTAGTGACATACTCCCACACTGAATCGAAGATTACAGTGTGGGCTTCTTACCAACTCCAGCCATCGCTTAGGATACTCGGTAAGCTTTATTAACGACACGGGATGCCCCTCCGCGCCGGAACAATACAATAAGTTCTATTTTTAATTAGTAGGTGGCGGTTAGCTCTTAATTTGTTTTCCCTACTATTTTTAGTATAACGTTTTTCAGCCTGTTTATCAGAGTTCCAGCTCCGCGATTCATCCCTGGAGACGAAACCTTAGGATAGTGGAGCCTTAATCAAAAAGTTTTAACCCAAAACGCATAACCGACTAACCATAAAGGCTCCACTATCCTTACGGTAACTTTAAACACTCATGCTGCGCATGTTCGTTGTGGGGCATAAGAGCGGAGGAAGCTAAAAAACTCCGGTGGTTGCCCACCCTGTCGAATTGAGTTAAGGACTTGCATCAGTTCAACGATTCCCCTAGGGTTATAGCCCGCTTGTGTCATAAACCGAAAACCAAGGCGATCGCTTTCTAATTCATCCTCACGTCCATACTTAAGGCTAACCATTTGATTAATCGCTTGGGCAAGTAGTGCTGCTTGCCTGCCACTCTGAGCATCATCACTGGCAGCAATACCAACAGCATTAACCAATGCTACCCCAAGTTTCTGCTTGGCCAGATGTTCTGCACCATGTCGTCCCACCACATGACCAATCTCATGGCCCAACACCCCGGCCAGCTGCGCTTCTGAATTGAGTCGCCTCAGCATGGCTAGAGTCAGAAAAATTTGTCCCCCTGGTAGAGCAAAGGCATTCACAGTGCGGGGGTCACTCAACAAATAGAACTCAAAGGGATAAGGTGAACCAGAGGCTGCCGACTTTTTGACAATCTGCTCTCCCACTTGAGAAATATATCCTTGAAGGGCTTTATCTTGGTAAAGACCACCGTGTTGAGCGGCCATTTCCGTGCTTGTAACCCAATCACCACTTCCTGACGGGGGGAAAGTTGGATGCGCTGCTTTTCCCCAGTTACTGGGTTTTCAGAGACAGTGGTAAAGTAGCTGATTAACCCAAACAAGCCGACTATGAATGCAATTCCTAAACGAACGATTAGTCTACGCACCGATTATCTCCCAAATTCATCCATAGCAAAATACTATAAGACTATTGTTCTAGAAGATATGATTAATGATTAGAACCGTTATGATTAGAGCTATCATTTAATCAAGTATTACCCTAAATTGACCAATCTGTATTAGTCCTGAAAACTTACATAGGTGCGCTTGACCCATTAAGAATTAAATTCGCCACGGGTCGCACCTGTTGTTTGGCCTAGACACCATCAAGCTATGACCCACCATATTTTAGTTGTCGAAGATGAAACCAAACTAGCCCAGTTCATTGAACTGGAACTGAAGTACGAAGGTTATCAGGTTAGTGTTGCCTCGGATGGGTTAGCTGGTTTGGGAGCAGCGCGGGAATCTAATCCAGATTTAGTAATACTCGACTGGATGCTACCGGGCATATCAGGACCAGAAATTTGCCGACGCCTGCGCAGTACTGGTAATCAAGTGCCGATTATCTTATTAACCGCTAAAGATGAAGTAAGCGATCGCGTTACTGGTTTAGATGCTGGTGCTGATGACTACGTAGTCAAACCCTTCAGCGTAGAGGAATTATTAGCCAGAGTCCGAGCTCATCTGCGACGTAATCAAACCGAAGACCCCAACATCCTGCAATTTGCTGACTTAAGTTTAAACCATAGCACCCGTGAAGTCTATCGAGGTCAGCGATTAATTGAACTGACTGTCAAAGAATTTGATCTACTCGAATATCTCCTAGCCCATCCCCGACAAGTCCTCACCCGAGAGCAAATCCTGGAAAGAGTCTGGGGTTATGACTTTATGGGTGACTCCAATATCATAGAAGTTTACATTCGCTACTTGCGCCTGAAGCTAGAAGCCAACAACGAAAACCGTCTAGTCCAAACCGTGCGCGGTGTTGGCTACGTATTGCGAGATTAGTCCTGAGTGCGTCAGTCCAGAGTGCATTAGTCCACCCCGACTCATGAATCCGTATTGTTAAACCAATGACTATAGCGATTCTCATAGTAATCAGGTAAATAGATCTGTTCCCTGTTCCCTGTTCCCTGTTCCCTGTTCCCTGTTCCCTGTTCCCTATACCTAATAGCCAAAACTCATATGGATGCGGGGATGCAGTTTTGCCCTTACTAACTTACCCCCTTGCAGATGTTGTTCCACAATTACCGGTACATCTTGCGGTTTGACTCGGCAATACCAAGTCTCCTCCGGAACAATCCGCACCGTTGGACCAGAACTACACTGTCCCTGGCAAGTTGTACCAATCACGCTAAAGTCAGAAAGATCAGCTTGCTCGAAGGCAGCCAGCACCTCAGCTGAACCGGCTGCTAAACAAGACTTATATTGGCAGACTAAAACACAAGGCTTTTCGGTTTTGGCACTGTGTTGAGTAAAATCTGTTTCCACGTTGAGTTCAGTTAATATTAAGAATTATTACTCCCTTCATCATAGCCATTGACTTTTAGGCATAGTTTAATACCATTAACCCCTAAAATGCCAAATACCTGTTTTCAGTCCTGAGTCGGTTTTGAGGAAGCACAGTCTCCTGTTATGCACCAATGACCAATGAATAATTACCAATAACTCATTGCTCAACCATCCAATTGAATCGGACAGCAGCTTAACATTAGAATGAAGAGCACACTTCGAACCCAATTGTCCCTGAATCCGTCATGAATCCAAAACTCTTAAACAATCGCTACCGTGTCCTTGAGACTCTAGGTTCGGGTGGGTTCGGTGACACCTTTCTCGCCGAAGATATCCATATGCCCTCAAGACGGCGGTGTGTGATTAAGCAACTTAAGGCATTGGCCCATAATCCCAAAGCTTACAAGCTCGTCCAAGAGCGATTCCAACGAGAAGCAGCTGTTTTAGAAGCCTTAGGGGAAGGACATGAGCAGATTCCCCGACTTTATGCCTATTTCTCTGAAGCCGAAAAGTTTTACCTGGTTCAAGAGTGGATTCGAGGAAATACCTTTACAACACAGGTTAGACAGGGAAAAAAATTTACTGAGATTGAAGTTACGGAACTCCTAATTAGTTTGTTAAGGGTTCTAGAGTATGTCCACTCTCGCCGTATCATTCATCGGGACATTAAGCCAGATAACATCATTATCCGCCAACGAGATGGAGTACCAGTTCTGATTGATTTTGGTGCAGTCAAAGAAGCAATGAGTACCGTAGTCACCAACTCTGGCACCCCCCACCCAGCATCAATTATAATTGGCACTCCTGGCTATATGTCTTCGGAACAGTCAGCAGGACACCCAACCTATAGCAGTGATCTCTACAGTTTGGGGCTGACAGCAATTTTTTTGCTCACGGGTAAAATACCACAGCTATTCCACACAGATGAGAGGACTGGTGAAATTTTATGGCGTCAAGATGCACCACCCTTTTATTCAAACCTAGGAATAGTGCTCGACAAAGCGATTCGATTCCATCCACGCGATCGCTTTGTTAGTGTCAGACAAATGCTTGATGCTCTCCAATCTGACCCTGCATCACCTACGGAAGCCACAGTCCCCATTTCTCCTGGTGCCCCATCAACAGCCAACAACGGTACGGTAGCCACAGTCCCCATTTCTCCCGGTGAGCCACCAGCCAACAACGGTTCAGTGTCCACTATTAAAGGCCCTTATCCAGTCACTGTAAAACAAAACGATAGTTACAAGGCAGTTTTAAAGGGAGGTTTAATCGGAGGCGGTATATTACTGATTGTGGTGGCATTTGGTTCGGGATTCAACAAATTCTTGAATCCCTCTACGACCGTCCCATCCTATGATCAATCTACATCAACATCATACCCAGACAAGCCAAGTTCTGAAGAATCGCAAGATAAAAAAGTACCATCAAAAGACCCCTCACCAGACACTATTTCATCTTCATCACAGTCCCAGACCAAGGACAAATCACCAGTAACTACACCAGAAAGGATTTCATCCGGATCAAAGTCCCAGACCAATAATCCATCACCAGTAACTACACCAGAGACTACCGTAACTGATCCGGTCACACCAACATCCCCATCACAACCAGAGACTACCGTAACTGATCCGGTCACACCAACATCCCCATCACAACCAGAGACTACCGTAACTGATCCGGTCACACCATCATCCCCATCACAACCAGAGACTACCGTAACTGATCCGGTCACACCATCATCCCCATCACAACCAGAAACTACCGTAACTGATCCGGTCACACCATCATCCCCATCACAACCAGAAACTACCGTAACTGATCCGGTCACACCAACATCCCCATCAACACCAGAAACTACTGTAAAACCAGTTCCAGTAACGACACGGAAACCTATCACCGAACCTTCACCCATCGTAGAAAACAATACCAATAACCCAAATCTTGCTCAGCTCAACGCTATTCCCAAATTTCCCCCAGGAACTCAGCGAAGAGCAGTGGAATATGCTTTAGGCAAGCCCACAAAACAATCAAACGGCATGTGGAAGACTCGCGCTTTCCTTTATAAAAACTATGTCCCCAATCATGTAGACCTAGGATATTTGTTTGATCGAAGATCTGGGCGTCTGCGCCAAACGGAAGTTACTTTTTCGCAATCCGTTGACCTAGAAATCATGTCAGAGACCTTAAACAAGCTGCTCAGTAACAACATCTCCACTGACATTAAACAGGGACTCAAAGATGTATATCAGGGCGAGTCTAAGAGATATGACTTTTCCAGTGGTAATAATAACCGCTTGGAGGGTGTGATTCAACGAGACGGTAGCGATCGCATTTACATTGGTGTTTGGGAAGCCGATTTAAAGTAAAAAGCAATCCTAATTCCCTGAGCAAGACTCTAGTGCTCAAGGCTCCCCGCCTGATAGCTGATAGCTAAGGGCTGTTCCCTTAGCGTGCGCGTAGCGCATATGCTTACCTTTTGTCTATTTCAGATAACATGAGAAAGATACTAATATTCGGCAACTCTGGAGCGGGAAAAACTACCTTAGCCTTAAAATTGCAGGTTGAGTTCAACTTACCCATACTAGATCTAGATACTATTACTTGGATACCCGATCTACCAGGAGTAAGAAGAGAATATGCTGAAAGCGAGACATTATTAATCGACTTTATTCAAAAAAATCCTGAATGGATAATTGAAGGATGCTACGGGAGTTTAATTGAAACAGCCGCCAAATATTCATCAGAGATGATATTTTTGAATCCTGGAGTTGAAAAATGCCTAGAAAACAATCGACTTAGACCATGGGAGCCTCATAAGTATAAGACTCCCAAAGAACAAGACGCAAATTTTGAATTTCTACAAACCTGGATTAAAGACTACTATTTACGTGATGATGAATATTCCTTTAGGTGCCATGATAGACTTTTCAAAACATTTAGCGGCAATAAAAGAGAAATCAATTAATCATGCGATCGCGTAGCGTCGGCCACAGCCGACGCTGAATCCCATTCTCTAATGCTAGGATTGTACAATACCCTTTTTAGGATTTTATCACTAGACAGGCTAGACAGAATTGCTGAAGTCATCATAAGAATCCAGAATTAATGGGCAGGGCTCCATCGCTACTCCCTACTCCCTACTCCCTACTCCCTACTCCCTACTCGTGCTTAACCTAGGACAAAAGTACCTCACCGAATTGAGAAATGCTATTAGTGGTAAGTAGTTTGGTTTAACTCAAGCACTTGCACTACATCCTTTGATTAGAGAATCTAACTTTTGTTGTGCAGCATAACGATTCAAATAAGCCGGATCATTAATATTTTTATTGCTGCCATAGTAGTCAAGTAATGGCTTAATTTGGTAAGCTTGATTTTGATAAGATTGGCCGAGTAACCTATCAGCTAAAATAATAGAAATAGCTTTATAGAAACGGGAAGCAAAATCTGTATTTTGCTGTAGCTTTTCCTGCAATTGCTGCCGACAAATTGACCAAACTACTGAGTCATTTACAGCGGTAACAGTAGCGGCAGGTAAACTTCGTGTTAGAAAAGACATTTCCCCCACTACTTCACCTCCCGATAATTCAGCAATATCTCTGCCCTCAACTGAAACTGTAAACTGTCCATCCAACACTATATAAAGTGCATCAATCTCTTTCCCTTCTTCTATAAGCGTAGTATCGGCAATAATTTCTTTCTTGCTTCCTGTAGCAATCATCCATTCCACATCCCTATCACTCAATTCCTCTATCATCAAAAGTGTTTTTTTGATACCCTGCTTCCAGAGAGCTTCTACATTATGTAATTTTTCTGTAGGAAGCAAGAATTCCTCAGAATCATCAAAAATTATTGCCCCTTGAGCCTTGAGAGCAGATATAATATCCTCAGTAAGCCCTAAATTATTACCAAATTTAGCGTTGTCTAAAATAGCATTACTAAAGTCAGCACCGGTTAGATTAGCATTTCTAAGATCAGCACCGCTCAGATTGGCATTCCTAAAAATCGTTCCCCTTAAATCGGCATTCCTTAGATTCACGTTTTCTAAGTTAACCCCGCTTAAGTCAACTCTAGCCAAGTCCTCAGAAAGATTTAGGTCAGCTATCTCCGACAGTTTAGAAAAATTAGTAGTGTTAGCGGCTTCAACACTTTTGATTAATTCTTCCAACTCTTGGTTAAATTGTTCGTTATTTACCGGTTTTAATTGTTCGTTAGTCATACTTGAGTACCACTTTACTTAAATAAGGTTTTAATTGGTGCTTTAGAAGCAGTAAGGCAATCTTTCTATCTAAGACTACATCTTTTTCCCGACTAATTTCGGAAGACCACAACCCTTCAGCTCCAGTCAGATGAACATCTGGCTTAAAAACTTCAAAGGTAGCTTCTATGTAGCACGGCTTTGCCATTACATCTATTGTTCCCAGCTCGACTTCCTTGAGTAATCCTTTAAACACGGGTTGACCCGTTTTTACCTCAAAAACCCAAGCCGGAGTTTCCTCTGACCCCTTCGTTGTGATCTGATAGTCAATGAACTGAAACTCATCGGTTGTGCCTCCTGTATTTTTTTGACCATGGTTAGCTTTAACTCCAGGTTTATTCTTATCCCAACAAGCCTCGACTTTACTGTGATTTTCCTTACTCTCTTGCTGCTTCCTCTCTTTCTCAACAGCAGGCTCAAATGAGCCACTGAAGTTACGAGCTTCCAAAGGTATCTTGGCATTTTTCAGCGTTAGCCTGAGTTCTCCACCTTTGAGTCCGAACCTAACTCGACCGAATGGCATCTGCACCCACTGTTCATTAAATTGTATAGTCAGGTATAGCTTCAATTGCTCTATCTGGCGAGATGAAAAAATCCCTGTCGAGACTGGCTCAACTTTAAGCTCCATCGTCAGACAGTCTGGAAATTTATTTTGCTTATTTTCCTCTTGTGGGATAAGCGGTGTCGATTGGATTTTGGACATGCTAAATTAGGATACAGAGGTTCACAGTTTACTCGCGAGGCAACCCTAAGGCTTATAGGCAAACGAGTTCATATTCACGTTTGCAAAGAATTGCTTCTAGGTTACTGATGACAGCGACCTCTGCTCGAATTGTTTGAGCAGAAATGCACGTAAAATCTAGTTAAACGTGAAATACACGGCACAATTTAGAGCATCTCACGTTTAGCTGAAGACACCGATACAGCTTTACTGAATTGATATGAAGTGATATTTATTTCAAGTTCGGTTAATCACTTACAAAATAGTCTCTAGATTTTTGGTTAAGCGTAATCGGTAATGGGTAATCCTAAACTACCAATTACCAATTTAAAATCACCAATTCTAAATTACCAATTCCAAATTACCTGATTTCGGATCTGATAATTAGTCAATCAGAGATGATATTATATTTATTGACTGATATATTTAATAACCCAGAGATGTGCTACCCTGAGCTTA
Organism: Moorena sp. SIOASIH; assembly: GCF_010671925.1. Classification (GTDB taxonomy): domain Bacteria; phylum Cyanobacteriota; class Cyanobacteriia; order Cyanobacteriales; family Coleofasciculaceae; genus Moorena. The sequence continues at coordinate 884,242 of NZ_JAAHIH010000004.1, read as the reverse complement.
TAATCGTGAGCATATAATCAGATGCTTTGCCCTGAGATGATAAATTAAAAGACTTGGCTGACTAATCTTATAATTTTTACTAATAATCATTATTATCGATTTAGTTAGCTGACCGGTAAAAGAAGCCCCACGTCCGAACTGAAAGTCGGCGTGGGATGAATTTTACACGGAGTCTTTGGGATTCGGCAAAGCCGACGCTACGCGAACGGGGAAACGAGCTATCAAACTTCTAAGTACCTCTGATTGGTTCATCCCCCTTTTGGTTGCTTCTTGCTCTAGTTTTTTCTTTTCATACTCGGTCAACCGTATCGTCATTTTTATAGTTTTCATTCTGACTTGCCATTTGACTAGCTGTATGCTATACTAATAGTAGGTCGAAAAACAGGAGATAGCAACAATGAGAGCAGCCTATCAATATCGACTAAGGTTAACCAAAGCCCAGGAATCTGAAATCGAGAAATGGCTGGATCTACTCCGTTGCCAATACAACTATTTGCTTGCAGATAGGTTTAATTGGTATGAGCAAAATCGCTGCTCCATTAACTCCTGTCCTTTGATTTGTCACTTGCCAGACCTAAGGAAAAATCCTGATTATTTTTCCCAAAAGAAAACTCTTCCTCAACTAAAGAAGGATAGACCCTGGTACAAGGTAGTTCAATCTCAAGTACTCCAGGATTGCGTAAAAAGAGTTGACCTTGCTTTTAAGAGGTTTCTTAAAGGAGACGGTAATGGGAAAAAGAGTGGAAGACCTCGATTTAAAGGGAAAAATAGATATAAGTCATTTACTTTCCCGTCTCTGTCTAAAAATCCAATAAATGGAAATATTTTGACTCTTCCAAAATTTGGAAAGGTTAAAATGATTTATCATCGACCTATTCCAGAAGGGTTTAAAATCAAGACAGCGACTATAACCCGAAAGGCTGATGGCTATTACGTCACGCTGTCAATCCAAGATGATACAGTCCCGAATATTATCCCAGTAGACAGTGTTGAAAATCCCATCGGGATAGACATGGGTCTTAAATCGTTCTTGATCAGGTCTGACGGTACTGAGATACCAATTCCTCAGTATTACAGAAAAGCTCAAAAACGACTCAATAAAATCCAGAAAGCTGTCAGTAGATCAAGGAAAGGTAGTAAGAACAGAAAAAAAGCTGTAAACAAACTAGGGAAGGCTCACAAAAAGGTAGCTGACACCCGAAAAGATTTTCACTTTAAGACAACAAAAAGCTTGCTAGATACCTACGATCTAGTTGCTCATGAAAAACTAAACATTAAGGGTTTGGCTAGGACTAAATTAGCTAAATCTGTATTGGACGCTGGTTGGGGTCAATTTCTGTCAATATTATCAAACAAAGCCGAGAATGCTGGTTTGGTCACAGTTGCGGTAAACCCCCGAAACACCAGCCAAAATTGTTCCAATTGTGGAACAAAGGTACCTAAAAAATTAAAAGACCGTATCCATTCTTGTCCTTCTTGTGGGTACATCGAAGATCGTGATGTGAATGCGGCGAAAAATATATTGAAGTTGGCGGTGGGGCATCCCGTCGGAAATAAAGCTTACCGGGTATCCGAACCGTTGGGTGGAGTTGGTAAGAAGCCCACACTGTAATCTTTGATGAGCGTGTGGGAGTATGTCACATAAAGGTGTGATATCAATCACATCAACCAGTGAAGTTAATTACTGTATTCGGTGACTGGATTCACTGACTCGATTCGGTGACTGGATGGAGTTATTGAAATCAGCGTATTCTAAAGCCCTAGGCGGGATTCCTCTGAAGGGAATGGTATGCGATCGCATCACCAACAGTTGAGCTGACTTGTCACCCCCTCAACGGAAAATGAAACGGGCAAGATGCTCGTTCCACAAAACTATTTAAATCATTCCAGAAAATGAAACGGGCAAGATGCCCGTTCCACACAAGATGCCGGTTCCACAAAAAAAAGGAGCCGATTGCGTCGGCTCCCCAAAAATTGAGGTTGATTCAACTGAGCTCAAGTCTGGTTAATCACTTACCAAATAGTCACTAATCGTCAGCTATCAGCTATCAGCTATCAGATATCAGCTATCAGCCAAAGGCCTGTGGCCACGCTACGCGAATGGCTCAGGGCTGACGGCTGACGGCTGACTGCTGTTCGCGTAGCGTGCGCGTAGCGCATATGCTTATCGTCAACCGGACATGATAGTAGATATTACTTGACGGTAACTTTAGCACCAGTCTCTTCCAGTTGCTTCTTAATATCCTCAGCCGCATCTTTAGCAATGGCCTCTTTAATCGGTTTAGGAGCGGATTCCACCAACTCTTTGGCTTCTTTGAGACCCAAACCAGTGATGGTACGCACCACCTTAAGTACAGCAATCTTCTTATCAGAGGGGAACTCTTCTAGAACTACATCAAATTCAGTTTTCTCTTCCTCTGGCTCAGCCTCAGCAGCTGGAGCACCAGGCATAGCACCAGGCATCATCATCATACCGCCAGCAGGAGCAGCAGCGCTGACACCAAAAGCCTCTTCGATCTGCTTAACTAGCTCAGAAGCTTCTAGCAGGGTCAGTGATTTTAATTTTTCGAGAATTTCATCAGTTGTAGCAGACATTGATATAACTCCTTTTAGGTGAATTGTTTAATGTATTGAGTGTTGTACTTGAGTGTTGTACAAATCTCCGAAAGGGGGAAAACCGAGTACTAGCTGTTGCCTTCTTCCTTGGCAGCAATCCCTTGGATGCATCGACCCAAAGAAGCTGGCACCTCGTTAATACTACGACCCAAGGAGGCTGGTACCTCATTAATCCCGACAGCAAGTTTGCTAGCAATAGAATTAATGGCTCCAGCAACTTGCGCGATCAGTTCCTCCTTAGAAGGCAAGTCGGCAATTGCCTTAACTTGCTCTTCATTCAAGGCTTGACCTTGCATCACGCCGCCGCGAAATTCAGTTTTCTTGGCGGCTTTCTTAAACTCCTGGTAGGCTCTGATGGCACTACCAACATCGTCTTTGACCAGGAGAAAGGCTGAAGTACCACTCAGGAATTCTGTCATCGGCTGCCAGTTTTCGTCTTCTTGCACCGCAAGCCGCATGAAGGTGTTTTTGGTCACCTTGCAAATGGTGCCAGTGGGACGCAGACGATTCCGTAAATCGGTAATTTCAGCAACCGACAGCCCCTGGTAATCAATAACTACAGCCAGTTGAGACTCGCTCAAGGTTTGCTTGAGCTCCGCCACAATTGTCTTTTTCTCGTCAAGTGTTCTACCCATTTTGTTCAGTGTTATTTGGTTAATTGTTAATTGTTCATAAATAAAAATAAATAATATTTATTTTCAATTGACTCTCAACCAAGAATGATAAGTATTCAACCGTCGATGATCTGACTGATAACAAATAACCAAACTAAAACCCCGGAGACTTAGCCGGGGTTAAGGGTTGTATCATTACCGCGTTCGCGTAGCGTGTGCGTAGCACAATCGCACTCACTGTAGGATCAGTGCCTGGGCAGATGATACATAGTACTTTAACCTCGGCAGGATATTAAGCTACTTACTCCTGCTGTCTTCAGCGCAAGCCTTCTTCAATTGTCTAGTTTGTCTTTAGGTACGCTTGACCCATTAAGAATTAAATTCGCCACGGGTCGCACCTGTTGAATTTTCGGGTAATTTTTAATCTCCGTTTCAAGCAGCATCCTCAAGCTTGAGTTCGCGCAGGATAGGGACATCCACTTCAATCGATGGACCCATGCTAGCAGACACATATAAAGTGCGCCAATAGCGACCTTTCGCGCCAGATGGACGATTGCGGTCGATAGTTTCCTGCAAAGCCTTCAGATTCACCAGTAAGTCTTCGGGGCTAAAGGATACCTTACCAAACATAACATGAACAATGCCAGTACGGTCAGCCCTAAATTCTAGTTTACCAGCTTTGAATTCTTGAATTGCCTGAGCTATGTCATTAGTAACTGTACCACCTTTAGGAGAAGGCATCAAGCCCCGTGGTCCGAGGAGGCGACCTAATCTGGCTACTTTGGGCATCATGTCCGGCGTAGCAATTAGCCGGTCAAAATCCATCATCCCGTTTTGAATTTCTGCAATTAACTCCTCAGAACCGGCAATGTCTGCCCCTGCATTAGTAGCTTCCGAGACTTTTTCACCCCGAGCAATCACTGCTACTCGTATCGTCTGACCTGTTCCCTTCGGTAAAGCCACTGTAGTGCGCAGTTGCTGGTCAGTATACTTTGGGTCAATTCCTAAGCGAATATGGGCTTCAGCCGATTCCGGAAATTTGGCCGTGGCTGTTTCTTTGAGGAGTTTGAGAGCTTCTATGGGTTCATAAGGTCGCTCTTCAACCTTCTTTTTTAGTTCTTGTAATCGACGCGATGGTTTCTTGGGCATCTGTATCTCCTGGGGTACTTAGCGAAGTAAAACTCCTCCCCCTCTATGGTTTACGTTAATACATTGGAGTTGAAAGTTTAAAGTTTAAAGTTGAAAGTTTAAAGTTGAAAGTTGTCAGGTTACAGCCTTAATTCATCTTTCATCCTTGAGCCTTCATCCTTCATCCTTCTAATCGGTTATGGCTACACCCATGTTTCTAGCTGTGCCTTCCACAATTTTCATTGCCGCTTCTATATCATTAGCATTGAGGTCAGGCATTTTAGTTTGGGCGATTTCTTGCAGCTGGGAGCGAGTAAGGCTGCCAACTCTAGTGCGGTTGGGTTGTGCTGAACCTTTCTCAATGCCAGCAGCTTTCTTAATCAGTACAGATGCTGGTGGAGTTTTGAGGATAAAGGTAAAGCTTCGATCCTCAAACACTGAAATTTCTACTGGTATCACCATACCAGCTTGATCAGCAGTTTTGGCATTGTACTCTTTACAGAATGCCATAATATTTACCCCGTGCTGACCGAGTGCTGGTCCGACGGGGGGAGCTGGGTTAGCTTTCCCAGCTGGGAGCGCTAACTTAATCAATGCAACAACTTTTTTAGCCATTATCTAAGGTCTAGCTTGTTTTTTCAATCTGATTGAACTCCAATTCTACTGGTGTATCCCGCCCAAAGATCGAGAGTAACGCTTTGAGTTTGCTCCTTTCGGGGCTAACTTCAATCACTTCCCCTTCAAATTCTTTAAACGGACCAGATAACACCATGATTTTGTCCCCTACTGCCGTATCTACTTTGACAATCGGCTCTTGATCTTCGGTTTGCTTGAAGATCCGCTCCACTTCACCATAGCTGAGGGGTACGGGTTTAACATGTCCCCGTCCACGCCCGTAGCGGCGTTTTTGTTCTGCCCCAACAAAATTAATCACATTTGGTGTGTTTTTGACAACTTGCCAAGCTTCATCATCCATCACCATCTGAACTAACACATAGCCGGGGAAAACTTTTTCTTCGCCGTGTTGCCGAGAACCATCTTTACGGATTTTAACCGTAGGTGTTTGGGGAATCTGCACTTTCAAAATCCGGTCCGCTACATCCATGGTTTGGATGCGCTGTTCCAAGTTCGTTTTAACCCGTTTTTCACAGCCAGAAGCAACCTGGACTGCGTACCAACGTGGACTTGCAGGTTTTGATACCTGTTCCCCGAAATCTTGGGATTCGTCTGCAGCAAAACTCATCAAAATACTTGTCCTGATGCCCAGGAAAATAAACCATCTACCAAATAAATTATGGTGGCAGACAGAATGACCATCAACAATACCGCTGCTGATTCGCTAATTAACTGTTGCCGAGAAGGCCAAACGACTTTAGCGAGTTCTTCTTTAGTTTCGTTGAAGAACTGACCTAGGTTAAACCCAGATTCAGTTTCTTTAGTTTCTGGTTCAGCTTTTGTTTTCTTTGCCACAACTTCTCCTTTCCCCCATCAACGCATTAATATCGGTCTACCATGGTCGGTGCTTAGTGCTATGTGCGCATCTTGCTGAGTTAATCCAGCCAGGGATTATATGACACAATTGACATCTCCCCCGATTAAAATGCGGGGGATTCTACAAGGTTGCTACGTGGCAGGTTTGAACCTTGCCACGTAGCAACCTTGTCCGATCCGATCTACTTAGAGATTTAAACAGATTGGCCGTAGGCCACGCTACGGGAACGTACCGGTGCGGGAGTGTCAAAGCTCCCCTACCCACCTTGGTTAGATCATTGCCTAACTGTGTGGCTACTTTTGTGGGAAATATCAGCAACACCTTTACCGTTGTTGTTTTTTGGGTTTTTCACCATGTTTTAAGAGGCAATAGGTGTACGATTCTCCTTCTTTATATTATAGACACGTCGGGTTAAAATCCGTCGCGCCGCTCTTACACCCCTCCTTAGAAATAAGGGGCTATCATGAGGAGCGGATGTTTTGGTATTCTACCAATTTTGAGCGCGCCCTGGAGGACTCGAACCCCCGACATCAGGTTTTGGAGACCTGCGTTCTACCAACTGAACTAAGGACGCAGATGGAGTAGAGAGGTAGAGGTTAACCTCTCGCTTTATTTAGTTTACCCTAATTTTGGCATTTACACCAACCTGATGCTAAACCAAAAAAAGGTTATAAACTACGGTCAAAGCGTTGTTTGATGCGAGTAGCCTTACCAACGCGATCGCGTAAGTAGTATAGCTTGGCTCGACGCACCTTGCCTCGACGGATTACTTTTATATTAGCAATTTTTGGAGAATGGAGTAGAAAAACCCGTTCCACACCAATCCCTTGGAAAATCCGGCGTACTGTAATCGTTTCATTTATGCCACCATTGCGCATGGCAATCACAGTGCCTTCATAGGGTTGAATCCGTTCCTTATTACCTTCTTTAATCCGTACCCCCACCCGCACGGTGTCACCGACATAGATGGTAGGGACGTTTTCCTTTAGTTGTTCCGCTTCAAGGGAACGAATGATTTCTTGAGCATTCATGGTTTTTGCCTAAAAGCACCAGTTTCTGATTATATCCCAAAGAAAGACTTGAAGTCTAGATTTTTTTGGGAAAAGGTAGGACTTCAGCACCACTACCTGTGTCGAATGTCTGTCACTCTCTGTTGCTTGCTTTTTTCCCTTGAGTACTCAAACGTGCTCCTATAATACCAAGGGCTAGTAAACCTAATGTAGCAGTAGGTTCATTAACACTAGCCTCAGAGAACACTGGATACAAGAACTGGCGACCAGCGTAGTCATCGTTAACCAATGGGCTGAGGTTGGTGACTGGGTTGCCTGGAGCTATGCCTAGTCCCCGGGATTCCATGATAATATCTACGCCTGGGGTGTCAACACCCGGATCCTGATCTGGAACTTTGACACTCCCCGGTCTAAAGACGCGGGGATTCTTTGTTCAACGACCCGACTTGCGTGGGCCAGCCGGAACCAGGAAGAGTAGAGGACAGATCTCCCAAAGCGTTTTGGTTTAATACCAGGGTTCCGGTGTGCCCCACCGTACCTTTTCAAAATCTATTTAACTAGATACTTTTTTATCTAAATCTTTCATAAACATTTAAGTCGTTGTCTTGATGCAATAGCGAGTGGGGGAAACCACGCCAGTTGCTCATGGGGGGAACCCCCAAGACCGCACTGGCTCCCCAAGACCGCGCTGCATCGCTAGACCCAATTACGCAATATGTACGCTCTACATATTTTTTACGTTGCCTACTTATGTTTAGATAGTATCTAGCTACTACAAAAGTTTATTGATTATACTTTTATAGTAGCACACAAGGTGCCAACTTTCAATCCCATTGTCTCTTAGAATTGCCGTCGAACGAAGGACGGGGCTTTAAACCCAATTTTTTTGGTAAATAATGAAAATGGTGAAGCGGCTGGATTGAGGGGATCGATTAGTTGGGCGATCGGGTTGCTCAATGTGGCTAGAGCTGTGGCGCTAGTAATGCCATCATAGTTGTCGTCGATAAATCTATTAGGACTTATGTCTCCCTCGATATCCCCTAATCCAATGGCATGTCCGATCTCGTGGGTCAACAATCGCCTGAAAAACTCGAGGGTATATACTGTTCCGGCATTATTGTTGAAGGTGATATCTGCTCCGATAATGGCCCTTGAACCTGTGTAATTTTCCGTTCCAGAGGTGAGAGATAGGCATTTCTCTAGGGTGTTCGATAGCAAAAGTTCTAACGGCACATCGAGAACGCCGATTGTCCTGGGGACGCTTAGGAGTCTAGCTACTTTTAAGCGCACGAATCCCCACCCATAATCTTCGATTTGGGTGGGGTGCGTTCAAACTCATTGACACTAGGAAGAATATCCCAGGTGAATAAATCGCGGAAAGCTTGATAGGAACCGCCCTGTAGTGAGTATCCCAATCCGCCGTCCAAGGAACGATCTTGTCCTTGGATAGTCCTTGGAGCTGCATCCCATCGGGAGCCGCCTCCGAGTGTGCTACCAGACCGGTTAAAAATTACAAAAGCGTCAGAGCGTGCTGGGTTAGCAACTTCAATGGCGGTGAAACTCAAAACAGACCCTAGGATGGCTACTGATAGGTTTTGTGTCAGTTTGAGTAAATCAAGAGGTTGTTTATTTTTGAATTTTGCTTTCATAAAATTGTTTGTTTTCACACATTAAAATTTAGTTGCCGGTTAGTTTGTTCAACATCAACTAACCTAGTTTAAAAAATAAACTTTACTTAAATTTTTGAGGCAATTGAATTAAATTACCTCAATAAAAATACTGAAACTATAAAAATAAATCTAGAAATTTTGATTTCGAAATATTAAGCTATCGGGATTGTAAATTGGTATGAGTAAGCGCAAATACGCAAAGAACACGAAGACTAAAAAAAAATAGTCTTATTGAGACATATATTCACAATTTATTCACAATGAAATAATATTAGCGTTCCCGTAGCGTGGCCGAAAGGCCATCGCTTTAAAGTTCTAATCCCTGAATAACACTCCAAGCTTTGAACACATTACCTTGCATCAAGGCAGCTATAGCAGATAGGGCTTGTAGTTCGGGAATAGTCGGATTGATTTTAAGGGCAGGGTTCAGGGCATTTTCCCCATCTTTTCCATCCCAATCATAGAGATAAACAAAGGCAAGATAAGCGTGAGCATAGGGATTTTGGGGGTCAAGTTGGGTGACTCGCTTTAATGCTGCGATCGCACCTTCTACATCTTGCTGCAATACCCTACTCAAAGCCAGAGCATAGGCCCAGTCTAGGTTATTCGGTTCCGATTGCAGCCGATAGCTTAAGGCTAAATCTGCTTGTTCTAAGTAGTCCTGAATCGGATCGTACTGGTTAATGCGGGCAGTTTCTTCAAACACCGGTTCTAGGCCATTGAGTCCTTTAGGTAAATTAGTGGATAATATCCGCATTTGGGTGATTAAATCTAGTTCTGGTGCAGCTATGGGGGTAGCTGCTGGATCGATGGTCAAGGTAACCGTTGGTACTTGTATCGGATAGGTTTCGCCAGTTTGCCGATTCAGGTAAGTTGCTTTGAGGGTGTAGCTTCCAGCTGGGATATCTGCTGGGGGAAACATCGCCATCCGTTCAATGACTTGAAATTGGGAATTGGCACTTGGTAATTGGGAAGAGTGTAGTTCTCCCATGCCAATACCATGGTCGTGTAACCATCCGTGGGTTGAAGGTTGAAGGTTAGTTTGGGTTGAAGGTTGAAGGTTAGTATCGGTTGAAGGTTGAAGGTTGTTTGGTTGAAGGTTAGTATCGGTTGAAGGTTGAAGGTTAGTTTGGGTTGAAGGTTGAAGGTTAGTTTGGGTTGAAGGTTGAAGGTTAGTTTGGGTTGTTCGCCTTTGGTGTTGCCGTAGGGTAGGTTGCAGATTGTTTAGTTGCAGGTTAGTTTCGTTTGAACCTTGGCCAAAAGGCCACGCTACGCGAACAACCTTCAACTGGTCAACCTTCAACAACTGGTCAACCTTCAACTTGTTAACCTTCAACTGGCCAACCTTCAACTGGCCAACCTTCAACTCTACCGGTTGCCAGGTTAGGATAACGATGCCAGATTGTAATTGCTGCCAAGAACCAGTCCACTGATAAGTTACTGGTACAGGTACTCCAGCAGGAGATGTTTCTGGTACGGTGACTTGGTCTAATTTAACTCTGGGACTTGAAGTGAGAGTAGTGCTAAGGGAAGTATTGCTGTAGAAATTAGTGGGTTTGATGGATGATTGCTCACCCACAGGCTTTATCGATAATGGTTTTACGGCTATTGGTGGCTGCTGCTTGTGATAGAGTTTCAGTTGGCTAGCATCGGGTAAGTCCCAAGTCTGGTGTAGCTCAAACTCTGACCCTTGCTCAACTTCCTGAACAATAGCTGCTTGGGATTCTGGGATTGACCCTTGGGCACCAGTTTTAGTGAGGAACCAAGAAAGCGATCGCATATCCTGTTTCACTTGTTTGGCTTGGGTTCCCACTTGACGCCCGTATACTTGGAAATTGGCTAATGCACCATAGTAATTGAAGTTGTGTTGGTTAATGTCTGGGGTTGACGGTAATACTCCTAAGTTAGAGCGCAAGTAAGGTTGAGTCTTGATGATTTCAGCAATTACCTTTCGATGAGGCCATGGCTGTCCTAAGTAGGGAAAATGTTCTACACGGGGACTAAGTAATTGAGTCAATCCCCTACCTCCTAATGGAAATAGATTCAACATCATCAGTAGAGTTGCTAGCCCTACCGTGCTCCAACGCATCGGTTTACCCCAACGATTAGTCCAGCAGGTTAAGCCATAAGCCAGAAACAGTGATAGCACTGGAACTAATGGCAAGATATAGCGAGCATCTTTATTAATATTCAATGAACACAATAGATAACCACCCACTATGAAGACCCCTAGCCAGGTTAGTGACCAGATGGGGGGATGGGGGGATGGGAGATTGTTCGGTTTTGCGATCGCGGATTGCTTGAGCCCATACTTGAGCCCATAAATTAATAGTCCTACTATCGGTATTAACAACAGCGGCCAAGAGATCAGGTAAGGTAAGATTTTCCAGTAGTAAACCCAGGCGTCAAGGGTATTGAGGGCTGGGTCTCCTTCTGCGATCGCGGAATCAATGGTTGCTCGCTTCCCAGAGGTTAATATCAACAACCAATTAATCCGGTACCATGGACCAAATAGCAAAACTGATACCAGCAAACCCCCGATTAACTGAGCTAACCTTTGCCATTGCCTCTGCCACAGAACCCTTATCCCAGCCCAAGCGATTGGCACGAATAGAAAAAATAAGGCTGTTTGCTTAACTAGCAACGCTAATCCTAAACAAACCCCAAACCCCAACCCCCACAACCATCCTTGTCTTACTGTGGTTCGCGATAAGGGTGTCTTTGCCCTTCCCAAACTCCACCACACTGTCAGAGACCAAAAACACAAACTGACTACTGTGGTTAATGGATAATCCAGCAAAAATTCTAAACGGTAGCGATATAGTCCTGGTAACAACACGACTAAACCAGCAGCCCATAACCCTACCTGGCGGTTAAATAATACCAGCCCTAATCCATAAACTGAAGCAATTAACACTCCACTACATAAAACTAGCGCTATCGTAGCTAGTTCTGCTCCTGTTCCAAACAGTTGCTGAACAATTGCCGCAATAATATAAGTCAATGGCGGGACTTTTGACGAAATTGCCCAAAAACTGCTCCACCACTCCCCAGAGAACCACTCAGGATGCTGCAACGCCTGCCAGTAATTCAAGGAACCGGTCAAATAATCCGCCTGGTCCCAAGCTGGGACAGAGTGATCTAGGGCAAACCAAATGCGATCGCAAAATCCACTCCCTAGCCAAATTAGTCCTAAAATTACTGGATCTATAAAGCGTCTTTTCATAGTGGTGAGTGCTGAGTGTTCAGATCAATTAGCTACAACAATCGTAAGCATTCAGCCGTCAGCCGTCAGCCGTCAGCCGTCAGTGGTCAGCTTATTTTATTCAAAAGCTGTTCCCTTACCCTGGCCTACGGCCAATGGCTGTTCGGTGTAGCGTGCGCGTAGCCCATAAGCTGTTCGGTGTAGCGCATAAGCTGATAGCACCTCAAGTAGCGTGCGCGTAGCGCATTAGCTGAATGATTACCAACAATGCTAGCTATAGTTATTGAGTAAATTGATATTGAACGGGCAATCTTGAGAAAGCGTTTATTTGAACAAAACCCAGATGTTCATACCTATGTAGAGGAGGAAGAAAATGACTAAGACTTCTGATGCGATTAAAATTCTTAACAAGAAGACTCGTACCGACCCCGAGATGGAGGAAATGATAGCAGAAGCTTCTCTTAATGCAGAGGTGGCACAGTTGATTTATGAAGCCAGAACAAAAGCAGGGTTAACCCAGAAACAGCTTGCAGAACTTGTGGGGACAAAGCAGCCTGTGATTGCACGACTCGAAGATGCTGATTATGAAGGACACTCCCTTTCTATGTTGCAAAAAATCTCTCGCGCTCTCAATCACCGGGTAGCGATCGCGTTTATCCCTACCGCAAATCTGATTGAATAGACCATTTACAAATATAGCAGTTATCAATTGGATGAGGTAATTTAGTCTAGGGTTTTAGGGAGTAGGGAGTAACGATGCATCGCTATTACCTATTTATTGTTACCTTTTTAGATCAATCCTATTAACTCTTTGATCATCTTCACATGAACAATACCAGCCTCCTCAAAGGAATCTCCCACTACTTCAAAACCTAACTTTTCTTGAACCTCCCCACCCTGAAAGAGGGTGGGGATTCCCAGGCACAACAACTATGTTGCTGTTATCTCCGTGGGCGTGACTTTCCCCCGCACCGGAGGTAGCTGGATGGGGTCAATACCCAGTTTTTTGAGACCCCTTAGTTTTATGTTTATTGCCCCATTGATATCAGCATCGTCATAGTGACCACAGTTGGTACAGACAAACTTTTCTTTCTTTCTGTTACTTTTACTGACGTGATGGCATTTTGGGCATTTTTGAGACGTGTGCTTGGGATTTATTTTGACTACTGGTATGCCTGACTTCGCAGCCACGACCTCTATCTTTTTGACCAGTTCTCCCCAAGCTGCATTAGATATTGACCTATTTAAACCTCTTTTTGCTGACTGTCCATTGCGGACATAGCCACCATTTTCGTTTGGTCTAGGTTTGCACCGAGATTTCATTGCTTTAATATTGAGGTCTTCAAAGACTAAAGCATCTGTTTCTTCAACTAATTGATTGGCAACATCCCAATGGTAGGCACTGCGGCTATTTGTTATTCGCTCATGAAGCGAAGCAACCGCTTCGTAAGACTTTCCTCTATTTTTGGATCCTTTTTTCTTCCGAATAGCAGCTTTATGTCTCAAGTTCAAACGTCTTTATTTACGTCTAAAATATTTTTGTTTAGCCGGATTAGCTATTGTCTTTCCATTAGAAAGGCTTACTAACTTATTAATGCCTAGATCGCAGCCCTTGACTTTCAGAGGATTAATTTCGGTATTATCTTTTACTGGAGTAGGTGGAACCGATTTATCTTCGATTTGAAGACTTGCAAACCACCCACGAGCTTTTCTGCGAACAGTGACGGATTTCAGAATAAAACCCTCAGGTATAGGGCGGGAGTTGTAAAAACCCATCCATCCAATTCCTGGGAGGTATATCTTGTTTCCATTAAGCTTTACCTGACCAGGAGCATATTTGAAGCTCCTAAATCGTGACCTTCTTTTTGGTTTTGGGTATCCAGTCTCTCCTTTGAAGAATTTGGCAAATGCAACATCTAACTGTCTTAGAGTTTGTTGTAAAACAGTTGAATGGATCGATTTATACCAAGGTCTTTCTTTCTTGAGTATGGGAAGACTGGAACTTTGGGCTTCGTAGGCACTTCGTCTTGGATTTTTTTGACTTTTCTTCCAAGGGTAGCCTACAGAGTAATTTTTACTCACTGAACAGGTCAACGGACACGCTTCTCTACCACTTTTTAAATCACAGTAATTACCTAACCTGGGAGCCTTTGCTTGATCGTAAGAATCATTTCTGTCTCTAAGCAGATAATTGTACTGCGCTCTCAACATGTCCAACCACCGATTCATCGTGGCTTTTTGTTGTTGATTGGGCTTGAGTTTGTAAGAGTATCCTACTTGCATCTGTTCGACCTCTTTCAGTGATAATCTAATTATAGACCCCCAAAATTAAAGTGTCAAGTAAATGTCTGAACAAATTAAAAGAAAAGTAGGAAGACCCAGATTACACGAGGAAGCTAAGAAAAGTTACAGTATCAAGGCCACTGAAACTGGTTGGCAGGGATTGAAGCTTTTAGCCGCTTGTTCGGGATTAAGCCTTTCTGAATACTTAGAGTTCCTAGGGAGGACTGGGACTTTGCCTAATTGAGAGGAAATTCATCCCCGGAGACGAAACCTTAGAATAGTGGAGCCTTTATGGTTGGTCGGCTATGAGGAAAAGGGTTAAAACTTTATTATTAAGGCTCCACTATTCTTACGGTAACTTTAAACCCTGAAAGAGGGATGGGGTATTCTTTCCCCTGGCCTTGGCCAAAAGGCCACGCTACGCGAATGGCCACGCTACGCGAACAAACTCCCCTATTGATAAATGCTTCGCTATTTCATCCTTACCATCAAACTCTAAATCCGCTGCTACCCCTTGTTCAAACTGAAAAACCTGCACCATGATTAACTTAATTTCTGATAATCGTTCAGTATATCCAACAACTTTAATAGTTAACTCATCCATTTACCTATTCCAATTATTAACTGCTAACCATTTAATCATTCAAGTCTTAACTTTCCGAGGGGCTTTACTTTCGACTCATCAAACCACTCTATCTTAGTACTATACTTGTCCTCAAGTCCCTGTTGCAAATGATCAGAGGGATAAAAGAGAAATACATCACTAAAACCTTGAGGAATATCGGGAATATTAGGGGGAATGACTAACTGAAATTTTACTTGAGGATTTAATAAATAACTAAGAGAAATCACATCCCCAGGATTCACTGAAGAAACATTGCTAATTACCAGAGGTCGCTCAGCTTGATTAATTATTCTAGCGATGGTAGGATTGTTACCCCCAACTTGCTTGTTCCACCAGATTTCTGTTTGGGAACTAATAGCACAAGAGATAACTCCCCCTGTAAGCAGCACAGCTACTATTCCTTTCCAGACCTTCTGTGTTCTTAAATTAGCCTTTATTAAATTAGCCCTGGATAGAGACCCAGTGACAGACATACTAATTAGATAAGTAACAGCCAGCTGCACTCCGATATAGCAAGGTATAAAATACCGACTACTTACTGAACGTCGTCCTCCCCAAATTAAGTCCGGTAAAATTAAGCCTAATGCAGTAATAACGATTAACGTTAAAACCAGTAACCAAACTCCCTGGGTAGTATAACGACAGATAAAATAAATTGCATATCCGACAAAACTAACTAAAATTGGTGGGATTATATAGGTAAATGGATGCTCCAGTGGTATTCCAATATCAAAAAATATCAAACTGAGGTTTATCCCCCAGATTTTTACCAAAAATGATAAAGGGACTTGAATGGTTGTCCAATGGGTTTTATGCTGAATGACAGCTAAGTTAGTAACCACCACAACTAACCAAGGGGAAAAGGCTAGAAACCCTGTGCCAGATGCTATCAAATAAGCAAAAATAGTTTTATTAAAGCGAAACCGTTCTACAATAAAGACATAAATTCCATGTCCAATGGCAACAAATATAGAAAAGAGAAAGGTGTAAAGACTAAGTGCCAAAGTGACAGCATAGATTACCCATGACCAGACATAGTCTGTTACTTTTCTACTATCCTTAGTTTTCCGGATAGCTCGCAACAGAGACGCACAAGATAGCATAATAGTCAATGTCCATAGACTATATTCCCGTGCTTCTTGAGCGTAGAGCACATGAAAGGGAGATACCGCCAAAAGTGCCACAGCTACCCATCCCACTAGAGGGGATTCAAATAATTCTAAGCACAGCCAATAGATAGCTGGAAAAACCAGCAGGCTAAACAGAACAGATAAACCCCTAGGGTTATTGACAGCAGCACCAAATAGCTGCCGCCAAAACCGCGCCATTAAATAATAGAGGGGTGGATGTTCTGGGTTTTTAGCTAAGGCATTAATAGTATCCCCTAAGTCTTTTTCTGGATTGGGATGTTGGTACTTTTGTAAGTCTTCAACACCAATCACCCTACCATCAAAAACTTCCTTAATTACTTCATATCCCGTATAGCCAGAACTCCGAATTGAAGTATAAACCTCATCGTGCCAGTATATTTTATGGTTTAGATTGAAGCAGCGGAATAAGATTCCTAGCAGTAAAAGGACGATAATTAAAAATCGCCATCTTAGGGAAAAACACTGCTTAGATGGTTTGGTCATATCTTAAATTGGTGCTTGGGATTCCATTCACCAGTATTGTAGATATTGCACTTTGCAAGGGAGTGATCTACTTTCATTCTTGGTTTTAGGGAGCAGGGAACAGGGAGCAGGGAGCAGGGAGCAAAAAATAAAATTTAGATGTATCTCACACTTACTAGTAAACGCTATAGACAGGTGTTAGGTTAATGACTAATGGTTAATGGTTTTTGTAATTAATCCCTAAAGTCTAATCGTAAAAAGTACGAAGTATTAATTTATGAATACTTGGTTTTTTGTGCCAAATCTGGATCGTTTGGATTGGAAGTAGTAGCTAAAAATAGCTGTGGTAGTAGTAGTCCAGAATTAGCTTTGTAGTCAGCAAACTCTGGATAGCGGGAGAGAGACTTATCTTTTTTGAGCATATTGGGAATCCATATACCTCCCATAAAACCTGCCAAAATCACAAAGGGTAGCCAGTGCTGAGCTAGCATGGCAAAAGCAGAGTAGATCAGGATTTCTCCCAAGTAGTTTGTGTTTCGACAGCGAGCAAAGAATCCTTCTTTGATTAATCCAGAACGATACTTGAGAGTATAGTATTTCTGGGCATCACTGGCATAGGGTCGAAAGACTCCTATGACATTAATGGAAATGGCAGCAGCTACCAGGGGTAAGGGAGGCTGAGAACCACTGCTGATCAGAATAAAGGGCGCAACCCAGTAGAGTATTAGTATTCCGAAGGTAAGAATTCCCATGCCAATCGGTATTTCTTCCTCCCACTGCTTGTCTGGATAGATACGGTCTTTGAGTAGCCACATCACCCCATAGGTCCCATGGAGGGCTAGGTAAACCCATGGACCAAGGGTGAAATTCTGGTAGAAAACCATTAATCCCAGCACTACTGGAGCGGTAAGTGCTTTGTGGAGATTGATGAAGTGCTTGCTTTTCATAGGTAGGGTATCTACATTAAAGGCTTGCTAAGTCACTACCGTAATTCTACGGAAATTTGTGATCGTTTTTCCAAAATTAACGGCTCTATCAGTGGATTGAAATTAGTGTTCAGGAGTAAGTGACTAAGTACCTGGACATAAATTATATTAACTGTGTTAACTTTGTTAAAGTCCCTCAATTCCTTGCTGTTCAAAGTTTCCAGTTCTATATTTTAGAATTTACATATTCAAAATTAATTGCCTACGACTACTTATATTAAAGGGAATATCACTACCGTAATTATACGTAAACTTGTTATATTTTTCATTAAAAATTAATGAATATAAAATTAATAAAAATGATTGCTTGTATCAATATATACTTGCGGTTATCAGAATATTTTCTTAAAATAATTCGCGTATTTATCAGTAATTTGTCTTAAAAATAGTATGATTAATGCAATGATGATTTATGATTAACTAGAACCTTTTCATTTGATTTGTGAACAAAAGACCCTCTTGAAATAAGAGTTTAAGCTAGTTTGGCGTTCACGAATCATTTAGAAACGCTATAGCAGTTCTCCATCGGGTGAGGTACTTTCTTCCTTAGTTTTAGGGAGCAGGGAGCAGGGAGCAGGGAGCAAGAAATAAAATTTAGATTTACCTCACGCTTACTAGGAAACGCTATAGATCAGGTTTACTCAAGTAAAGAAATTTAAAAATGTTATGTTTATTCTTTATCAAGAAGCAGCCACTCAACAGATTGAGTGGCTGGATAAATCTACAATTATTTTCCAAAATCAACTATTCACTAGAGCTTTTGATATTTCCCCAAATTATTTTCAAAAAGCCTTCAAGTTTTGTTGTTACCAAATCTCTGAGGAATCTCCGCCTCTGTATTTGGTTTTAGAACATCCGCATTATCTGACAATGTGGATTGAGCAAAAAGAGGTAACTTTAGCGGAGGAAGGTTATAGTTTATCAATAAATAGTTCTCAACTTAACTCCACTGATTATTTATCACTAAGAGCAGCTAGATCTGAAGCGGAAACTCCTAGACATCTTGATGGTGAACAATCCAGAAATCATAACCAGTTACCTAGGCCAGTTTTAACTGATTCACTCCCGGAAGATGTTTCAGTTTCCGAAGCTTCGATAGTAACTCAAAACTCCGGATACTGGTACAATCCGACAGAATCTGATTCCCCGGCAACTCCAAAATTAGCTACTGGTAATCTCAATCAGGAGCAAGAGATTCCGGAATCTGAGTTCCACCTGCATCCTAGGTTTCAGGAAATTACTAAGCAATCTCTTAAACGGCTGTCTAAAAAGAAATATCGAGGGATTTCTTACCAGGAGCAAGATGTCTTGAGCCAGCTACCGAAATCACAGTTATCTCCCTCAGGCATTGGATCAAAAACGGTCTAAAAAAACCTATCGAGGGGTTCCTTTCCGTGAGGGACTTACGCCCTGGGTTGCGCGGGAGTAGGGAGTAGGGAAGTCAGAAGTGGGAAGTCGGAAGTGGTAAAAAATCCTGTTTACCTGATTAACTAATTATTTGAATGGAGAATATTATGATCACATACCCAATGACCAAGGGGTTTCCACGGGCCTTTCAAGGTGCGGACGCGGTGACCCACGCAGCCCCTCCCCACTCGCTATTGCATCAAGACAGGGGAGACAAGGAAGGTTGGGTTAATTGTCAAATTAGCTACATTTTTTGGTTTACAATTAACTTTATTTGTGTTATGATTATAAATTGATTGAATGCATCCTAAATACTTTGTCTTGACCCACATAGGCGTGAAACCGTTAATTGATTGGGCAAGACTGCAGCTTGATGCCCAAAATCCCATGATTAATGACATAAATTTTCAGTAGATTGGGTCAAGGATGTAGCCAAATCTGCGACGCAATTGACTACATTTTTCTATTGACACTTCCAGAGCAAAATTGCCACAATCTCACCAGCTATTTCCAAAGATAGATCAAGTCGGGAGTAAACTACCCAAATGTTAATAATTGATCAAGAAAAGAGTAATCAAGAGATTCAGTGGTTGGATGAATGTACAATTATTTTCCAAAATAAACAATTCACTCGAGGTTTAGATATTGCCCCAAATGCTTACCAAAAAGCGTTCAATTTTTGTTTTTCTAAACTATCTGAACAATCTCAGCCTCTGTGTTTAATTTTGAAAAATCCCCATTATTTGACGGTTTGGATTGAGCAACAAGGGGTGAGTTTAACCGATGAAGCAGAAGCTTCACCAATCAATAGCCCCCAACCGGAAGCGAGATTTCCTGACACTCTTGATGGTGAACCAACCACAAATCATAACCAACTGCCTGTATCAGGTTTAGCTGATTCACTGTCAAAATCTGAAACATGTTCAGAAACTCCAATCATCACTCAAAACCCCCGATACTGGTACAATCCGACAGAATCTGAGTCTCTGGCAACTCCAAAAGTACCTACTGGTAATCTCAATCAGGAGCAAGAGATTCCGGAATCTGAATTCCACGTGCATCCTAGGTGTCAGCAAATTACGGAGCAATCTCTTAAACGGCTGTCTAACAAGTAATATCGAGGGATTTCTTACCAAGAGCAAGATGTCTTGAGCCAGCTACCGAAATCACAGTTATCTCCCAATTAGGCATTGGATCAAAAACGGTCTAAAAAACCTATCGAGGGGTTCCTTTCCGTGAGAGACTTATATAGCGCTACGCTTAGCGTCAGAAGTTAGAACTCAGAAGTCAGAAGTAAGCTATGACTAAGTTTCCGAGTTTAGGAATGTTAAACATCTTAATGCGTAGTGCTATATCATGTCAGGATAATTACCCTTAATAAAAATAAAATCTCCCGATCTCCCCATCTCCCCACACCTCCCACCCTCCCCACACCTCCCACCCTCCCCACACCTCCCACCTTCCCCACCCTCTCCTTAATTATGGGTATTCAACCAGACTTGATATTACGCCCTGGGTTGCGCGGGAGTAGGGAGTAGGGAGTAGGGAGTAGGGAAGTCCCAAGTGAGAAGTCAGAAGAGGGAAAAGTTTTGTGTACTTGATTAACTAATTATTTGAATGGAGTAGATCATAATCAGATACCCAATTACCAAGACAGAAATCTAGCGATTTCTGAAAGCGATGCAGCGCCTTCATGAGGGGAGGCAGTGCGGTCTTGGGGAGCCAGTGCGGTCTTGGGGAGGCAGCGCGGTCTTGGGGAGGCAGCGCGGTCTTGGGGGTCTCCCCCATGAGCGACTGCCGTTCCCCCAGCGACTGCCGTTCCCCCAGCAACTGGCGTTCCACGGAGCAAACAGCGGTGCGGACGCAGGTTCCCTTTGAATTACCGTAAGGAGAGGGGAGTCTTTATAAGCGGCGTAATAATTTTAAGTTACATGAAATAAGGCTCCCCTGTCCAAGGTTCTGTCTTAACACGCAGCCCCTCCCCACTCGCTATTGCATCAAGACAGGGGACACAATCAAGCTTGGGTTAATTGTCAAACTAGCTACATTTTATGATTGACAAATCACTTTAGTTGTGATAATATTATTAACGTTATTTACTCCATCCTAAATAATTTGTCTTTACCCACATAGGCGTGAAACCGTTAATTGACTGGGCAAGACTCCAGCTCGATGCCCAAAATCCCAGGGTTAATGAAATAAATTATCAATAGATTGGGTCAAGGATGTAGCCAAATCTACGACGCAATTGACTACATTCTTCCGTTGACACTTCCAGAGCAAAATTGCCACAATCTCACCAGCTATTTCCAAAAATAGATCAAGTAGGGGGTAAACTACCCAAATGTTAATAATTGATCCAGAAAAGATTAATCAAGAGATTCAGTGGCTGGATGAATCTACAATTATTTTCCAAAATAAAATATTCACTAGAGGTTTTGATCTTTCCCCAAATGCTTATAAAAAATCCTTAAAGTTTTGTAGTTGCGAAATCTCTCAGGAATTTCGGCCTCTGTATTTAGTTTTAGAATATCCCCATTATCTGACAATTTGGATTGAGCAAAAAGAAAGAAGTTTAACCAACAAAGTTTTTAGTTCACCAATAAATAGTGATCAACCTAAATTCACTGATGTTTTATCACTAAGAACAGCTATATCTGAAGCGGAAACTCCTAGACATCTTGATAGTGAAGAATCCAGAAATCATAACCAGTTTCCTACGCCAGTTTTACCTGATTCACTCCCGGAAGATGTTTCAGCTTCCGAAGCTTCGATAGTAACTCAAAACCCCGGATACTGGTACAATTCGACAGAATCTGATTCCCCCGAAAATCCAAAAGTACCTACTGGTAATCTCGATCAGGAGAAAGTGGTTTCTGAGACAGCAGTCAGTGACCAGAACAATACACCAAAAGCTGAGGGCGACCTGAATCCTAGTGGTCAGCAAATTACTAAGCAATCTGGTACACGGGTGTTTAAAAAAAAATATCGAGGGATTGTCTATGAAGTGGAAGCTATCTTAATCCAGTTACCGGAATCCCAGTTACAGACGGATGATAAAGGGTTTGTTCGAAAAAAGTCTAAAAAGCGATATCGAGGAATTTCCTACTAAGTTCATAAGTAAGCGGTCAGCGGTCAGCGGTCAGCGGTCAGCTTGAAATAAACCTCAAAAGCGAGAATTTAATATTGATAGATTAATGAGAATTGAAAGTCACCAGAAAAGTCTATCAGCTTTGTGGCACAGGCTTCGACGCTGTGACCTAACCAAAAGCTGATACGCGACACGCTGATACGCGACACGCTGATAGCTGATAGCTTACGTAACTCCCAAAGCTGAAAGCCCCGTGTTTTCAAACCGGGTCAGAAGTTACCGCAAAAACAAGGCAGCCTTTATGGTTGGGAGGCTTGGCTGAAAAGGGTTAAAACTTTATGATTAAGGCTGCCTTGTTTTAAGGTTTCGTCTCCGGGATGAAAGCTCATAGCGACTTTAGTCGCCGTGAAAAAGATTTGATTGTGAGTTGACAAGTTACGCTAATCGTGTTAGCGTAATAATATATCGAGTGAGGTCGAGATTCGGTGATAATTCTTGAGTTTAAGGCATACGGCAAAAACCATCAGTATCAGTCCATTGACGAAGCTATTCGGACGGTCAAATTTATTCGCAATAGTTGCATCCGTCTATGGATGGACAACGAAGGAACGGGTAAATATGACCTTAGTAAGTATTCTAAGGTGTTGGCCAAAGAGTTCCCATTCGCCAATGAATTAAACTCAACTGCCCGACAAGCTGCTGCTGAAAGGGCGTGGTCATCGATTTCTCGCTTTTTTGAAAACTGTAAAAAGAAAGTACCAGGAAAGAAAGGCTACCCAAAATTTAAAAAGCACTGTAGATCGGTTGAATATAAACAATCAGGATGGAAACTTTCTTCTGACAAAAAATCGATCACCTTCAGCGACAAGAAAGGGATTGGGAAGCTAAAAATCAAAGGAACTTGGGTTCTGTGGCGCTTTGACAAAAAGCAAATTAAACGGGTTCGCATTGTAAAAAGGGCTGACGGCTACTATGTTCAGTTTTGCATCTCTGTTGATGTAAATGAACAATTAGAACCCGCTGACGCCACCGTGGGGTTAGATGTAGGGTTGAAAGAATTCTACACCGACTCTAGAGGGAACACTGAACCCAATCCCCGTTTTTATAGAGCAGGGGAAAAGCGTCTAAAGTTTTATCAACGTCGGGTTTCCCGAAAAAAGAAAGGCTCATCTAACCGAAGAAAAGCCGTTAATAGACTAGGTAGGCAGCACCTCAAAATAAGTAGGCAGCGTGTTGGCGTAGCCTGCGCGTAGCGCATAGAACATGCCAAGAGACTGGCACGTTGCGTAATCCGGTCTAACGACCTGGTCGCCTATGAAGATTTGAGAGTAAAGAATCTGGTTAAAAATCATTGTCTAGCTAAATCTATTAACGATGCAGGTTGGTATCAATTTAGAAAATGGTTAGAGCACTTTGGTAAAAAGTTTGGCAGGGTCACCGTTGCGGTAAATCCTGCCTACACAAGTCAAAACTGCTCCGAATGTGGCGAGGTTGTGAAAAAGTCGCTATCAACTAGGACTCACGTCTGTGAATGTGGATGTGAACTAGATCGTGACCACAATGCTGCGATCAATATTCTAAAAAGAGCCTTGGGTACGGTGGGGCACACCGGAACCTGGATCATAGATCCAAACGCTTCAAGAGAATCGACCTCTACTCTTTCTGGTTCCGGCCTGATTGAGCAAGTTGACTCGTTGAATGAAGAATCCCCGTGTCTTTAGACCGGGGAGTGTCAACTAGAAACTATTCCATGCCTTCAATGGGTGCAAAGCCTTGTCGCTGGATATTTTCAGTAATAGTACGGGGTTCGAGGAATTGCACTAGATAATCGGGACCTCCTGCTTTTGACCCTACTCCAGACATCTTGAAACCACCAAACGGTTGCCGTGATACAATGGAGCCGGTAATATTGCGGTTGATATATAGATTACCGACCTCAAACTCCGCTGAGGCTTGTTCTATATGGGATGGAGTACGAGAATATAAGCCTCCGGTGAGCCCATAGTTGGTACTGTTGGCAATATCAAGGGCTTCTTGGAAATTCTTTGCGGCCATTACGGCTACTACTGGACCAAAGATTTCTTCTTGGGCAATGGTGGCGTTGGGGGAGATATCTTTAAAGATAACTGGACCAATAAAGTATCCGGTGTCAGGTGCTGGCATTTCTAATGCTACGTTGGCTTCCTGACGTCCTTTTTCAAGGTACTCCCGAATGCGATCGCGTGCAGTAGCATCTATCACTGGACCGACTTGGGTACTGGGTGCTTCTGCTGCTCCAATATTAAGCGATCGCGTTGCTTCCACTAACCGTTTTAGGAAGTTATCATACACTGGCTCTAACACAATTACTCGGGAGCAAGCGGAACACTTTTGACCACTGTAGCCAAATGCTGATTTGACGACTCCAGCTACAGCTTGGTCGAGGTCAGCACTTTCATCTACGATAATTCCATTTTTACCTCCCATCTCCGCAATGACTCGCTTGAGATGTTTTTGACCTGGTTGCACAATGGCGGCATCAGCGTAGATACGACAACCGACTTCTTGGGAACCGGTAAAGGCAATTAGATGGACATCGGGATGCTTGACCATATGGGCACCGACGGTTGAGCCTTTGCCTGGAACGAATTGAAATACTCCTTTGGGTATCCCGGCTTCTACTAAAATTTCAGCTATTTTCGCGGCAATCACTGAGGAGTTTTCTGCGGGTTTGAGTAGAGTACAATTTCCGGCCACTAGGGCTGCTACAGTCATTCCTGTAGTAATGGCGATGGGGAAGTTCCAAGGAGAAATTACTAGGGCAATACCTCGGGGTTGATAGACATAGCGATTGGTTTCTCCAGCAATGTCGTAGTTATATCCATCGGTTAGCCGTTCCATCTCTGATGCGTAGTAATAACAGAAGTCAATCGCTTCGGAGACTTCTGCATCAGCTTCTCGTAATGGTTTCCCAACTTCCAGACAGACCCATGCTGATAATTCAGCACGGCGTTGTTCGATCAAGTCTCCTGCTTTACGTAAAATACCAGCACGTTCGCTTACTGGTGTACGTCGCCAACTGGGAAATACTGCTTTAGCTTTCTCGATCGCTAATTCTGCTTGTTCTACAGAAATCAATCCAATTTTCCCGATGATTTCACTAGGGTTAGAGGGATTAACAGAATCTACTGTGTCTGTTGTAGACTGATATTCCCCATTGATTAAGGGTAAATAAGTCTTACCTAGTTGTTGGCGAACGGTAAGTAAGGCTTGTTTGGCTTTTTCTCTGGCGTCTAGCTGAGCATAGTCTGTATTGGCAGCATTGGTGAAGGGGTTTGAAGGTTGAAGGTTTGATGGTTGAAGGTTAGCAGGTTGAAGGTTAGTAGGTTGAAGGTTAGTAGGTTGAAGGTTAGCAGGTTGAAGGTTAGTAGGTTGTTCGCCTTTGGCGTTCCCGAAGGGTAGGTTAGAAGACGGTTGTGAACTTTCAACATTCAACCTTCCAACATTCAACTGTTCGTTATTCAACCTGCCAACATTCAACTGTTGTGGTGGTGCAATCAATTCCTCTACGGGTCTATCTTCTAAGCTTTGTCGTAGGAAGGAACTATTTGCGGTATTTTCCAATAGCCGCCGAATCAGGTAAGCCATTCCTGGTAGTAGCTCTCCATAGGGTGCATAAACCCTGACCCGATGACCCTGATTCACTAAAGCTTTGGCTAGTTGGTCTCCCATACCGTAGAGGACTTGCATCTCAAAGCAGCGACGGGGGATATTGAGATTTTCAGCAATTGCGATCGCATAAGCTTGGGAGCGCACGTTATGAGAACCGATAGCGCTATAAACATACTCGTGGTTTTCTAGCAGCAGCTGGGTGATACGCTCAAAATTGGCATCTGTGGCGGCTTTCTGGTTATATACTGGTTGGGGCCAATGGTTTTGGAGTGCTGTTATCGTCTCTTGGTCCCAATAGGCTCCTTTGACCAAGCGTATCGTTACTGGATTACCCCGCTGTTTTGCCCAGGCAATCAGGTCTTGACAATCTTGTTGTGAGTCTCGCAGATAGGCTTGCAGGGTAACACCGATATCGGTGCGTGCCCGAAACTCTTCTTCCATCAGCAAGTCTTTGAGTATGGAGAAAGTAATGTCCTTGTATTCATACTGCTCCATATCAAAATGAACCGCCGCCCCCAATTCTTTGGCACGGCGGAGCAATTTGCGGATGCGATCGCACACCCGATTTTGGCTACCCTGAGGATCAAGAGAATCAAATTGAGAGTAGAATGCTGTCAGTTTAACCGATACTTGGACGAGTGGCAAGGATTTACCATCAGCAACATCAATTTCCTCTACCTTAGACCACTGTTTGGCTGCCTCAGTGAGTTGTTCGATCAGTTGTAGATAGCGGTCTAGATAAGACTGAGCTTCTGATTCTGTAATTACTGCTTCCCCCAATAAGTCTAGGGTAAATGCCATCTTCTGGTTTCGCAGGCGTTTAATGGTTTTAAGGGCTTGGTTGAGATTTTCCCCAGCAATATACTTTTGGGCTAGGGTGGCTACAGCAGCAGATATGGTTTTGGCTGCCAGTTGTCCTGGTATGGAGTCGGGATTGGTGAAATTGAGCATTCCCTTAAGGGCAGCAGGGAGTTCTACTGACTCATCCCCTAAGTATTCTTGAAAGTGACGAGCAACTTCGGTTTGGCTACGCAGTGCCGGTAGGGTATCGATGAAGCGAAATAGCTGCACTCGTAGTCCTGGATTACTCATTGCCCAGGCTAGTAACTTATCATCCCACCGCATTTGGTCTCGCATTTGGGCAAGAAAGGAACCTTTCTCCCGAGTTGCGGCTAGAAGTTCTCTGGCAATTTCCTGAGTTTTGGCTTCGTAAGTGCTTTTGGGGATTTCTATAACCACCGGTAGTAGACTCCTGTTCTAGACGATGGCAGTTTTTGATAAAACAACCATTATATTCTATTTTCTCTAGTTAAAGCAATATCTGACCTGAGTCTTTAGAGGGATTTGGTAATAAGCTATCAGTAGTCAGCAGTCAGCTTTCAGCTAATGCGCTACGCGCACGCTACTTGAGGTGCTATCAGTTATCAGCTATCAGTTATCAGCTATCAGTTATCAGCTTTGGAGCAAGCTAGTGATTGGTGCTTTTGAATCAAATAAGCTGACGGCTGATGGCTGACGGCTGATGGCTGACGGCTGACGGCTGATGGCTGACGGCTGATGGCTGACGGCTGATGGCTGACCACTGACGGCTGACCGCTATCTTACTTTTCCACAGTTACTATGGATAACACGTGATAGCCATCACCTTGGGGCAGACATTGCCCATCTACATCAAGGGGACAAGCAGTTTCTTGAGCAGAAGGACGAGTGCCGTCACGATACACTGCTGTGATCTCAACCTGTTGATTGTGAAAGGATTGTAATTGCTGATCGGAAACGTTTTTAGAAGGACGCAGTACTAACCGACGGGGATTTTGGGGATTAGTAATAAGAAAAAACTGATCTCCCCGATAGGCTCTAACTGACCTCACGGGAGGAATAGCTTCATAAATTAATTTTCCCTGGATTTGTTGTGGTTTTGATTGCTTTAACTGATCAGATGTGATTTCAGATGTGATTGGGGAGTTAGAAGAGTTATTGCTATCTCCCTCAGCAGTACAACTCGCCATAAACAGGGTACTGAGTGACATACTCCCACACGCTCATCAGAGATTACAGTGTGGGCTTCTTGCCAACTCCACCCAACGGTTCGGATACTCGGCAAGCTTTATTGACGACACGGGATGCCCCTCCGCACCGGAACAATACAAAAAAATTATGTTTTTCAGGAACGTAGGTGGCGGTTAGCTCTTAATTTGTCTTCCCTACTTCCTTTATTATAGACAATATCAAATCGTAATTGTTCCCCTATTACATGAAATAAGAGCGCAAAATTCATCCCACACCTAATGCGCAGCATTAGGTGTGGGATGAATTTTGCCGGACAGCTAAGGTTCCCATCCACAAAAATTGTCTTAACCGCTGAGTCAACATTAGGGAAAAAAAAGATAGTGGTGATGTCAGCAGTCAGCAGTCAGCGGTCAGCGGTCAGCGGTCAGCAGTCAGCAGTCAGCAGTCAGTGGTCAGTGGTCAGCTTATTTTATTCAAAAGCACCGATTGCGCTACGCGCACGCTGGGCGAACACTAGCGTGGAACAGGCTTCTAGCCTGTGAGATAAGACATAAGCTGATAGCTGATGGCTGATGGCTGATAGCTGATGGCTGATAGCTGATAGCTGATAGCTGATAGCTGATAGAAAAGCCGGGATTGATGATCGTGATATTTTTGGCATCATAGAACTAACTCCTATTTGAGTGGGAGGAAAACCGCGCTGGTCGGTGGTTAATGAGTGCAACCAGCGCGGTTATTAGTATCGGTGTTTACCTTCTATAGTATAGATAACTCCTCGAAAAATTGCAAGGGTTAATTAAAATTATTTACATTTATTTACAATTATTATGTCTAGGTATTTATATACTCAATTATGTGTATTTTTTTAATTTTTTAAGTTTGCACCTGACCGACTTGCCAACCGCTATAAAATAGTTAAATATAAATTTATTTAACTAATCATCATGAATTGGAGAGAATACATTCATTCAAATCCAAAAATTTTATTAGGTAAGCCAGTAGTTAAAGGTACTCACTCGTTTATCCGTTGAGTTTATTTTAGGCTTGTTTGCTGCTGGTTGGACAGAGTTACAGATATTAGAGAGCTATCCAACACTAACTAGAGAATCAATTCGAGCAATCTTTGCCTTTACTGTTGAATGTATGCCATAGCAAAGGGAACAGGGAACAGGGAACAGGGAACAGAAGAAGAATATTGATGTAGGGTGGGCAGTGCCAAAGATAGATAACAGTAGCGGCGATAGCATTAGTAAGCACTGCCCACCGGGCGAATCAATCACAATAGAGAATATTGATGTAGGGTGGGCAGTGCCAAAGATAAATTAAGAGCAGCTGGGGATAGCATTAGTAAGCACTGCCCACCCTACTAACTAACTAACTAACTCAGCCAATTGAAAAATACTATAATAAACGGAGACTGTGAGTAATCTCGTTAAACTATGGAACCATTAGCTGCTGCCGTTTTCGCTATTGCTACTGTGCTCGCCACTAAACCCCTATAAAAAATTGGGTAAAATATTGGGCAAGTTGTCTCGGACAATACTAGCCAGTTTGTGGAATTTCTGAGAAAACAGTCTCCAGATACAGTAACTGCGTTCGCGTAGCGTAGCCCTTCGGGCTAATCGCAAAAGCGCCAGAGCAATCTCTTGATTATGCCGAAGTGGTATTGGCAGTGGAAGCAGCACCTAAGCAAAATTCGGAAGTTGTCCAAAGTATCGAGCATTTAGTGAGAGGTTATCTGAGAAGTCTCATTTGCTACATCCAAGCCCCCTAAATCCCCCAATTTTGGGGGACTTTTAGAAGCAAATTGACTCTTGTTCCCCCCAAAGTTGGGGGGCTAGGGGGGCAAAATTCAGTATCAAAAAACTTTTCAGATATCCTCTGACTACTGGTGAAAATTACAACATTGAGAATATGAATAACCAAACTCGATTCAATCAAGCTCCCCCACTTCCTCCTTATTATGTCGAACGCCCGGAAGTAAGCGAACAACTAAAACAAATCCTTTTATCGGAAGAAACTGCTAAAGCTGGCACCTTAGTGGTTAGTGCCATCTATGGTTTAGGAGGAATTGGAAAATCCACGTTAGCTGCCGCTTTAGCCCATGATTCAGAGGTTCAATCCCATTTTACCGATGGGATTTTTTGGGCAACCTTAGGTCAGCAACCTGATAGTTTATCTGTTCTAAGTAGCTGGATACAGCAATTAGGAGATTATGACTTTAAAGCGATTAACATTGATAGCGCTTCTTTACAATTAAGAACGTTATTATCCGATAAAAAAGCATTACTAGTAGTGGATGATGTTTGGCATCCTGACCATGTTGAACCCTTTCGAGTGGCTGGGGATGGCTGTCGGGTTTTAGTAACTACCAGAGAAGCACAGGTTAAGGATGCGATTCCTTATGATTTAGATGTGATGACTCCCAATCAATCCTTGGAGTTATTAACCGCTTTTTTCAACAACGATTTAACTAATCAAGAACTGGAATATGCTGAAAACTTAGCCAAAACTGTCGGCTACTTACCCCTAGCATTAGAATTAGCTGCTGCCCAAGTTATGGATGGATTGTCTTGGCAGGATTTACTGGGTGAGTTAGAAGATTTAATTGTTGGTGTAGAAGCTTTGGATCGATTGAAAGCAGAGGAAGAGCCAAGTGACGCTAAGCGCAAAAACTATAGTCTAGTGGCTTCGTTTAATCTCAGTTTGAAGGGATTATTCGAAGACGATAGATTGAAAAACTTTGCTTGGTTAGGGATACTGCCGGAGGATGTCATCATTACTGAGTCCATGGCGACTACCTTATGGGACTGTAATTTAGTTGAAGCCAAAGATACGTTAAGGTACTTACGACAAAAAGCCTTATTACTACCAGGAGTCTCTACTACACCAGAAACTAACTATCGCCTCCATGACTTGTTACATGATTTAGCCCGTCGTCTGGTACAATCAGAGCTAGGATTATCAATACCCTCAGCTCATCAACAATTATTAGAACGTTATCAAACTAAGACCGAAAAGGGATTATGGCATACCTTACCCGATGATGGTTATATCTATAACTACTTAACCTGGCACCTAGAGAAAGCCAAGAAAATTAATGAAATTCATCAACTCCTGAAAGAAGAAACTCCAGCAGGGGATAACGGTTGGTATTGGCAGTGTGAGAGACAGGGAAATACTGCTAATTTTATTAAGGATGTATCGAGAGCTTGGGCAATAGCAGCAGCTAATTTTACAGAAAATCCCACAGAATCGATTAGTTTACAGTGTCGGTATGCTCTGATTACCACATCTCTCAATAGCTTGGCTGGAAATATTCCTCCAAAGTTAATGGCAGTATTAGTTGAGAAAGAAATCTGGACGCCAGCTCAAGCACTAGTTTATCTGCGACAGAGAAAAGATTCTGAAGGTCAAGCAGAAGGTTTAAAGGTAATTATTGAGTATCTTCCCCCTTCTTTATTACCGGAAGCTTTAGACGTTGCTAGAGGGATTGGGTATGAATACGACCGATATAGAGCCTTAGTCGCCTTAGCCCCCCACTTACCGGATGTGTTGTTACCCAAAGCCTTAGATTGCGCTAGAGGGATTTCCGATCAAAAATACCGAGCCTATGCCTTACTCGCCTTAGCCCCCCACTTAAGCAATGTGTTACACCAAGCCTTAGATTGGGCCACAGGGATTTCGTATGAATACTCCCGAGCCTATGCCTTAGTCGCCTTAGCCCCCCACTTACCGGATGTGTTGTTACCCAAAGCCTTAGATTGCGCCAGAGAGATTAGAAATGAAAAATACCGAGCCTATGCCTTACTCGCCTTAGCCCCCCACTTAACGGATGTGTTGTTAAACCAAGCCTTAGATTGCGCCAGAGGGATTTCCGATCAAAAATACCGAGCCGATGCCTTACTCGCCTTAGCCCCCCACTTACCGGATGTGTTAAACCAAGCCTTAGATTGCGCCAGAGGGATTTCGTATGAATACTCCCGAGCCGATGCCTTAGTCGCCTTAGCCCCCCACTTACCGGAAGAGTTGTTACCCAAAGCCTTAGATTGCGCCAGAGGGATTTCCGATCAAAAATACCGAGCCGATGCCTTAGTCGCCTTAGCCCCCCACTTACCTGATGTTTTACCAGAAGCCTTAGATTGCGCCAGAGGGATTTCCGATCAAAAATACCGAGCCCATGCCTTAGTCGCCTTAGCCCCCCACTTACCCGACGTGTTACCGGAAGCCTTAGATTGCGCCACAGGGATTTTGCATCAATACTTCCTAGTATTAGCCTTAGTCGTCAAAGAAGACCCCCACTTACCGGATTTGTTGTTACAGCAAGCCTTAGATTGGGCCAGAGGGATTTCCCATGAACAATACCGAACCTTTGCCTTAAAAGCCTTAGCCCCCCACTTACCTCAAGAGTTGTTACACCAAGCCTTAGATTGCGCCAGAGGGATTTCCGATAAAAAATACCGAGCCCATGCCTTACAGAACCTGATGAAAAACTTAACTCCTTCCTCAGTTGATTTTCCTCTTTGGCAACAAACTCTTGATAGTTTAGCTAGTCTAACCCGTCCCCATTTTTTTGAAGCTCTTCCTGAATTAGCGCCTTTAATCATCAAGTTTGGGGGTGTTGAAGCCCTAAGAGAAACGGTGGCAGCGGTTGATGATGTTAGCTGGTGGTGGAAGTAGGGAGTAGGGAGTAGGGAGTAGGGAGTAGGGAAGAGATAAGAGGGAACAGGGAACAGGGAACAGGGAAGAGGGAATCGGGGAGAGTTGTCCATCAACGTTATGGATATTTCAATAGATTGAGTTCTGAGATAAAGCGATAATATCGTTGATTTTTACTGAGTAGAGGAATTTGATTTTCAATAGCGGTAGCAGCAATTTAGCCCTGCCAATGCTGTTCTCGAATTCTTCTCACCCATTCGCTACTATTTTGAGTATCTTGTCGATCAATCCACATACCAAGAAAAGGTTGATTGTCTAATTCCAGAGGGTGAAGAGATGCCGGTTTTTTGGTTACATACTGTTTTTTGAAAACCTCAATGATATCGGCAATAATTTTTTGAGCGTCTTCTGGTAGTTCTTGAATATCTTTTGTTAGTTGTTCTAGGTCACGCATAAGTCTTGGTTCGGGCGTAGTCAGTTAACTACTCTAATTTTACAGTATTTATCAATTGGGTAAGGTACTTGGTTTTAGGGAACAGCGAATAAAAGAACAGCAGATCTGGGAGTAGCGATGCCGCCTGTTTCCTCGCCCCTGCCGCTAAACCCGATAGCAGTTCTCAATTGGTTGAGCTACAAAACCCCATTGACAACTGCCTTGTGCTTTGGGTGCATCTCCTAAAAGCTGTTTGAGCTGGTGGGTGGAATGGGCATCTTGTTGTGGAATGGGCATCTTGCCCGTTTCAATTTTCGGAGCGGACTGTCCCAAAATTGGCTACCGAGAAAATGAGGGCGAGCCCGTCCCTAAAGCACCCTACGCAACTTCTGCATTCTACATTCTGCATTCTTAATTCTACATTCTTCATTCTCCATTCTGCCTTACTGTTACTTCCACAAAATTTTAGGGAACTATCTAAGTATCACTTAGAGATTGCTTAATCTAGATTCCTTAATCAAGCCAAGCAAATCTCTCTAAGTAGGTAGGCATAATTATTACCGCTGTGACATATAAACCACAGTCAATCTTTGCTGGAAAAAGTTCTGATGGCTGGGTTTATTTTTTTTACCTACTTATCTCTGGTAACAGTTACCTACTCTCAACTAAACCTCTACTTTTTTGTCAATTACTGTCCACTGTTCCCTGTTCCCTGTTCCCTGAAATAAATCTAATCTTACCAATCTAAGCTGCTATGAAAATAATGCACAATGGTCTCCAAGACCTACTCCTGATTAATTTTTACTCTCAGGAAATTAAGCTCGATTTTTTGTCCATTGAAATTCCTATCCCTGATTCCATCAAAAATTTTACTAACCTGTTTCCCTATAGGATAGGATTACACTTACGTCGGGAATCTCGTCATCTTGCCATGGGCATAAGGTCTTTGACGAGTGAAGAGCGTCAAGACTATGATGGACTTTTTATCTTTGAAATTTATCTCCAAAATATCTATTTACTTCTCCCCTTACTGGCATGGCATCGCAAACCCGTTTGGATTTGTCTTCACTGGAATCAACAATTAGCTATGCACAGTACTTTAAAGTTTTTGGGCTTAATGTACCTCAAGTTTTTCCTCAAGTATTTTAACCTTAAGGCAGTTTTATTTGAAATCGATGATGAGGTTTTACCCAAACGGTTTAGATTACCAGCGTCTGCCAAAGTGAAAATACCGATGCCAATCCGGAGCGATGCTTACCCCAATTTCAAGCCAGGATAAAGGCTGCCTACCGATAAAAAAATTAAAATCGGTGTGGTTGGCATGATTCGTAAAGATAAGCCAATCGCTAAGATAATTGAAATCTTGAAAGACTATACTAAATTATCTGACCAGAAATGTGAGCTAGTGCTTGGGGTACCATTTTGGCAGAAGCCTAAGGATTTAGATAACTTGGGGGTAAAAATGTATGATACAACTACTGAAAAACAATATCTTGATTTGTTAAATGAGGTAGATATTTTAGTAGCCTATTACGAAAAACATCGCTATTACTACCGTACCAGTGGTGTATTGAGTGATGCCGCTTGCTGTGGTTGCTATGTGATTACTTCTGATTATCCAGTACTCAGGCATCAAGTTAATTGGCCAGTCTCTGTGGGTTCAACCTTTAAAACTTTTGATGAAATTCCATCATTACTTGATGAAGCTATCTCTTATATTCGGGAGCATGGTCAGGATAACCAGTGGCTTTGGCGAGAAAAAAGAACAGCGGAAGAAATAGCAACTGTTTTTAGCAAAGGGAATAGGGAATAGGGAGTAGGGAGTAGGGAGTAGGGAGTAGGGTGGGCAAAAACAGTTTGGTTATTGTGAGTATTCGAGATTAAATTACTTTGCCCACCCTACTTTATGGAGCTTGTAGGGTGGGCAAAAACAGT
Organism: Moorena sp. SIOASIH; assembly: GCF_010671925.1. Classification (GTDB taxonomy): domain Bacteria; phylum Cyanobacteriota; class Cyanobacteriia; order Cyanobacteriales; family Coleofasciculaceae; genus Moorena. Next base: position 849,814 of record NZ_JAAHIH010000004.1, on the reverse strand, counting down.
TTGGTTATTGTGACTATTCGAGATTAGATTAATTTGCCCACCCTACTTTATGGAGCTTGTAGGGTGGGCAAAAACAGTTTGGTTATTGTGACTATTCGAGATTAGTGAGAGTAGGGAGTAGGGTGGGCAAAAACAGTTTGGTTATTGTGACTATTCGAGATTAGATTACTTTGCCCACCCTACTTTATGGAGCTTGTAGGGTGGGCAAAAACAGTTTGGTTATTGTGACTATTCGAGATTAGATTACTTTGCCCACCCTACTTTATGGAGCTTGTAGGGTGGGCAAAAACAGTTTGGTTATTGTGACTATTCGAGATTAGATTACTTTGCCCACCCTACTTTATCTAATTCAAGAGTTGCGCACTTGTGCCAATATCGCTTCCATCTGTTTTAGGGGCACGGCACCAGAGAAGGCTTCACCATTCATAACAAAGAAGGGTGTGCCGCTCAGTCCCAATAGTTGTGCTAGCTGCATGTCTTCTGCAATGGCACGATCAGCTGCCTTCCGATCTCGGTTAAACTGCTCTAGGTCTAAATCTAGGTCTTGGGCAATGGCAAGATATAACTCTTCTCCTAATTGCTTTTGATTGGCGAAGAGGGCATCATGGTACTGCCAGAATTTGCCTTGTTGAGTGGCGGCCCAAGCTGCTTGAGCCGCTGGCAGGGCTTGGGGATGAATTCCCGTCAGGGGGAAGTGTTTGTAAACTAAGGTAACTTCATCCCCATGGTTTGCTATAAACTGGTTGACGGTGTCGTGAGCTCTGGCACAGAAGGGACACTGAAAGTCTGAGAATTCTACTAGCACAATTTTATCTTCAATGGCGCTAGTGGTGGGGGAGGAACCAATGAAGGCTTGGGGATTGATTTTGAATTGCTGCAAGATTGCTTGCTGTTGCTGCTGGCTTTCCCGTTCCAGTTGCTGCTGGTATCTCTGGACGGATTCTAGGATTACTTCTGGGTGGTTGCGGATGACTTCCAGTATTTGTTGTTCTAGTTGAGGACTAATCTTGGCGGCTGCTGTGGCTGGCAGTGACCAGGTTGAGAAGGACAGGAGTAGTACTAATCCTGTGAGTGATAGGGCTTTCTGGAAAATGCTAAGGAGCTTAGTGACCATGATTTTCTTAAATTGAACAAGATGAGTGACGCATTCCCCCACCACGAGAACGCAGGTGGGGGTCTGAGAACTGCCTATTGTGTTATAGTTAATTTAGCTTGAGCGGTACGGCAAAGGACAGAACAAGATTCTGAGCAACCTAGAGGCACGACCTCTCAACGCCAGGGAAAACAGACCTGTAAATCCTTTGTAGTCGGTTTATATACGTCAGACTCTAGGTAAAAGTTTATAATACAAGCCCCATAGCGGAAACGACTTGGGGGAATAGTCCAGCAAAAGTCCTGGCAACAGGCGCGAGAATGCCGCCTGTCGCGAGGGATAAAACCTTGTAATTAAGACGGACACCCCCACCACGAGAACGCAGGTGGGGGAAGCATTCATCCAAGGCATAGGGTATCTCACATGAGGCAACATCGGCAACGGATTGGTATAGCGCTACGGGCAAGGCAATAGGCATGCTAGCAATAGGCAAAAGTTGCGTCCGATTGTAACGGGCAAGATGCCCGTTCCACCCACCGGGTCAAACAGCATGCATTGAGATGCACCCTCCAGAGGTAATCCTGGCATCGAATAAAAGAGGAAGATGTCTTCTTTTGTAGAAGACACCTATAGTAAGCATTCAGCGGTCAGTGGTCAAGCCGTCAGCGGTCAGCGGTCAGTGGTCAGTGGTCAGCCTTTAGCTGAGAGCTGAGAGCTGAGAGCTGAGAGCTGAGAGCTGAGAGCTGAGAGCTGATAGCTGATAGCTTACGGCTCAAGTCATACTTTATTCCGCTTGCAACGGTGCATCCAAGACTTTAGTAATGCGATCGCGTGCCCCTTCTAAGTGGGCTAAGCTAGCAGTATCAAGGTTTTTCCCTTGTTTGTTCAAGGTCTTTGCGATCGCATCCCGCAATTGACGGAGTTTATACCGGGCTAAGACCCGAGCATCCTCGGGAGTATTAAAGGTTTGGATAGCAATAATAAATTCAGGGAAGGTGCGGGCAGTTTCTAGACTATTGGAATTGCGCAGTGCCATGTTCACTAAAAGACTCATATACTGCCGTTGCAATCCCCGACGCAAGCTAGAGATTGGCTCAATCTTAGCTTTAGTATCTAGTTTCCAGATGCTATCTTGAACAGTGTCAAACACTTCTGCCATGGTCAAGGCTTCCCCGGAACTAGTTTTCAGTTGAGCATCCCGCAAACGAGCCAACCGTTCTGATGAGAATAAATCCCCCAGCACAATGGTTTGAACTAACATCACTCGGTCATGAATGGGATAATCGAGGGGGAAAATAGTGGTAAAAGCACCCCAGTGAGTCCAGCGAGATGGGGCTAACTGGTTGAGGAGTTGGGGTGAGAAGTTAAAGGTATCTTCAGCAAACATATACTCCCCGAGCATGGCTAAAGCCTGACGCTGTTTTTCCACAGGGATCAGTTCAAAGGGGAGTGTGCCAGTCTTGCCACCAGTGTAGTTTCGATTAAAGGTTTGTCCACCAATATAACCAGTAAGGGAGATAGCGTGATCAAAGAAATAGGAGAATACCGTATCAAAGCGATCGCGTAAATCCCCAGCACTTTCTTCAGGCAGGAGGTAACTGTTGTTCAACCGTTTCCAAATAGCCTTAGCATTCTCCATTTGCCACTGAGAGTAACGCAATGGATCACCACTAAGGTCCCAAACCTTAGCTTCTGGGTCAATAAAATCGAAAGTATCCTCATCTGTTGCATAGGATAGTCCCATTTCAGACCCTTGGGCAGCAATTTTGCGCAGTGTGCGTAATTCTTGTTGAGGAGTCAGAGCATCAATAGGAGTGTAGCCATACTTAATCACCCACTTATCATAGGGACCAACCACTGTAGAGAAATAATCTCCCTGTTCGATTCCCTCTGGCGCTAGATTAACTGGCACATAATCCATTACTGACGCCACTAGCCCTTGGTTGCGGGTAATCTCAGTATTATTCAATTCCTCTGGACTCAACATGGTGCTGCCCCGGAAATTGTGGCGCAATCCCAGAGTATGACCAACTTCGTGAGCCGTCAGGTAGCGCAAATACTGATGGATGAAGGTTTTCATTTCCTCACCACTGGCCAACTCGTGGTTTACCATCGATAGAGATAATGCTCCAAACTTAGCTTGCTGAGCTGATGCCATCCCAAAACAGAACTCATGGTCTGGGACTTGGGTTAGTCCGGTTAGGAATTGCCCAGCTGGTAGGGTCAACTGAGCCGCTTTGCCAGGATTGCTCTTGAGGATTTCCTGCCATTTAAGGTAAGGAACTTTGATGCCATTACTACACAGGGAACCATTAAACGGGAATTGGGATAACCCAGATAATGCCTGGGATTGAGGCTGGGAAGCAATAGCCTGGTATTCGGCTTTGATCCAGCGCACCGCATTAGCATCAATAATCACATCTGCGTCCAAGATTTCCCCAGTCAGAGGGTTAACTCGGGATGGGCCCATTGCGATAATGCCTGGGAATGAGGGAAAAGAATTCGACCAGCGAATGGTGTTGTAACGAATATCAGCCGGGTCCCAGGTAGCATCATCTGGCATTTGCCGCACTTCAATGGCATTGTCAAACCCTGCCTCCCGAAACGCTTCATTCCACATCAAAATCCCCTCCCGAATTGCATCTCGGTACTCTAGAGGTACAGTATTTTCAATCCAAAACACAATCGGTTCTTTTGGGGGGGATACAGTAGCAGTAGGGTCTTGTTTTTCTAAATTCCAGCGCCTGATATAACGGATAAAGGGTTGTTTCCGGTTTTGATTGGATAGATTTTGATAAGCACTGATGAAATAGCCTACCCGTTCATCCGCCAGTCGATGACGGTAACCATTGTTAGTCGGTAGTTGAGAAAAGCTATAGCGGACACTAAGATTAAATGCCCGTTGATCTGGCAGACTCCTTAAGGGAAAGAATAAATCTCCTCCACCAGAAAAGCCATAAACTGACTCAATCTCTACATTCAACGGAAATGCTTGAGCATCACTGACATAGGATTTTTGAGGGTCTACCCCATAACTGCCTCCTAATATCGAAGGAAAAGCCGATGCTAGTCCAGAAAAAGACCCATCGCTGACCAGGAGTGGTGTTAAATCCACCAACAGAGTCTTTCGTTCTGGATGAATACTGGTAATCGGCAGGGAATATAGCACCGAATCACTGAAGGAACGCTTAACAGAACGCTCTTGGGGGTCACCGGGTTGAGTACGGAAGTAGATATTTGGTATAACTAAATCTATGGTTTTCTGTCGGCGGCGGAATTGGAACAAAAAATCATTAACTGGCCAACCGGTTTGGAGCCCCAACTCCCCAATTCCCGAAGCAAGGGTTACAACACATAGGAAATTTTGATTTAGTTGATCGGGCTCAATTTCTAAATAAATTTTGTCTTTTTCTTTATTGCGGTAGAGGGTGAGTAATCCTGCTAATTTTTCCGCATCTTCTACGACCTTATCAAATGGCTTTAACTTGGAATTACTACTATCTGAATCGGATAACTCCTCTGACGGTTCCTCTGAGGGTCCCTCTGCAATTTCAGTAGTTTGAACTTGGTTATGGGCTAAGGTTAGCTGGGGCGAGTAAATAATTTGTTGACCCAAATGTTGATCCAAACTATTGCGGCTTGGAGTAGATAGAGCTATGGTTTGGAGGTACAAAGGGGATAGTACCAAGACGAATCCACACAGACATAATATTAATAACTTTAGTCTTTTCATCGATTAATCACTAGTTTTTTTTTCCGAAAATAAAGAGTACTAATTAATAATTATCATAGTTAGGAATCATGAAAGCTTAAAAATTTAAACTTCATCTCATAATTAGCAAATTTATAAATTTGACAATTATTGATTATAGCGTTTCTGATAATTATAATGTCCCTTCATTTTTTTATCCCTACTCCCTACTCCCTACTTCCCAAGACTAAAGTCCCTCAACCAATTCATAGCTGCTAGAGTGTAAGCCGTCAGCGGTCAGCCGTCAGCCTTAGCCATTCGCGAATGGGTGATAGCACCTCAAGTAGCACCATCTGTAGCGCATTAGCTGATAGCACCTCAAGTAGCGTGCGCGTAGCGCATTAGCTGATAGCTGAATACTTGCCCTATAGTTACAATTGATTAGTTATTGATTAGTTTAATTGTTTTAGCTTCTGATTCGTAAGTCTTACTATCAAGGGAAAGCCCAGAGCAGAGCGATGGGTTGAGATGTTTTATTTCTTTTTAGTCTAAGATGGTGTAGTTTTACTATAGTGGTTTTACATAAACGAATCAATAGACTAACCCTTCAAGCACCCCTAAATTTCCACACCTTGGGTTAGTCTATATCTCTTCTTGCTGTAGTTTGAGCCTTGGCGATTCAAAAAACTGTACACTAACTTTAAGTCAAGCTATACTTTGAGCAGTCAGCTTTCAGTTATTTAGTACTCAGCTTTTAGCTATTTAGTAGTCAACCCCGGCAGGTGAACACTTAATGGCTGAGAACATACGTATAGTTTACTAAAAGTTATGCCAACTATATAATAACTCGCGCCCGTAACCAAGCTGACAAGTCCCGGCCACCTATGTGGCAATTCCGATTAAACCTGATTAGAAGCGAAGCTATTGATAACACTAGACACTAAAGTCAGAACGATAGCCCCGAAAAAAGCTGGCCAGAAACCGTTTACTAGAAACGCAGCAGGAGTGAAATAGGATGCCAGGGATAGGGTGATAGCATTAATCACCAACAGAAATAGTCCCATGGATAAAATTGTGATGGGCAAGGTCAGAATCACTAGAATCGGTCTAATGATGGCGTTAACTAAACCAATGACTACTACCGCTACGGCAGCTGCACCAAAACCACTAATGGTAATGCCTGGTACCAGGTAAGCAGTAATCATTAGTGAGATAGCACTTAGCAGCCAAGTCAAAAGTATATTAAGCATCGATCTCACAAAAATATCGCTTACTATGATTTTAGCGATTCTGGCAAGATTAGCCTGTAAGCATTCAGCCGTCAGCGTGTCGCGTATCAGCGTGTCGCGTATCAGCTATCAGCCATCAGCTTATGGCCTACAGATGGTGCTACTTGAGGTGCCATTGGCGGTAGGCCAAGCTATGGGAACAGCTTTTGAATAAAATAAGTTGACCGCACCTCAAGCAGCGTGAGCTTTTAGCTCACGGCTGAGCACTGAGCACTGACCGCTGACCGCTGACCGCACCTCAAGCAGCGTGCGCGAGCGCGCATATGCTTACCTTTGGTATAACTCAAGTGATTATGCATCACAGTATGATTGAGTTGAACGATTCCAGCAATAAATCTTTATGTTTTTCCGGCTACTGGTTACATTCTTATTTGCGTGCTCTGTTTTTTGTTATCCCTTACCCGTTCACGCCAAGAGTATAGCCTGCGATGGGAAACAACTCGTGGGAGCAGACTTATCTGGTCAAGACTTACAGGAAGTCAAAATTACCTATTGCAATTTGGACCAGGCTAACTTAGCCGATGCCAAATTGATCAAAGCGTCTATCCAACATACTACCCTCAATCATGCTAATCTCCATGGAGCAGACTTGACCAACAGCGACACCTACAACATTAGCTTCAATGGTGCAGATTTAACTGATGCCATCTTTACTGGTTCCTTACTGCAACGTGCCAGTTTTGATGGGGCTGACATCACCGGTGCTGATTTTAGTAGCACCCTGATCCAACCGGTCAGACAACGGTTAAAACTTTGCGATGTAGCAAATGGGGTAAATTCTACAACTGGTGTTGTGACTCGTGACTCTTTGGGGTGTTGGTAAGGTGTTGAATGTTGACTGTTGAATGTTGACTGTTGACCATCAAATAGTCAACAGTCTTGATCGATGGGGCTGACTTGACGGATGCTATGCTGGATGGTGTGCAAATTTGATAACTGTTTGTTAGAGGAAGGTGCATCCTTTAAACTGGTGTTGCGACTTGTGAGTCTTTGGGATGTCGATTAAACGAGTAGGTGTAATTGGTGGAGGACAACTGGCCTGGATGATGGCAATGGCTGCCAAGTCTTTGGGTATTCGGCTAGTGGTTCAAACTCCTAATATTACTGATCCAGCTGTCTGTGTTGCTGCTGAAACTATCTTTGCTGCTATTGATGATGGGGTGGCTACCGAGCAAATGGCATCTCGCTGTGATGTGATTACCTTTGAGAATGAATTTATCAACCTCGATGCCCTGAAATGTCTGGCAAAGGGGGGAATTTGCTTTTACCCCCGACTAGAGGCCCTAGCGCCACTGTTGGATAAATATCACCAACGCTGCTATTTCGATCGGATTGGTTTACCCCAGCCAGAGTTCATCAGTCTGGAGGGGGAAGTGGGTAAGGAGGAATTAAAGTCCCTAGCCTCTTCTCGGACCCCCATCAACCTGAGTCAGTTAGAGTTTCCTCTAGTGCTGAAAGCGCGACGCCAAGGTTATGACGGCAAGGGTACGTTTATTATTAAAGACAGTCATACCTTACAGGAAACTTGGAACCAGTTAGGGAATCAGCCTGTGGTGCTAGAAGAGTTTATTCCCTTTGAACGGGAGTTGGCAGTAATGGCTGCCCGTTCTGTAGATGGGCAGGTGGTGGTTTACCCGGTGGTGGAAACTCAGCAGCAAGAACAGGTGTGTCGGCGAGTGATTGCACCAGCCCAGATTAGCCCAGATACGGTGGCCGAGGTGAATGCGATCGCAAAAACACTCCTGACTAGTTTAGAGGTAGTGGGAGTCTTTGGGATTGAGTTATTCCTCACTAGCAATAACAAGGTTTTGGTTAATGAAGTGTCCCCTCGTACCCATAATTCTGGGCATTACACCATTGATGCTTGCCAAACCTCTCAATTTGAGCAGCAACTGCGAGCTGTGGTGGGTTTACCCTTAGGTAGCCCACAGATGCATTGTCCCACTGCAGTAATGGTTAATCTTTTGGGTTATGAGTCTTCCCTGGATGATTACCAACAGAAACGGCAGACCTTAGCCAGTTTACCAGGGGCGTTTGTCCATTGGTATGGTAAGACTGAATCTCGCCCAGGACGTAAGTTAGGTCATGTTACGGTTTTGAGTGATGGGAATTCGGTAGAAGAGGTAATTGATAAGGTTGAATCGGTTTGGTATGGTTGATATCAGGTTGTTTGTAAGAATGTAGAATTTAGAATTAAGAATGTAGAATTTAGAATGTAGAATGTAGAATGTAGAATTTAGAATTCTACAGGCGTTGCGTCATTCTTCGAATAAATAGGAGTAGAGTGGGCATCCTGCCCGCCCGAAAATAAGCATGAAACTGGCAAGATGCCAGTTCCACGCAAGATGCCAGTTCCACGCCTGATGCCCGTTCCATTATTAAGTAACGCCATTCTACATTCTACATTCTTAATTCTACATTCTGCATTCTTAATTCTACATTCTGCATTCTACATTCTTAATTCAAAAGATGCAGTAGGGTGGGCAAAGTAATCTAATTTAGAATACTCATTTGAACCAAACTGTTTTTGCCCACCCTACAAGCTACCTACTTGTTGAAATAAATTAATGATGACTATGCTCAGAAAACTCGCGATCATGCTTGTCGGTGTATTGATCACCACTGCTGCCTTTGTCTCAATACCTTCCGATCCTGCCTATGCTTCTATATCTAGCTCTGAACAACAAGAACTATTAGATGCACATAATCAGTATCGGAGACAGGTTCAACCCACAGCATCAAATATGAAAGAGCTCAAATGGGATAATACATTGGCTGGAGTAGCGCAAAACTATGCTGATAAATGTACTTGGGGACATAACAGGAACCGTACACAAGAGGCAGGAGGTAAGTTTTCTTACCTGGGGGAAAATTTGTACATCACAACCAACCAGAATCATCAAATGACTGCTCCAGTTGATTCCTGGTATAGTGAAGTGAAAGATTATGACTATGCTACTAATAGCGGTAGCGGAGTCACAGGTCATTACACTCAAGTGGTCTGGGCTAACACTGAATACCTTGGATGCGGCAGAACAAAATGTCCTAGCTTAGCGGGTCTTAACTGGAAAAATGTAGCTATAGTAGTTTGCAACTATGGTCAAGGAGGAAATTATAGGGGTCAAAAGCCTTACGTAGCTGGGGCAAGCGCCTCAAGTTGTCCGTCAGGTTATACTGCTAGCAACGGTCTGTGTTCAGCTAACTAATTTACTCTCCCCCACTGGTTAGTGAAGCGGTCGGGTAAGGTTAGTAGGTTGTTCGGGTAGCGTGGCCTTTTGGCCAAGGTTGTTTGTCAGAATGTAGAATTAAGAATTAAGAATTAAGAATTTAGAATTAAGAATGTAGAATGTAGAATGTAGAATTAAGAATTGAGAATTGAGAATTTAGACTTCTCCCTTCTCCCTTCTCCCTTCTCCCTTCTCCCTTCTCCCTTCTCCCTTCTCCCTTCTCCCTTCTCCCTTCTCCCTTCTCCCTTCTCCCTTCTCCCTTCTCCCTTCTCCCTTCTCCCTTCTCCCTTCTCCATTCTTAATTCTACATTCTTAATTCTTAATTCTTAATTCAAAGGTCTTAGGGTAGGATGAGCATTGATCCAGGCAGCAACTGTCTCAGTATTCTCACCCGGTAAGGCTTTGGCAGTGGAGGTAAAGAGGAGAAAGTAAAAAGGAAAAAGTAAAAAATACTTGGCTTGTCTTTGTTGTCTATTGTTAATCTTTTACTACCCTGGTTCAATTGCGACTTTGATGGCCTGACGATTCTTCATGTTTTCAAACACCTGCTCTAAATCTTTTAGGGGACGATAGTAACTTATAAGTAGTTCAAAAGGTATAACTCGACTTGCTAACAGGGATAGAGCCTCTCGCACAAAGGTTGGTGTGTTGTGAAAGACCCCTTTGAGGGTCAGGGCATTGTAATGTAGTTGTTCGGTACTGACGGTAATTGTGGTATCCCGAGGACAGCCGCCAAATAAGTTAATAGTGGCACCAGGACGTCCACAAGCGATCGCAGTTTCCCAAACAGTAGGTATACCAGTTGCTTCAATTACTATATCTGCCCCCCAACCATCAGTTAAGTCTCGCACCGATGCTGGTACATCACTTAAATTATGATAGTTAAAAGTTCGAGATGCTCCTAATTTTTCCCCAATTTGCAGCCGTTGATCATGACCCCCAAAGAGAAACACCTCTGCTGCTGATTGCTGAGCTATTACTGCTGTGAACATCAAACCAATTGCACCATCTCCTATAACTACTACCCGGTCAGCAGGTTGAATATTAGAACATGCTACCCCATGCAACACACAAGCAAGGGGTTCTGTCATGGATGCGAGAGCATTATCTAAATCATCAGGTACAGCTAAGAGGTTGTGTTTTACAATTGGTGATGGTATTTTCAGGTATTCAGCGAAAGCACCATAGTTGAAGACTAAATTGGGACACAGGGAATACTCCCGGCGGTGACAGAAAAAACAGTTCATACAGGGGGCAGAGTTGTTGGCCACTACGCGATCGCCAATTTTCCAGCCTGTAACTCCCTCTCCTAGGGAGACAATTTCACCGACAGCTTCGTGACCAAACAATATGGGAGGTTGTGGCATTTTCGGATGACCACCACGAAGCCATATTTTGAGATCCGTACCACAGGTTGTTGCCGTCCCAACTTTAATCACAATCTCACCAGCGGCAGCTGTGGGAAAAGGGACTTCTTCCAAGCGCAAATTTTCTTGACCGTAGAGTAATGCTGCTAGCAATATGAATTACCTCTGACCATAGTATTTTTTGGATAGTAACTCAAATTTACCAAAAAAATGGGTCTAAAGCCCCGTCCTTCTAGACTAGTGAGCAGTAGGGTGGGCAAAGTAATCTAATCATTAATTATCAAAATAACCAAACTGTTTTTGCCCACCCTACAAATTCCTCAGAATTAAGAATTAAGAATTAAGAATTAAGAATTAAGAATTAAGAATTAAGAATTAAGAATTAAGAATTAAGAATTAAGAATTAAGAATTAAGAATTAAGAATTAAGAATTAAGAATTAAGAATTAAGAATTAAGAATTAAGAATTAAGAATTAAGAATTAAGAATTAAGAATTAAGAATTAAGAATTAAGAATTAAGAATTAAGAATTAAGAATTAAGAATTGAGAATTAAGAATTAAGAATTGAGAATTAAGAATTGAGAATTAAGAATTAAGAATTAAGAATTAAGAATTAAGAATTAAGAATTGAGAATTAAGAATTAAGAATTAAGAATTAAGAATTAAGAATTAAGAATTGAGAATTAAGAATTGAGAATTAAGAATTGAGAATTAAGAATTGAGAATTAAGAATTGAGAATTGAGACTTCTACATTCTGCATTCTACATTCTTAATTCTACATTCTACATTCTACATTCTACATTCAAAGTTCCCTTTGCTAAAACTTGATGTTTTTCAAAGCAGTAGATAACTGGCGTAAGCGATCGCTAACTTCTAAATTCACTTCGTGAGCCTTTAAATGCTCTGGTATTTCAGCCATTAATAAAGGATTTTCTTCTAACCATTCATTCTGGGCTACTCCTCGCCATACTGCTTCGTATCGAATAAAGCGATCGCGCAATTCATCCAGTTCTTGTAGGCAAAATTGCCCAAACCCTGCGGCTTCAAAAATAGCCGAACGCAAATAGGTTTCAAAGGCTTTGATATCCGTTTCAAGTTCCAAGATCACCTCCTCCGCTGAATTGGTAGGTTTTGGTGGCGCATCCCCAGAGACTTCACGAATACCTAATAGCTCATGGCGAAGCTTGGGATCATAGAGCAACTTTGACCCACGATTTACATATCGTCTTAGCACGCTGAAAGCCTTCTCTTCACCATTGTAATAATTATCGACTAGTTCGATATCCGCTCCCAGTCGTTTGACAATACGCTTACGAGTTTCACTACCTAAAGGGCCAGGAATTAAAGAGTCAGCAACCGGACGGGAAAAACGAAGAAATAACGCCGTCAAACTTCGACTTAAGACTTCCACAAACTGCTCTGGATTACCAATTAGTCGCTGCTCTAATTCCTGAGTTTTCCAGAGTAAAGTGCTCAGATATTCAACTAACTTTAATGCTTCTTCATTGATTTCCAGGGCAAGTTGATGAGCAATCTCTACTAAGAGGGTGCTAATGGTACCAGAAAGTTCTTTCCGCCAGTTATAGTCAGTTACTTTAGCATCAAATACACCAGAATTAGTTTCTTTAAAGATTCGCTGTTTTCTTTGCTCGTTATCGGTATTGATTTCTTCAATTTTGGTTTCAATATCCTGGAGATATCGAGACCGAAATTTTTCTACGACATCTGACGTTATAGATTCTTCCTCTTCTGCCGTAGACTTACGAATATTATCATTATAATAGTCGCTGAGGTCTGCTTTAATCGTTTTCCACTTTTCTTCCCACCACTGGGAAAACTCAATCCGACGTTGATTTTCTTGTAATCGCTTGGCTTCGGCTGGATTCTCTGGATATCGCTTACTAACGATATCAAAAATTTCTTTTGATGTTGTTAGTATTGTGGTGATTAAAGCCTCACAACGTTTTTCTAAAACAGTAACCCGTTCATTATTAATATAATCAGTAATGCGAGCTTTGATTTCCTGAATACCAGTCGCTTCCTGTCTTAAGGCTTCCTCATCTTCGATACCTGTCAGAGATTTAAGCTTATTTAAAATTGATTCCGGACTGCCAACACATTTAAATGTTTGTTCATTAGCCAAACCATTCAAGACTAAATAAGCTCCCGCTGAACCATGGACAATTCGCTGATGAGGTAATTGTGCTCGTCGATACCAATCTTTTGATGCTACATCCAGATGTTCTTTAAGAGCTGCTGGACTAGCAAACTGATCAATCCGACTCAAGAAAACAAACAGTTTATCTGCAACTTTTATATTCTTGTCACCCTGCTCAGTAAACTCAACAATTTGAAGTTCTGCACCCCGAATACTAGAAAATTGCTGCACCACAATGACAGCATCACAATCTGACAGCATTTCTCTAGATTCGTCTATATGCTTGGCTAAACCTGAGTCTAATCCAGGCACATCATAGAAAACAATACCTTCAGCTTGGACGAGTTTATTGGTATACAGTCTAGCTTCTAATACTGCATGGGCGTATTGCTCATCAGCAACATACTTGTTAAGGTCTTTGTTAATGTCTTCTAGGCGAGTAAATGGGATAGTTTTCCGACCTTCGCTACGAACTTGTCTTAAGGTGTCTTGATAGTTTCGGATTGTCTCTAAATCTTGTTTGGCTCCATCCCTATGCTTAGAATTACTCTTAGACTCTGACTCCAGTTCATCCAACAGACTAGTAAATTGTTCTTCCGTTTTAGGCTCAACTTCTAGCCTTTGCTGAGAATCTTGTTCAACGGAATAAATTTGTGTAGTTGTAAAAGTACAACGTCCAGCTTTTGCTGGCAGTAAATCACAATCTAACCAGGCATTGACAAAGGTACTTTTTCCCGCCTTTTCCAAACCCACAACAGCAATCCGAAATTCTCGCTTTTTCAAGCGTTCAAGCTGACGACGAGCAGGTTTTTCTTCTTCCAACAGAACCTCTTTGAGGTGAGCAGGAACTCCCGCTTGAGGAAGCCTGGCTAAATCAACGGCGTGGCGCAGCACAGTTAAGGCGTCACTTAAACGAGTTTCATAATAGGATGAAGCAGTTTTCCAATCCATTTTTATAATCTATTTTATAGCGTTTATTGCATGTATGAGGTACAGTAATCAACTTCAAAGTCCCCCTTTTTAAGGGGGATTTAGGGGGATCCCTTGGTACCTCATGGGAAACAGAATTGCTATAATTCCTTAAGCGCAGATGAAATTTTCTAAACCATCTAGGTTAATAAGACGCGCAATTTTATCAATTTCAGCACCACCATCAGGTAGCTTATTCTTAAGACCGTATTTGGTCTCCTGAGCAATCATCTTTTCACCTTCAGGAATTATCAGCTGGATATAAGCATATTCTTCACTGGAATAATTGATACTTTCTGTACTGAGATTGAGATTTACTTTTTGGTCAATAGCTTGGACTGAACCATCACATAAAAAATAAGACGCAGAGGAGATAAGTTCTTTAACACGATTTGATGGAATCGGATAACCTGGATTCAAGCCACTTAATTGATGAGAAGGAACAATTAAGCACAAAACAGAAGGCTTTCTTGGTAATCCAGTAACCCTAGGTTGAGATTGCTCTAAATATCGGTCTCTATCTTTTACTTGAGGTTGCCTTATATTTCTATTTTTATTTAATTGCCGTCTTTGCTCTGATTGTTTAACTGCAATATATAAGGCAGTAAGTATGAAAGCTACAATAATTATCCCTGTCAAAATTTCGGTATTATCTTTAACTGGGGCAAAAAAATTAGCAAATTCCATTGCTTGACGCTCCGCTTCCTCTCTCATTCTGGCGATTACCTCTGGTAAAGGAATTTGAACTCTATATAAATCCTTGATTAGACTGGACAAGAAAGGTTTACAAAATTTTAAGTCATTGTTGAGAGTCGAATTCTTATCTATGCCAAAATAGTTACAAATATCTTCACTATTCTCTGGGTCTAGATAAGCGATCGCTTCATAGAGATACCCCCGATCACAATTTTTAATAGCCGAATAAATTTCCTTGAACTGCTGTTGATAGGTTTCTAGGGGGTCTTGGTAGTCTTTCCAAATTTCATTGCCGTAGTCATCATGGGGCATAGTATCGAAATTATTAGCTTAAACAGGTTATTATATCATCTTACAAAATCAAGATAAACTACCTCAGCACTTTTCCAGCTTTCTTAATATTATCCTCAAGTTCTTTAGCTTCCATTTGTAAGGGATTCCAGATTGATAAGTCTTGTTGATGAGACAGTTTAGCTTGATCGTGGGCTTTGTCGAGCCGCTCTTGATAACGGTCTACAATTTCTTTTTGATAAGATTCAACTCCAGTTATAAAGCTATTGATTTGAGATATAAACCAATGGGCGACCTGACTATAAATTTCTACTTCTGCTTGATTTTTTTGCAGTAGCCATCCTTTCAGGATGTCTTCGGTTTTTGGTAACTGAGCATTATCACTAGAGCGTTCTTTGGTTTCGATATAATATACTAGTCTTTTCCAAATCCAGAGAGTCCACAAGTCTCTTTTATATTTCGGAACTTCAACATCTTCTAACCATGTCCCTTTCATAATTGGAAATCCTGCTTTAAATTCAAAGCTTGGCTCAAGTTCAATGTCGATTTTTACCAGTTGTAACCTAGAAAAGCTAATCCCTATATTAGGAGCAATAGTGCTCATTCCTTCTTCCAGAATAGATAAGTAAGCATTCAACAAGGTTTCCAACGCATCACGGACTCTCCTCATTTCTCGCTCTAATATTTTTTTTACTGCTTCATTGATCAAAAGCTTTAAGATATCAGCTAATTGATTCAAATTCTCATTGAGGTTGCTGAGATTACGTTTTTCTTGGTCAGTACGTGCTTCGATCTCCTTTCCATTCTCAGCTACTTCAGGAGAATATCCTAATTCAATTAAATTTTTAATTGTTGCTTCTAAAAGATTCAACATGGTCGGATTAGCTGCTTGAAGGGTTTTACTGTCTAAGCAGAGTTTGCCGTTATCCAAAGACTCAATTACAGGTTCCAATATTTCCTCTACCCCTTCTGTCATGGCTTTTCGCCATCCATAAAGGGGCACTAAGCTGTCTGCACGCTCTTGATAAGAGCCTCTTAGTTCGCCAATAATACGAGCAATAATCTGATCTGCTCTTGCTCTAGGATCGGGTAACTCCTGCTCTAGTGAAGGGATTTGGTTACTTTCCTCCATTAAACCTTTTAGAGCATTTTCAATTTGTTCAAAAGGGTCTCTTAGTTCTTGAGCTTTTTGTGAAATAAACTGACTGATTTCTTGTCGAATTTGGGAAATCTTCTCAGATTCTTTTTGGTAGTTTTCTTCTGAGCTATTAATGAAAGCATTAGTGGTTTGCATAGCCCACTCTACTACTGCATTACCTGCTTTAGCTTTAAAGCGGTCTACAATTTGTGGAATCACTAATTGTGGAAAATGTTGATCGATATGCTCTTTCAGGTATTTATGAAATTCCTCTGCGTAAGAGGCTTCCCAAACAGTCTGGGCAACACGATGGCGCTCATGGTGTTCCCATCGCTCTACTTTTCTGGGTAAATCTTCTATAATATCTTCTGGGATTAAGAAGTTAAACATACTGTCGATTTTGCGAGATGCTTGATTGCTTTCTTGCTGATTATTACTCTTCATTTTAATCGACAATAGAGCTGGCAAAGCACTCATTTTGATGACTTGTAAAGCACTAATATCTTCTTGATATTCTTCTAGCTCCTTGGTTAACTTCTGTTTGATATCGTGAACAGTTCTTTTGAAAAAATCTCTTTCACTATCCGGCCAGTTTTGGTCTTTACGAAACTCATCAATCCGATTCAGCACAAAGAGCATCCGGGCTGGTGAGCCTCCTAATTCTTTGACCTGATCAACAACTTCTTGGAGTAAGTTACTAACTTTTTGTCTATCGGTTTCTGCACTATTATAGGTAACTATACATAAGGCTTCTTTGCATTTTCTAATCACAGAGCCATTCCCTTCATCACCCACATGAGCTAAACCCGGAAGATCCATGATTCGCACTGTTGTTTTTTCAGGCAAATCAAGCAGGTTAGGATCAGCTACAAGTCGGAAAGGGTAATATATCGTTGTTTGTGGACAAGCAACACTAGTTTTTCCGTCTCGATTAGCTTGAAGATAGGACTTCATTACTTGGTCTAAACGGTCATAAATGTCTTCGTCTGTAAGATTATTCCATTCTCCACATTCCCAAATTGCCCCTGGAGTTTGATCAATTTTCAGATATTTCGTTTCACTGTATTCTACAATCACAACCCCTGCACTCATTTCTTGTACGGCAACTGGTACAATTTCTGCCCCACACAAGAAGTTGACCAGGGTACTTTTACCACTGCTAGTTGTCCCTGTTGTGGCTAAGGTGAGAACCGGTTCACTAAGTTCTTTGATAAATTCACTTACCGCTACCTGAAATTGGCTATTTAAACTTTCGATTTCACTGTAGTATTCTGGGGGTAATTGCTCACGGATATGCTCATGAAAACTACCCCATTCCTTGTAAATATTCCCAATTAATTTTTCAACAGCTTCAAAAGTATTTTTGATGTTGTTTCTCATTATGCTCAAAGCCTTTAGTGTTGAGTTGGAACGATGGTAGAGCAACCTAGAGGTGGTGTTTCTTTTTCCTTAAGCCTTTAGTTAACTTTTAAATACCTCTTGCTTTAAAGAGTAGCTTAAAAAAAAAAGAAACGTCAAGGTAACTGGCCAAGTGAAATATTTCTTAATATAGGCAAAGACATAGGGCAAGGCAAAAGGCAATAGGCAAAAGGCAAAAGGCAATAGGCAATAGGCAATAGGCAATAGGCAATAGGCAATAGGCAATAGGCAATAGGCAATAGGCAAAAAACAAACTTTTAGCATAACAGCTTTGAAACTTGTATCAATCTCCTAACCTTAATGGGTAGTGCTGTAAGTGAGATGTAAACCTGTATGGTCTTTTTTTATTGTCCAAGAAAACTCCAGACCTCTTTCCCCTATTGTCTTTTGCCTCTTGCCTATTGCCTTTTTAAGCAATACCTGTGTTTACAACCCAGATATAAACGCGCTTACTATGTCTGTGATGGACTGGTAGTTTCAGGGTCTAAGGGAGTATCTGAGGTAGATTTTTTGGTAACCCAAGCGGTAATAATATGAGAAAGTAGTCCGATTGGTCCTGCAAATAAGCACAGCACTAGGGAATGAATAGTCCAAATACCAGCCTGTTGCCCTTGCCAATAAATCCAACGCCCTACAAATAAGTCGAAGACTAGGTAGTGTATCCAGCCAGTAGCAGCAACGGTTTCGTCACTAAAGAAACGGGCAATATCGGCTAACTGAGGATTGGATAAGGCTTGGGCGGATTCTGGTGTAATGCTATTAATAAATAGGTAAATATATAAAGCTGCTAGAGCGACGAAGGGAAGATAGGATTCCATTACTCGCCTGGTAATGCCCCAATTTGGCAATAAAATCATTAGAATCCAAAAGGGCAAAACGAAGATATTGGCAATATTAAACAGTTGAATGATAACCATATTTCTGTGTTTAAGATTTCAACTATTTAATATAGCAGTTATAAATTGGGTGAGGTCTTTCTGGGTTTTAGGGAATAGGGAGCAGGGAGTAGGGAGTAGGGAGTAGGGAGCAGGGAGCAGGGAAAAAATATTGTGACTTCATAGCTATGATAACTGCTATCAGTCTTACCTAGAGCATTTGAGATGATGCGTTCGCGTAGCGTGGCCAAAGGCCAATCGCATAGCGTCGGCTGTGGCCGTAGGCCACGCTGCGCGAACGCCGAATCGCATTAATCTGTGGTGTTAATCTGTGGTGTTAATCTGTTCTAGTTCATTTTCCAGAGTTAGATCTTGGTTAGACCAAGAACCTTGCCATTGCTAGTCCCAAACCCGATCACTGGCGAGATTTTACTCTTAGGTAGATCCTGGGGATAATTTTGAACAAATTCCACAAGACCTGTGGAATTTACGGTATAACTAGTCAACGGTGAAGGTTAAACACTTAATAAATTATTATAAATCCGATGATTAACAACCATGACGGCTCTCTAGCCACTAAACTACAGCAACGGCGTCAAAAATTGGCTCAGCTGGTGGATTTTCCGGTAATGCTCTGGTCTGGACATCCTAGTCCTCGGAATTTCCGAGCCAATTCGTTCCCTTTTCGGGCTAGCAGTCACTTCTTGTATTTTGCTGGTTTACCCCTAACTAATGCGGTAATTTGCCTCAATGATGGCAAACTGGATTTATTCATGGATAAGCCAGCCCCTGGTAGTGCGTTGTGGCACGGAGAAGTGCCTTCACCTGAGGAAATTGCTGAGATGATTGGGGCTAATCGGGTTTTTTCCCTCTGTGAATTGCGTTCGCATTCTCAGGGAGCAGCAACCATTGCTGTTCAAAATCCCACTACTTACAGCCAACAACAGAAACTATTAGGTCGTCCTGTCGGACCCGCTGATGCTCCAGAAGGGATTGACTTGGATTTAGCGAAAGCCATTATATCCCTAAGGTTATACCATGACGAGGGGGCATTATCGGAGTTGCGCCAAGCCGCTGAAGTTTCGATAGCTGCTCATAAAGCGGGAATGGCAGCTACTCCCAAGGCTAAACGGGAAGCGGACGTGCGGGGGGCGATGGAAGGGGTAATTATTGCCAATAATATGACCCGTGCTTACACAAGTATTGTTACGGTTCATGGGGAAGTGCTGCACAATGGTGAGTATCACCATTCCCTGCAACCGGGAGAGTTACTGCTGGCGGATGTAGGAGCAGAAACCCCTATGGGTTGGGCGGCGGATATTACCCGCACTTGGCCGGTGAGTGGTAAATTTTCCCCTACTCAGCGGGATATATATAATGTCGTCAAAGAAGCCCATGATTTCTGTATCAAGAATCTTTACCCTGGGGTGGAATACCGAGAGATTCATATGACAGCAGCAGGGGTGATGGCTGAGGGATTGATAGATTTGGGGATTCTGCGAGGAGACATCTCGGATTTGGTAGCAATGGATGCCCATGCTTTGTTCTTTCCCCATGGTGTTGGTCATTTGCTGGGATTAGATGTTCATGATATGGAAGATTTAGGGGATTTGGCAGGGTATGCACCAGGACGGGAAAGAAGCGATCGCTTTGGCTTGGGCTTCTTGCGACTAGACCGACTGTTGGAACCAGGGATGTTGGTGACAATTGAACCAGGATTTTATCAAGTTCCAGGGATTTTGAATGACCCAGAGCGACTGTCAACCTACAAAGATGTGGTTAATTGGGATAGATTGGCAGAATTTGATGATGTGCGGGGGATTCGGATTGAAGATGATGTGTTGATTACCGAGACAGGAGCAGAGGTATTGACCGCTGGCTTACCGACTGATCTAGAGGCAGTTGAGGATTTGGTTAGGGGAGAATAAGTTTTAACCTAAAACCTTTTACCAAGGCAAAAGGCAAAAGGCAAAAGGCAAAAGGCAAAAGGCAAAAGGGGTTAATGGTGCTCTTAAGTTGAGAGACATGATTTTGAAAAGACCTGATGAGATCAGGTCTTTTTTAGATCTTATCTAAATCAGAAGTGCGCTAAATCAAGACAAAGATGACAGCTCTTGCCTTTTGCCTCTTGCCTCTTGCCTTTCCCAAGCGCGACTATGTTCACAACTAAACTAAAAATGTCTATCATAACTTGAATCAATAAACAAGATCCGGGTGCGATCAATTTTCTGCTTCAGATTCACTACACTGTCTGAGATAGTTTCAATTGTTAAAAATTTGCCTTGGCCTACGATAATATTTGTAAATACTTAGCAGAAGTGCGGCTTGTTCCTAGGAGGAGCCTCCTGAAAAAGGAGGGGTATAACTAGGGGAATTCGCGGGACAATCCCGAATTCTAACTGTCTTTCGGATGGTGGTGAAAACCCACCCCTTTAGGAGATAAGTGACTCCCTACCTTGGCCACACCGAATAAGCGGCAACTTATGGAGTGAAGCTGGCAACAGGGCGGAATCAGAGGTAAAACAGATTAGCCACACTGCCGCTAATGGGGAGACGACAAGGGTAAACAAGTCCTAGAAAAGTGTCTGAAAGTAAAGCCACAATCTGAACAAAAATGTGCGACTTTATCCTTTCTATTCTCACGGCGTTTTTTTTGCGACAGTCGTAATCTCCGAGAAGAGGATAGGCAAACTGGTTAGAAGTTACCGCAAGAATAGTGGAGCCTTTATAGTTAGAGGGTTATGGGAAAAAGGGTTAAAAATTTTGTAGTAAGGCTCCACTATTCTAAGGTTTCATCTCCGGACTGCCCTAAATCGTCAAAACAATCTGATAGACGGAACAAGTAAAAACGACAGCAAAAATGGGTCCCGGACGTAGTCGAACCCCGGTAAGTTATGCCAAACTTAATCCCCACTGTCGGGTAGGATGCCATCGTAAAACTGATGGCGGGTATCCAGAGTACACAAAACTAATGGAGAGCACGGGTAGACACATGTCAAATAGATATAGTGACCTATGGAAAAGCCAAAAGTGGAAACAACTCCGCCGGAATCTTTTCCGCCTACAGAGGAGAGTGTATAAAGCAGTTCGAGATGGTGACTTGAGGAAAGCACGGTCTTTACAAAAACTGATTCTGAAGTCCCGCTCAGCACAACTACTGGCTGTCCGTCAAGTGACACAGCTCAATCAGGGTAAACGTACCCCTGGAATTGATGGCCGGTCAAGTCTCAATTACAGACAGCGAATGGAACTGGCTCAAGCATTGAACGATTACGGCCACGACTGGAAACATAATCGACTTCGTGAAATCCCAATCCCTAAAAAGAATGGGAAAATAAGAGTGCTAAAAGTGCCTACAATCGCTGATAGAGCATGGCAGTGTCTAGCAAAATACGCTCTAGAACCCGCCCATGAAGCGACGTTCAGTGCCTTCAGCTACGGGTTTAGGACTGGCAGATGTGCCCAAGACGCACAAAAAATTCTGTTTTTAAACCTATGCTCAAACAAGAACGGCATCAACAAAAGAGTAATTGAACTAGACATCAAGAAGTGTTTTGACCGCATATCCCACAGCTCCATTATGGATAGATTGCTAGCCCCTGCGGGTCTGAAGATGGGGATATTCAGATGTCTAAAAGCAGGCATCAATCTGGAATTCCCAGAGCAAGGCACGCCCCAAGGAGGTGTGGTCAGTCCACAAAAGCGCCAATATCGCACTAGATGGAATAGAAGAGGTAAATAAAGGTGTCAGAAGCATCAGATATGCAGACGACATGATTATTATACTAAAGCCAAAAGACAACGCTGAAAAGGTGTTAGAAAAAGTTAAAAGTTTCCTTTCCCAACGCGGTCTGGAAGTAAATCTTGAGAAGACCAAGTTAACCAAAACGACAGACGGGTTTGACTTCCTATGAAGTTACCGTAAGAATAAAGAAGCCTTTACAGGGGACAGACTATGCAAAAAAGGGTTAAAAATTATTAATTAAGGCTTCTTTATTCTAAGGTTTCGTCTCCTGGGGTGGAGATTCCGCGTCCAGAAAAACGGTAAATTCCGATGCACTCCCTCAGAGGAAAATCACCGGAACATACGTAAGAAAATCAAAGCCGTAGTCAACAGCTCGAATTATGGCGCTGAAGTAAAAGCAAAAAAGCTAGCACCTATCGTGAGAGGGTGGAGGAATTACCACAAAAGTTGCGACATGAGCAGCTCACGAGATTCTCTATGGTTTATGAGCAACACCGCTCACCGAAAATTCCGAAAGGAAAAGAAAGTAAGTCGGTACAAAGCTAAGAAACTATGCGAAAAGGGATTCCCAGTCGTGGGGTATGAACAAAACCAGCACGTAAATGTCAAAGGAACTAAGTCTCCATATGACGGAGACTTAATATACTGGAGTCAAAGGAATTCAGTACTATATGACAACCTTACAGCAAAAGCTTTGAAAAAGCAGAACCATTCCTGTGGACACTGTGGACACAAGTTCCTAAGCGACGAATCTGTACACCTTCATCATGTAGATGGAAACCACGACAATTGGAAGCAAAAGAACTTATTAGCTGTACACCAAAGCTGCCACCAAGAAATCCATTGGAGCAAACCGAAAGGTAAACCGAAAGGTTGAGGATACTCAGGAGCTGGGTGCGATGAAAGTTGCACGCCCAGTTCTGAAGCGGAGGTGCCCTGGGTAATACCAGGCATCGACCGTAACGAATACCCATCGGAGTTTTTTCATTGGCTATTGGGTGAAGAACCTCGCGATATTCAGGTACTTAAAAGCGATGCAGCGCGGTCTTGGGGGTTTCCCCCATGAGCGACTGCATCAAGACACCGAATTAAGTGCTGAACCAATTCAAGCTGATGCTCTGAGTCTACTGCAAAGCACTAACCAAATTCTGCACCTAGAATTTCAAACCCTACCCCCATCCGAGCCACCATTACCATTTCGGATGTTGGACTATTGGGTCAGACTACACCGCAAGTACCGATGTCCCCCACACGCAGGTGGTAA
Source organism: Moorena sp. SIOASIH (assembly GCF_010671925.1). GTDB lineage: Bacteria > Cyanobacteriota > Cyanobacteriia > Cyanobacteriales > Coleofasciculaceae > Moorena. Next base: position 826,591 of record NZ_JAAHIH010000004.1, on the reverse strand, counting down.
TTTTTCTCAAGTCTACGACCTCAAATCTGGTATTCAATAACGAGTTTAGAGATATTAATACCTGGCACCGTTATAGAATAATTCGTCTTTGGGAGCAAGACCCTCAACCACTGTTGGCCAATCGGGCTTTGTTACCCTTGGCAACTTTAGCTAGGAGTAATCGGCCTAATCTATTGTTGGAGCAAGTGGTTGCCGAAGTGGATAGAATTGAAGAAAAACCATTACGGGGAAACCTAGCGGCCTGTGTGGATGTACTGGCTGGTTTGCGGTTTGAGAAAGATTTAGTCCGTCGATTGTTATCCGAGGAAATTATGGAAGAATCAGTTACCTATCAAGATATTATCCAAAAGGGACGCCAGCGCGGCAAGCAGGAGGAAGCGGTATTAATTGTGATGCGTTTGCTAACCCTGAGGTTAGGTTTACTTGACCCTGTGCTCCAACAGCGGATTGAGGGATTATCGATTACTCGATTGGAGGAATTGAGTGAAGCCTTGTTGGATTTTAAGACAGCAACGGATTTAGCGGTTTGGTTGGATCAGGAGCAGTAGTGCGTTAACAAATGAGGAGTTTAGGAAGCTAACTATTAATCATGCCATTAAGCGATCGCATTTTCCGATCGCTACTGATCAGTACAACCTCAGATCTCGGACTAAACGATTGATGCCATTAAGCGATCGCATTTTCCGGTCGCTGCTGATTAGTAGAACCTATGTATCAAAATACACAATGCCGGGATAATTCTCCCCATTTCCCGCTTTTCCCGACTTCCGACTCCCGACTCCCGATTCCCGATTCCCGATTCCCGACTCCCGATTCCCGATTCCCGAATCTCGACCCATTGTGCTCTTCACCCAATTAAGAACTGCTATAAAATAACAAAAGACCACCAATGACCAATAACTAATGAACACATTGCGTCGGTGCTTAATCTTAGGTCTAGCCACCCTACTCACAATCTTTGGAGTGATTAGCTGCCAATCTCACTCCCAAAGCCAATCACCAACATCCGGTAACCTCACCCTGGAAACAGCAGGATTAACCCTAGAAAAATTAGGATCTGGAATTTACGGACTAATCGCTAGTACAGACTTTCCCGCCCAAGACCCTAACGCAGCAATTTGTAATGCTGGGATTGTGATTGGTAGCGATGGAGTATTGGTAATTGATCCATTTCAGAATGAAGCACTAGCTAACTTACTCTTCTCAACTGTTGAAGACTTAACCGATAAACCCATCAAGTACGTTCTCAACAGTCATTATCACTTTGACCACACTGGTGGTAATTCCGCTGCCGAAGCTAAAGGTATCCCCATCATTGGGCGGGGACCCATTCGAGAATTCATGGAAGATCGTAACAAACAATACGACCCCAATCCCACTCCACCCAACGTAATAGTTAATAGTGAGAGTAAGATTTGGTTAGGCGATCGCACCGTAGAAATTGAAGAAGTAGAAGGGCATTCTGGGGGAACAGATATTGTGGCCTATGTTCCCGATGCCAAAATTATGTTTACCGGTGATATATTGTTCAATCAGCGATTTCCATACACTGGGGATGGTAATATTCGCAAATGGCAGAGTACTTTATCTGAGCTAAGGGCAAACTATCCCGATGCGCGTCTCTTACCTGGCCATGGTCCGATTACTGATAGCAGTGGCTTAGACACCTTAAAGACTTACTTGGATCAACTGGAACAATTGGCATTAACTTGGAAAGAAAATTCTCTGACTCAAGAACAAGTGCTTGCCAACTATTCCCAAATCCCTGCTGCTTATAAGAATTATAAATTCCAAGGATTATACAAAGATAATCTTGAAACAGCTTATAAGCAAATTACCGCTCAGCGTTGAGGGTTTCAGGGGGAAAGTTGCTGAATTATTCCAGGAGAATTGAGGAGATCACAATAATGTAAGCTATCAGCTATCAACTATCAGGTATCAGCTATCAGCTATCAGCCATCAGCTATCAGCTATCAGCTATCAGCTTATTGGTTAGGTCACAGCGTCGAAGCCTGTGCCACGCTAGAAGCCTGTGCCACATTACCTGAATTTTGAATAAAATAAGCTGACGGCACCTCAAGTAGCGTGAGCTTTTAGCTCACGGCTGACAGCTGACTGCTAACTGTTGACACAATAACAAATCTTATCATGGTATCATGACTAATCAAGAAGAAGACCCATTGAAAAGCAAGCTAGAGAAAAACTTGCAAGAGTCCCAATGGCTACAGAAATTTAAACAACTGAGTCAAGGACTAAGCCAAATTAAGACAGAAATTCCTCTAACTCAACTCTGTAAGCTAGAGTGGGTTACTGCTACTGACAGCTTAATCATTCACTGTCCAAATCCAGAAGTCAGGGATGGATTGTGTAAGCTTTCATCCCAGATTGCCCAAATCACTATTGGCGCAAAATGCTTTATTATTAGACATCCCGACTATGAAGACGTTACTATTGAGCCAGTGTAATTATTCGGGAGCATCCCATTTTGGAAAAAAGAGAAAACTTATTCGCGATTATTAATCGCGAATAATATCCCGACTTAGATATCTTCTTGCTCGGAGTCGAAAGAAATATCTAATAAGCTATTTTTAAGAGAATCAATCGTTTTTTGTAATTCGGAAACTATGGTTCTTCTGGCTACAGCCATCACCCCGGCAACATGGGCTTCACTTCCAGCCTTCCCCAAATGCTTATATTTACTTAACTTGGGCGCTTTACCTGTGGTTGTGAAGGAGGGTGAACTGGCTTGTAATTTGTAATACCAGTAGGCTTTTTGGGGCTGTCGAACTTGATAACGCGCTACCCAGACACCTGACGGGGCGAGTTCTCCTTGACCCTCGAAGAAATTTTTGTAGGTTTCGAGACTAGCAATTGCCGTCTGTAAACGAGTTATTCTCTCTAGTTTATCTTGTGGTGACTTACTGGAAACTCTTCTGCCCATTTATCTAAATCTCCATCAAAATATATTCGCGATTATAACTCGCGAATTGGACCCCCAAGGATTTTTAAGTGCTTAAATAGCTAGCTGACCGTTCAAATAAGCACAACGAAGTTGTAAGATATTAGCCACATTTTCTCTTAGCCACTGGGCTCCAGTTAGTTTAACACGGTGGCTTATTTGTTTGACGGCTGATTCCACAGCTCCGCTGCCAATTGAACAAATTTGTTCCCGTTGAAACCATTGATAATTGATTAACCTTTGACGGTGCTTGTTAAGATAGCTAAGAAAGTTCGTTCCTCCCACGGGCTGAACCGACTTCAACAACTTCCGAGCCTCGGATACCTGTCCCATCCACAAGTAAGCCTCTAACTGTTCTTTGATGGATTTTTTCGTTTCTATTTTATGCAGGTTTTCGGTTAGGTGATACCAGTCCAAGATTTCAATCCTATCCTTAGTCTCTCCAATTTCAGCAAATATGTTCCAGATTCCATCATGTCCATCTCCTAAGCAGTACAAGGGCGAGGTTAATGTTTGACTATTTATCCAATCCGTTAAAGATAGGTGATCTTGAAAGAAGGCTCCGTAATAAATCCCTTGTAAACGGGCTGTTTTGTATTCTTGCCAAAAAGTCGGTTCTCAAGCAAGCTTTTGTCCTCAGACGAATTTTCCCCCCATCAACACTTATCTCGGATAACCCAAGTTTTAGATCAGGAAGTGGTAGGTCAATTTGGTTCACTTTGCGTTCCCGTAGCGTGGCCTTTGGCCAATGATGAGTGGAGTGACCGACTTTTAGCCCAGTTAACAGATACAAGTCACTCTCTGCATTTTGATAAGATTCATTGGCACTTAAGAGGAGACAGCATTTTTCCAGCAGAGGACTATGGCGTGTATAGGCTTCTATCCCTAAAGCATCTGCTTGTTTTTTCGTAATCTTCAGTTTTCCCAAGCAGCTTTTTAGGGTTCGGATTTTTCCTCGTCGGGTTTGGGTCTTTTTGGTGATAAAAAAAGGGCAATTTTGGGACTGACGTGTTCTAGAACCTGCTCTCTAACTGCAATTTCGATATCTGCTAGGTTTTCCAAACTATCCGTGTCAGTATTGTTATAAAGGATCTCACTGGCTCGTTTTAAACAAGCTTCCAGTTCTTCCCGTTCGTCTCTGGTCATGATCAAAGGGTATGAACATCTACCTCTCTATTATGCCAGGGTACATGTAGTCCAGCTCTCTACTCATTTAATTCGCGATTTATAATCGCGAATTAAATGAGTACCTATTCCTTTCTTTTTTCCAAAATGGGATGCTCCCAATTATTCGCTATAGCAAAGGGAACAGGGAACAGCGGATCTGGGAACAGGGAGTAGGGAGTAGGGAGTAGGGAACAGGGAACAAAAATTATCACAATTCCTACACGGATTGCTATATTATCATGCTATCAGCTATAGCCCTGCGCTATAGCTATAGGATTCTCCTACTAGTCGTCTGGATTAACGGGTGTTCTAAAAGCGGATTTGCTATCAGTAGCATTCTCCTTAAGTCTATCCTTCATATCCTTGGCAGCTACCGCGTAGCCTCCGTCTGCACCATCCACAAAATGTACTTGGCGTCCATGGCGCTCAAATACCAGACAGGTCATCAGTGCTCGGTCTGAAATATGCAGACCATACACTAACTTACCTTGTTTATAATTCTTTTCTAAATAGTCTGTTAATTGTTTTCGTTGTGCTTCATTGCCAGCAATCACCATGCGCAACATATCATCAAACTTTCTGTAATCCGTTGCTGCGATCGCATTTCGTTTATAGGCTCCCCAGTCTCCATCTGGAAATTTCACCTTCAACCTGATAAACAACCAGCCCAAGAGATTCTCAAACCAGATTTTAAAAAAATAGAGCATCCTATGGCTCAGCTTACTCGATTGGGCGCACAGCCGAGTTTCAGCACTTAAGTTTTGATAACTAAACCCTAGATTTAAATAGTTTTCATCAACTGGATTTAAAAGCTCTTCACTTCCATAAATACTGTCAATTTTATCAATAAGTTTTCGATAAGTTAAATTAGCTAAATCTCCTTGCTTAGACGTTGCTTTCACAATCAAGCTGAGCGTTTCACCATATTTACTAGGAATGTCTTTCCAGCGACACTCTAAATTAGAAAAATCAGCTTTAGCATTATTAGTAGGGTTTTGGTAAAGGTAGAGGTTACTAGTATTTGGATGTTTAATCAATTCAGTAGCATAACTCAAACCATCTCCAGTAAATATAGCCTGATAATAGTTTTCAGATACCTTAAGCTTCGCTAATTTAACATCATAATCATTTACTCTTACATCAGACATAGGTACTGCACCCACCCGCAATTCCATCCCAAATTCTCCCCTGGCTAGCTTACTAGTGGCTAATAAGGCTTCCCGAGCAGGGGCAAACAGAGAAGGAGGAATCAACAGAGTTGCTCCATCTCCCCCAAACACAAAAGGAATGTCTAAATTACCTGCTATATTTAAAACAGCGACAATGGAGCAGGCTCCTAACAGGTTAACCTCTTTGTAGCGTCCTGATTCGATAGCTTGAGTCGAACCAATAATATCGCTAATCACCACATACCAATCCCTGGGAACCGATTTAAAATTCCGAGAGTCAGTAATATCGATGAAGTTTTCTAAAAGGGGTAAATTAGCATAAAAAAATTCTGTAGTCATGGTTTAATCTAAAGGAATAACAAACCTTTTTACTAGGGTGATAACACCCTGAAAGGCACTTAGATAAAACCACACTAGCTGCTACACCCTAGCAACCGTCAACTGTCAAGGGTCAACAACAAGGGATCCCTTAAAATAAGCACGTTAACTATTAATTTTATTAACGATTTGTGTCTGAAAACCAGAAAACCACTCGTTCCCTAGCTGGCATTGCCGGGATTGTCGCAGTAGCCACCATTATTAGTAAAGTATTTGGCTTAGTCCGCCAACAAGCGATGGCAGCAGCCTTTGGAGTTGGTCCGGTTATCAACGCCTACAGCTATGCTTACGTTATCCCTGGCTTTTTATTAATCCTCCTCGGTGGCATTAACGGACCGTTTCATAGCGCCTTAGTTAGTGTCCTTGCTAAACGAGATAAATCAGAAGCCCCACGGCTGGTGGAAACAGTAACTACTTTAGTAGCTTGCATCCTGTTATTGGTAACCATTGCTCTGGTGCTATTTGCTCCGGTCTTAATTGATGTTCTAGCACCAGGGTTTCAGGATACTCCAGAAGGGTTACAAGTTAGAGCGATCGCAATCCGGCAATTACAGATTATGGCACCCATGGCAGTGCTAGCCGGATTAATTGGCATTGGCTTTGGTACCCTCAATGCTAGCGATCAATACTGGCTACCTGCCGTCAGTCCCTTATTTTCCAGCATTACCGTCATTGTTGGCTTAGGAATATTAGCCCTACAGTTGGGCAAACAAATTAGTAATCCCGAATTTGCGATGATCGGTGGGATTGTCTTAGCTGGGGGTACCCTTGTTGGAGCAACTCTTCAATGGGTAGTGCAGCAAATCGCTCAGTGGCGCAGTGGCTTAGGTAAAATACGCCTACGATTTAACTGGGGTATCCCTGGAGTCAAAGACGTGATGCAGGTCATGGCTCCAGCCACCTTTTCCTCTGGGATGCTGCATATTAATGTCTACACCGACTTATTCTTTGCCTCCTTTCTGCCCCAAGCCGATGCTGCTGCTGCTAGCTTAAACTATGCCAATCTTTTAGTAAATACGCCTCTAGGCATTATCTCCAATGTCATTCTAGTCCCTCTACTGCCGGTATTTTCCCGACTAGCCGCTCCCGAAAATTGGCCAGAACTCAAGCAACGGATTCGCCAGGGAATTCTGCTCACTGCCTTGACAATGTTACCTTTAAGTGCATTGATGGTGACCTTAGCCATGCCCATAGTGCAGGTAGTGTATCAGCGTCAAGCCTTTGATGCTAATGCCTCTCGGTTAGTAGCATCAGTGCTCATGGCTTATGGGATGGGCATGTTTGTCTACTTGGGACGGGATGTGCTAGTGCGGGTATTTTATGGTTTAGGAGATGGACAGACACCCTTTCGTCTGAGTGTAATTAATATTCTTCTCAATGCTGTACTAGATTACTTTCTAATCGATACCTTTGGCACACCTGGTATTGTATTTGCCACCATTGGTGTCAATGCCTTTTCCATGGTAGTGCTGTTATGGATATTAAACCGCAGGCTCAATGGCTTACCTTGGCAAGAGTGGATGTTCCCAATTCTAGGTTTAGCTGTGAGTAGTGTAGTAGCTGGTGCCGCAAGTTGGGGAGTCAGTTGGGGGTGTGAGCAAGTATTAGAAACCAGTATTATTTGGGTAAAGTTGCTGCAATTGAGTTTAGCTGGATTGGTAGGCTTAGGTGTGTTTGGTTTGTTAGCAACTCAGTTAAAGTTACCAGAAGTCGATATGTTTGTAGCTCGTGTGCGGCAGAAGCTGGGTCGTTGAGAGTATTTATCCTGTTAACTGACGGGGTAACAAGCAAGCCAGAAGCCTGATGGATTGCAAATTAGAGCGATTTGTGGTAAAAAACTGGAGTTTAGACTAACTTGGGTCTCTCAAGACTGCCTAAGCTTTCCCCAGAAGTGCAATTGCTTCGGGCACCGCCTATGGCGATCAGGGGGAAGCATGTCACTTATATAGAACATTTGTACTAAATGTATAGCCCTCACAGGGGTTTTAGCTTGCTGTTATGGTCATAGTTGATCTGTTCTGCAACTATGACAAGCTCCCGAGCAGCCTGACCATTCGCGTAGCGTGGCCTTTTGGCCAAGAGAGGTCTAATATACCTTAGGGGGTGACATGCAAGCTAAAATCCTTACTAGGTAGTACGTTCAGCCGAACTGTTACTTAATCGGTTACCTTGACCTTGGCGAATTAAATTCGCCACGGGTCGCACCTAAAAGATACATGCTGTTTTGGCCTGACCTTGGACATAGTTATAAGGGTTTGAGCTTGCCATTAAATCATTTTTGGGGTCAATTTACCAGTTTATCTTTGCTAAGAGAACTGGCATCAAAGCCTTATATACTAAGCTTTTCAGGGCTCATGTCACCCCTGATAATATATATCAACATGTCACCCTCTCTAATATATATCAATTAGAGGGGTTGACATGAGTAAGCTGGTATGATTAAATACACATTTACTGCAGGACTTACGACCCAAGCAAGCTAATCTCGAATTCAAAGAAACCACCTATTGCTTGTGCCATTTTGGTGTGGAATTTTTTGAACAAACTAGCTTATTTGACTGGGTTTAGTGTTTATAAACTTAAGTATCAGGGCTGATCGGAGTATTTGACCGAGGGAGCTTCAACAACCTTCTTTAATTATGAGTTTAGTCTGATTCCACAATACTCCATATCTAGTGTCTTTGCGTAAGTCCTGTTAGTTACAATTCTTACCGTAGACGAGAATAAACAGATTAAACACGCATTGGACAATAAGATCATGCCACAAGTAGTAGCGCAACTGCGGTGGTTTGATAATGTTGTGCCCTTGCTCTGCCAACACTTTCAGTTAAACCAAGTTACCGAACAATGAAAAAGTATTATTTTATTGTAATCTCAACCTTAGCCTTGTTGACTTGCATACTCACATGCCAGCAAGTTCTAGCGGACGAGGTTTGGACAACCGCAGAATACAATGTGGTATATCATCAAGACCGCAACAACACCGCTATCTGGCACTACGATAAAGATGGAGTGATCTTTATCGACGGTTTAGCAGGAGTGTACACTGACCGAGGTTCATACAGTGGCTATTGGGTACAGGATTCTTCATCAGTGTGTTGTGATACCTATAGAGAGGGAGCTGATGGAAGACCCACTTACCACTGGGGCAGATTTGAAATCAGGTTCATCGACCCAGATTTCCCCTCCCGTTGGCAAGCTGACATTAGTCTTTGTGATCGCGACCCCAAGGTTACCTGGAATGGCACACCCGTCACGCAATAAGTATTATTCCAAAAGTCCCAATAAAAAACAGAGAAACATCAAGCGAGAGTCTGTCAATTTGGGTAACAAGCGATACAACGTATATGATTAGATAACCCTTCCCTTAAAAAAGGGTGACTTTTAGGGAACCATAAACATCGTAACTGTTTATTCAGCTATGATGTTTATGGTTCTCCTGTCTGGATATCAGTCATGGTTCATAAACGAAGAGCCAGTGTTTATTTAGCATAACAAGTACCGAAGAGCCACTTTTTGAGCTTTTTGGACCGAAAAGCTGGCACTTTTGTAGACCCAAAAAGGCTAAAAACTTTATCTGTCAATGCTTTGAGAGTTAATCAGCAAGCCCTACCTACAACTCCTATCTCATCTGCTTTCTGCCTTCTGCCTCCTGCCTTAAAACAGCCCATTTATTTTACGAATCAGATAGGATTACTATAATATATAATTTCCTCTCAATATTGCGTTGATTGTTGAGTGTTGAGTTTAAAGCTTTAACCTACCCTACACGGAACGCCAAAGGCGAACAACCTTCAACCTTCTAACCTTCAACCTTCTAACCTTCAACTTTCAACCTTCTAACCTTCAACCTTCAACCTTGGCCTATTGGCCACGCAATCGCGTTCAACCCACTTTCTCTTATCCACTGCAAATGCTGGGATAACAACTGATTTAAATCATAACCCTGTTGAATAGTTTCCCTGGCCTTAGCGCGAATAGCGGCCATCTGTTCTGGGTGGTCGAGAGCTTCCTCAACCCGATCGGCAATTTCTTCTGGAGAGAAAAAGTCTACTAACAAACCATTAATCCCATCTTCAATCACCTCTGTCACTGGGGGAGTATCAGACGCTACTACCAAACAACCTGTAGAAAGGGATTCCAGCATCGACCAAGACAGAACAAAAGGACGGGTGAGATAAATATGAACAGAGGAAGCTTGAAGGACTTGTAAGTATTCTGAGTAAGGAAGTAAACCAGTAAAGTGGACTCTGTCTAGCTCAAGAGGGACTTTTTCTAACATCAAGTCTTTGTAAGTTTTGCCATCCGGTAGGGTTTTACCATAAGCCACCCGATTTTCCCCAACAATCACAGCATGACACTTAGGACGTCGCTGCTGAAGGATACCGATTGCTTCGATCAATTGGGGAAAACCTCGATAAGGTTCCATGCCCCGTGCCACATAGGTAACCAGTTCTTCCACCTCAGACAAGTCTAAGTTTATCCGTTTTAGTACTAACTTTGCCCCTGGGTTAGGTTTAAAGAACTCGGTGTCTACCCCATCATGACGCACGGTAATTCTGTTGTGGAAGTCCGCTGGAAATTGCTGGCGCTGCCAGTAAGTGGGAGACAATCCGCGATCGCAACTGGCTAGGTCTAATAAAATCGGGGCATTTTTCATCCGAATCCGGGCTTCATCGTCAGCGTTTAGGGGCTCGGATGGATCAAAATCAGCATCTGTGCCATGGGCATGATAAAACCACTCGAAGTAGCACAGTAATCTGGCTTGGGGGAAAGCGTCTTTGATAAATAACGTTGGGCCCCAACCCGAATGACCATAGACCACATCAGGAACAAATCCCTTAGCCTTGAGCTGATTGGCTAAGCGATAGACGGCTTGACCCTGAAGTACAGCATTTTCTAAGGGTCTAACATAGTGGTGAGTTTCTGGACGTACTTCCCTAGAGGTATTGTAAAGAGCTTTGAGCACTCCAGGCAGTTGCCCTTCCTTGCGCCTGGTACCAAAGACAACCTGGTTGCGGTTATCTTTAGCTAAAGCAGTTGCTATGTGGCGAAACTGGGCAGGGAAATTGGGATGTAGGAATAGAATACGCATTGAGAATAGCAAATGGCAAATTGTAATCGGCAAATGGTTAATCGATTTTTTCTTAATTAACCATTAAGCATTAACAATTGGCCATTGATCCACTAGCTGTTTTTTGGTTTTGGAATCTTAATATCTAACACGGTGACTTCCTGGGAAAGGCTAGTCAGGGCTGGTTCGATTTGGGAAGCATTGCCTACAACTACGGTAACAATCTGGTCAGGTTTGAGATAGTTTTCAGCAACCCGCTGTACATCCTCAATGGTAGTAGCTGTGACTGCCTTTTGATAACGGAAGATGAAATCCTCTGGGTAGCCATAGTATTCATAGCGCATCAGCCGAGATAGGGTTTGCTCTGGCTTCTGGAAGTTGAATACAAAGGAGTTGAGAACGCTTTCTTTTGCCTTAGCCAATTCTTCTGAGCTAATCGGACTAGTGCGCAGTTTCTGGATTTCATCTAGAACGGATTTAATAAAGGGTACCGTGGTTTCAGAGCGAGTTTGTCCCCCAGCAATAAACAAACCCGGATAGTCATAGCGAACACTCCAAACCCCGTAGACCGAGTAAGCTAGACCTTGACGCGATCGCACTTCGTTAAATAGTCTGCCCCCAAATCCATTCATCACCTCATTTAAAACAGAAAGGGCGGCGTAGTCAGGGCTATTGAGTTTGCCCCCGATATGTCCCATTTGAATATTACTTTGGGTCAGTTGAGGCTGATCCACAAAAAATATACCCCCTAACTGAGCCTGGGATGCGTCTGGCACTTCTGGCTGTGCTGGCGCAGAGGCAGATTTCCAGCTACCAAATTTCTCCTCAATTAGCGATCGCATTTTTTCGGAGTCAAAATCCCCCACAATACCCAGTATCATATTTTCTGGATATACATACCTCTGTGAGAAACTGATTAAATCATCACGAGAGATATTGTCTAGATGCTCATACTCTATCGTGCGGGCATAGGGGCTAGTGTCACCGTAGATCAGTTTCCTAAATTCACGAGAAGCAATATCACCGGGATCATCATTGCGGCGCGCAATTTGTCCCGCTAATTGCTGTTTAGCTAGGGCGAGCTTAGCTCGTGCAAAGGCGGGCTTTTGAATAACTTCAGCAAACAAATCAAAGACCAAGTCCAAATCTTCGCTCAAAGCACTAAAACTCGCACTGCCAGAACTAGTGTCAATACTAGTTTCCACCGAAGCTGCCTTTTCTTCTAACAGCACATTTAACTCATTACCTGAGTGTTCAGTAGTACCCCCAGTACGCATCACTTCCCCAGCCATAGTCCCTAAGCCAATTTTGTCAGCAGGCTCAAGGCGATCTCCGGTGCGAATCATTGCTGTACCACTCACCAAAGGCAGTTCATGGTCTTCCATCAGATAGACCACCATCCCATTATCTAACTGATAGCGAGTGTAGTCTGGTAGCTGAATTGGTGGTAAGGGGTCAAACTCTAATTCGTCGTAATGGCGTGGGGTATCAGCTGTTGCTGGTAGACGAGACACAAGCACTACCACTAGCATTGTCACCACTAGTAGCCCAATCCATTTCAGGTATTTGGGATTTTGGCTTTTCGATTTTAGATTGGTCATTGGTCATTAGTTATGGGTAATTGGATCAGTAGTTGCTGGTTACCAGGTTGAACGCGATCGCGTGGCCTATTGGCCAAGGTTATCTGGTTGAAGGTTGAAGGTTAACCAGTTGAAGGTTGAAGGTTAACCAGTTGTTCGCCAAAGGCGAACAACATTTTTGAATTAAGAATGTAGAATGTATAATGCGCGAATTTGGAATTCTACATTCTGCATTCTACATTCTGCATTCTGACCGACAACCTTGAAGCGTTCAGCTACTGACTTGGCAAAATCCGTCCAATCGTGCGATTTTCTGGTCGAAAGGTTGCCTGAGCCACCCGCTGAATGTCTGCTGCACTCACTGCCTCTATATCTTCTATTTCCTTGAACAAGTTACGCCAATCACCCGTTTTGACCTCATAGGTTGCCAAATTTCTGGCCATACCCATATTGGAATCAAGCGATCGCAAGAGGCTAGCCCTTGCCTGAGTTTTTACCCGTTCCAATTCTTGTGGTGAAACTAGTTCAGTTTTGAGCTTTTCAATGTCTTCTGCCAATGCACTTGCCACCTCTTCCACCGTGTGTCCTGGTGCAGTGAGGGCATAGAACAACATTAAATTAGGATATTTATCACCAGGAAAGCCACTAAACCCTGCTGCCGAGAGGGCTACTTGTTTCCCTTCTACCAGAGACTTATACAGGCGAGAGGTTCGACCATCACTGAGCAAATTGCCCATAATTTCATAAACCACATGGTCAGGATGGGTAATCCCTGGTCGATGGTATCCTTCCAAGTACCAGGGTTGGGAGGGTAATTTCAAGGTAACTTCCTTGGTTTCGGACTGTGGCGGTTCTACAGTCGTGACTTGAGGGATTTCCCTTTGATGGTTGTAGCGTCCAAAGTAGAGTTTAGCTAGCCGTTTCACCTGCTTTGGATCCACATCTCCCGCAATAGCTACAGTTAAGTTATTCGGACTATAGTAAGTGTCAAAAAACTCCTGGACATCTTGGCGAGTGAGGTTGCGAATGTCTTTGTTGTAGCCAATGACCGGACGCCGATAAGGGTGCTTGGTATAGGCAGTATCCAAGAACGCCTCAATCATTTGACCAATCGGAGAGTTATCAGTGCGCAGACGACGCTCTTCCAGGATTACCTCTTGTTCCTTATAAAATTCTCGAAATACTGGCTCAAGGAAGCGTTCCGACTCTAGGGACATCCACAGCTCTAATTTGTTCGATGGTAAGCTGTAGAAGTACACCGTATAATCCGTAGACGTTGCCGCATTCAAGCCCACGCCTCCTGATTGCTCAATAATCTGACCCAACTCGTTCTGCTTGACATACTTAGCCGCCTCAGCTTCGAATTGGGCAAACTCTTCCTTTAACTTAGCCACCTCTGCCTCATTCCCAGTGGCTTGATACTCTTTAATTTTTTTCTTCAACTCGTCCAACTTGTCCAGCAGAATTTTTTCTGCCTCATAGTTGGTAGTACCAATCCGGGTGGTACCTTTAAACGCTAAATGTTCTAAGAAGTGAGCCACACCGGTTTTGCCATCCGGTTCATCCACACCCCCAACATCGGCATAGGTAAGAATAGAAACTACTGGTGCTTCGTGGTTTTCCAGGACAATAAACTTCATGCCATTATCCAGGGTAAACTCAGTTACCCGTTGGATCACCCGGTCTAGATAGGGTTGGATTGAGGTTGAGGGTGATGCTGGGGTTTCATTACGGGCTAATGCGATAGTCGAGAATGTTCCCCAGATTAGGATTGCTGCCCCCAGATAAGATAAAATCGATAGGGACTTGATAGATCCTTTCTTGAATAAGCACCGAAGTGGTCTTAAGTGATCAGTAACACGCTGGAGAAACACGACCAATCCATTCTTTTTAGTCATACAAGGGTGGCAGTAACGAACTTACAGAACCCTCCCACAACCCCCACCGCTTTCTAGGGTGGGATGTAGTGGTACCGCCTAAAGGCGGCGTGAGGTTAACAACTAATAAGCTAGCGTCTCTTCATCAAGTGTTTGACACTCCCCGCCGAAGTAAGAACGGGGATTCTTAGTTCTACGACACGCCTTAAAATTAGCTATCCTGAAAGGCAATATTCAAGCCAAATACCCGTTCAATCAGCAACCAAGCATCAAGCCTAACTTAACTAATCCCAGTGGGCTTATCTCCCTAAGCGCTAGGTACTAGGAGTGTCTAATATAACTGTTTCTCCCTTCCCTCGTTCCCGTGTGCCCCACGGTACGTTATATATTTTGAATTTGCTACTTTACTGGTTTTCGGTATCCGTTAAGACCCATGCGTTTTAGCGGTGCCCTTGACCCGTGGCGAATTTAATTCGCCACGGGTCAAGCCCACAGGCGAGGTTTTTCGCGCCTCGTGTACTAGCATTTTGCGTGGAACGGGCATCCTGCCCGTAATTGTCGTTATTGAATCAGGTAGTACCGACGAATCCTACCTGTGCGCTTTCTACACACTTATTGTATTATAAACCTTTCCCTTGACAAATTCCGGAAAAGTCGCCCGCTTATGGGCACCTCAAGTAGCGTGGCCAAACGCGCCCCGTGTGGCCTTTTGGCCAAGGCCAGCTTGAAACCCAAATTTTTGGTCACAATCAAGGCATGATTACCATCACCTACTACTAGAAGCTCAAGCCAACTCTGTCTCAAATTTGACAATTATGGGGTGAAGTGTTGGACAATTTGGGTAATAGCGCTACAAGTTTCATTTTGACACCCATGGGAATAATAAATCAGCCAACTCAGTCAGAGACAGAGACCAGGCAACGTATCCTGACAGCAGCACGACGTTTGTTTGCCAGTCGAGGTTATAACGGGACAACCACCAGGGAGTTAGCCAGTACTGCTGGGGTTGCTGAAGGTACCCTATTTCGTCATTTTGAAAACAAAAAGGCAATACTGATTGAAGTCGCCACCCAGGGTTGGATAGAAATTCTCACAGATTTGCTCACAGAACTCAGTGAAATGGGCAGCTATAAAGCAGTAGCACAGATGATGCGGCGGCGAATGATGCGTATGGGTGAGAATGCGGATCTGATGCGAGTATGCTTTATGGAAGCCCAATTCCACCCAGAATTGCGCGATCGCATTCAGTCAGAAGTGATTATTAAAATGACGGATGTGGCTGAAGCTTTTTTTGAAACCGCCATTGAGCGAGGCATTTATCGCCCTATGAACCCTAAGATTTTGGCTCAGGTGTTCTTGGGCATGTTTGCCGTTGCTGGTTTCAGTCACAATACCATTCTCGATTCAGATGCCTCCCCCAAAGAGATTCAAGAAATGGCAGAAGGCATTGCTGATATTTTCCTCAATGGAGTGTTGGTTAAAGAATAGATAAGGAATGCCTAAAAATGGCAAATTGAAAATGCCAAATAACAATTAACAATCAACCAATTACCAATTACCAACTAAATCTCGTGCTTGTTTAGTCCATCGTGCCACCTGATCAACACCAGGGCAAAGGTCTCGGCGCTGCATGGTTGCTACCTGTAGGCGTAAAATATTTTGGTGCAAGCGGTGAGGGGGAGTCTGAGCTAGTTGGGTTAAAGAGCATATTCCTGCATGTAACACTAGTCCACAATATTGGCAGCCAATGCTAGGGATACGTGCTAAATCTGCTAGGGCGACCCATTTATTGACGTACTGAGTCTTAACCTTTAACTGGTTAGCTAGCGCTTGTTTAGCTTGGCCAGTGCTTGCTTTTTGGAGCAATTCCCTAGTGGTGGTAATGCCCAATTCTTTGAGTTTTGATTGATCTTGAATACTTAATCCGGGCAACTGCTCAATTGACCAGTCACTGACTTGGGTAGATCTCGGATGAATTTTCGATTTAGTAGACATCTAGACTACCGGGAAATGATGCTTCTAGATTAATCCAGCCTACACCGAACCGCAACAGAGTCATCATACCTTATAACAGTTCTCTATTGGGTGAGATACCTCCGCCTTGGGGTTGGGAGTAGGGCAAGGGGAGATAGAGTGTGGGAAGTGTGGGAAGTGTGGGAAGTATGGTAAGTGTGGGGAGATGGGGAAATGGGGAAATGGGGAGATGGGGAGTCAGATCAGCAACTGGGGCGGAAACCACGCTCAAACTTCAACAAACCACCATACATCAGCATCCGGATCTCGGTTCGGTGGAAATGAATACTGGCTTAGTGTCAAAACCGGCCAGATCACATTTGTGCTTCCAAGAAACTGATGCAAAATATATGGACTTCTGTGGATAAGCTTGGTAAAGCTTTACTAGGGCATATGTGGAGAAGTGTATACCTGAGCTTTCAGGATGCGATCGCTCTGCTTGTAATCCTCTACATTCCTAGTTTAATCGGGCAGTTAATTCTCTCCAACACCTTCTTAGATTTTAGTGTTTGTCTAGATAGTACCATTGGTGTCCAATTTTATGCCAGTTTAATCATCGGTGCCGCTAATTTTTTGCTCTGGATCCTGATTGCTGGTCGCATAATTGGTCGTTTGTGGGCACATTTCACTAATTTATAATCTCATCAAACTTTTAATTATAACAGTTTTCAATCGGTTGAGGTATTTTCCTTGTTGGTTTTAGAATGAAGTTAAGCCGTAACAAAATTACTTTGGAGCAGGAAGCCAAAGCTGGATTGAATTCCCTACTCCAGCAAACAGCTCAAGTTGGTAGTTTTTTTGTGGTATTGCTGTTACTAAGTCTTGGTAATCCTTCAGGATTAGTGGTCAGTTTGAGTTTTTTGTGGGGAATTGGCTTTGTGGCTTGGCAAGAAAAGCAGCGACTGACTGGGAACGGCAAAAGGCAAAAGGCAAAAGGCAAAAGGTAATAGGGAAAGGAAATTTATTGACCTGATCTCAACCTAAGGGACTTGCGTGTCAAAAAAATACCAATTAAAGTAGGGTGGGCAAAGTAATATAATTTAGAATAATCAAAATAAACAAACTGTTTTTGCCCACCCTACAAGCTAAAAACTGGTATTTTATTTTTTGGCTACTCCCTAACCATTTTTGAATTCAAAAGGCAAAATTAATAATTCAAACAGGTATAGCTTTCTAATTTTGAATTGCTGAGACCGGATACAGGCTCCTGAATTCATTTATGGGGTAGTTTTGAATTTTGAAGGTGCGACCCTAGGCCGGGTTCCCCGGCCTAGGAGGCGCGCACCTTATTGATAATTTTGAATGGTCGCGAAGGGATTGAGTTCTGGATAACGAAGGCTCATGTCGAACTAAACTTAGTTTAAAAACGCTCTATAGACTCAAATTCCGTTGTTTTTCCGGCATTTGCTGCCTCTCCACAAGTCCGGGGTGTCGGAAATACCTTGCCTGGATTGGCTAAACCCTTGGGATTGAATACCTGATTAACCCATTTCATTGTTTCCAAGTCCGTATACGTGAACATATCTGGCATAAAACAGTTCTTATCCGCACCAATCCCATGTTCCCCAGATATACTCCCCCCTGCTTTCACACAGAGTTTGAGGATTTCGCCACCAACATTTTCTACCTCTTCTAATGCCCCAGGCACCTTTTCATCGTACAAGATTAGGGGGTGTAGATTTCCATCACCGGCGTGGAATACGTTGGCTATTGTGTACCCAGATTTCTCGCTTAATGCCTCAATCTCCCTCAAAACCCCGGCTAACTCAGTGCGAGGAATCACCCCATCTTGGACGAAATAATTGGGGCTAATCTTCCCTGCGGCAGCAAAAGCAGCCTTGCGACCTTTCCATAATTTCAGGCGGGTTTCTTCGTCGCTAGCCGTGGTGATATTTCTTGCCCCATTCTGTTGACACAGTTGGGAAACCCGCCGTTTATTAGTGTCCACTTCTACCTTTAAGCCATCCAGTTCTACCAGCAATATTGCTCCAGCATCCCTCGGATAACAACCTGTTGCCACTACGTCCTCTACCGCATTGATGCTGAGATTATCCATCATTTCCATGCCCGCAGGAATGATCCCAGCACCAATAATGTCAGTCACTGCAGTACCAGCCGCTTCAATGCTAGTAAAGTCCGCTAGGAGGACACAAATTGATTCTGGTCTCTTGAGGATGCGCAGGGTAATTTCTGTAGCGATCCCCAAGGTGCCTTCGGAACCAACAAATAAGCCGGTTAGGTCGTAACCAGGCATTTCTTGAACTGATCCCCCTACATCCACGATTGAACCGTCCGGAAGAACCAATTTTAATCCCATGACGTGATTAGTGGTCACTCCATATTTTAGGCAATGGACACCACCAGAGTTCTCAGCCACATTGCCACCAATGGAACAAATAATTTGACTGGAGGGATCAGGGGCATAATAGAAACCCGCACCACTTACCGCTTGGGTCACCCAGTTGTTGATTAAGCCCGGTTGTACTACGATTCGCTGATTTTCCAGGTCAATGTCCAGGATACCCTTCATTAGGGCAGTGACAATCAACACACCATCTTCTATAGGTAGAGCACCACCGGATAATCCTGTGCCAGCCCCCCGTGCCACCCAAGGGATAGAATAGCGATCGCATATCTTAAGCACCTCTGAGACTTGTTCGGTAGTGCGTGGTAGCACTACTACCGCTGGTCGTTGGCGATAGCTGGCCAGACCATCACATTCATAGGTCAACAATTCTTCACGACGTTGAACCACACCATTTTTGCCTACTATCGCCACAAATTTCTTAATGATTGGGGTCCAGTCAGTCTTATGATTCGTCATGTTTCAATAGCGATAGAATAATGTCAACTACCTGACGTTGAAGACTTTCTAGTTGAAGGTGGTCGGGAATCCCTGAAGCTAATCCCTGAGCCAATTTTGCTCAAACTGGTCAAAAGCGATGCAGCGCGGTCTTGGGGAGGCAGAGGTGCGACCCGTGGCGAATTTAATTCGCCTACGGAAAACGCACCATTACGGTCTTGGGGGTCTCCCCCATGAGCGACTGCCGTGGTTTCCCCCATGAGCGACTGCATCAAGAAAAGGTATTAATTATTAAGTATAACGTTTAATGTCTCCTATTTACCTTACTATTTACCTGACCTGAAATGGAGTAAATAGTTTCGAGCTCAATTGCTCATACCTGCTTCAGAGTGCTTAGCCATATACCTTCTGCTCCCTTCAATCTACGGGAAGCTAAGGGGTAAATTAGAACCCCTTCGGCGTATAGTCTACATACTTTAGTTAGAGTTTACCATTCCCAAATAATTTTGTAGTTGTGGATTCCTGCTTTTCTTTCTTAACCCTTCATAAATCTGTCCCTACTGGTCAAGATACCTTGGCTGGTGGTATATCTCAAGTCACTATACGTGATGCTCAATTTGAGGATATCAGCACTCTAGCAGATATTCTTGCAGATAGCTTTCACCCTCAAAAAGGGCTGATCAGCTGGGTTCACCCTCTATTAAGACTGGGTATTTACGAAGATTTGCGCCACAGACTGCGATCTAGTTTACCCCATTACCTGTGTTTAGTCGCCGTCACTACCGTTTCCGGTTCTGCTGGTACCAGTGAGCTGCTAGCTGGTACTGTAGAGCTAACACTCCGTTCTCGCTATTGCTGGCCAAAGCCCAACTGCCAACATCTTTACCTCTCCAATCTGGCTGTCAGAAAGTCTTGTCGGCGGCAAGGAGTCGGAGAAAATTTGCTCTTGGCTTGTGAGCAAACTGCCCTAGAATGGGGCTTTCAAGACCTCTACTTGCATGTTTTGGAAAACAATTATCAGGCCAGGCAACTTTATCTCAAGAGGGGATATGAACTGCATCGGGTAGAACCAAGCTATACCGGTGGATTGCTTAGGCTTCCCAAACGCCTGCTCTTACACAAGCAGATTAATCCTGCTGGTCTTAGTTCACCGGGTCAGAGTCTGTCTTAGTAGGCTGAATTTCGTCATAATGGAGTTATCAAGCTGACGAATAACACATACATTTGGTGATTTATCACATTGACAAAACAAACAAAATATGTAATACAACATTTTGGCTGCTGACTATCTGTAGTAGAGTATCGTTTTTGTAAGAGAACAAAAAGGGGGTTATTGATAAAGCTTTCAAGAAAATTGGTGTTTGAAGACTTCCCCAGGGTCAAAATTTAGTTGATTTGTGCTACGGTCTACTTGTAAATCCCATGAGATCTACCCTAGTAAACCACAAAAGTTGCTTTATACCAATAAATTGTAGCTATTGATACCAATAATCTAGAATTTAGTATCTAGCCATACAAAGTTTTGGTGTCTTGAAGCCATTTTGAGGTGTTTTTTGATAACTAGTAACTTTGGTTAAACCCAAGTTTATAGTTAGAAATGGTAGTTGAACAAAACTTGACTCTCCCTTTTGTGTATTTTCAAAAATTTACAGCTATTTTAAGGAAAGCGGATCGGGGCTTTTAGCTTGGGTGCTTACCTGCTCTAAGATATTACGCCATATAGTTTCAGATGGAGAGTGAATACCAACACTATTACCAGATAGCTCTTTACCCAAAGGAGGTGGTTGCTCACAACCAGGGTCTCGCCAATCCTCAACCCCTAAGTGGCATGAACCAGGAAAGCCTGAACCCCTGCAAGAATAAGATGAGAGACTCACAGCCATCAGAAATTCTCTCGCAATTTCGGGATAAACAATTGTTAATTGTTAATAGTAGGCGTCGCAATGGCCTAATCATATATAAGCACTACCATGCAGAATTCGCAGGACCAGGTTCGGCTGTAGGAGGAATATTTGATCTTGATTGTCAGGGAGTAGTCCCAGTGGGCAATCTATCATTGGTTTCTCCAGAATCAGCTGAGGAGCGACGGCGTGCTTATTTGATTCGGCGGCAATGGATTCGACTGACTAAACAAATTACAGAATATCCAAGTCCTATACAACGAACCCAACAGATTCTTGAACAGTTTGAGGGATTTGGTTTTGATGCCAACACTATTGCCCAACTGCCAGATGAAGCCTTTGCTCTGCTGGTAGGGGTTTTGCCCTATACAATCAGGAAGGTACGTAATGCCCCTCACCATGAGCATTAAGTCTGGAATCCTTTGGCTGATGCTGATCGTCTCAATTGATTAGAAAATTTCTAAATTTAGATTTAGATCTGCGGAATCCCCCCAGCTACCGTTCTCCCGAAGCATTATTTAACTTCAATGATTAGAGAAACTAGCGCTATAGTAGGTAATGGGTAAGTAGGTAATGGCTAATCGGTCATGGCTAATCGGTAAGAGATAATTGTGCCAAACCCCTACCTATCACCATTTACTATCACCATTTACTGTTCACCATGGATTCTCCTGGCTGCCATCAGATCAGGCTCTGTAGTTGGCGAATAGAGCAATTTCAGCTATAACAGCCCATAGGGTATTTGGCGGGCTTGTCGAAATAATGGACAGAGCTGATTACTATCTAATATCATGTCAGGATAATTACCCTTAATAAAAATCTTCCCCATCTCCCCATCTCCCCATCTCCCCATCTCCCCATCTCCCCATCTCCCCATCTCCCCGCGCCCGGTCCCCACACTTTTATTATGGGTATTCAACCGGACTTGATATAAACTATCTAAGGAATTGTCGGTGTTTAGCCAGTTGGTTACTATGAATGATTTTGACATACTTAAAAAAACTATCGATCGCCTAAGAAGCGAACGAGATGATCTCAAGAAAGAACTAGATACCTACCGAAGTTATCTGGATAAGCGCTCTACAGATATCAGAGCTTTAATTTATACAGAATTACAACTATTTTCACCCAAAATAGCTGAGGAACTCAGGAAGGAATTCAGAACACAATTTCACCTAGTGATTGGCTTGTTGGTTTTCACTACCCTATTGACCACAGTCAGTGGTTTTGTAGTTATGTCTAGTCTTGTTGATAGTTCGGTAAAAGGACATATAAAAAATCAAGAAGAACAACTTGATAAACTCAAAAAACGTATAAATAATTCTCTATTTGATAACCGAGTTGATCTGCAAGTTCTTCAGCAACAAACTCAAACTATCAAAGCCCAAACTAAAGACTATCAAAAACAAGCTCACTATATAAATAGTAAGGTGCAAAGCTTAGATATCAACGCTTCTACTATAGAGAAAAAACTTAATGCTCTTCTAGAATCAGACCCAGTAGCCTTGGGAGATATAGTTGAACGGATAAATAACTTAACTCAAGATAGTAATCAGCTGATTACTATCTCTCGAAGTATCGAAGAAGTGGCTAATTCACAGATTAAACTGGAGAGTGGAGAGATTTCTGTTAGGGAAGGGAATTTATCAAAGGGTGATGGCAGACGAAGAATATCAGGTGAGCAAAAGTTTAATACCAACTTTTCTTCCGAGCCTGTGGTTTATATTGCTTTAAACGACATCGATAGTGATAATGATGAAAATCTCCGATTAAAAGTTGATGTCACTGATGTCAACCGAGAGGGGTTTCAGTATGTATTGGAAACCTGGGGAGACACGCGGGTTTACAGTGCTAATGCAAGTTGGTTTGCCTATGGCAAATAAATCAGATCTAGTCCGGTTTAATACTTATCATTGAATGGTGTTCGTCAAGGAAAATGGATTCAGCGCTGCATCGCTATTCCCTATTCCCTATTGCCTGGGCGCAGCGCTATAGTTTTTCCACCCACGAATTCGGTCAGGGGAAATAGTTTTGGTTATCCCCTTTCCCTTTGTCTAGCCCTAAAGTGAAATCAATAGACTACTGGTTTTCTTCTGTCTTCCCCTTACTGTTACCGGGAGAAGAATTGTATATAGCGTCTAACTGTTGGCGAGCGTCTTCAACAGTCATTGACCGCATCACTAACAGCGGTTCATTGATAGGGTTGCCACTATCATCAAGCAGTTCCGGGTGCGGTACTGACTTAGCAGGAGATGGATTGGCATTCACTTGATTCCGACCCCATTGGGCGGGTGATTTTCCTGATGCTGAGAAAGAACGCTGGGAATCAAAACTCAAACTTAATAGGTTACGAATTAAATTCCCAATCGCTAAAAATGCTATAACAGTAAAGGCAATTAGATAAATTAGGTGTAACATCGTATTGTCCTCCCGACCAAATAGTTGGTCTTTAACTCCTTGTCTTGCTCAGGGATAAAAAACGGCTTTTTATAGGTGGTTAGTTAACCTTAACAAATGGTAGTCCACTATTTCCTCAATCATTTCCTGAATCTAGGTGCGTCAAGATTAGTCATTCCCTGAGGCCGCTGACTCGGATGCACCGGATGCCAATGATCGCCACCGGATTGCCACTCCCCAACATTCTCTCACTAATTGGTGCCATGGCATCATGGTAGAAAGTTCAACTCCTACTTGACCATCGGTAGCGTTAAAAAGCATTTTAGCTGTATTTACCTCCTGCTGGGCTTGCTTTACCCGCTTTAGTAGGTCAGATTGTTCCTCCGTGCTCAAAAATGTGATATCTTCAGTTTCTAACAACGAAAGCGATCGCTCAAACCAGTACTCAAAATCTACTAGTAGCGGTTCCAATATGGTTTTGAGTAACTCCGGTGTTGATGGCTGGGGTTGATCCATGATATTAAAAGGGTTTATTTTTTCATAGTCTACTTTAATTATATTTACATTTTTTTACAATATGTGACATAACCCTTAACACTTTTAGAACACTACTACTCCGTCAAAAATTTAGGGGTAAGCATATGCGCTACGCGCACGCTACTTGAGGTGCGGTCAGCGGTCAGCCGTCAGCAGACGTAACTCAGCATTATTCGAATGGTTACCTGTGGTTACCTGTTTTATTCAAAAGCACAATCTGTAGCGTGGCACAGGCTTCGACGCATCGGACGCATTAGCTGATAGCTGATCCCTGATAGCACCTCAAGTAGCGTGGCCATTCCCGTAGCGTGGCCTTTTGGCCAAGGGCAAGGCTGAAAGCTGAAAGCTGATACTTGAGGTGCTGATAGCTGAATGCTTACATTGAGGGGTAAGCTCAAGTGCGGTTGAATAGGCATCATAAAGACGATTGATGGTCAGATGGTCAGATGGGGCAGATTTTGATTAAGGGGAATTATCCGGAGATGATCTAAAATGGACTTTGGCCAATTAGGCACCCTTGTACTATGCATCTGTGCTATCCATTAAATACCAGAACCATTAAGCCAACCCGTAACCCCTAACCCCTTGCCCTCAAAACTAAATTGAGAGATTACTACACCAGAAACATGTACTTTGCGAAAAACTAACCTTTGTATCATAGAGGGATAGCACAAAATTGGTGTTACGGTCATCAGCTTTAATCAATTCCATAGAACAGTCACCGATGGTTAACTCAGAAGCCTCCGAACAGCCTGAAAAAATTCATTTGCCCCGTACTAGCGAATCCGAGAGCCTAAAAAGGCTCCGTCATACGACGTCCCATGTGATGGCAATGGCCGTGCAGAAGCTATTTCCGAAGGCTCAGGTGACTATCGGTCCTTGGATTGAAAATGGTTTTTATTATGATTTTGATCAGCCAGAACCCTTTACTGAGCAAGACCTGAAGAAAATCCAAAAGGAAATGGTCAAAATCATTAAGCGCAAGCTTCCGGTAATTCGGGAAGAGGTGCCTCGGGAAGAAGCTCAACAGCGGATCAAGGACCTGGGTGAACCCTATAAACTGGAAATTTTGGCAGATTTAGAAGACCCGATCTCGATTTACCACCTGGGGGATCAGTGGTGGGATTTGTGTGCTGGTCCCCATGTGGAAAATACCAGTGAGATCAACCCGAAGGCAATTGAATTGGAAAGTGTGGCTGGGGCTTACTGGCGAGGGGATGCCAGTAATGCTCAACTCCAGCGCATTTATGGTACAGCTTGGGAAAATCCAGAGCAACTACAGGAATATAAGCGCCGTAAGCAAGAAGCCCTGAAACGGGATCACCGTAAGCTGGGTAAGGAACTGGGACTGTTTA
This sequence comes from Moorena sp. SIOASIH, assembly GCF_010671925.1. Taxonomy (GTDB): domain Bacteria; phylum Cyanobacteriota; class Cyanobacteriia; order Cyanobacteriales; family Coleofasciculaceae; genus Moorena. The sequence continues at coordinate 801,381 of NZ_JAAHIH010000004.1, read as the reverse complement.
TCTTTTCTGACCCGGTTGGACCAGGATTACCGCTGTGGACCCCGAAAGGAACGGTTTTGCGTACGCTTTTGGAAGATTTCCTCAAGCAAGAACAGGTTAAACGAGGTTATCTACCAGTGGTGACACCCCATATTGGTCGAGTGGACTTGTTTAAGGTATCCGGTCACTGGCAGAACTATAAAGAGGATATGTTCCCGATGATGGCTGAAGATGAGGAAGCAGCAGCCGCAGAACAAGGGTTTGTCCTAAAGCCGATGAATTGCCCCTTCCATATCCAAATTTATAAGAGTGAATTGCGCTCCTACCGGGAGTTGCCCATGCGCTTGGCAGAGTTTGGTACCGTGTATCGCTATGAGCAATCTGGGGAACTGGGGGGGTTGACCAGGGTGCGTGGTTTCACGGTGGATGATTCTCACCTATTTGTGATGCCAGATCAGTTAGATGGGGAATTCCTGAGTGTGGTGGATTTAATCCTATCTGTGTTCAAAAGTCTGCAACTGAAGAACTTTAAGGCACGTTTGAGTTTCCGTGACCCAGCCTCGGATAAGTATATTGGTTCGGATCAGGCTTGGGAAAAAGCCCAAGCAGCAATTCGCCGTGCTGTGGATACCTTGGGGATGGAATCCTTTGAAGCACCAGGGGAAGCGGCATTTTATGGTCCGAAATTGGACTTTATCTTCCAAGATATCCTGGACAGGGAATGGCAGTTAGGAACGGTACAGGTGGATTACAACTTGCCAGAACGGTTTGATTTGGAGTATGTGGCAGAAGATGGCACTCGCCAACGCCCGATTATGATTCACCGTGCCCCGTTTGGTTCCCTGGAGCGGCTAACTGGAATATTGATTGAAGAGTATGGGGGTGACTTCCCGTTCTGGTTAGCACCAGTACAAGCAAGATTGTTACCAGTAGGGGACGCACAGTTGCCTTTTGCTCAGGAAGTGGCAGCAAAAATGCGATCGCATGGGATTCGAGCAGAAGTCGATACCAGTGGGGAAAGGCTCGGTAAAGCAATTCGTAATGCCGAAAAGGCTAAAATCCCCGTGATGAGTGTGGTCGGTGCCAAGGAAGTCGAAGCAAATAGTTTGAATATTCGTACCCGTGCCGCTGGGGAGTTGGGCATGATGCCCATAGACCAGGTTGTAGAGAAGATGGAGCAGGCAAATCGGAATCGAGAGAATTTTTAGATTCTCAAGGGAGTAGGGAAAGAGAGGGGAGTGTGGGGGGTGTGGGAGGTGTGGGGAGATGGGGAGATGGGGAGATGGGGAGATGGGGAGTTAGATCAGCAACTGGCTTGGTTTCCACGGGGCTGACAAGGTGCGGACCCAGGTAACCAAATTCCCAATTCCCAATTCCCGATTCCCGATTCCCTACTCCCTACTCCCTACTCCCTACTCCCTACTCCCTACTCCCTACTCCCTACTCCCTACTCCCCATTCAACAGTTCTGGTAAAATCCCATCACACAATTTGCGATCGCTTTCACTCAAAGTCGGATTATGCTTCAAATAGTCCCTGATCCAATAGCACCCCTTCACCAATAAATCCTTTAAATCAGAGCTAGTGGTATGACTCCCCCTGGTAACTATCCCCTGCCCAGGTTTTACACCTACGACTGTACTGCCATTAATCGGTCCGCCAATGGTTTTGATTTCTGTACCATCGATATTCCAGATTTTAGCAGTACCATCTTCACTGACCGATACCAAAGTTTCACCGTCAGCCAGGAAACAGGCATTGCACACAGGAGCAAGATGTCCTTTTAGGGTTTTGAATTCCTTACCATCACGAGTCCAAAGCTTTACTGTTCTATCAGCACTAACTGAAGCAATAATTTGACTATCAGGACTAAAAACCACACCTCTAACTCCTGCTTGATGTCCTTGTAAAGTAGTGAGCAGTTTACCATCCAGACTCCAGATTTTCACTGTTTTATCAGTACTAGCTGAAGCCATAATTTCACCATCCCCACTGAATCTCAAACAGACAATTTTTAGACTATGGGCTGGAATTGTATCGATTAAGCTACCATCAAGACGCCAACGTTTAATGGTTTTATCTTCTCCAGCGGAAGCCAGCATCTGACCATCCTGACTGAATCTAATGGTAAGGATTTTAGCAAGATGACCGTTGAGAGTATTTATGAGTACTCCGTTATCCTGTCCATACTTATCATCAATTCCCCACAGCTTGATGATTCTGTCATTACCCGCAGAGGCCAGGATTTTACCATCAGGACTAAAACTTAGACTCCTGATACTCAGACCATGGGCTGGAAAGGTTTGCAGTAACGCTCCATTAAGATGCCAAATTTTAATGATACCATCCACACTAGCAGTGGCTAATAGTTTTGCTTTAGGACTAAAACTGACACTCCTGACACTAGCTTCATGTCCTGAGAAAGTTCTCAGTAATGTGCCGTCTAGACTCCATAGTTTTACGGTTTTATCTTCACTAGCTGAAGCATACTGCTGACCGGTAGAATTAAAACAAAAGCCGATAAGTTTACCAGTATGCCTTTGCTGAGTATTCAGTCCAATGCCCTTGAGACTCCAAAGTCTGATAGTTTTATCTACACTAGCAGAAGCCAGTAGCCGTCCATCGGGGCTGAAACTTACCCCACACACGGAGCCTTTGTGTCCTCGTAAGGTCTTGAGCTTAATGCCATCAAGGTTATAAAGTCGAATTCGATTATCTTTACTGGCTAGTGCTAACATTTGACCATCGGGACTAAATCTAACCCGATACACTGGCAAGCCATAATTATCGATGGAGTTGAGTTCTTTGCCATCTATATTCCAGAGTTTAACGGTACCGTCCGAACTCCCGGAAGCCAGCATCCGACCATCTGGACTAAAGCAGACACTCCAGACACCCCTTGCATGACGATTGAAAATTTTGGGCCAACTACTGTCTAAATTCCAGAGTTTGATAGTGCCATCTTCACTAGCGATCGCAAGGGATTTACCATCAGGACTAAAACTAATCCCAAAGTTAGCAGGACCAAACCTAGTCAGGGTTTTAATCCGAGTACCATTAGGATGCCAGAGCTGGATTGTGCCATCTTTACTAGCAGCAGCAATGGTGTTACCATCGGGACTAAAACTAATGTTGAAAACTTGGTTTTTATGACCTCTGAGAGTTTTCAGTAACCTACCATCCCGTTGCCAGAGTTTGATGGTGCTATCAGCACTAGCAGAGGCAAAAATATCACCATTGGGACTAAAGCTAATACTAAACACTTGCTCCTTGTGACCCTGACAGCTTACCAAGGCTTTGCCATCAATTCCCCAAATCCTGATGGTGCCATCTTCACTAGCAGAGGTAATTAGTTTACCATCGGGACTTAAACAAACACCAAATACTCCCGCATCATGTCCTTCCAAACGATTCCACTCTTGCAAGTTATTGATAATCTCCTGAAGCTGATTGACTTGTTGCTGTTTAATCTCAGGAGTAACCTCTGTGGTGAGTAATCGTTTACCAGCTTTTACACTAGCGACCAATGCTCCTAACTGGTCGTGGGAAGACAGTAGAGCTTGAGACAGAGAACTCAGGGCTTTAATTTCTGCAATTTCTGCTCGTCTTCGTTCCTTTTGTTCTTGATGGAGTGCTTGCTTTAATTCTTCTTTTGTAAGTTTTAACTCGGCTAGTATTTGAGGCTCTTGTCCTTGGCGAATAAATGATACTAAATAATCATGAACTAACTGATAACGGTCAGCGGGGTATTCTGGCACTTCAAATACTAACCCAGAACCCACTAACACCTCCAGGACTAAATCCAGTTGCTCCTCTTCTAAGTCCAAATCTTCTGCTAATTCCGCCTGAGTCTTTAGGGGTCGCATCCCGTGTTCATCGGTAAGCAAATACAAAACCAGTTTAGTAATTCGTTCGTTCTCTTCACCACAGTCTTTAATCGCTGTTTCTAGGTATCGTTCAACCAGTTTTTCCTTAGGACCTTTGGCTATATAATCTGCTAAGGTGGTAATTTTTTCCGCTTGGAGCTGAGCTCCTACCACTTGCAACTCAATGGGGAGCACCTCATTGGTATCTCCTGCTAAATCCTTAACTAAGGCATCGGCTAGGGTTGGCTCTAGAGAATATGCCGTGTGTTCAGTTAAGCTTTGAATAACTGATTTAGCTTCCTCTGGGGAAAAGTTACCGAGATAGTAAAGAATCGTTTTATCTAAAATATTGTTGTTAATGACATCTAAGTTAATTAGACGGTTACACTCTAACAAATAATGAAGGTCATCTTCTCGAAGGGATAAAATAATTTTAACATAGGGAATATTCAAACAGCTCTTCAGGAAGTCATATAAAACCATTCGTTGTTTTATGTCTTTTGCAGCAAAGAAAAATTCTTCAAATTGGTCAAAGACTAAAACCACTAGGATATTGTCTTCTGTTATTTCCCAGAATGTCTTGAGAATTGCGACTGTTGTTTCTAGAGTATTACCATGATACTTAATCAGGTGTTTTTTTGCCAGAGACTTGGCTAATGCTTTCCCAAATTCCGGAATCCAATCGGTATAAACTTGCTGGAAAACCGTTAACACCTCACGGGAGCCAATGGTTTTTTGTTTCAAGGTGGGAATTAACCCAGCTTGGACAAGGGAACTTTTACCTACTCCTGATTGACCATAAATTACCGTTAGTTTATGGTCACTACGGCCCATACGTTGCATTAAGCGATTGACATCCCCTTGTCTACCAGAGGCCGCAATGGCTGGGGTGACAGAATTGTGGGGTTCTAGATCCGGTAATGCTGGGTTAGTTACCTGTTGTTTAGGCTGCAATCGACCAGCACCAATAAAGGCTCGAAAATTGTACTGCTGCTCAATGGAGCGTCGTTCTTGTTTAACCCGAAAAGCCGTCAAATAGTTACCTTGTTGGCAGTAGCACTGGCGCAATTCTTCTAAAATCCGAATGTAAAGCTCTGGATCGTACTGGGGTTTGGTTCTGGCTTTAGCCGTTTCCAGAGTTGTCAGACTGTCTTGGATTTTAGCTTGCTGCTGTTGCTGTTGCGATCGCGCGGCCCCACGATGCGATCGCGCTAGAGACAATAAATACCAACCTTGGTGAAATGAGCGCTCCCAATCACAATCGGTATCGAGTGAGCATGAGGTTGGTGTACAGAATTCAGACAATGCCTCTTCTAAGATTAACAGGGCCTGTTGGGCTAACTGTTGCGCGTTAGTCCAATCAGATTTCCATAAGGCGACTTCTGCTAAAAAGCCATGGGCTCGCGCTAGTCTAAAGGAATTACCATAGCTTTGATGGAGAGTCAAGGCTGTGTTAGCAACCGCTTCCAACTCATCCCACTGTCCCAGTCGTTGCAGTACCTCTGCCCAAGGATTAATAAACTTGGCAACTAAGTCTGGTCGCTCAGCCTGTTCAAAGACTTTAATACATTGCTGATAATACTCTGCGGCATGATTACAAGCGACTTGATGTTCAGCCCGATGTCTCTCAGCATAGGTACGCCACCATAATCCTAAATAGTACAGTAAGCATCCAACCCGCTCTGATGAGGAGGTGAATGTTTGGGGTTTTTCCTGGGTTTCCCTGGCCTCTGGCTCAATCTGCTGCCAAAGGGCTAAACTACGCTGATAATGTTCCAGAGACTCTTGTGATGACCCATCAGCGGCACGACCCAAGACAAATTCTAAGCTAGCTTCTAAGGGTGGGTCTAATCTGACGTTACGATGGTTTAGCTCATTCTGGGCTGACTTTAACTCGGTGCGGCGAGTGGAACCAATGCCCAAATTCAAGTCATCATTGTCTAGAAATCTGCCAGCACCAGAGTTTAATACTTTGCCATAGACGTGATTGACCGTTTGCTCGATAAAATCAATTAACTCATCCGTTGCCATCTCAAAGCCAATGGGAGTAGCAGCCCAACTGGTGAAATCTGGTGCTACTCGCCTCAGCTTGTGCTGGACCTGATCGGTTACCCATAACACCAGGGGGAAGGGGAAGGTTTTGCGAAATTCATCCCGTGCATTATTGGTAGAAACCAATAGCCGATCAATATCCCTAACTAATTCCAAATTGTGAACAATAAGGGCATCGGGTAGTATTGATGTCAGTTCCGCTTGAACATTGCTATAGAGGTTTGTAGCCGATGAGGCCAAAGCCCTGGAGTGAAACTTAATCTGGTAGTGTTCTGTCAGTTGTTGTGTTAATCGCTGCCGCAATGATTGATAATTACAACGGGCTAAAATCAGAGAAAATTGTCCCTTAGAAAATGCGATCGCCCGTGCTAGCATTCTTAATGATTCATTGTTATTGCCATTGAAATCTTTGGGTTGGACGGTCATATTTATTCCAACTGTTGTGCTTCTGCCGAAATCGGATTTACCCCCTGACTATCCCCTCTGCTGACTTGGTAATGAAACGTAAACCGATTGCGTAGAGCCATGGAGCGCGTTGATGGGGGGGTTTCTACCATGATTGACTACTGGAAACCATTAGGGTTTCCACCCTTGGTCAACGGTTGTGGTTTACTCGATAGCACGTTCCCGTAGCTTGGCCGAAAGGCCAGTGTATTAAGACAAGGGTTTGATAGGGATCTTCACCCTTTACTCGCCTTTGCTGCAACACCTGAAACATTGACACTCCCATTCATCATCGGTAACGGCTGGCACCAGAATTTTCCGTTGCTTTCTGATTACCTCTTCCAAACAACTACCTCTAGGAAGTTGATCTATTATACCACGTTTTTTTGGTGGTTTGGTTGAAGGTTGGTTGGTTGAAGGTTGGTTGGTTGAAGGTTGGTTGGTTGAACGCGATCGCGTGGCCAATAGGCCAAGGTTGGTTGGTTGAAGATTGGTTGGTTGGTTGAACGCGATCGCGTGGCCAATAGGCCAAGGTTGGTTGGTTGAAGATTGGTTGGTTGGTTGAACGCGATCGCGTGGCCAATAGGCCAAGGTTGGTTGGTTGAAGGTTGGTTGGTTGAACGCGATCGCGTGGCCAATAGGCCAAGGTTGAAAGCGATCACGTAGCCGAAAGGCCAAGGTTGTTGGGATCTGATATGGTAGGCAAGGTTAGAAGAATATCAGTTTTCACCGCAATAGTTTAGGAGTAAAACGATGGCACTAGTTAACTCGACAATGTTGTCCTTAGGTACCAAAGCACCAGAGTTTCAGTTACCGGATGCAGTGTCTGGCGAGACGATTTCCTTAGAGACCTTTGCGGGTAAGCAGGGGTTACTGGTCATGTTTATCTGCCGCCATTGTCCTTTTGTTAAACATGTACAGGGAGAATTGGCCAAGCTAGGGAAAGACTATGCCGATGCTAATCTCGGTATGGTGGCGATTAGCGCTAATGATGCGGATAATTACCCAGATGATGCTCCCGATAAACTTAAGGAAATGGCTCAGGAGCTGGGATTCACCTTTCCCTTCTGTCATGATCAGACTCAGGAAACGGCTCAGACCTATACAGCTGCTTGTACCCCAGATTTTTTTCTATTCGATGCTAACCAGGAGCTGGTTTACAGAGGTCAATTGGATGATAGTCGTCCTAGTAATGGTATACCAGTTACGGGTAAGGATTTACGAGCAGCTATTGATGCGGTGCTAGGGTCGCAACCGGTGAATTCTGAGCAAAAGCCTAGTATTGGTTGCAATATTAAGTGGAAGCCGGGGAATGAACCAGCTTATTGTGACCACTCCTAGATCAAATCAAAGATTATGATGTAGGCTTCCCAAACTCACGAATGAGACTTGCTGCTCCTCGATATCCTGTATCGATTTCCCACAGCCATTGAGCGGCAGTCCAACCGCCATTAATGCACGATTCAGAATGTTGATGCCACTGTTCCAATCGCGGTCAATTTTAACTTCACAACTGGAACAATAATGAACGCGCTCACTCAAACTTTTTTCAACCCTAGAACCACAATTGAAACACTCAATACTTGTCCCCCGTGGGTTAACTTTCTGGACTAACAAACCGCGTTTGACCGCCACTGCTTGTAAGATTTCCAGAAATGACCCCCACGCTGCATCATGTATTGATTTGGCTAGCTTAGTTCGAGCAAGTCCCTTGATATTCAAATCCTCATGGGCAATCAGGTCATATTTACTACACAGCCAGTGAGCAACCTGATAGTGAAACTCCTTTCGGCAACGGGCTAAATGAAGGTTCAATAAAGCCACTTTATTCTTAGCTTTTTCCCAGTTCTTAGAACCCTTAACACGACGCGACATTACTTGTTGAGCTTGAGCCAGTCTGTTTTGAGCATTCCTATAGAACTGTGGAATAGGGACAGCTTCGCCGTCAGATGTGGTTAAAAATTTTTCTAAACCAACGTCGATACCGACAGCAGATTTAACCGAATCCACAGGTAACAGCTCAGGTACGGTATCATCTTTCATTGAGATACAACAATACCAACCATCAGCCTTTTTGATGATGGTACATTGCTTAAGAGCAAACCCATCAGGTAATTGTCGGTGCATTACCACAGGCATTGACCCAATTCGACTTAGTTTTAAAACACCATTAATCAGGTGTGCCCCTGCTCTAGAATTGTTGACCCTGGGAAACACAAATGATCTGAGATATCCAGGTTTTTTAAAACGAGGTCTACCGCCCCGAAAACCAGTGGCATCTGGTTTTCGCCATCTATCCCATGCTTTGTTAAGCCGTTGTAGGTTAACCTGCTGAGTTTCTGCGTAGATTTGTTTGTACTCAGGAAATAGCCGCTTAGTTTCCTTAAGAGCTGCCTGTTGGGTGTAATAGTTGACCGCTTCTGGAATTTCACCAATCGCCTCACTAATCAAGCTACATCTATCAATCGGTGAACGAGTCCGATTGAGCCAATCAAGGCGTTGTCCTAAAGCATAATTCCAGTGACGGCGCAACAGTTCAAGCCACCTTTCCATGATAGCTATCTGTTCGGGGCTTGGCTTGATTCTGTAGCAGTAAGTTATTAGCATAGTTTGATTGTAGCACTTATCGTAAAATCGTGAAAGGCAATAAGATAAACTTCGACTTATTCACTTTCTCCTCCTTGCAGTTGCTAAAGAAGAAGGATGTAGCCTAGAATCTGTTGAAGATACTGATTCTGAAAACGTACTTCTGAATCAGTTGGCATCAACTGAAGCTGTGATCTGGTCTCCTCAGGCAGATCACGAGGCAGTTCAAGCCTTGTCAGATCTTCTGGTAGCAGCACAGGAAGCAGCCAATGGTTGATGGTCAACGTTTTTAATTTACCAAAGACTGGATTATTCTTCGGGATTGGGAGCAATGGGCTGTGAGATCATGTTCGGATAATTAGTGATAAGAAACCTTCTCCGATTAAACCTTACTCCTTTCCTTCTGCCTTCTGACTTCTAGCTTATGCCTTCCTTCTGCTTTCCTTGTGCCAAATTGTAAGTATTCAACCGGACATGATATCGAATGTTTCTGCTGTTTTAATAATAGTTATACTTAACTTTGCTAGTAGGTAGCTGTCACCAGAGCAAAATTATCTCAAATAACTTCCATTAATATAAACTCCCTTCATCTCAAACATTTATTTGGTTTAGTGCCCATACATTTTGAAAAGCTTCCCTAGCTAGTTGTTCAGTTCTAGACTCTATATCTTTAACTTCCCAACTACTTTTGTCTCCATTCTTTTCAACAAATTCCTGAACAATTCGATAATCAGATTTTTTATAGGTAGCCATTTTTTGAGATAGTGGTCTTATACCAGCATCTCCATTTAAGCTCTCACCTATTGGAATAATATTCCCTATCATTCCAATTTTAGTTTTATCACCAGAAGATTGAGGAAGAATATGTTCAAGAGTAAGATCTTCAGGATAAAACTCATTGTTTTTTCTAGCATGTAGCTCCATCTTAATGAAGATATACTGAATTAACTTCTTATGTGTTGTAAATGAATTTGTAAATTTTAGCTTCCTGAACTTATCTAAAAATGTAGCTTCGCTAGGAAGCTTATTTGTAAGATCTTCAATTAAATCATCTATGACTTTTATTGCCTCTCTTTTATTGCTAGACTCCTGTAAATGGCGAGCTGCATTCAAATATAGCCTTTCAACGCTGGATGGCCTCATTGAACATATTGCATTAAATACAAAATGGAAATATTCAATTTTTGTCAGAGTATAAATCAGGAAAGATTGTGTATTTTTTTTACTTTGTTTTGCTAAAAATAAGGAAATTAAAAACGGTCTATTAATTATTATTTTGAAAGTATTTAAAGCCAATAAGCTATAAAAAATAGGTTTTTGATCAGCCTGATTCCAGTCACTAGTTTGAGGTGAAGCTATTTTTATATATAATTCACTCGTAGAATGAAGATCTTCTAAAAAGTCTTGTGGAACTATATCTCTAGATTGCAATTTTTTTCTAAAATCCTTATAAAAATTTCTTTTCCTTGTTTGCTTATGCCTTGCCATCCACCAATGAAGAACATAGTCTTCTAAACTAGTGTTTGTCTCTCTCTGAGTTAACCTGTTGGATATTTCATCCCATTTTTCTTTTGCAAAATCAATAGGATACTGCTCATCACACTCTGCCAATACTTTGTTTTTTATTAAGTCAACTGGACTAAGATTTATTCCTCTCGCATTTAAAATTTCATTCAAAGATTATATATGCCTGATCTTGATCAATTACATTGACTCGAATAACCTTTAAACTATCAATAACTTGATCCAAAAGTGCAAATAAGCTTTGGGTATATTCTTCATTGTCTATTTTATTCTTTTTAAATATACATTTAGAGATATTGTCAATTGATAAAAGCCTTTCAATGGTATCATAGGCATCTTTAATCCTATTATCTTCATCTGTAGTAGCGGGACACTCATGAGGTTGTAAATCTTGGACTAGTAGAGAAAAATAATTGCTCTGGCTACACTTATCAAGCTTTTTAAATTCTCTTCCTCTTCGATCAGTACCTTTTATATAATTGTTAAATGCTGAAGTGGCCGATGCTTCTTCTCCAACTTTTTTTAGTTTCCTGGAAATCAATGAAATTAGCATCGTAATGATGGTAATTCTTTGCTGACCATCTACAATTTCGATATCGAAGCTCTCATCACTTCCTGCAAGCACCAAGGTACCTAAAAAATATTCGCTACAAGTTATTTCACCATTTCTTTCCTCCAGATTAGCTACAATGTCATCCCATAGCTCTTCGATCTGTTCCTTTGTCCAGGAGAATTCTCGCTGATAACGAGGTATAACATATCTTTTAGTTTGAGATAAAAGGGTATCAATTGTTATTGGTTCAGCCTGAAAATTCATTATTGTATCACCACTAAATTCATTGATTATTTGATATTATCTATTTTTACAAACGGCTGGATTACCGTTTCAATATTTATATTATAGCGTTTCTTATAGCTATGAGGTACACAGGATTTTTTACCTCTTACCTCTTGCCTCTTACCTATTACCTATTACCTATTGCCTATTGCCTATTGCCTATTGCCTATTGCCTATTCCCTGCTCCCTGCTCCCTGCTCCCTGCTCCCTGCTCCCTAAAACCAAGAAATTTGTACCTCATGACTATGATAAGTGCTATATGACATTTATAAACTTTTGGGATATTATATAACATCTTATATAACAACAACTCAATTATATAGTAATCTAAAAAAAAGTGATATTTTTATAATTTTATAAGTTATTTTTCGCTTTTTTTTTAATCAAACTTCATAAAACTAGTTAAACACCGACAATTTTATAGGATCCTAGTTAAGGTTTTCGAGACTGTTTACAAAGTAAATATTAGACAGCTATAGTTTTTACTATTGGTGGGTTACGGCGGACAGCTCTCTTAAAAAGTGAGCTTCTACAGTAGTCGCCGCCTAACCTACCCAACCCTTTGGATTTAAGCAAAGTCTAACAAACAGTTTTTCATCTGTCAAAAATAACCTATAAGTCCAAGCAGTTGTTGTGTTATCCACCACATCAATGCTTAATCCTGGAGATTCACATTAAATATTATATTCCTCTGCCCATTTCTTTAGCTCCTCCAGAAATCTCAGGGCTGTTCGACCAAAATCTGTGATCTCATAGGCCACAGCGATGGGCTTGGTACTGATTACATTACGGTTGACTAGACCCGTATCCTCCATTTCTCTAAGCCGCTGGGTCACCATTTTTTTGCTAGCTCCGCCGATCTGACGCGCCAGATCGTTGAATCGCATCGGGCCATCCTTGAGATGCCAAAGAATCGATCCTTTCCATTTGCCACCCAAAATCCTCATTCCACGCTCGATTGGACAGGGGCTGAGACAGGGGTCGGCGTTCTTGCTGCTTTCGCTATCGGTTTTGATGTCGATGTCGCGATCAATTTCGTTCGCGTAGCGTGCCCCTATGGGCATGGTGCGTTTGCTATCTGTTTCCATGTCGATGACGGAACTCATTTTTTCCACCTGGTTACTAAATGTAGACTGGTTTACTATAGTAACTTAAATTTTAACCATGAAGCAATACATGAAGCAATAACTGTACACATTATCTGATGGGGGAAAGTGATCTGATGAAAACCCTGCTTTTGATTTTGGGCAAAGAGACTAAGGAGTTCGCCAAAGGCCGCTACAATCAAGGTCTTTTCGAGATAGCGGTGGAGATATTGAAAGATCAATACGAGCTACTGACCACTGTTGTGGAAGACGGTTACAACATCCCAGAGGAGATTGGGAAATTCAAGCAAGCTGATGCGGTCATCTTTCAGTACCCAGTGTACTGGTTCATGATGCCGTCAACTCTGAAGCGTTACATAGACGATGTCTACGCTTATGGTGAATTCTTCGGGCACAGTAATGGCTCATACGGATCGGGTGGGCTGATGAATGGCAAGAAATTTATGCTATCCACCACATGGAATGCGCCCGCTGACGTCTTTAACAATCCGAATAGCTTCTTGGAAGGACGCTCACTAGAAGAGGTGCTGCTGCCCATTAAGAGTCATGAGTTTTGTGGCTTCGAGGAATTGCCCCATTTCGCCTGCTACAACGTCATCAAAAATCCACAATTTGACGCTGACCGAGACCGGTAGATCAGTCACCTAAAGATGGTGTTTCTTGACCCCGACCATGATTTAGGTGTGGAAGTAGAAGAGCCTCTGTTTGCTCCGTGCTCCAAAGCTCATTAAAACTTACTCAAGCGTCAATATCTGATCCAAAGAAAAATCATGACAAAACAAGCTGAGATTCATCTTTACACCGCATCGACTATGAATGGATGGAAGCCGCTGATCTTTCTTCATGAAGCAGAGGTGGACTATGAGATGACCTATATTGACTTTTCCAAAAAAGAACAGAAATCAGACTGGTACAGATCCCTTAATCCCAATGGGCGCATCCCGACCATCGTTGATCGTGGTAATGACGATTTTGTGGTTTTTGAGTCGGGTGCGATTCTTTGGTATTTAGCTGAGAAATATCAAAAGTTCCTTCCCGAGGGGGAAAAAGCTCGATCCCAAGCACTTCAGTGGCTGATGTTTCAGATGAGTGGCATTGGACCGATGATGGGTCAGGCGATGTACTTTCAGCGAATTGCAGAACCTCAAGGGCATTGTGATGAATTTGCCATCAAGCGCTATGGGTCAGAATCACGCAGGCTGCTGGAAGTGTTGGATCAGCAGCTTGAAGGGAAAAGTTACATCCTTGGTAATGAGTTCACTATTGTAGATATGGCCACTTATCCTTGGGCACGAGCTTATTATTGGGCGAAAGTATCGGTGGATGGGCTGAACAACCTTCAAGGCTGGTTTAATCGTATTGATGCCCGACCTGCAACTCAACGGGCACTAGAGCTTCCCAAACCTTTTCCTGCCTTTTTTGGAAAAGGGGATGTGGCTGCGGCAGAAGCTGCTAATTCCGCACGTTTTCAAAGTGATATTAAACCATAAGCCATGGATGATGGAAACAAAAATTAACAACCATGGAAATAAAGATGTGATAACATCCTAGTCGTTGATCAGGGAAGATTGGGCAAAGCAAAATTTTTGTCCAAGGTGTTTGTTTGCCAAAAATGTTGGTCAAAAATAAGCACATCCCTTGATTTGATCCAATAAAAGGCTATCTATACCTTGTTAACGGTTAACAGTTAACTGTTAACCGTTAACTATTGATTGCCCCGGGATCTTCATTTCAGGGTTATATAGAGAGGATTATTAAGGGATAAATTCTGTCAAAATCCCGAAGAGTTGCGGAAAATTCAGCTCCTATCCTCTTGAGATCTGCCCCCCTCAGTCTAAATCGAGCAATGTTACAGCCCTGCCGATCTTCGGGTGGTAAGGTCGGGAGCAACTGTTGACAGTTAACGGTTAACACTGAACAGTGAACCAAACTATACACCTTATATCTTCTTTGATTAACACTGAAAAGTCAACCAAACTGTATAGGTTACATCTTCAGGTGCGACCCGTGGCGAATTTAATTCTTAATCGGTCAAGCGCACCTAATTAACGTCTGATTAACACGAAAAACCAATGATTCGTTACCGACAAAAGAAAATTAGCATTTTGTTTGGCAGTCTCTTAATCGTTGGGGCATGGTGGTTACCTGTCCAAGCTCAACAGACCACTAATTCACCCAATGAGCAAGCGGTTACGACTGAAGATTCAACTATTCCGAAAGCGGTTACTACTGCAGATCCAACTATTCCGATTGAGGAGCTAGAGCTATTGCTCAAGCCATTCACTAAGGATGAGCTGGATGGTGAAGCTCAGGGGTGGATGTCCTTGCTTAAAACTAAAGTTAAAGAACTCAGCGATGCGGAAATTGCTGTCAAGCGCAAAAATCGAGAGCTTCAAAAAACTAAGGAAGCTGTTGATGCCCTAGAAGATGCCAAAAAGGCTCTTAAGGAAGGGACAGACACTAAAGAAAAAATAGGGACTGAGCCATCGCCATCAGGTGGCGTAAAAGCTAAAGAGGCGGCGGAAGAAGCACAGGAAGCTCTCGAAAAAGCTCAGGAGTCAGTAAAAGAAGCAGTCAAACAAGGAGAAAAGACCGAGCAGGATAAAACCTCGCAAGGGGCGATTGATCAAGCAGTTGAAGGTACTCAACAGCAGAAAGATAAAGCCAAAACCTCAAGCTCAGAAGAGGAAGTTGCTAAGGTTCAAGAGCAGATCGGGACAATTAGCAACAAAGTCGTTACGGATGAACAAGAGCAGAAAAAGACTGAACAGGGGATTGACAAAGCCAAAGAAAACATAGAAGAAGCGGTCGATGCGAAGGCCGAAGTTAAAAAGCAAGTCCTGCTTAATATGACCAGACTGCGGGAGGAACGCACTGCTTTGAGCGATCGCTTTGAGGTGGTACTTCAAGAGCTGGAACTTAAAGGCGGTGATGTCGAGTCGTACAAAAAATACATCGACGCCATCAGTGGGATTAAGGTAGACGTAAGCGACACTGAAGGAACCTGGATTACCATTGTCGGCTGGCTCCAGTCTAAAGAAGGAGGTCTGCGCTGGGCGAATAACATTGGCAAATGTATAGGAATCGTTGCTGGTTTTAGCATCCTCTCCCTGATTGTAGGGACAATCCTCGAGAAATCGTTGTGGATGTTCCCGAATATTTCAGTGATGCTGGGTCAGTTCTTGGTTACTCTAACCCGCCAAGGATTATTTGTGGTAGGTATTATGTTAGGGATTACTGCCCTAGAGATCAGTATTGGTCCACTGATGGCTATGATTGGAGCTGCTGGTTTTGTGGTAGCCTTTGCGTTTCAAAATACCCTCGGTAACTTTGCCAATGGGTTAATGATCTTGGTCTATAAACCTTTCGACGTGGGGGATAAGATTGAAGTAGCTGGGGTAAACGGTATCGTTAAGGATGTCAACTTAGTTTGCACCACCATCAATACTTTGGAAAATAAAATCGTTATCTTGCCGAACAACTCAGTCTGGGGTAACGTGATTACGAACGAAACCAGTAGCCCCGTCCGCGCTATGTTTCTCTCGATCAGGATCAGCTACCGCAATAGTATTCCTCAAGCGATCCAAGTTCTTAAGGATATTGCCAACTCCCATCCTTTAGTATTGGAAGACCCTGGACCTTGGATCGACACCGGTGAATTGGCTGAAGATGCTGTTAAGATTTGGTTTTTGGCCTATACTAAGACAGAGGATTACTGGACAGCCTATTGTGACATCAGCCGAATTATAAAAGAAAGATTTGAACAAGAGGGAATTGTGATCCCACTGCCGAGCCAGGAACTATACATCAGCGAAGCTATGGCGTTGGAAGAGGGCAGTATGGCAAAAAGGTTTAAAGACAATGACCTTCCCCTAGAAGAAGTCATGCCCAGATAGCAACTCCTTGCGCTCCATAGCTCTCTCCCCAAGGGTTAAACCCCACATTCCGCAGATTAATTTGTAGTATGCAAAGTAATACGCTAATCCTGTGTACCTTGGGGATTTTTTACGTATAAATATTTAGTTATATAAATATATATGTTTTATAGACTACACATAAATCGTGATAATTACGTAATACACGGTGAAGTGCGGAATGTGGGTTAAAAGATGCTCTAATTAGCAGCCAGGGAAATCAAGATATGATAAAATCCTAGTCGGTGCTCAGGGAAGATTGGCCAAAATTTTTGTCCAAGGTGTAAGTTGGATGAAAAATGTTGGTCAAAAATAAGCATATCCCTTGATTTGAGCCAATAAAAGGCTATCTATGCATTATTAACTATTTATAGTTGAGTGTAAAATTTTCACTATTCACAGGTGCATCTTAACGTTGTAAATCTATAACTCAAGGAACTGGAGAAGTGTTTTAGCCTTCAATGGTCGTATTTTTCCAAAAGCGATGCAGCGAGGTAGCACGGTCTTGGGGAGGCAGCGTGGTGTTGGGGAGCCAGCGCCGACCTGCGGGGGTTCGCCCCATGAGCAACTGCCGTGGTTTCCCCCACTCGCCCTTGGGATCAAGACAGTGAGATACAGCCACTATAGTACTACTCATTAAGCTTAGGACATTGATAAAAGCTGAAAAGCTGTTTTAGTAAGCTTTTGCCTTTTGCCTCTTGCCTCTTGCCTGGCGCGTAGCGCTATACTGCCGTGGTTTCCCCCACTCGCCCTTGGGATCAAGACAGTGAGATACAGCCACTATAGTACTACTCATTAAGCTTAGGACATTGATAAAAGCTGAAAAGCTGTTTTAGTAAGCTTTTGCCTTTTGCCTCTTGCCTCTTGCCTGGCGCGTAGCGCTATATTGACTGCCCCCGGCTATTCATTTCTTGGTTAGATACAGAGAATTAGAAAGGGATAAATTCTGTTAAAATCCCCAATATTTGCGGAAAATTCAGATCCGCTCCTCTGGTGCTCTACCCCCCTGAGTCTAGATCGAGCAATAGTTACAGCCCTGCCGATCTTCGGGGGGTAATCGGGGAGCAACTGTTCACAGTCAACGGTTAACACTCAACAGTGAACCAAACTATACAGGTTGCATCTTCATTGTCTTGATGCAGTCGCTCATGGGGGAAACCCCCAAGACCGCGCTGCATCGCTGGTTAACACTTAACAGTGAACCAAACTATACAGGTTACATCTTAATTAACGTCTTATCAACACGAAAAACTAATGATTCGTTACCGACAAAAGAAAATTAGCATTTTGTTTGGCAGTCTCTTAATCGTTGGGGCATGGTGGTTACCTGTCCAAGCTCAACAGACCACTAAATCACCCAATCAGCAAGCAGTTACAACTGCAGATCCAACTATTCCGATTGAGGAGCTAGAGCTATTGCTCAAGCCATTGACATTAGATGAGCTAGAGGGTGAAGCTCAGGGGTGGATGTTCTTGCTTAAAACTAAAGTTAAAGAACTCAGCGATGCGGAAATTGCTGTCAAGCGCAAAAATCGAGAGCTTCAACAATCTAAGGAAGCTGTTGATGCCCTAGAAGATGCCAAAAAGGCTCTTGAGGAAGCCAAAGACACTAAAGAAAAAATAGAGACTGAGCCATCGCCATCAGCTTCCGTTGAAGCTAATGACGCGGCTGTTGAAGCACAGGAAGCTCTCAAAAAAGCTCAGGAGTCAGTAGAAGAAGCGGTAAAAGAAGAAAAAAAGACCCAGCAGGATAAAACCTTGCAAGGGGCGATTGATAAAGCAGTTGAAAGTACGGAAGAGGATAAAAATAAAGCGAAAACCTCAGACGAGGAAGTTGCTAAGGTTCAAGAGCAGATTGGGACAATTAGCAACAAAGTGGTTACGGATGAACAACAGCAGAAAAAGACTGAACAGGGACTGGACAAAGCTCAAGAAAAGATAGAAGAAGCGGTCGAGGCCAAGACCGAAGTAAAAAAACAAGTACTGGTCAACATCACGAAACTCCGGGATGAACGGGCTGGTTTGAGCGATCGCTTTGAGGTGGTACTTGAAGAGCTGGAACTTAAAGGTGGTGATGTCAAGTTGTACCAAAAATACGTCAATGCCATCAGTGGGATTAAGGTTGATGTAACCGACACTCAAGGAACCTGGATTACTATCGTTGGCTGGCTCCAGTCTAAAGAAGGAGGTGTCCGCTGGGCGAATAACATTGGCAAATGTATAGGAATCATTGCTGGCTTTAGCATCCTCTCGGTAATCTTAGGAACAGTACTCGAGAAATCTTTGGGGATGTTCCCAAATATCTCAGTGATGTTGGGTCAGTTCTTGGTTAGTCTAACCCGCCAAGGATTATTTGTGGTGGGTATTCTTGTCGGGATTACTGCCCTAGAGGTAAGTATTGGCCCACTGATCGCTATGATTGGAGCTGCTGGTTTTGTAGTAGCGTTTGCTTTCCAAAGTACCCTCGGTAACTTGGCCAATGGGTTAATGATATTACTCTATAAACCTTTCGACGTTGGGGATATGATTGAAGTAGCTGGGGTAAAAGGTAAGGTTCAGGATGTTAACTTAATTTGCACCACAATCAAGACTTCTCAAAGTAAAATTATTATTGTTCCTAACAATTCAGTCTGGGGGAATATTATTGAGAACGAAACCAGTAGCCCCGTCCGCGCTATCTTTATCACAGTAAGGGTCAGCTACCAAAATAGTATTACTCAAGCGATCCAAGTTCTTAACGATATTGCTAACTCTCATCCTTTAGTATTGAAAGACCCAGGACCTTGGATTGATACCGGTGAATTGGCTGAATATGCTGTTAACATTTGGTTTATGGCATATACCAAGAGAGAGGATTACTGGACGGCCTATTGTGACCTCAGCCGAATTATAAAAGAAAGATTTGAACAAGAGGGAATTGTAATCCCACTGCCGAGGCAGGAAATATACATCAGCGAATCTATGGCGTTGGAAGAGGGCAGTATGGCAAAAAGGTTTAAAGGTATGACATTATCCTAGAAAGAGTCATGCCAAAATAGCAACTGCAAAGCTTCATAGCGCTCTCCCCAAGGGTCAGACAGCTTGAATCTGTAGAATCTTCTGTAGAATGCGATCGCTCTCAACTGAATCCCAAATCCTGGTGATATCAAGTCCGGTGAGCGCCTATCTGCGACTTCCTATCGCCCACCGGACTTGATATTAATCAGTTATCATGCTTTCTGGACAAATAGCCAAGTCCCAAAAGGATACCTAAGCCCATGATGGTAGAGGGTTCAGGAACCGTTTGGGATTCGTTGAAGGCTCTGATCGCACTCTCAAAGAACCGACTTACTTGTTGACGAGGGAGAACACCTGTGTTAACTAGGTCTGTGAGTGCTGTATCGACACAGGTTTCATATTCTAGTCGATTAGACCAGTACCCATCAAAGCTACAGGGAATTTCGGGGAACAACAGTCGTTCAAAATTCCTAACATTGTAGAGTCGATTGCGAACTCCACCGGGCCAGAGTACTTCAAGAGTTCCTTGGAGGCTCGACCCAAGACCAAAGTTGGCAGCCAAACTATCCTGGGAGGCATAGCTTGAGCCACCTAGAATTGGCTGCATCACTGTCTGACCATTGTCTGGGGTAAAGAAAAACACAGCGCCAATGCCATCACGATTGACATGACCATCGGGTGTGAGACCAACCGTGCCTATGCCTTGCACTTCCACCCAGCCGTTACCATTATCGGCACTATTGATTTCTACAGAGAGGGTACCATCTGGTAGTTCCAACCCACTCCAAACAAATTCTCCAGGGTTTTCAGTGGGAACGAAAGTGGGTACAAACAGTGCTGTTTCGTCAAACGGTGAACCATAGGTGAAGGGATAGGGCTGTAGGGGTATGGGTTCGGGGGAGTCAAAGTTAGACACCGAAACGATATCAGAGAAACCATCATGGTTGAGATCGCCAACCGCTACGCCCTGAACATTGCGTCGGGTGTGGTTGGTAGAAGTAGCCAGTGCATTGGCATCTTGACACTCCCCACCCTGGAAGGACGGGGATTCTTGATTCAACGAGATGACTTGTTCAACCAGGCCGGAGCCAGGAAAAATAGAGGTCTCCTCTCCCCAAGCGTAGAGGGTCTATGACCCAGGTTTCGGTGTGCCCCACCGTACCTTGTCTTGATGCAAAGCGCGAGTGGGGGAAACCCCCAAGACCGCGCTGCATCGGTTTTTTTTTATATAGATAGATACTTTTTTAATCTAATTTTTTTCATAGACGT
Organism: Moorena sp. SIOASIH; assembly: GCF_010671925.1. GTDB lineage: Bacteria > Cyanobacteriota > Cyanobacteriia > Cyanobacteriales > Coleofasciculaceae > Moorena. The sequence goes on along the minus strand of NZ_JAAHIH010000004.1, from coordinate 780,807 downwards.
TTAAGTCGTTAGACCAAATTACGCAATATGCATCTGATACATATTTTTTACGTTGCCTACTTATTTTTAGATAGTATTTATCTAGCTTTTTAGTTTTTTATTTATAATATAATTATAACACGCTCTGTGAAAACTGTCAAGTTTTAGCTAAAAAATCAAGCCGTCCTATAAGGACGGGGCTTTAAACCCAATTTTTTCGGTAAGTGAAATTACCAGTACCATCATTTTCTAGAATCACACCTGGATTGGACGCATCTACCCGAGACGAGAAATCTAGACCACCGTGAAAGATAATGTCTGTGTCACCGTCGTTGTCATAATCAGTTGTCGAGGTTCCCCAGCCAAAGGGCGTAGTAACCAGCTCACCCACACCGGGGTCTGTAAAGCTGCCATCCGCTTGCCCCAAAAACCAACGAGATGTCAATGAGCCTGGGGGTAAAGGACTATTGCGAGCATAGTCCCCTAAATTGGTGGCAAAAATATCCATGTTGCCATCGCTATTCAGGTCACCGAAGGAAAGACCCATCCATGAACCGTCTTGGTTTGTGTTAGCTTCTACGGTCACATCAGTAAAGTGTCCTGTGCCGTCATTATTAAGAATGTGAATCAAACCGCGATCAACCCCACCTTGTTCTGCATTAGGAACAGCGGCTTGGTCATCTGCATGGACAATATCAAGGTCTCCATCTAGGTCATAGTCCACCATGGCAATCGCCCAGGTAATGGAAGCTGAGCCTGCTGCTTCTTCAGGGAAACCAGCCAGATTTGTAATGCCGGAGCTATCGCTGACGTCTACAAAAACGTTATTGCCAGTGTTTAAAAATAGCTGATTATGCTCATTTCTGGCAAAGGGTTCCCTAAAAATGGGGATTTGATCGTCCCAGTTTGTGAAGGAATTGCCAATCACAATATCTAAGAGTCCATCCCCATTGACATCCCCCATGGAGGCTGAGCTAGAGTACTTAGAACCGCCACCAATACTACTGGTTTCAGTAATGTCAATAAACGTGCCATCTCCCTGATTCTCGAAAAGCTGATTGGGTTGACCAGTTCCGAGAACCAATAGGTCAAGGTCGCTGTCATTATCAATATCTCCATAGGCAACACCACTGCTGTCTTGATTAAAAGCAGCGACCCCTGCGGAGGAGGCTAAATCTAAGAATTTGACCTGACCAGTTTCCTGTAACTGATTGGAGTAAAGACTGTTGTTAGCACCAGGCCCATTAGTGACATAGATGTCGAGGTCGTGGTCGCCATCAAAATCTAGAATTGCCACCCCAGGAGCCCCACGAGCTCTCCATGGCGTGGTAAGTATGTCCTCAAAGGTATATATTGGCTGTTGTTTTAATGCATCGAAAATGGCGTTTCGTGGTGAGGGGAGACGACGATAGGTAATCCCAGCATTATCCCCTGCAGCCAGATCAGAAAAGGTGACACTACCATCAACAGCGGTTTTCTCTTGCTCAAGGGAAGCATTAACTAGACCAGCGAAAGCTGCAGACGGTGACAAAAGAGGCTGTAAGCCACTTACCAAGCAAGTAGCGAATATAAGCTTAGTGATTTTCATCGTTATGTTTTAGATTTCATGTCAATTATTTCCAAAATCTAGAACACCATAAACTACTACTCCTTAGCCCTAGGTTAAGACTATGGGGAGTGTAACTGATCAGGAAAATTGGGCTATCCAATGAAGCGAGTACAGTCGATAGTAAATAGTTTTTGATAAATGATGATCGGTATGAGTTTGGCACCATTACTAATTACCCATTACTAATTACCCATTAACAATTAACCATTAACAATTAACCATTAACAATTAACCATTAACTGTAAGTGTGAGGCGCTGACCTAGGCTTAACGTAAGCATTCAGCCGTCAGCTATCAGCTATCAGCTAGCAGCTATCAGCTAGCAGCTAGCAGGCGGTTTAACTGAACGGAGTCGGATGAGTAAAACGAGCAGAGATTTTCAACCAACCGTACCAGCCCGTAAGCTTGTTTACTACCTCCCGTTGATTAGCTGATGGCTGACGGCTGATAGCTGAATACTTACGGCTTAACCTAGTAGCGTCAAATCAACTAGTTGATTTGAATGGCTGATTTATATCTAACAGAAAGTTTAGATCTAAGTGAAACAAAAATTTTTCAATTTAATTAAAATTTACAAAAACTTTAAATTGATCAAGATTCGTGATTTTAGCTCCCGTTATTTTGACCAGACTAAGCTTAAACTACTACAACTTTACCACTACTGCTAAAACCTTAGGAGACTTGTACAACTGGCACAGAACTTACCGATAGTTTGCAGCAAAGCTTCTACCATGACCAATAAAGTCACCACCGGAGAATTTCCAATGCTCAAGACTAACTCTGGTCAAAATCCCCTATTGGCTCTGGTACTGCTAGTTCCTGCTGGGAGTATCGGTGTAGCAATGGCACTATATATTGCTCCAGGATCATTAGGGCAGGCAGTATTCTCATGTTGCAAAGTCTGGTTACTAGCACTGCCTCTTGCGTGGTTTTTCTGGGTGGATCGTGGCAAGTTACGTTTATCCTGGCCGAAGCGGCAGGAGTTGTTGACTGGAACTATTTTGGGACTGGTGATGTTTGGGATCATCCTTGGGGCTTATTGGCTTTTCGGTCAGCACTGGATTGATCAGACGGATCTTCGCACTAAAGCCCAAGAAGTCGGCATAACTAGTGCATACATTTATGTACTCGGGGCGATGTATTGGACTTTGATTAATGCGTTCCTGGAAGAGTATATCTGGCGTTGGTTTGTCTGGAGCAAGTGCCAGATTCTCATCCCGGGACTTGGGTCAGTATTTCTTTGTGCATTGCTGTTTACCCTGCATCACATTATTGCTTTAACCTTTTATACCCAGGATTGGCTGGTGGTCATACTTGGCTCATTAGGGGTGTTCATGGCTGGGGCAGTATGGTCGTGGTGCTATCTAACCTACCGTTCGATCTGGTCTGGTTATCTTAGTCATATTCTTGCAGATTTAGCGATCGCATTTGTCGGTTGGCAACTCCTATTTGGGTAGCTAAGCTATTGACTAGACTTCTTCCAGAAGTCGGGAACAGGGAATAGGGAACAGGGAACAGTGGACAACAATTGACGCAAACACTATCAGAAAACTACTTTTGCAAGAGGTCTACTCAGGATAATTATCCTTAATACAAATCTCCCCATCTCCCCATCTCCCCACCTCCCCACCCTCCCCAGACTTTTATTATGGGTATTCAACCGGACTTGATATTAGGTTTCATATATCGCGTACCAGAGGTACAAGTTTCTTGAATTTCAACGGCATACAATCCCGGTAAACCGGCTTCTTCAAGTCGCTCAAAAACCCACTTAGCGATCGCTTCACTAGTAGGATTCTCCAAGTTAGTTGTCTCATTGAGGTAATAATGATCCAAAAAGTTATCTAACAGAGGCTTGAGATAGGTCTTGATATCTCCATAGTCCATTATCATCCCCTGTTTGGAACCCTCCTCAATCAGTTGATTACCTTTGACATAAACTCGCCCGACCCAGCTATGGCCATGTAACCGACTACATTTGCCTTCATGATGGGGAAGGCGATGAGCAGCTTCAAACCGAAACTCCTTGTAATTTAACCATTCTTCCATCATTTAGAATTTAGAATTTAGAATTTAGAATTTAGAATTTAGAATTTAGAATTTAGAATTTAGAATTTAGAATTTAGAATTTAGAATTTAGAATTTTCTTACACTTCTTCATCTAAAAAACTCTATTGAGTTTAACCTAATCATAAGAGGGAATCTAGACAAATACTATAACAGGGAACAGGTAACCGGATAAAATAGAGCGGATTATGGTAAAAATTTAGGATAAATTAAGATTGATTTTAATCATTGATTGGTAAATCATAATCAAGTTTTGATATAGCCATAAACGGTTAGCAAAGTTGCTGATATCTATCGCTATTTTAAACATAGCATGAAATACGATAAAAGCCATGCATCCCTACTCCCTACTCCCTACTCCCTACTCTCTACTCCCTGTGCTATACCATAAACGAAGGAAGCAAGGGGAGTTGATATCATTGATGACTAAGATGCGAATAGAAACCGATAGTATGGGGGAAATCGAAGTTCCTGCTAATCGGTATTGGGGCGCTCAAACTCAGCGATCGCTAAAATATTTCTCGATTGGACAAGACTTTATCCCTGCGGAAGTCATAACAGCGATGGCTATTCTGAAAAAAGCGGCTGCTCTGACTAACTCTGAACTGGGTAAACTACCAGAGGATAAAGCTAAGTTAATCATTGAAGCAGCAACTGAGGTCATCGAAGGCCAGCTAGACGGTAACTTCCCTCTCCGTGTTTGGATGACTGGTAGTGGTACCCAGTGCAACATGAACGTGAACGAGGTGATTGCTAATCGTGCTATTGAACTAGCTGGGGGGGTGATGGGTAGCAAAAAACCCATTCATCCCAATGACCACGTCAATATGTCCCAATCCTCTAATGATACCTTTCCCACAGCTATGCACATCGCGTCAGCGGTAGCCTTTCATGAGCGACTGATGCCCAAGGTAAGGAAAATGCGGGATGCTCTAGAGGAGAAGGCGAAAGCATGGGATAATATAGCGAAAATTGGGCGCACTCACCTTCAAGATGCTGTACCGTTAACCTTGGGTCAAGAGTTTTCCGGTTACGTTGCCCAGCTAGATGCTAATTTAACACGGATAGACTCTGTGCTTCCTGGCTTGTACGAGTTGGCGATTGGTGGAACCGCTGTCGGGACTGGGTTAAATGCTGGCAAGGGGTTTGCAGAAAAGTCTGCTGAGCATATTGCTAAGTTGACTGGCTTGCCCTTTGTGTCTGCTCCTAACAAGTTTGCGGCTCTAGCAGCTCATGATGACATGGTTATGGCTAGCGGTGCCCTGAAAACCCTAGCGTGCTCGTTATTGAAGATTGCTAATGATATCCGTTTCCTAGGGTGTGGACCACGGTGCGGATTTGGGGAACTGAAGCTGCCATCCAATGAGCCAGGGTCTTCGATTATGCCAGGAAAAGTTAATCCGACCCAGTGCGAAGCGATGACTATGGCAGCTACTCAGGTGATGGGCTACGATAGTGCGATCGCATTTGCTGGTGCTCAGGGGCACTTTGAGTTGAATACCTTTAAGCCCATGATTGTGTTCAACTTGCTCCAATCTGTCCATCTACTTGCTGACAGCTGCAACAATTTAACTGACTTCCTGCTCAAGGGACTAGAACCGAATCGAGAGAAAATCCAGTATTTCTTGGAACAGTCCCTGATGCTAGTCACTGCTTTGAGTCCAATCATCGGTTACGACAAAGCTGCAGAAGTGGCGCACCATGCTTCTGAGAAGAACCTTACCCTGAAAGCAGCTTGCTTAGAATTAGGCTATGTTTCTGCGATTGAGTTTGACCAAATTGTTGATCCTTATCGGATGGCGTATCCCTTTGATTAGTGATTCTTAGGGAGTAGGGAGTAGGGAGTAGGGAGTAGGGAGTAGGGAGTAGGGAGTAGGGAGTAGGGAGTAGGGGGAAGTGTGGGAAGACAGTAGGGTGCGTTAGGGACGGGCTCGCCCTCATGTTCTCGCTAGCCAGTGTTGGGACAGTCCGTCCCGTAACGCACCACCGGGTCAAACAGCTTTTAGGAGATGCACCCGGAGATTTGTAAATGCTATATTAAGCAATTCCCAGAAACCTTTAACTATAAACTGATAAGGATAATCTTAAGCAATTTTACAATGTTTGATTTTAATATCCTATTTGATTTCTCCCGTAACCATTGTGTAGCCATCTGTGCCATTTTAGTTCCTGCTAACTTGCTGCTGACCTTACAAACCATCATTTTCACTGTGATTGGTTATCCCCAAGTTCAGGTGCGGAAAGCTGCTTTAGTTGCGTGCATCCCAGCTTTTGCAATGCTATTCCATGTGTATAGTTGGTTGATGATTGGAGTAGTGATGGCTCCCACCTACATTCTGTTTACTTTAGCAGCTGTTTGCTTAAGTATTAATTTTTGGGCAATAAACTATTATAGTAGGATAGTTTATTCGAGGGAATAGGGAATAGGGAATAGGGAATAGGGAATAGGGAATAGGGAATAGGGAACAGGGAATAGGGAACAGGGAATAGCCAAGAGGCAAAAGGCATGCATGCTAGAGGCAAGAGGCAAGAGGCAAGAGGCAAGAGGAACCCACCCCTAACCCCTCCCAGGAGGGGAAGGGAAGAGGCAAGAGGCAAGAGGCAAGAGGCAAGAGGCAAGAGGCAAGAGGCAAAAAATCAGTAGTGGTACACAAGTCGTGATTTTAGCTCCCGAAACCTTGACCAGACCAACGCCTACACCACTATCCGATTCCCAATTCCCGACTCCCGACTCCCGATTCCCTACTCCCTACTCCCTACTCCCTACTCCCTACTCCCTACTCCCCATCTCCTTCATCTTTACCGTTGATTTGTTGGTTACGGTTCGAGCCATTCCATCGTAAGGATTCGGTTAAGTCATCATCGATGTGGAAAATAGCTTGTACTGGTCCGTAGCGTTCTTGAATTCCCCCCTGAATCCGTTCAGCAATCAGGGAAATCACTCCTGAAAACTCTGGATGCACTACCAAATGCATTTCAACATACATGAAGCGTCCTACAACACCCCGGCACTGAATTTGATCACAGCGAGTGACACCTCCAACTTGATGGGCTATGTTAGCGATCGCTTCTGGATCAATGGGATTTTGTTTGACTAGCAGGGGCAATTGCCAATTGATAACTTGCCAACAATTTGCCCCGGCAAAGAGCACCAGCACACTACTCAACAGTGGATCCAGCCATAGGAAACCTTGGGAAACGCCCCAAAGCCCACCGAGTACTAGTATAGTTAAGCCCACATCCTGGAGCATTTGAGCGGCCTGAAAGCGTAGGGTAGGACTCCTGACCACTCTAGCTTGGTAAACCATCAGGCAAGACCAACCGAGGCTCATGGCTAATACTGCTCCCAACAGCTGTACTAAGGGTAAACTGAGCCGGACACCAATAGTTAAGGTTCCTCCCTGAATCAGGGTTAGTAACTGCTGAGAGGAGAGTAAGCACAAATTTCCCCCAGCAAAGCCGAAAAAGGCAATTAGCACAAAGGTAATCACCGTTTCCCGTTTACCATGACCATAGACTGACAGATCTGGCGAATTGTCATAGGTAGTGATCATCAGCAAATTGACAAGGGTATTAAAGCAAATTAATAGGGTGAACAGGGATTCCCCCATCAGACTGAGCGATTGGGTAGCCCAAGCTGCTGACACCTTGACTGATAAAACAAACAAGCTGAGCCAGAGGGTAATGAATAATACCAGACGACTAGTCTGATCGCGGTTTGGTCCTTCGGTCATGGCCTGAAGGTAACAGATGTCGATTACCTTCACATTATCTTGGATTACCCTATTATTTATTGAGGCATCAGGCAATTATGCCATTTTATGGCAGTTCTCAATGGTTTTGGGGAGTCGGGTGTGGGGTGTGGGGTGTGGGGTGTGGGGTGTGGGGAGTCGGGAGTCGGGAGTCGGGAGTCGGGAGTCGGGAGTCGGGAGTCGGGAGTCGGGAGTCGGGGTAAGCATTCAGCCGTCAGCCGTCAGCTGTCAGCTGTCAGCTGACGTAACTCAGATTAAACCAATGCTTCTGTTTTATTCAAAAACTGATAGCTGATAGCTGATAGCTGATAGCTGATAGCTGAATGCTTACCTAAAACCTATGTCAAATGCGTTTTAGCTTAAAGCCTTAACTGATTTGGTAGACTCTTGCTGAGCATCTGCTTCTGCTTTTAATTGGCGAAACCTCTGCCGTGCAGGGGAAGGATTACGTTTTTGCTCTTCTCGTTGTTGACGGCAAAACTCTAGCCAGTCAGCCAAGTAAGCCCTGACCTCCTCTTTGTTGTGTAGATAGTAGAGGATGGTGGCGTAGACTTCTTCTAGGGTAATGGTCTCAAATTGTTCGGCAATTTCTTCGGGGGTTTTGGCACGATAGATGTATTCGTAGAGGACACTTTCGATGCCAATGCGGCTGCCTTTGATGCGGATATCGTCAGAGGCTAGGAAGTTGAAGTAGTCTTGGATTTGCATATAGCAAAGGGAGTAGGGAGTAGGGAGTAGGGATTAGGGATTAGGGAGTAGGGAATAAAAATTATCACAATTACTACAGGGATTGCTATAACAATTTGCAATTACCAGGTAGAAGTTCTTTTGAATTATAGCGTTTCTAAATCAATTGTAAACAAGGATTACAGTTTTTGACCTTGTCTTGATGCAAAGCGCGAGTGGGGGAAAGCTCATCAGGGTGGGTTCCGACCCAAATGTAAAAAACCTATCCCTGCTCCTGGGAGGGGAACAGGGAAAAAATCCTGTGTACCTGATTAGGCTAGAAACCGCTATAGTCTATCTTGCCTTCGTAAATCAAGATTAATTCTATAGTCTTGACAATTTCAGGATTTAATAATCCATCCTTTTTCAAATCATCGGTAACTTTATTTAGGTCGAAATTCATCACCCAATCCCCAAACCAATTATCTGCTACACTTTCATTAATTGAATTATCATTTTGATTAATGATAGGATTTTCTCCAAGAGTAATAGTGGCAAAATCCAAAGGTGATGAGACATTAGGAGCATCAAGTTTAAGGATTATCCCTGTAAGTTTGGCATTTTCGATGTGAGGTGGAATAATCTCAGAAGAGATGGGGAATGTCAACTTTTGCGAATTCGTGTCTGTGTTTGAATTCATAAAAGTATGCCATTCCCCTGGAAATGCTTGTTTGAGGTTGAAATAATAAGCCTCAGAATAGCGTTGTAATGGCTCTAAATTTGTGACATCTTTCCTGAATTTATCCCCTCCATCTAAAGCGGTGTAACTCAAGGTAATAATCACATCGGAAATGGTGTCAAAGTCAATGCGATTGGTTGCTTTGGGTAAACTGAGTTCCCAGGTAGACACTGCACCTGTGCCTTCAAAGGGTAGGTAGCGGGTATCCCAGTAAAAATTAAGTTCAAACAAGCCGTTATCCATAGCACCCCTGGAAATGGCAATTTTTTGATTGCGTCGCCAATTTGAGCGCAAAATAGACTCGTCTGGTGGGTTGTCCCCTCCAGCTAGTAGGTATTCAACTGCATTAACATTTGGTTGTAGCAGTGTTTTGTTAGAGGTTTGGGTTAAGGTCGCTTTGATGTTTTGATAGGGGCCTACAACTGCGGGGATGGAAACGGCAATGGTTTTGATTTGACGAGCGTAATGACCGGGGAAGTCGAAGTCAAAAAGTTTTTCACTCAATTCAAATTCGCATTTTCCTGTCTCTTTCAATTGTTGGAAAGCTTGGGGATTTAGTTGTAGCATCGAGATAGTTTTCTCAATTTCAAAACGGCGGACATTCCCTTCAATGTAGGCTTTTTCTAGTTGGGTTAAACCTAACATTAAACTTTCTCCAGCTAGCAATCCTTTTTTCAAGCTGTCCCAATAATCGAAGTTAATATAGGTGTCGTCTTTGTTGAGTTCGTATTGGTAAGCACTTTGGGTTGCCATTGCCATATCCAGAGCAACTTTGTAGGTTTGGAAGTAGAGGATAGATAGGCGAGCAACCATCCATTGATATAGTTCTTTGTTGGTAAATTTATCTTTGAGGAAGTCTTTTATTTCTTTGGCTTGATCGATGCTTTTATTGTGAATTTTTAGTTCTTGTTCGGCAATGGCTTGTCGAATCTTTTGGGCTTCTATTTGATCTTCGATTTGCTGAACATCAATTTCGGCTAATTTCTCCTGAAATTCCCATTCTTGATCACGACGCTGATAACTGGCGATTCTATCAGCTAACCCAGAGCTTTGATTCAGTACATATGCTATGTTTTGAGCAGCTTCACCTTGAGAACGGACAACAGCGCCAGGTTCAAATCCTCCATTTGCAAGTCCGTAAATAGTAGGAACTCCATAAGCAGGAGAAGATGCAAAAAGCAAGCCAGTGGCAACTGATTGAGAAGCTAATGCACTGCTCATAAGAGTCACACCAGCTATCTCACCAGAAGACCATCCCTCGTCATTGAGCTTATGATAATAGTCATACCGATGTGTTGTTGATTCAAGGCTCTCATTAAGAGAGTTCAAAGTTTCCTTTGCCTCTTCAATTTGCTTTTCTTTAGTTGTGGTAATCAGTTTCAGGATGCTTTGCTCGTGGCTGCTTCTGAGTAATGCTAGTTCTTCGGCATCTTTCTTCTCCAATGCGCTTAATAAAGATGAGCCGAGTTGAATCAGGGTGGATGTGATGTTTTTGGCTCGCTCCAGCATATAATCGAAACGATAGTTGGGAACCGCAGGGGTTAACTGGGAAACCACACTCAGAGGTGTTCTTCCCCCTGCGACTGCCCGAACCAGTTGGGCTGGGTCGATCGGAGCTTGGAATAGTGCTAGTTGTCGCTTTATTCCTTCAATACTCATGGAATGACGAATTTTATAAAGCCGATCTTCTACTCGCTCCCAATAGGCAATAAATTGTTCGTTCTCCGGAGCGCAGAAGTAGGTATTAAGATCGTTAAATGGTGCGCTGGTTATCGCTCTGGGGGTAGTATCATTAACTCGATTCTCTAGCTCGATTAAAAACTGGGGAATATTTTCAGCACTTTGATATTGTTCTTTGATTTCTTGGAATGTTTTCGGGGATGGCGAGCGCCTTTTTCCTAGGTTTTCCGGTTTTTCTCCCAGCAAATCGTAAGCTATAAAATAGAGTAAAGTTGCTTGATTGATCGATTCCCGATTATCTTGGGCAAATAATTGATCGCCCCAGTCCAGTAAGTTGTCGATGTATTTCATCACGATCGCTTTTTCGTAAGCACCGATTCTCAACCGAGCGATCGCATGGGGGTCGAAAGGATTATCATTGTAGTCTTTGATCGCAGCATCGTTAGTTAAATACTCTTGGAGTTTTTGCAGGATATTGCCCCGGAATGGCAGGTAATGCCAAAAGCGATCGTTACTTCCTTCATGGGTTGGCTTGTCTGCCACCAGCTCTTTAGGAGATGTAGGATTAAAAATGTAGTGATACCATTTCTGAGCTTCTTCAAAGCGCTGGTTGGAGTTTAAGGTATTAGCGACTAAAAAGGGAATGTGGAAAAATATTTCCCAGAAGTAAATTCCTAAAGATCCATTAAAATCTAATCGCTTGCTGTGAGGATAAATAACAAAATCGGTAGGAGAGAAGCGATGGAAATTTAATTCAGGAGTTAGTTGTGAATCGAGGGTCAGTAAATTATCCAAACCCCCGATAAACATTTTTTGACTTAATTGTCGAATAGTGGTGGTGGTTAGTCTGGTGAAGGTATATTTTAGCTCAGATTGACTAGAACTATCAGAAGGATCGTCAGAAGTATCATAGGATAGCGTGATTGTACCATTTTGAGTAACTGCCTTTAAGCTATTGTCGATCTGTGTGAAACCATTCGCTTTCTGAGGAATAGCCAAAAAAGCCTCGTCTCCGTTATCAAAAGTGAACCAACCTGGTTGATTCTCAATCGCACTGACGGATCCATGGGACTTAGATATATTTTTTGTTATTAATGGGATGGATGGAATATTATTAAAGAGTTGCTCGGCACTAAGAGCTACATTCCAAATGCTGACTTCAGCAATTTGTCCATGAAAGTATCTTCCTTTTTCCTTATCATTTTCACCAATCATAACATTGTAATTGTTATTAGGTATTGTGCCACTCTCAGTAGTAGAATTATCAAGCTCACCATCGATATAAATTTTCAGTTTTTTCCCGTCATAAAACCCTACAACATGATGCCACTTTTGATCATTAATATCCCTTATACTCTCAACTCCTCCTATGCCATCAATGGTAAATTTTAGTTTATTTGAATTACCAGAACGATGTAAGCGCCAACTATCATCTCCTTTAGTAATAATGGCTTGCCACTTTTTCGTAAAACTATTAACTTTAATCCATATCGAGATAGTAATAGCATCGGTTATAATATCAAAATAGGATTTATTGGCAATTTTGACATAATCATCTTCTCCATCAAATTCCAGCACATTTATGGAGGGATTACCAGGAAAATCATTAGCTGTTTTCCATTGGGGATTTCCTTCTAAAGTCCCATTGTTGTGGCCTGCGCGATCGTGGATCACATTCCCACTACCCTCATTCATTGGCCAGTATCCCACCAGTCCTTTCCTTTGCCTCTGCCTCATTAAGTTACGCTCTGTGGAGTCGTCAGCATAGTCAGCATAGTTATCATACAAAACATTATCTGTTGCGATCACCTCCAACTGACTGTTGGATATTACTGGTAATCTGCTGGGAAAAGCATTAGAGGGTAATTGCTGCAAGTTCACATTTGTTTTCTCTTGCAGCAAATCGATGGTCAAAGAGATGCCCTGGTTTTCGTCTTGAGTACTATAAGATTCATCCTCCTCAAATAAATCTCCAAATAGGGTTAGGATTTTTTCTGGCTCTGAATCATTAGCCGGTATGGGCAGCGCCGTTACTTTACGCCACAGGTTTTCATTAAGTTTTTCGTAGTTTTCAATGATAATATCTTTGGCTAAGGTTTGGGGTTGTATCCATTGTTTACCAAATTTCTGAAATGAATACTTAATACTGGCTTTAGTTTCCGTTTCAGTCTCGAATTCCAGGTTGTTACCTTTTTGTTTTGTTTTTTTTGTTTGAACGACTTCTACCCAAAAGATAAACAGCTTGTGAAAGGCATAGGTTGCCTTAATGTATTCAGAGTTGATAACCAAATCAATTTTATCCCAAGCTTTCCAGGTTGGGTTCTTCGCCTTGGGATTGATGAACTCGCGGTAATAATAGGTATAGGGTTCAGTGGCAGTGCGACCAAATAAGTATAAGGTGTCTTGCGCTTCAGAATTATTCTCTACAGTGCAGCGATAGCCCCCTGCTGGTTTGAGTTGTGCAATTTCGGTAAATTTCTCAAAATAGTTTTGGTAGGCTTTTTCTACCGATTCCTGAGTGATTTCTGATTGTAGTAACTCCTCTTCAAGTTCTTTATAAATCGGGCTTTTTATCTTACGCAGACTAGGATCGAGATAATTTTCGGGATACAAGAATACTTTACGATTTGCTTCCCAAACCCGGTAATTCATCATCCATTGCCACCAATTTTCGGGAATATCGAGTTGATTTACCCCTGGTTCTAATCCCATTTTGCAGCGATGTAAATACGTTTGAATGGCGAGAGTTGCTTCTTTGATGATGGAAATCGAGACTTCACTGGAGGTTTCTACATCAATTAGTAGTTCTTGAGAAAGATGGCGCAAATTATCATAGTTCTGTTTCCATAATATCCAAGCTGTTAGTACATCTCGCTTGCGTTCGCTCAGTTCACCTTCAAGTTTTTCGCTAACTTTAACCCATTCCTCATCATCATATTTAGCTTTGGCAACTTGCCTAACTGCCTGAGAAGCATCTTGATAGAGTTCCCAATTTTCTGATTCTCCTACAACAGGCAAGTTTTCCAGGTTCAGTAAGTTAGTAAACCAAGAAATATTTACTCCCAGGTGGTGACTTAAGTTAAAGCACTGTTTCAGTTTGGTGATGCCTTCAACTGTTTTGTGTAAATCCCTGCCAAGATCTACAAGATTTAACTGATTGTTTTCTTGGTTTTCTGGTGGGGAAACCAGTAGAGAAATCTGTTCGGACTTCCAACCAGTAATCTTAGCAAGCTCCTCAATGTGATTAGTTTCTCCATTTCCAGAGACAGAGGCAAAATATTCAACAAATTTATCCTTTTCGTCATTGAAAGCTGCAATTAATCCTTTAAAGCGATTAATTGTTTGGATGTTGTTTATGCTTAACTGGGATAGTTCGTCAATTCCGAAAGCTGTTTTATTGTCTGCGATGCACTTAAGTTCAGTAGGAGTAAGTTCTAGTTTCTGAGTCAGTATAAGTATTCTTGACAGAACTTTAAAAAATTTAACAATCTCCGACCATTCTTGTTCTTGTTGCACCGGAGTAAGGAGAAAGCTAACATAATCAGGAGTCTGGGTAGCAATAGAAGCAAAATCAAGTAAACTGACGGCTAAATCAACTTCAATAGAAAAAAATGAAGCAATCTGTTTTAGTTCTTCTTTCTGTTTATCATCAGCTTTGTGAATTATTTCAAGCAAATATTGTATTTGCTTCTCAAGCTTATTTTCGTCTAGCTGATTCTCGTCATTTATGAGATTTCTGATTTCCTGTATTAATTCCGGATCATTTTTGATTTCGCTATTCAGGACAATTGCAATTTTCTCGTCAAGGCTAATTTTGGCAAAATTATAGTAATTGCTGGTAACTTCCTGAATGTAATTATGTTCTAATAACTTTTGAAATATCTCTAATGATTTTGGCTCGTCAATTTCTTCACCGATAAAATCAGAGGGTTTGATAAGTGAATCAACAGCTAACTGCCATAATGATTTCATTCCCTCAGTAATATCAGATTCCGAATATCCGATATCAAGATGGGAGCTAAGTTTACCAGTAAGAATGTAATCTAGTTCATCAATCTTAATTTGAGATGACTTAACCCATTCTTCTAGCTCAGTAATTTGGATAAATTGGTCAATAGAAAGAGAACTGATTGATTCTATGCCAAGGAAACTCAATAAAACTTGATAGTCTTCACTATTTAATCCCAGTAATCGCAATATTTTGCTGGTGCGGAAAAGCAGGGATAAATTTTCAACGGTTAACTCAACAGTATTATCCTCTCCCCAAATTGCTCGTAAAATGTTAATTAATTGATTAACATTCAATCGAAGAGCAGCCAATATCCTTCCCAAAATCGGATTATATTCAGCTTGTTGATTGAGATTAGTTAACTCTAGTTGTTTACTATCATCTTGAATACGAAAAAACTTGTTACGGAGAATTTTTTTAAACGGGTTGTTAAATACCCGGTCAAACAAATCTTGTGGTTTTTCATGATTGCTACCAATGCCGATGGTTTTCATCTCGTGCCAGAAACTGCACAAAACATCCAGAGGTAGCTTATATTTAGTTTGTAACTGTTTAATTTTGGCAATCTTTTTAATTGCATCTTCGTCAATTTCAGTCGGCTCCCCTCCTGGTCGGGGTTGGGGGTGGGTTGCGTTAATTGAGGTCAGTACCCAATCGAGGTCAGTAAAAGACCAGTTCAGCTTTTTACTCAGACGAATGAAACGATGGATGCGGTCTAAGGTTGCGGTCGTTAGGTTTTCGATGGTTGGAATTACCCCATTATCCGCCTCTTGTGCAGTGATTTGTTTGAACTGAACGGCTTGATTATCGTCTAGAACTTGATTGATATAGAAGTTATGAGCTAACCCCGCTTCAAGTTCGGTTTTATGGAGATTTTGCTCTAGTAGTTCGGGCAGTTCTGTTCGAGATAATCCTGTTTGTTTGAGAAATGTCTCAACATTAGTAAGATTGTCTAAGTTTTCGATTCCGTATAATTCCCTCAATTCTTCTTCGTTAGTTTGGGAACTAGTAATGAGATTATAGTCTTCTAAGGAAAGTCCAATATACTCTCTAGCAACGGCTAATTCGTTAACATCAAAAGTTTTATATATAGTCCCTAACTTGGTTTTAAGATGTCCCAAATAGCTACGGATTTGTTCTTGAGGAAAATGAAAAGGTAGAGTAAATGGATAGGTAATAGTGCCTAGAGATAGCAATGCATCTTCGCTTCCCAAAGCTGTTTTTACTCGGGCCTCTAAAATGCGATTAATAATTTGTAGATTATGTATAAAACTGTTAGTATTTTCGCAAGTTAGTTCGATTTCTGCTAAATCCGGGCGACGCTGATTTAAGGTTAGACCCCCTGCTTGGCTAATACTGTCTTGATATGGTTCCGTAATATATTGGTCAACTATCCGCATTAAATCGACAATATAAGCCGCAGCACTAAAAATAGAACCGCAATGTTCGCAGTCGATATAGTCGAGATCCCCAAACATTTCTTGATAGCTAGGAATATCGTGACTGAGTGCAGCATTATCGCTTTCCTGTGTTGTACTCACCCCCATGGATCTAAAATGAGGAGAAGCCACTGCATCTCTCATATTTGCTTGCCCAAAGCAGTTGGGTTTTGGCTTTAATGTCAATCGCCTTTTGGTGCATTTGTCTGGCTGTTGCTTCTTCCCCAGGCAGCAATTTGACAAATTGCTCTTCTGTTAGAGAAGCGATCCCATGAGCAGAATCAATACTCACCCCCGACTCATTCCCCGACTCATTCCCCTCCTGGGAGGGGTTAGGGGTGGGTTGAGTTTGCGGTACTGCTAGAGAACTACTCATGGTGCTGGATTCTGACGGCGTTAGTGCATTAAGCAGCTTTTTGGCAATTTCTGGATTTGGATTTATCCGTAATAATCGCTGGTATTTTTTTAATAGCTCTAGAATTGTTTCTCGATCTAAGTTGTCCCAGTTTAAATTGTCAGCTTGACCATTGCGAAAATTAAATTGAAGGATATCAAAATCGGGGTTTTGATTGTATAAGGAATTAAGGCGAGCGTCTGATACTTTAATAGTTGTCATTTTAGTTTCCTGGTTTTTGTTAATTGAACTGTTCTAATTTAGTAATGTCTGGCTCAATTCCCCTCCGGTTCCCCTCCGGTTCCCCTCCGGTTCCCCTCCGGTTCCCCTCCTGGGAGGGGTTAGGGGTGGGTTAGTTTGATTTCGGTGCGTTACACTGTCGTTAACGCACCCTACAAGAGCGGGCGATCGCACTTTACCCACCATTCTCTTTCGTTGCCCTTAACGTTCTTTTCTTTTTTGGTTTTTTGGGTGATTCGTATCGGGTTTTTATGCGGTATTACATCCTCTACTCCTTCCTTTTTTTTTCATCCGGACTTTTTTAGGATTTTTTTTTATTTTTCTTTTTGTTTTTTATCTCGATGTTTTTTGTATACTAGATCGGGATTGGCCCTTTATCTCCTTTTTTTCACTTGAAAACCATAGCTCCTCCTTTTAGCGCGAATTTTGCATATTTACTCGCATGGCTACTGTATACTTCCTTGTAGCTCTGTTTAACTGTATGATTTATTGCTTCAAACACTAAATTATAGCCCTTTCCTCCTACCTTGGCTCTGGTTAGCTCTGCCATCTGCACTATTAACATATCTTGGATTGCTTCCTTTGCCTTCGGGTTTAGGTTTTTCATAAATTTTCTTATCTCTTTGGTTTTTTTGACTGTCTTGTACTTCTCTTGCCAGTCTAATCGCTTCGTTAGATATTCTTTCACGTACTCTCTGTCCATTTTATTCGGCAGTTCGTTGTCTAGACTTTTTGCTATCAATGCGTACTTCCTCGCTCCCAAAGCTTTCCACTCTCCACTTTGTTTCGTATTTATTATTCCCGCCACATCATTGGCTGCGTGGAGGCTTAGTGTGAACATTCCATTCCCTTCATCCAGATCTTCCGACACTATCTTTACATTGGTTTTACGCGCTTTATCAATTAGTGGTTTACTGATTTTTTTGCTTCTTGGATTTAGCTTTTTATAGTTAAGGAATTCCTTGCTTAAATTCATTATCTTTTCAGGGTCATTACTTTTTATGTAGTCAAAGAATTTCAGAGATTTAAGTTTATCAACTTTTTATTTCTTGTACCCTCCAAATACGCCGGTGCCACCAGGTTTCATTTGGGATTTATCAAATTCATTTGCTAGTGCTGATGCCTTTTTGTAGGCATCACTTGGCTCAAGTAAATTATTGGTTCCAGTTCTACTCCTCAATCCGTGTGCTTTTCCATCGTTTTTTTTCTTTACTTCTTTTGACATTCCTTGGAAATCAACCCAATGAATCGGGTTGTCTCCCACAAACCCATACAAATTCAATCCATCCACCGTCCCCGCCGGATCTGGCTTCAACCACCTTCCCAACCAAGGCGCATAATACCTCGCACCGTAATAGTAAAGCCCAGTACCATCATCCCTTTCCTTCCCGCTATAGCGATATTCCTTCAGCTTCACCTCCTGCTGATTCTTACCAGCAATAAACGCCGTTCCCCCATAGGGAAAATACTCCTCATAACTGATAATCTGAGCATCATCATCCACTTCCAAAGCCACAGAACCCAGATGATTACCCATTTGATAACGCAGCTTTCTAGTCCCTACTTGCTCAACTTCCCGTTGCCAATCGTCCTGTTCCCAATAATGGAAAATCGCCACACAGGTTTCACCATCCATTACTCTTAGGGTTTGCCGTTTCAGGATAGTTGTTTCCCCATTTTCAGTTTCATTGTGCAAACGTTTGACTTCATAATTACCCAAATAAATTTTTGATTCCTTCTGAATCACAGCACCACCATTTACCAAACGCTCCGACACCTTACGAGTTCGCATTTCCCCACTATCGTAGGTATAATAATCGCTATCATCCGGCTGTCCCTCACGTTCGATAATCCCAGCTTTAACTAAATTTTCACAGCAATTAAACGTCAAGCTCACTGTACTATTACCATTAAGCTGTTGCTGATTTCCGGAACGGTCATAAGTAATAGGTAGGGAATCAGTAAACCCATTATTACTGCTAACAGACTTTAACCGATTGGAATCCGGCATAATTTCCTGAGTCCGCGTCCAGGAATTGGATGCTATATGGGTAGTTTTAATTAAATTTCCAGCATCATCATAGGTATAATTTTCCCGATACTGTTCCAACGCATTGCGATCGCTAAGCGGAATAAACTTACTCTGCTTAAAGTCCCCATCTTGGTCATTATCTTGATGAGTCCTGGCATTAATCCCCGGATGCTGCCTGCCATTTGCCTCAATCAAACGGTATAGGGCATCATAAGTATAGTCAGACAGGGGTTCTACCTTTTGATTGTTGTAGAAAACCGTTGCATAAGTATTATCCTTGAGACGAGTAATATTCCCCACCGGGTCATAGGTATAGACGATATCCTGAATCACAGATTTGCGTTCTTTTCCGTTGCGATCGCGATTCGACCTAGTACTATACAGCTTAATTAAACGCCAAGTAGTCTCCTCGTAGCTATAAGTTGTGTTCACTCCATTGGCATAGGAAACAGCAACCCTTTGACCTTTAGCATCGTATTCAATGTCATCGATAATGGGCTGTAATGTGCCATCTGGTAATGTTACTGTCACCTTTTATAACAACCCTAAGCGATTGTAACTATTGGTCTTAATAGAACCATCTGGAGTAGTTTCAGCGATTAACTGTTGAATTGCATTAAAAGCCAATTGATGAGTATAAATTTCTTCTTCCAACTCAACCTTATCATCCCAGTTTACATAATCTTGATAATTTTTAGTTAACTGGCGACTGGTTTCGAGCATATTTCCTTGGATATCATAACCGCTATTAGTAATTAATCCAGATTGGTCGCGTAGTTGATAAAGTTGTCCCCGCAAGTTGTAGTCTGCTGCATTGGGTTGGCTTTCCCCATAAATGAAGGTTTCAACAACATTATCAGTAGCAACAGTGCCATCATTCTTGATACCTTGAGTTCTAATTTTGACCTTTCGTTGCAACTCATCATAATAAATGACCTGGTCAAAATTCCTGGGACTGCGATTCCATAAGTGGTTACCCATAGCATTATCCAGACTGAGGTTAACTCCTCCATCGGTGCTGTCTGTAACCAAAGGATTTACTGGTTCTTCTTCACTACCTACTCTCAGCCCATAGCGATATCGAAAATTATAATAAGCTGTTCCCTGAGTCAGATTAGAAGCATAGAGTCGAGGATCGATAGATTCAAGTAACCGTCCTTGAATATCATAGTTATAGTAAGACGTTAAGCCATTATCAATTTCCATAAAAGCCCGACCCAAACTATCCATTATCCTAATTACAGGAGTATCATAAAATACTGCAGCTTTATCCAAAGCATCCCTTTCATTCCGTTGCGCTTCGGTAGGATTAGTTGGATAATTTTCCAGGAAATTTTTATAGAAACTAGAATCTTTTACCGTATCATTGACATCATAATTCTTTTCTGACCAAGGCGTAAATTCAACCTTACTGAAAAATCCCTTAGCAGTCTCCGTGCGAATTACTCGTTCTAGGGGGTCGTAATATAGAGTATCAGATACCCCAAACTGATTAAGGGTTTCATTATCCACATATTCATAGGTATTGAGATAATAAGGCTCATATTGCTTAACCGGATTCCCCTTATTGTTATAAACTGTGCGACCAGACGTTAACCAGCGCTCCTCCGACTCCCCTCTTGGGAGGGGTAGGGGGTGGGTTTTTCCCCGACTGGGAGAGGCTTGAGTCATAGTCCCCCTTTTTAAGGGGGATTTAGGGGGATCTAAATCCGGTACCTGGGGAATAGATTGACTGAACTGAAACGCCAGTCCACCCTCCACCTTCACCTTACTTTGTAACTCCCTACCAAACCCATCACTATAGGAAATATTGGTTAGGATTCGAGCATTACCATTATTCGGATAATCTTCCGCAATTAAATTAACAGCATGAACCGGAACATTCCTATCCTTCCAAGCAAACAAATCGTAATAGAAATAACTAGCAGCACCCTGTAAATAATCCTGGGGATTCGCCATCAATTCTGCTAACTCAGGCAACTCCTTAACCTGATAGTCTTCCAGTGCTGCAAAACCCTGAGACTCCCCATTTTCAGTGCCATAAAACGAAGTAACCGTTACCATCCCCATGGGGTCAAACAGCACTTCAGAAATATTTTGATTAATATCCCGGATTCGCTGGGTTTGAAGCGTCTGATAATCGACCTTTTCCACCACCATCTCATTATTTAAAGCATCCGTCACCTTAACAGTAAGCAGATGATAACGGTCATAGTCGTAAGTAGTAGCATTCCCAAAGGGGTCGATTGTCGCTTGGGGTAAAAAGAATTTGTCTGCACTATTGTAAGTTTGGGTTAATCCTGGATTCCACCAATAATTCTCCTTAAGCTGATATCCCCCTTCCCTAGAAAGTAAATCCTCTAATCTTTCTTGATTTAAGGCACTGCTAAATGCTTCTTGAACCTCTTGTTTACCAAATTCAGCAACTTCAGTTTGATAGAGCAAAGCTTCCGGACTAACTTCTCCCAATGGCAAGGATTTTTGTGATTCCGGCGACCAATAATAATGACGTTGCCAAGTCAATAAATTAGAAGACTCTAAAACCTGCTCTAAATAATCATCAACTTCAGCGAAACTAAAATATTGCTCACCAGACTTTAAAGCAAGATTAGTAATTTCATAACTCTTATTTTCCAGAGTAACACCTAGTAAATTAATATCTTCTCCGGTGATATTAATAAACTGATTATCCTCACTGACAACCTTCAAACTTAATTGCTCAGGGTGTATCTTGTTCCCCTCCTCGGAGGGGTTAGGGGTGGGTTGTCTCCTTCCATAAGCCACCGTACAAGAACGAAGCACATTCCCATAGTCATCTACTTTCAAAACAAATTGATGACTAATGCGCGGATCATCAGCATTACGCTCATACTGATAGCTTAGAGTTTCCCTTGGTTCAACAAAATAAACCCCATATTTATTCTCCCCTTTAGGTTGTAATAACTTAACGTGATAATTCGTTTCAGTCACAGCATAGGGTTTATCTTCCAACTCAGAACCATCTAAACCATAAACCTCTTCCCTCAGCACCATTCCTTTTAACGTCCAGTACGCTTGACGACTGGTTTCTGCATCCACTTCCCCATGCAAATCTGCAAAGATACTATCCGGGAATTGATAAGCTTGACTATCCCCCTGGAAATACTCCTTTTCATACTGGCGAGACAAAGAATCATAACGCTGCCAAGCTCCGGTATGATACCAAGTTTTAGTTAATATGGGCGGTACATAAAAATCTGTTGTTTCCTCTCTGAGATTTTTGCCCCCTAAATCCCCCAATCCTGGGGGACTTTGAAATCCTGTTCCCCCCAAAGTTGGGGGGCTAGGGGGGCTAGATACATTTTTCTCCCCGATCAGATTTTTGCCCCCTAAATCCCCCAATCCTGGGGGACTTTGAAATCCTGTTCCCCCCAAAGTTGGGGGGCTAGGGGGGCTAGATACATTTTTCTCCCCGATCAGATTTTTGCCCCCTAAATCCCCCAATCCTGGGGGACTTTGAAATCCTGTTCCCCCCAAAGTTGGGGGGCTAGGGGGGCTAGATACATTTTTCTCCCCGATCAGATTTTTGCCCCCTAAATCCCCCAAGTTTGGGGGACTTTGAAATCTTGTTCCCCCCAAAGTTGGGGGGCTAGGGGGGCTAGATACATTTTTCTCCCCGATCAGATTTTTGCCCCCTAAATCCCCCAAGTTTGGGGGACTTTGAAATCTTGTTCCCCCCAAAGTTGGGGGGCTAGGGGGGCTAGATACATTTTTCTCCCCGATCAGATTTTTGCCCCCTAAATCCCCCAAGTTTGGGGGACTTTGAAATCTTGTTCCCCCCAAAGTTGGGGGGCTAGGGGGGCTAGATACATTTTTCTCCCCGATCAGATTTTTGCCCCCTAAATCCCCCAATCCTGGGGGACTTTGAAATCCTGTTCCCCCCAAAGTTGGGGGGCTAGGGGGGCTAGATACATTTTTCTCCCCGATCAGATTTTTGCCCCCTAAATCCCCCAAGTTTGGGGGACTTTGAAATCTTGTTCCCCCCAAAGTTGGGGGGCTAGGGGGGCTAGATACATTTTTCTCCCCGATCAGATTTTTGCCCCCTAAATCCCCCAAGTTTGGGGGACTTTGAAATCCTGTTCCCCCCAAAGTTGGGGGGCTAGGGGGGCTAGAGGTATCACCTTTCAATAAATCCTCTAACGTTTCCGCATCCCTACGCTCAACCAAACCAAAACCGCGAAACTCCCGCTCAACCCCATCATAATAACCGTGATGATAAGCATAGGAACTAACCATTTTGGAACCGGAAATCAGATCGAAACTTTCCGTCTTCTCCACCACCTGCACCGGAAACGGTAAATTAACAATCCAAGGGTTACCCTTCTTCTTATCTTCCAGGTAAAACTTAGTGGAACTGCAATAGGTAATAGTGGATTTTGACCCCAGATTGTTGTTAATCTCATTTAACAAATAGGGTTTGCGACGCTGACAAAAATCGTAACACCAGTGGCGGGGTTTTATATGGTTGTCGCTAAACACCAAACAAGTTGTACCATTGCCATATACGTCAGCAAAACGAATTTGATTTAACTGTTCCCACTTACTCGGTAAATAAATAGTTATCGGTTCACTAAAACTATTCCCACTTTGGTTAAACCAAATCTGCACCCGGTCGGAATGGACATAAATCAAGTCAGCCGTACCAGAACCATCCAAATCTGCGAGAAATAACCGTGAAGCGTCCATCTGCTTGCCAAAACGGGGAGCATGATCCAACAGCACCCGCTGACCAAACTTGCCATAACCTAAACTTGGCCAGCACTCCACCACACCATTAGTAACGCGCACCAAGTGCTGCATCCCAGTGCCAAATATATCCGTAAATTGCCAAATTTCCGACTCTGACCCCTTCCGAACCAAAGGAATGTCATTTTTCTTATTTCGACTGAATGGGCTACCAAAGCCTTCTTTACCTTTACCTGGATAAATCCAAATGCGATCGCTATCCATCCGCAAAATATCCGTCAAACCATCCCCTGTCATATCCAACAGTTGATTTTCTGGGTGGCTAAAGTCGGTGGGAAACGAAGGAAATGTCTGGAAACTCTGCCAAGTGCGATCGCTATTCGCTTCATAATAGCCAGTAGTCGTTCCCCTACTCACCACCAAATTCATTTGACCATTTCCGGTCAAATCCATCAATCGCTGAGTAGCCCCCTGGACATTGCGTTCAATGGGGAAAGCTTGGGGAGTTTGGGGTGGGCTATAGCTGACTGCGGCTCCATCCTTTCCGTTTTCCTTGGCTTCCGGCTCCCAATAAAGAGTAGTCTTTCCGTCACTGTAGAGAATTCCCGGAATACCTTCCCCATATAAATCAATCAGAGAATAATTCGGAGGTAAATCTAATCCCGGTAAAAACTCACCCTTTTCTGACAACAGAGGCTCAAAGGCGTGATTTGTTGGTTTAAATTCGGTATAGTTAAACTCCAAAGGCGGCAAACTTTTTCGTTGATATTTGCCATTATCATAGCTATAACCAACAGACTCAACCCCAGTCATCAGGC
Organism: Moorena sp. SIOASIH; assembly: GCF_010671925.1. Taxonomy (GTDB): domain Bacteria; phylum Cyanobacteriota; class Cyanobacteriia; order Cyanobacteriales; family Coleofasciculaceae; genus Moorena. The sequence goes on along the minus strand of NZ_JAAHIH010000004.1, from coordinate 756,659 downwards.
TAACTATGGGCGTTTCATCATAAGAGAAACGAGTCGCTTTAACCAAAATTGGTTCACTACCAAATTCTGCTTCAAAGCGATGGAACATCAAGATGCTGCGACACAGCCGATGGGTGCGAATTTCAAACCCAGCATGGTAAGTAGAAAAAGAATCTTGGCGATTAGTCCATGATTGAACTGGACTATAGGGGGTGTCGGAGTCTAGATTATACTCGCCATAATCAAATACCACTTCAAACAACCATTGTTCTGCCTGATTTTGCCCTTCTTGAAAGGGAGTAACATTCCCGTACTTGATTCGTTCAATATATTTATTAGCAGTTTGGCTGCGGTTGACTTCGCAAAGGTCATTTGGTACGTTATCTATATTTTCTGACTTGTATTCATAGACAACGCGATCGCCTGATGGATTAAACGTTTCTGATAGCAGCCATTCAAAGATATGACTAGGATTTTCTGGATCAAAGATTCTACTATTCTCGGTTTTGCCAAAAATACTAGTAACATTATCACTACTGACTACCCGCCAAAAATAATCCCCCTGCGGTGAAATCCACTGTTCAATCTGGGCAAATAATCCTTCCGTACGGGGACGATAAGAGATAACCGTGTATTTAATATTGTTTGCGATCGCCTCTCGCTTACCCCCTACAATCGGAACTAAATCATCTCCATTAAAAACTAGAAAAGTATCAGAGCCATCGTATTGTGGCAGTCCCTTTGACGTTTTGCAAGAAATATTCGGGATAGACAGATTGAACCCCAAACCAAAGCTTCCGTTTCCACTACCAGAACTGTAATCAACGCTAATTTTTGGCTCAAATCCTCGACAGGAGGAGGTCCCAATCGGAATAGATAGGGAAGCGGTTCCAGTGAATTCTGAAGCTTGAAATGTTTCTCCTATACCTTGGATTGCTCCTCCACCTTTGGGGAGAGAAAGCTGAGTCGCAGTGATTTGGTTTTCCATAGGGGTAAGTTTTAGAGTTTAGGCATTGTACTCTTGACCCTGATGCTGATTTTAATCTTGTCCTAAATAAATATTACAGCATTGGTGTTCTCTATAAACATGCACAAATTTCAGGCTTATACACCACAAATACCTATATTTTTATGACTATCTTTAGGTCAGCACTCTTCTTTTTTTGCTGGCGTTTATACACTAGCAATATTATCAACAGAAGTGTTCATTTCTGTAACAATACTTTACAATAATGGCTGTAGTGTTGTTAAGGAGGAGCTGGTTAGTCTAGCGTTTTCATCTGGGTTGTAAACCCACGAGTTGCTAAAAAAGGCAAGAGGCAAAAGGCAAAACGCAAGAGGGGAAAGAGATCTGGATTTTTATTCTCCAATCAAACCTAGGTTTACATCTCATTTATAAACGCTATAGATATTTTCTATTCAGTCACTCCCTACACCGAACCTCCTTGGGCGAACAACTGGCTAACCTACCCTACACCGAACGCTTTGGGCCAACAACTGGTTAACCTTGGCCAAAAGGCCACGCTACGCGAACAACTTGATAACTTGCCAACCTTGGCCAAAAGGCCACGCTACGCGAACAACTGGCTAACCTGCTAACCTTGGCCAAAAGGCCACGCTACGCGAACAACTGGCTAACCTTGGCCAAAAGGCCACGCTACGCGAACAACTTGATAACTTGCCAACCTTGGCCAAAAGGCCACGCTACGCGAACAACTTGATAACTTGCCAACCTTCAACTTTCTAACCTTCAACTTGATAACTTACCAACCTTCAACTTGCTAACCTTCAACCTACCAACCCTTACTTATATCCCATGACTTTTTCCAATCACCCAATGACGGCGGAAAAAACGAGAAAGAGCAGACTCTTTTAAGGATAAATAAATGGGACGCCCGTGGGGACAAGTGCGAGGGTTTCTAGTCTTTTTCCACTGATCTAATAACCTCTGCATTTCTGACAAGCTTAGGGGGATACCATTGCGAATTGCACTGCGGCAGGCAGTTGCTACTTGAGCGGTTTGTAAGTCTCCTCCTAAACTAAGTTCTAATAGGGCTTTGGCACAATCGTCTCGCTGACGCAACAGTTCTGGTGCATTCCGTACTGCCCACAATTCTTCTCCAAAGGGGTCAACTTCTAAACCAATGCGCTGTAGTTGCTCCACCTGGCTAGGGGATAAGTGCTGGAGAATGATGGGAGGTTCTAAGGGGACTAACTGCCAGCGATCGCATAATTCTTCATACAACACCCGTTCATGGGCAATATGCTGTTCAATTAACCAAATACCGGTGGGATGCTCTGCTACAATATACATATTATGAAGCTGAGCCATGGCTCGCAGTTGGATTAGCCCAATATCATCGGTTTTGTTATCAGTTTTGCTATCAATTTTGCTATCAGTTTTGTCAGTAATTTCTTGAGTGGCTGGTATCAGTTCAATTGAACGACTGGTGGTGTAACCTCCTCTAGCTTCCGATGTTTTGAGTAACTGTTTTACCCTGTTCGAGTGAATGGTTTCTGGGAGAGTGGCTGGGGTGATTCGCAAAGCGTGCTCGATAGCTTCAGCAACTTGCTCTTGCCAGTAAGATACCGAGTGTAAGTAAATTTCGGTCTTTGCTGGATGACGATTCCAGTCGATTTGACTCGGACAAATCCGCAGGTGCAGGAAACAAATGGGATAGCGATCGCGAGGCAAAGTTCGAGCTAATGCTGTGATCATGGTTTGTTCCAATTCATGCGATCGCACAATTCGTCCATTAGTCGCTACCTTTACCCAGTCTGGACGTCTGCGATGGCATCGATCCGGTAATCCTAACACTAGCTCCATCAAACCATTTCCGACATTTTCCTTAGTGCTTTTATCCTGTTCTTGTTCTGTTCCCGAATCCGGTATCGGTACTTCTACCGTTAGGGGCTGCAAATCACTTTCCTTTAACTGCTTGATAATTTGAGGCAGAATCTGTTGGGCAGTATGACCAGGACAAAGATTAAACCATGGACGTCCATTTTGCTCCACTTGCCAGCTCACCCTAGGATGACACAGAGCATGTTGATGAATAATGGTTTGGACAGCACGCAACTGTTGTGCCATCGCCGGTAAACCCTGGCGACGCACGGGCAACTTACCAAATAAATTAGACACTATCACAATCGTACCGGGTGCGATCGCAGCAGTTTCGATTTGACGCAGTTCACCTTGGGAATTATAGATAACTCGCCACCCCTGACTATTTCCTGAGCATCGGCTCAAAATTTCTAACTCTGCCACAGCCGCCAAACTATGCAACGCTTCCCCACGAAATCCCAAACTAGTAATCTTCCACAGATCATCACTACTAGAGATTTTGCTAGTACTGTGGGCAAAAGCCGCTCTTTGCAAATTCTTCACCTCCATCCCTGTGCCATTATCTGCCACTCGTACCCGCCATTGCTCAGTCCACAGGGAAACGGTAATCCGAGTTGCCCCAGCATCAAGGGAATTTTCTATCAGTTCTCGCACCACTGCCGCTAAAGAATCAATGACTTCCCCAGCAGCAATTAGATGGACTACGTTTTTAGGTAGGGTTTGAATAATCATTTAAGAGAATCGGGAATCGGGAATCGGGAATCGGGAATCGGGAATCGGGAACAGGGAACAGGGAACAGGGAACAGGGAATAGAGAAGAGGGAATAGGGACAAAAGATTGTGTACCTCATAAGTAGGATCAACGCTATATCGTGAATTTGCAAGTAATTTTATACCAAATACAAAGGATAACAAACAATATTACTATAAATAATGTGGTTAAACCGATTTACCTTAGTTCGATATAACCAACGTGATCCAGGAATTAAGAATTTGGAGGATCGCGTCAGTCAAAAGGAATTAAAAATTATTGGGTAAATAATTTTTAATTTATCAGCGTTTGAGCAGCCATACAATTTTCGATTATATCTCAACAATATTGAGTAGTATACTAATTCAGTAATTATGGTTATTTATCTTAACAATAAAACTGCCAGTTTATGACCTATAATTTAGAATTACTGCTATAGTATGTTGTGTATATAATCAAAAGTATTGCTGATCTAGCATAACCCTAAAAAAATATCCGAATGAGTCTGATAATTTCTAGATGAGCTACAGTCAATTTTATTCCCTCTACTCCCGATTCCCGATTCCCGATTCCCGATTCCCGATTCCCGATTCCCGATTCCCGATTCCCGATTCCCGATTCCCGATTCCCGATTCCCGATTCCCGATTCCCGATTCCCGATTCCCTACTCCCTACTCCCTACTCCCTACTCCCTAACGAAACAATGAACCAAAAACGACAAAAACCCCACTACTCAATGTGTCAGGGATTCCGTATTCCCATGGGATTTCCGGTAACCTGTTTTGAATCTGGACTCAATTACACTGCTCAACCAGAGGATAACTTTATTGTTACTTATCCCAAATGTGGCACAACTTGGGTTCAACATATTGTCTGGATGCTCAACCATGATGGCGAACCCCTACCTGTGGGCAAAGACATCAATTTAGAAGTACCTCATCTAGAAGAAGTGGGTGCTGATTTTGTAGCAGCCATGCCATCACCAAGGTTTATTAAAACTCATCTTCCTTACTCATGCACCCCTTACTGTGCTGATGCCAAGTATATCTATATTGCTCGCAATCCCTTTGATTGTGTTGTTTCTTTTTATTACCATACTAAAGGCTTTGTGAAGCACTATAATTTTGCTGAAGGAACCTTTAATGATTTTTTTAAATGCTTTATTGATGGCGAAGTTGATTGGGGCGATTATTTCGAGCATTTACTGTCTTGGTATGACCATCGCCAGGATAGCAATGTTTTGTTTATTACTTACGAAGCTATGAAAGCTGATACTCCCAACCATATTCGAGAAATTGCTAAATTTTTAGGGAGTTCATACGTAGACAAACTCAATAATGCCGAAATTTTCAATAGCATTCTTAAACACACCAGTTTTACCAGCATGAGCCAAGACCAAAGTCGTTGGTCGAGTCAGCGACCTCAAGAAATGACACCGTTTATCCGCAAAGGAGAAATCGGAGATTGGAAGAATCATTTTTCTGAGGAACAAATAGCCCGTTTATCTGATAAATTTAGAAATAAGACTGCTGGAACAGATATAGCAATGTTGTGGGCTGATTTGATTCCCAGTAAGCCGTCAGCCGTCAGCCGTCAGCCGTCAGCCTTAGGTGGGACAGGCTTCTAGCCTGTGAAGTAACGTAGCCCATAAGCTAAGAGCTGATAGCTGATAGCTGATAGCTGATAGCTGATAGCTGATAGCTGACGGCTGATAGCTGAATACTTACCTGTTCCCTACTCCCTACTCCCTACTCCCTACTCCCTAAAACCCAGAAAAAAGTACCTCAACCAATTTAAAACTGCTACACATGGACACCTACGAATATCAAGTCGGTGGTAGTTTAAAATTAAATGCCCCTAGTTATGTAGAGCGTCGAGCTGATGCTGAACTTTATAATGCCTTAATTAGGGGTGAGTTTTGTTATGTGTTCAACTCCCGACAGATGGGTAAGTCTAGCTTGCGCTTACGGATCAAGCATCGACTGCAACAGGCTGGTTTTAGCTGCGCTTCTATCGATATGACCATAATTGGTAGCGAAACTATTACTCCCCAGCAGTGGTACAAAGGATTAGTCGTTGAGTTATTAAGAAAATTTAAACTTTCCAGAAAAGTTAACTTAAAAACTTGGTGGCGTGAGCACGATGATTTATCGGAAATTCAGCGATTGAGTCAGGTGATCGAAGAAATTTTATTAGTTAACCTTAAAAGCGAAAAAAATTTTATTTTTTTCGATGAAATCGATAGCGTTATTAGCCTCAATTTTTCTACAGATGATTTTTTTGCTCTGATTCGCTCCTGCTATAACCAACGAGCAGAAAATCATGACTACAATCGCCTCACTTTTGCATTATTTGGAGTGGCTACCCCTTCAGATTTAATTTCCCAGAGAAAACGAACCCCCTTTAATATTGGTAAGGCTATTGATTTGCATGGGTTTACCCTAGAAGAAGCTCAACCCTTAGCATCAGGATTAGTAGGATTAGTAGACAATCCCCAAACTCTTCTCAAAGAGATATTGGCTTGGACAGGAGGACAACCATTTTTGACTCAAAAGCTGTGCTATCTGGTGCGGATATCAAATCAAACGGCAATTAGTGGCTCTCTGACTATTCCCCCTGGTACGGAAGCATTTTGGTTAGAGCAGCTTGTGCGCAACCAAATTATTGACAACTGGGAAGCCAATGATCAACCGGAGCATTTACGAACTTTAAGCGATCGCATTCTCAGAAATGAACAAGGGTCTAGTCGGTTATTGGCTCTTTATCAGCAAATCTTACAACAGGGAGAAATTGCTGCAGATGATACTCCTGAACAAATAGAATTACGACTAAGTGGGTTAGTTGTTAAGCAGCCTGGTCAGGAGAACAAAACTTCCCCAGTGCTAAGGGTTTATAATCGGATCTACCAGTCTATTTTTAATCAGGATTGGGTTGAGCAAAAATTAGGGAATCTGCGACCTTATAGTCAAGCCCTCAACGCTTGGTTAGCGTCCAACCGTGAAGATAATTCTCGGCTGTTGCGAGGACAAGCCTTAGCAGAAGCGTTAAACTGGAAAGCGGGCAAACGGTTGAGTGTAGTAGATGATGAATTCTTAGCTGCCTCTCAAGAATTAAGCTGGATTGAACAGCAACGGTATTTAGAAGCAGAACGGGCTAAGGAAGCAGAAGCAAGACTAGCAGAACAGAAAAAAAGTGCCAGACGACTCAAGTTCTTGCTGCTAGCAGTGGGTACAGCATTGATGGTTTCCACAGGGTTAGGGGCAACCACTTACCTCGGATATAGACGCTCAGCTATTAGCGAAATGAATGCGATCGCAAAATCCTCAGCAGCGCTCTTTGCCTCCAATCAACAATTAGACGCCCTAGTAGAAGCGATCAGAGCCAAGCAACGATTGAAAAGCTTTGGTAGAGCCGACCCCAGTACGGAAACTCAAGTAGAATCCGTGCTAAGACAAGCAGTTTATGGCACTGTTGAATATAATCGGTTAGTAAAGCATAGCCATCAGGTTTGGGCAGTTGCCATTAACCAGGATGCTAATCTAATCGCTACCGCTAGTTATGATAAGACCATCAAACTCTGGACACTGGATGGTAATTTATTATCTACCCTCAACGGTCATCAAGCTGGGGTTTACGACATTGCCATTAGCCCAGACGGGAATCTGATTGCTTCCGCTAGTGACGATAAAACCGTCAAACTCTGGAAACGGGATAGTCAGGGCAGGTTTCAATCCCAACCCGATAAAACCCTCAAGGGTCATCAAGCTGGGGTTTATGGTGTTGCCATTAGCCCCGACAGCCAGATGATTGCTTCAGGGTCTGGAGACAAAACCGTCAAACTCTGGAAAGCTGACGGTACCTTGATTACTACCCTTAAAGACCATAGCGCTATTGTTTATGGAGTGGCCATTAGCCCAGATGGTAAAACCATTGCGTCAGCGTCAGGGGACAAAACCGTTAAACTTTGGCGCTATAATGGGAAATTACTAAGGACGTTTCAGGGGCATAATGATCGCGTTTACAAAGTTGCCATCAGCCCAGATGGTCAAACCATTGCGTCAGCGTCAGGGGATAAAACCGTTAGACTCTGGGATACTGATGGCACTTTACTAAAAACTCTTCAGGGCCATAGCGATCGCGTTTACAAAGTTGCTATCAGCCCAGATGGTCAAACCATTGCGTCCGCGAGTTGGGACGGAACCGTTAACCAGTGGAGTTGGGAAGGGACATTACTCACTACCCTCAGAGGACATCAAGATTTAGTGTACGGTGTGGCCATCAGCCCAGACGGAAAAACTATTGCATCCGCGAGTTGGGATGGAACCGTTAGGCTCTGGAAACCTGATGGCATCATTCTAACCAGGCTCAGAGGGCATAGTGATTTAGTTTGGGCAGTGGCCATTAGCCCAGACGGAAAAACCATTGCATCCGCGAGTTGGGATCAGACCGTGAAACTGTGGAATAAAGATGGTAGTCTACAAAGAACCCTGACTGGCCATAGCGCTAGAGTTTCAGGAATAGCGATTAGCCCCGATGGTGAGATGATTGCCTCCGCTAGTGCCGATAACACCATCAAGCTCTGGCACAGAAACGGTAGCTTGGTAAAAACCTTAACAAATCATAGCGCCGCCGTTTTAGCAGTAGTCTTCAGCTCCGACGGTAAGATGATGGCTTCCGCTAGTGCCGATAACACCATTAAGCTTTGGAAACGGAACGGTACCTTAATTAATACCCTCAACGGCCATAGCGGACGCATTGATGGAGTAGCCTTCAGCAAAGACGGGACTCTAATTGCGTCCGCCAGTTGGGATAAAACTGTCAAGCTTTGGCAGCCAGACGGAACCTTGATTACTACCCTGAAGGGACACCATGACCGGGTTTACAGCGTTGCCATCAGTCCCGACGGTGAAACCATTGCGTCCGCGAGTTGGGACAAAACCATTAAACTCTGGAAGCGCGATGGTACCTTGATTACTACCCTCAACGGTCATCAAGCAGGAGTATTAGGAGTAGTGTTTAGCCCTGACGGTAACAGAATTGCTAGCGCTAGTTATGACAAAACCGTCAAACTCTGGAAACGGGATGGAACCCTTTTAACTACCCTGAAAGGACATAGCGATGGCGTCTTAGCCGTAGTTTTCAGCCCCAATGGTGAAATGCTCGCCTCCGCCAGTGGAGACAACACTGTTATTATATGGAATTTAGATCAAGTCCTCGATTTAGATCAGTTACTAATCTATGGTTGCAATTGGATACAAGATTATTTGAACACCAACTCGGAGGTTAATGATGTTTGTCACCCTTAACTTAGAAAATGTGGATTTTACCGATAATCAATTTTATCATCTTTGTCAAGTAAATCCAGAATTCCAGATAGAGCGCACTGCTAAGGGAGAATTAATTATCATGCCACCAGTAGGAGGAATTAGTGGAAATCAAGAAGCAGATTTGATTACTGAACTAACCATTTGGAATCGCCAAACTAAACTAGGTAAAGTTTTCAGTTCCTCCACCATGTTTAAACTACCTAACGGCGGAGATAGATCCCCTGATGCAGCTTGGGTAAAGTTAGACCGTTGGCAAGCCCTCACTCCAGAACAACAGCAAAAATTTCCCCCGATTTGCCCTGATTTTGTGATTGAATTGCGTTCACGGACAGACGCCCTTAAACCTCTACAAGACAAGATGCAAGAATACCTCAACAGTGGCTTACAACTAGGTTGGTTAATTAATCCTCAGAATCAGCAAATAGAAATATACCGTCCCAATCAACCAGTAGAAATAGTCCAATTTCCAGTTAGTTTATCTGGAGAATACATACTACCTGGATTTGTTTTGACAGTACCTATTTGAATTAAGAATTAAGAATGTAGAATTAAGAATTAAGAATTTAGAATTAAGAATTAAGAATTTAGAATTGGGAATTGGGAATTGGGAATTGGGAATTTATAATTTATAATTTATAATTTATAATTCTGCCTTCTACATTCTGCCTTCTACATTCTACATTCTGCCTTCTACATTCTGCCTTCTGACAGACAACCTTAAACCTTCAACATCCCAACCTTAAACCTTCAACCGAATAACCTTCAACATCCCAACCTTAAACCTTCAACCGAATAACCTTCAACATCCCAACCTTAAACCTTCAACATCCCAACCTTCAACCTTCAACCTCCCAACCTTCAACCTTCAACCTCCCAACCTTCAACCTTCAACCTCCCAACCTTCAACCTTCAACATCCCAACCTTCAACATTCCAACCTTCTAAATTCTACATTCTACATTCTAAATTCTACATTCTAAATTCTACATTCTAAATTCTACATTCTAAATTCTACATTCTTAATTCTACATTCTGCATTCTCCATCCCAACCTTCAACCTTCAACCTCCCAACCTTTAACAAAAAAAATAGCCGCAGAAATACTTTCCACGGCTAAAAGTTATCCTTATGACTCAACTTTGTAAACCAAACCAGACATAATCCGATTTAATCAGACCGTAAGCTATCAGTTATCAGTTATCAGTTATCAGTTATCAGCTATGAACTATTACCCAACAGCTGACCGCTGACCGCTGACCGCTGACCGCTGACCGCTGACATCAGACTTGATTTTTTTGCCAGGGGGGTAAAACCCCCCGTAAATTAGTTTAACCGATAATTAAGTACTTGGTCATCATCGTGATGAATTCCCCTGGGATGCCAGTGGGCTGAAGGGGGCTCCACTCCGAGATTTCGGCGTAACGCAGTGCATAAAGGGCATGCATGGTATTGAGTATTGCCTTACGTGATCCTTTCAAAATGTGCTTAACTGGGTATTTTTTTGGGGAAGGTTCCTGAGGAGTATTACCAGGAGTAGTCTCTTCAGTATTGTTGTTTTCGTTTGGTACAAAGTCTTCAGTCATAATTAAACTCGTGTTTGAAGTTTATAAATATAATCATAACGATTATAAATTTAGTTGTCAAGGGTTTTTATAATTTTTTTTTTGAGGGGGTATTGAAGGAAAATGTACAGAAAAGAAATTAAGAATGTAGAATGTAGAATTAAGAATGTAGAATTAAGAATTGAGAATTGAGAATTGGGAATTGGGAATTGGGAATTGGGAATCGGAAATCGGGAATCGGGAATCGGGAATCGGGAATCGGGAATCGGGAATCGGGAATAGAATAAAAATGTTAGCGATCGCGTAGCGTGACCTTCCTTCAATCGCGTAGCATCTCTTTCATAGAATGGGATTTTTTATTGGATTAACTTTACTGATATCATCGGCAACGGTAACTAAAAAAAATGAAATATATCAGATAAATTGTGATAGGTATATAAAATGAATTGTTATCACTTTTGTTCCCTGTTCCCAGATCCGCTGTTCCCTGATTTTCCTGTGTTAGACTAAATCAAAATTGGGTTTCAGGCATCTACTGGTTAATAATATATAGTTAACTGGAAGCTAATCGGTGAGTGATTCAACTAGCTTGGTCAAAATGTATGATCACACGGAGGTGATCCTTAGGTGGTTACATCTGACAGACCTTCACATGGGTATGAAAGGCTCAAAAACTCTCTGGCCAAATGTTGAGGAAATTTTCTTTAAGGATTTAGAGTACCTTTGTGAAACGGTAGGCCCAATCGATTTGGTAATGTTTACAGGCGATCTCACTCAGCGCGGCAGTGAATCGGAATTCCAACAGCTAGACAAACTCTTAGATAAGTTCTGGAAAAAGTTTGGCGAGATGGAATTTGAGCCAAAGTTTCTGGCTGTACCTGGCAACCACGACCTGGTTCGACCAGATCAGTCTGACTCCGTATTGATTAATCTCCAGGATCGGTGGGACGATCATGAATTCCAACAGGCATTTTGGGATAACAGCAAATGTCCTGAGCGACAACTTGTAGACAAGGCTTTCGATAATTATCTTCAATGGTGGCAAAATACGACCGTACCTAAGCCCGACATCTATTCAAAAGGCATACTGCCAGGAGATTTTTCAGCAACAATTGAGAAGGATGGGTTCAAACTCGGAATTTTAGGACTCAATAGCGCGTTTCTGCAACTGATGGACGGTAGACACGGTAAGCTGGCTCTAGATATGTGCCAGTTCCATGAGGCATGTAATAAAAGTCATGACCATGGGCCGTCTTGGGCACAAGACCACGATGCCTGTTTGCTACTTACCCACCACCCCCAGGATTGGCTAACCGAAGAAGCCCAAGAGCAGCTAAAAGGGGAGATTTATAGCTCGCCGGAACGATTCGCTTTACATCTGTTCGGACACATGCACCAGTCTAACTTGAGCAGCTTGGCAGAAGGTGGTGCTAATCCTCGAAGCACACTGCAAGGCTGCTCCCTGTTCGGCATTGAAGGGTGGGGGAAAGAAAAAAAGGAACGGCTCCATGGTTATTCACTATGTGAATTGAAGATCGAAGGGAACACCGCCTCCCTCCGCATCTACCCCCGTCAAGCATGGAAAAAACAGGACGGTGGACGGGAAATCGGTCGGGATCCTACCTTTAGACTGCCCAAAGGAGAGGACGGCACGAAACTGCTACCAGTGGAGTTATTGCGCGAACGACCAAACGACCCGATGGCAAGGGGAAGAAAAAAAAAAGTTAAATCCCCCCACTAACATTATCAATCGTGGCACTCCCCACTTTGTCGGTAGGGACCCTCAACTTGAGAAGCTCCATGAAGAATTTGAACAGACCGATCAATTAGTGATTTGTGCCATTGCCGGAATGGGCGGTGTTGGCAAAACCGAGTTAGCTCTACAATATGCTCTGAAAAATCAGCACAACTACCCTGGTGGGTTGTGCTGGTTCCCAGTGCGAGGCTTGGATCTCGGGACTCAAGTTATCAATTTTGCCCGTACTAAATTAGGATTAACCATTCCAGATGAACTAGAGTTCAACCAACAAGTAGAATACTGCTGGGGGCATTGGCCACAAGGAACAGCATTGATCGTGCTGGATGATGTGCCTTCTTTCAGCAACGACTACAAACAGAGAATTCAGCCCTACTTACCTCCAGCCCAACCCCGTTTCAAGGTACTGATCACCAGCCGTCAGCGTCCAGGGGCTTCTTACCGACGAATTGATTTGGATGTACTTTTGCCAAAAGCAGCATTGGAATTATTGGAATCCCTTGTTGGTAAAGAGCGCATTGAGAAAGAACTAACAGAAGCACAAGCGTTATGTGAATGGTTGGGGTATTTGCCTTTGGGTTTGGAGTTAGTCGGACGATATTTAGATATACATTCAAGTTTAACCATTGCTAAAGTTCAGAAACGTTTAGAGAAAAAGAAATTAGCAGCTAAGGCATTACTTTATCAAACAGAACAAGGGGAGATCACAGCCCAGTTGGGAGTAGCAGCAGCCTTTGAGTTATCCTGGGAAGATTTGAAAGATTGTCCAGAAGCCCAACAGTTGGGATGTCGTCTGAGTCTGTTTGCTCCTGCTCCTTTTGATTGGTCACTGGTAGAGTCTTGTGTTATCGAAACTGAAGATGAGGATGACCGGGAAGAAGAACAAGAAGAATTAGAAGAATTACGCGATCGCTTTTTAGTCAATCGTAATCTCTTACAACTGACCGAACAGCAAACCTATCGGCTCCATCAACTAATTCGAGAATTTTTCCTGACTAAGCTCGCTCAATTACCAGAGGCCGATGGCTACAAGCAAAGCTTTTGTCAGGTAATGGTGGCTAAGGCAAAAGAAATTCCCCAAACACCAACTCGTGATCAGATTACAGGAGTTACCCCCGCCATTCCTCATTTAGTCGAAGCTGCCACAGTCCTAACTGACTGGCTGAGGGATGAAGATTTACCATGGCCCTTTGTTGGCTTAGGAAGATTGTATCAGGGTCAAGGTACCTATGACCAGGCTGAACCGTGGTGGAAGCAATGTATAGAGATAACCAAAAGCCGTCTGGGTCACGACCATCCCGATGTGGCTCAAAGTCTCAACAACCTGGCAGCACTCTACCAGTCAATGGGGTGCTATGATCAAGCCGAACCCCTTTATCAACAGGCTTTGGAGCTGTATAAGCAGCGGCTGGGTCACGACCATCCCCATGTGGCTCAAAGTCTCAACAACCTGGCAGCACTCTACCAGTCAATGGGGCGCTATGACCAGGCTGAACCCCTCTATCAACAGGCTTTGGAGCTGTTTAAGCAGCGGCTGGCTCACGACCATCCCTCGGTGGCCACCAGTCTCAACAACCTGGCATTACTCTACAAGTCAATGGGGTGCTATGATCAAGCCGAACCCCTTTATCAACAGGCTTTGGAGCTGTATAAGCAGCGGCTGGGTCACGACCATCCCCATGTGGCTCAAAGTCTCAACAACCTGGCAGCACTCTACCAGTCAATGGGGTGCTATGATCAGGCTGAACCCCTCTATCAACAGGCTTTGGAGCTGTATAAGCAGCGGCTGGGTCACCACCATCCCTCGGTGGCCACCAGTCTCAACAACCTGGCATTACTCTACAAGTCAATGGGGTGCTATGAGCAAGCCGAACCCCTCTATCAACAGGCTTTGGAGCTGTATAAGCAGCGGCTGGGTCACCACCATCCCTCGGTCGCTATCAGTCTCAACAACCTGGCATTACTCTACGAGTCAATGGGGTGCTATGAGCAGGCCGAACCCCTCTTTCAACAGGCTTTGGAGATTGCAGAACGGACGTTAGGGTCAAATCATCCGAACACTGTAACCATCCGTAAGAATCTAGAAAGTTTGGGTGATCTAAAAAGGTAACAGGGAACAGAATAAAAGAATTAAGAATGTAGAATGTAGAATGTAGAATGTAGAATTGAGAATTAAGAATTAAGAATTGAGAATTGAGAATTGAGAATTGAGAATTGAGAATTGAGAATTAAGAATTAAGAATTAAGAATTGAGAATTGAGAATTGAGAATTAATAATGTAGAATTAATAATGTAGAATTAATAATGTAGAATTAATAATGTAGAATTAATAATGTATAGCAGTCGCAGTAAAGCTTAAGACATATTTCTGCTCCCTGCTCCTTGCTCCCTTTCAACCAAAATCCTCTGTCCTAAACTATACTTCGGTTGCTATAAGTTCTAAATTATGCATTCTTAATTCTTAATTCTTAATTCTTAATTCTTAATTCTTAATTTAATTCAAGCTTATTTTCGGGAGGATATGATGCAAGAGTCAGTAGTTTATCAACGAATTATTCGCCAAGGATTAGAACAAGGATTAGAACAAGGATTAGAACAGGGATTAAAACAGGGATTAAAACAAGGATTAGAACAAGGATTAGGACAAGGATTAGAGCAAGGAAAGCGCAATGAGCTTAATTTAATTATCCGTCAAATTAACCGTCGCCTAGGTGAAATAAATCCCCAATTACAAAATCAGATTGAAGAATTATCCTTTGACCAGTTGGAAGATTTAGGAGAAGCGTTATTAGATTTTGAAAGCGATGCAGCGCGGTCTTGGGGGTTTCCCCCATGAGCGACTGCATCAAGACACCGAAGTGGATTTGACCAATTGGTTGAACCAGTTAACGGATAAGTAAAATCCGGTTAAGTGTCGCACTCAAAACCAGTGCCATCAAGAGCTGATAGAGTGGGTTTGGATTTGCCTTACCCACTCTACTATTGCCCAAAAATCCAGATAATTCTTGTTCCCCCCTTTTTTAAGGGGGGATAGGGGTCTATTTCCCCCCTTTTTTAAGGTGGGTTAGGGGTCTATTATCCCCCTTTTTTAAGGGGGGATAGGGGTCTATTTCCCCCCTTTTTTAAGGTGGGTTAGGGGTCTATTTCCCCCCTTTTTTAAGGGGGGATAGGGGTCTATTTCCCCCCTTTTTTAAGGGGGGTTAGGGGGGATCAATAGATTTAACTGAATTCAATAACTCCCGATTGTAGCGATAAAACTCTTAAATTTTTTAACTAAATTCCGAGTAATATTCTGGCTCATAACTGTGATAAAATAGAAGAATATTCCCCAACAATAGCCATAATTTTACCTGGTTTTTATACCCCGATATCCCGTTGATGATTGTCGGGGTTTACCGGAGATTTCAACAGTTAGTTAAGTGGCCGATATTTCCCACATACCTTGCCCTGGGTTGATTGAAGATGATTTGGGATAGGTTCGAGTCGTCGAATTTGTGGCTCTTAACCCTGTTTTCGATTACTTAACCAGAATTGACTTAGTTAGATCAGATGTGTAATGACTTACGACAGTACCCTAAAATATCTAGTTGAACAATATCCTCAAGCCTTTACCCGTTGGTTGTTTAACCAGGAACCCGCAGAGGATATCGAAATTCTCAACACGGAATTAAGCACAGAACCAATTCGGGCAGATGCCTTGTTTTTTGTGCGAGTTGCTGATGCTATTTTGCATTTGGAATTTCAAACCTTACCCCAATCTGAACCTCCCTTACCCCTGCGGATGCTCGATTATTGGGTGAGGTTATATCGTCAGTATCGCTGTGATATTGAGCAGGTAATAATATTCCTGAAACCAAGCCGATTAGCCGGAGTATTTGTCAATCAATTTACCGAGAGGAACCTATCCTTCCGCTATCGGGTAATTCGGATTTGGGAATGTGATCCACAACCGTTACTTACCACCCCAGGATTACTACCCTTGGCAGTATTAGCACAAACTGAAGTACCAGAAACCTTGCTATCCCAGGTAGCAGCCAGAATCGATATGATTGAAGATAGACAACAGCAACGTAACTTATCTGCGTGCGTGCAACTGTTGGCTGGGGTGAAATTTGATGAGCAGTTAATTCAAGCCTATTTTCGGGAGGATATGATGCAAGAGTCAGTAGTTTATCAACGAATTATTCGCCAAGGATTAGAGCAAGGATTAGAACAAGGATTAGAACAGGGATTAAAACAAGGATTAAAACAAGGATTAGAACAAGGATTAGGACAGGGATTAGAACAAGGAAAGCGCAATGAGCTTAATTTAATTAAGCGTCTACTTAGCCGTCGCCTAGGTGAGATAAATCCCCAATTAAACAATCAAATTGAGCAGTTATCCTTTTCCCAGTTGGAGGATTTAGGAGAAGCGTTGTTAGATTTTGAAACCGAAGTGGATTTGACCAATTGGTTGAACCAGTTAACGGATAAGTAAAATCCGGTTAGGTGTAGCACTCAAAAGCAGTGCCATGGAGAGCTGATAGAGTGGGTTTGGATTTGCCTAAAGAGCAAGCTAAAATCCATGAGGGGTCTATGGCAGTTAAAAGAGTTTGGGCATTAAGGAGCGATCGCTATTCTTTTTGTGGAAAGCGATCGCTTTTTAGTTAAGATAAAACATGAAGCTTCCTCAGCTTGATCAGCTCCCTTAACTTACGGCGGTTTGCATAACTATCAGGTACACAGGATTGTTTTCCCTCTTGCCTCTTCCCTGCTCCCTGCTCCCTGCTCCCTGCTCCCTAAAAACCCAGAACTTTGTACCTAACTGAATTGCAAACCGCTGTAGTGCCATTCGAGTTTACTCGTTTACCCAATAACCACATTCAAGCCATGCTGACAAATAAGATAATTCTCAGATATCAGCGTTTTTTTGTAGCTTTCGTCTTACTGTTGCTCATTGAGACCAGTAGCTTTTTTTGTCCTAGCGCTTGGGCTTGGGACAGTGCCGATTGGAAAAATGTCACCCATCCAACACATAGTTACCTGACCGAATGGGGAATTGATCAACTCAAGGGTCAATATCCAGAATTGCAGCAATTTCGGAACGCCATTATTGACGGAGCTAATACCGAACTCCATGAATTGCCAGTTTCAGGAATAGAGTACGGGATCGATCTTAATGCTAAACGCATAGAACACAAGGGTACAAATGAAGGCTGCGATGACATCGAGGGGTGGTGGCAAGATAGTGTGACGGCTTATGATCAAAATCGAAAGAGCCAAGCCTATTTTCTTTTAGGTATAATGCTCCACATGATTGAAGACATGGGAGTACCAGCTCACGCGAACCTGGTTTACCATCAGGGAAACCTCACAGAATTCGACAATTTTGAATTTATGGCTCTTTCAAACTGGAAACCTAAATTCGATGATATAAATCGACAAGATCCACGCTATTCGGAGCCTTATAAATATTATTACCTCAGCAAAGAGTGGACTCATGTTGATGCTCCAAACTATAACGACCCTGATTCTTTTTCCAAGACTTGGTTTTTTGCTAGTTCCACTGAAAGAAAATTGTTAAGCAACCGTCAAGGGCGAACTAGCTATCTAGTAAAGTGGGCCTTGAATTCAGCAGTCAAAGCATATCTGTCTTGAGATGTGGGAGTGTCAATTAGCAGCGGACCCATTTCTAACCCACTTATAACACTGACTATTTCCTTCCAAATAACAGAGATTGTTATCGGTGGATAAAGTTAGACTGGGTTTCATGGTTTTTACCGACTCCCGATTCCCGACTCCCGATTCCCGACTCCCGATTCCCTATTCTCTACTTCCTCAATAGATAAGCCTAAAGCTGAACGGGTGGATCTCAATGCATGCTGTTTCACCCGGTGGGTGGAACGGGCATCTTGCCCGTTACAATCGGACGGGCTTTTCCAACGGTGACGACGAGGCGGAAAATGAGTGCGAGCCCGTCTTATCACGCACCCTACGAACTTAATTATAAATTATAAATTATAAATTATAAATTATAAATTATAAATTATAAATTATAAATTATAAATTATAAATTATAAATTATAAATTATAAATTATAAATTATAAATTATAAATTATAAATTCTTAATTCTTAATTCTACATTCTTAATTCTACATTCTTAATTCTACATTCTTAATTCTTCATTCTTAATTCTTCATTCTTAATTCTTCATTCTTCATTCTCTACTTCCTCAATAGATAAGCCTAACGCTGAACTCACTTGCTCCACAGTTAGTCCCATTGCCAATAGCTTAGGAATAGCCTCTCGTTGTGAACGTTCAGCTTGCTCAGCCCGTTGTTTTTCTTGCTCAGCCCGTTGTTTTTCTTGCTCAGCCCGCTCACTGCCCATCAGCAGTAGATTACCTTCCGTATCCCACCACCTTAGCCACAAGTGATTCTGATTAAGATTCTGATATGAGCCTTCCCATACACCTAATTCTACCCCTAACTGTTCAATAGGATAATGTCCCCTTTGATTAGTCTTCATCTGGTGATATTTACCATTGACTAGATGATAAACCTCTAACTCCCCAGTATCAAAGATATAGATTCCGTAGTAGGGAATGCGAATAATTTGTTCATAAACCCAGAATTTACCTGGTTTAGTTTTTTCTTCTCCAGTAGCAGATAAAGGAGTAGAATCCCTTTCTTCGTCTCCATTACCACTAGCAAATTCCAGAGCAATCAGAGGTGCTAGGTGTTCTTGCCAAAGTACATAGGAACGACGAAGTTTACCATCTAGCAGAGGAGGTACTCCCGGTACATAAAACCAATCCGGAGCTTCTGCTCCTCTTTCTAAAGGTTCTGTGATCCGCCAATAGATACCTGAGTCTTGACCAATAGCGTATTGTTTGTCGGGATGAATTTTCTGGAGAACCGGTTCAATAGAATCAGTTAAAATAATGCTTTGGGGATGCTCATGGAAGTTCTTCACAAATTCGCCATTGGATTCTGGTAGTTGAGTATGATCCGGTAACGAAATAGTTAGACCTGTTCCCTCTAAGCTCTGGGTCATGACAACCTCATCTTGGGCAATCATTAGTTATACTTACTATTGTATAGCGTTTCTATTTGATAGGTGAACATAGGCTTGATGGGAGTAGGGAGTAGGGAGTAGGGAGCAGGGAGTAGGGAGTAGGGAACAGGGAAAAAGGAAAAAAATAGGCGTTGCTGAATCAAGCAATGAATAGGAGTAGAATGGGCATCCTGCCCGCCCGAAAATCTATTGAAACTGGCAAGATGCCAGTTCCACGCCTGATGCCCATTCCACAAAACTATTAAAATCATTCCATTATTAAGCAACGCCTTGCCTACTCCCTACTCCCTGCTCCCTGCTCCCTGCTCCCTAAAACCCAGAGATTTGTACCTGACCGAATTGAAAACCGCTGAAAGCGAGCTAGATTCCCAACCGTTGATAAACCTCGTCCAAATGTTGAAAATGGTGCTCGGGATTAAAACATTCCTCTATTTCTGAAGGAGTTAGCTTACTAGTAACTTCAGGATTTTTAATAATCAAATCGTAGAAGTTTCCCTCAGGTTTATTCCAGGCTTGATGAGCACAAGACTGAACAATACTGTAGGCATCTTCCCGATTCATCCCCTTTTCTACTAACGCTAACAACACCTTTTGGCTAAACACTACACCCCCATAAACATTCATATTCCGCTTCATGTTTTCTGGATAAACCAACAAGTGTTTCACTAAATCTGTGATTTCCACTAACATGAAGTGAGTTAAAATACATACATCTGGCAGAATCACTCGTTCTACAGAGGAATGAGAAATATCCCGCTCATGCCATAGGGCAACATTTTCTAAAGCAGCCACCCCATGACCCCGCAGGATTCGTGCCATCCCCGTTAGCCGTTCAGAACGAATTGGATTACGTTTGTGTGGCATAGCAGAGGAACCTTTCTGTCCCTTAGAAAAGAATTCCTCTACTTCTAAGACATCAGTTTTTTGGAGATTGCGAATTTCCAAAGCAAACCGTTCAATGGTTGCCCCTAACAGAGCTAACTGTTGGACAAACTCACCATGGCGATCGCGGGAAATAATTTGGGTTGAGGCAGTATCAGGTTGCAGTGACAGGTTTCGACATGCGATCGCTTCCACTTGAGGGTCAATATTGGCATAGGTTCCCACAGCACCAGAAATCTTGCCCACAGATATGTTTTGACGCAGACCCACTAAGCGATCGCGATGGCGGCAAACTTCTGCTAACCAACCGGCCAGCTTAAAACCAAAGGTAATTGGTTCAGCATGAATTCCGTGAGAACGACCAATCATCACCGTGTAGCGATGTTGTTGTGCCTGGTAGCGAATCGCTTGAGCAAGCTTCTCGATCTGTTCGAGGATAATATTTAGACTAGCAACCAGTTGCAGTGCCAAGGCAGTGTCTAAAACATCGGAACTAGTCAAGCCTAAGTGAATGTAGCGTCCCACATCCCCTACATACTCATTCACATTAGTCAGAAAGGCAATCATGTCATGGCGGACTTCTCGCTCAATCTCTTGCACCCGCTTGAGGTCAAAATTGGCCTTTGCCTTAATTTCCTCTACAGCTTCACCAGGAATCTTACCCAGTTCCGCTTGTGCTTCACAAACAGCTATTTCCACCTGAAGCCAGGTTTTGAGCTTGTAGGTATCCGTCCACAATTCGCCCATCTCGGGTAGGGTGTAGCGCTCAATCAATTCCAATATCGCAGAACACAACCTTACTATTGTAGCAGTTATCAATCGGGTAAGGGACTTTCGTCTTGAGTTTTAGGGAGTCGGGAGTCGGGAGTCGGGAATCGGGAGTCGGGAGTCGGGAGTCGGGAGTCGGGAGTCGGGAGTCGGGAGTCGGGAGGTAGCGTGGTCAAAGTGTTTCTGCACGAGGCTTACAAGGTATTGAATCTAGGGCATCATGAGGATAAACGCTATATAATTGATTAATCATTCCTCAAATCCCCTATTGCCTATTGCTAGCATGCCTATTGCCTACCTATTGCCTATTGCTAGCATGCCTATTGCTAGCATGCCTATTGCCTACCTATTGCCTATTGCCTACCTATTGCCTATTGCTAGCATGCCTATTGTCACCTACCATGACCAATTTTCCTCTCAATGCTGGGTCTATCCAAATATCCGGGAACGTGAGAACCCCTCTCTTTTAAGGAGGGGATGAAACGGACACGACGGGTTTTAACCCGCCGTGTCTATAATAAAGGATAGGAGGTGATAGAAAGTTGTATAGAACAATTCCAGTTAAAGCGTCATTTACTGATGAAGATAAAGCTTTTTGGGTCTTTCAGTGTGAGCAAGCAAATAGCTTGATTAATTGTGCAATTTATTACACCAAACAAAAACACTACAGTTGGCTTGAACAGCAAGAAGAATCATTCACTACTTACTGGAAGGATGATGAGCTTAGGTATGGCTGGAAGACCTATAAGTGCAGTACAAAGTACCCAGAACTAGATAAAACTTTAAAGTTAACTCCCCATTACAAAGCAATGGCTGCCCAGTCGGCTCAACAGACCCTAAAGACAGTAGGTGAGTCCATTGCCAGTTACAACCAATTAGTAGGTCTTTATTACAAGGGCAAAGTTGACAGACCAAGACTGCTTAGGTACAGAAAAAAAGGGGGATTGGCTGCTGTAACTTTTCCCCGACAAGCACTCAACTACAAAAAAGGCTTGTTTTATCCGTCAATAAGCAAAGAAACTAAGCCTCATTTAATAACTGAAATCGCATTAGAACCACCAGATTTTATAGATCCGGACTGGGTGAAAGAGGTTACTGTTCGCCCGTATTTAGGAGAGCTATGGATTGATTGGGTGATCGACAACGGGAAAGAAGCGATTGCTAGCAACCCAAACCTTGACTACACTCAAGCCTGGAGCTTTGATCACGGTGGAACCAACTGGTTGACTGGAGTTTCAACCTGTGGGAAAAGCTTGATTATTGATGGTCGTAAGCTTAAGTCAATGAACCAAGGTTATTGTCGTCTGGTAGCCAAGTACAAACAGGGCAAGCCAGAGTTTTACTGGGATTCTAACCTTGACCGGGTACAACGGAAACGCAACAACCAAATCAGAGATGCGATCAATAAAGCAGCTAGGTTGATTATTAATCGCTGTTTGAATGATTGCATTGGGAATCTGGTAATTGGTTGGAACGAAGGGCAGAAGAATCGTTCCAATATGGGCAAGCGTGGTAATCAGAACTTCGCAGTTATCCCCACCGGAAGATTGATCGAACGGTTAAAACAACTTTGCTATGAGTACGGGATTAAATTAACAATTACCGAGGAAGCGTACACGAGTAAAGCGTCTTACCTTGACGACGACAGCCTCCCAAAACATGGTGAAAAACCCAAAGGATGGATACCGTCGGGCAAACGGGTTAAGCGTGGACTGTATAAAACTTCTGAAGGATGGCTGATCAATGCAGACTGTAACGGCGCTGCAAACATAGCCCGAAAAGTAGCCACACAGTTAGGTCTAAACCTGACCAAGGTGGGTAGGGGAGCTTTGGCACTCCCAAACCGATATGATCTGTTCACCTCACTGAGTAAATCATATCGCACAAGAAGTGTTCGCGTTCGCGTAGCGTCGGCGAAAGCCGAAAGCGTCGGCGAAAGCCGATAGTGGCACGGTTTCAACCCGCCACGTAACAACCTTGTAGAATCCCCGTTTTTTAAAGCGCGGAGATGTCAAATTAAGCTTTAGTACCAGATCAACAATCGGAGGTCACACTTGACTAATACAGGTATGATTAAACACCTAAAATGGGCTAAACGCGCTCTAATTGCTTTAATCCTCCCAATTTTAATATTTCTATGGGCCCCACCAGCCCTTGCCCAAGCTGATCTCACCATCACCCCTAAAAGTATGACTGTAGCAGGTACCAGGGGTTCTAGCACAAGCCGCAGCTTACTCTTGCGCACGACTAACGCCGTCAAGGATTTACAAATCATCTCCCTAGACCTGAATACTCAGGATGGCCAAGAAATTTTCCCCGCTAAATTGATTCAGCCTACTTTACCAGTCGAAGAGATTGAGGCCAATAGTCTACTATCTCTCCCGATCCAGTTTCAATTAGACGATGCCCCCAAAAGTGGAGAATTTAGTGGTGAATTCCTGATCAAGTTCTCAGAAACTGAACTAAGCGTACCATTAACAGTCCGAATCAAAGACCCCTTCCCCATACCTCTCGGAGTCATATCCATTGGGGTTATATTGAGCATAGCTGTGTCCAGCTACCGTAGCCGAGGGAAACTACGGGACAAAATTCTGGTGCGGGTTGGTCAATTGCGTACCCAACTGCGCAGTGACCCCCAGTTAGCTGAAACATCACTAGTCGATCAATTCAACTCAATACCAAATCCCTTCAAGACCCGAATTGAAGCCCATCTGCTAGATGTCGAGATGGCTTTGCAGGGGGAACGTTGGAACGATGGTAATCAGGCAATTACCCAAGCAGAGTCAGTGTGGCTGAAATGGCGCAAAGGTCGTGAAGACTGGCTAGCACTCCTGAACTATGGTCAGACCCTGGAAGAAAAAATACCCACCACTCCCGATCTTGACCCCTCTTATCTACAGTCAGTACGCCGTAATTTGCAACTGGCAATCCGAGAGGCACCTGACCAAAATCCTCAAGACTTGTATGAGCAGTTAGATGACTGTGCAAAACAGATTAATAAATACCTGCAACTGGATGCTAAACTCAGCGACTTGGACAACCTGCTGGTGGAAACCACAATATCAACACAAGAGTTACAGAGTTGGCAACGTCAGCAAAAGAATTTGCGCAGTAAGTTGAATAATCTCGAACCTACCGATAAAAAAGCTGCTCAGGAGTTGAATGGTCAAATCGAAAAAGCGATCACTCTACTAGTCAAACAAATACCACCTAACTCCACTAAGTTAGGCTTCCTCATCAGCCAACCTGAATTATTGCAGAAAGCACCAGGGATCGATACACCACGGATAGTTATCCAAGAGCCAAGACTAGCAAAAATTCGCCTTTGGATTTTCTCTGCAATCAGTTATGCGATCGCAATTGTCCTGCTTGCTGGTAGTGGCTTCATTGAGCTATACACCTATAAATCCACCTTTGGCGCTAACCTCTGGGGTGACTATGGCGTCCTCCTGGCTTGGGGGTTTGGTGCCGAAGCCAGTCGGGATGCCATTACAAAAGTCGTGGCAAATTTGGACTTACCAGGATTGAAATAATAACTCAATCAGGTTAGCAGGTTGAAGGTTAGCAGGTTGAAGGTTAGCAGGTTGAAGGTTAGCAGGTTAGCAGGTTGAAGGTTAGCAGGTTGAAGGTTAGCAGGTTAGCAGGTTAGCAGGTTAGCAGGTTGAAGGTTAGCAGGTTGAAGGTTAGCAGGTTAGCGGGTTAAAAATTATCTTCTGAACCTTCAACCTTGGCCAAAAGGCCACGCGATCGCTGAAAGCGGGACTTCGTCCATCGCGTTCAACCAAACCACCTTAAACTAAACCACCTTCAACCTTCAACCTTCAACCTTCAACCTGGTAACTTTCAACCTTCAACCTTCAACCTTGGTCAAAAGGCCACGTGATCGCGTTCAACCTACCCTACACCGAACGCCAAAGGCGAACAACCAAACCACCTTCAACCTTCAACCTTCAACCTGCTAACCTTCAACCTTCAACCTGCTAACCTTCAACCTTCAACCTGCTAACCTTCAACCAAATAACCTTCAACCTTCAACCAAATAACCTTCAACCAAACCAGCTTCAACCCCCAAAGGCGAACAACCGAAGATAAGGAATTAAATTAATAGGTACAAATAGGTTGTTAAATGGGTGTTACTTGGGCAGATTGACTGGGAACTATATAACTGTAACCACATTGGATTTGTCAGTCAATCAGGATTAACGTGTCAAACACAGAATCTTTAAGTGTTGAGCTAAAACAAGCTTTTCTTCAATTAATTGCCCAGCAGACAGGATTAGTTATTAAAGAAGCAGACCAAGACAATTTAATTGAAACTATTCTTGTGAGACTTAAATTTCTAAAATTAGGTTCACCAGAAAGTTACTATCAACTCTTAAAATATCCTACTATAGAAAGTAATCAAGAATGGCAAAATCTGGTTATATTACTGACTAATATTGAGACTTACTTTTGGCGAGACAAAGGTCAGTTTAACACCTTAATAAATTACATTATACCAGAGATAATTGAACGGCAAAATAACCACAAAATAATTCGGATTTGTAGTGCGGGATGTTCAACTGGAGAAGAACCCTATTCTCTTGCTATTCTAATCCATAAACTCCTTCCTAATTTAGAAAAATGGAAGGTTAAAGTTTTTGGAATAGACATTAATCAAGATGCCCTAAAAACAGCAAAAAAAGGAATTTACAGTTCTTGGTCATTTAGAAGTCTTAATCCGGACAGAAAGAGTGACTATTTTCGGCTAATTAACAATTATTATCACATCGATAATCGTATAAAAACAATGGTCACGTTTAAAACGGTTAATTTAGTCAAAGATTCATTTAATAAGCAAAACTCTGAACTAAAAGACCTTGACTTAATCCTTTGCCGTAATGTTTTCATTTACTTTGAAGATTCAGCTAAAGCCAAGGTTTTAGATAAATTTTATCATAGCCTCAAACCCTTAGGATATCTGATCACAGGTCATGGTGAACTATATGGTCATAATTTGAGCAAGTTTCAGACAAAAGTGTTTCCAGAATCCCTAGTATATCAACGTAGAGCCGATAATTTAATCCTTCAAACACCTCCTCTGGTATCCCTAACCAGTGAGGCAAAGTCTCCTCCAGTAAAAAACTTATCATTAGACGTCTTACAGAAGTCACGACCTTCGGAACAGGAACCGATAACAGCAGCATTTAGTAATACACAAAAAACTAATGTTGCCAGAGATATATTGTCCGTTAATGATACCCCTATCAACATAATCAATTATCAAGAAAATACCAAGTTCAAACAAACTGTTCAAGAGGTTATCAGAGAAGTAAAAATACTTTTACAAAAAGAGGATTATGATTTAGCAATTAAACAATTAAAAAACTTTTTAAAACTAAATTATAAGAATTTTCAAGCTTATTACCTCATGGCTAAAATTCACGCCAATATCGGTAAATATGAAGAAGCAATTCACTATTGCCAACAAGCTTTAGATATAGATTCCCTTTCTGTTAGTCCCTATTACTTGTTGGCACAAATTGCTGAAGAGCAAGGAAATCTAGTAGAAGCCAAACGGATTTTAAAAAAAATTATTTATCTTGAACCCTGTTCTCTTATGGCTTACTTAGATATGATCCATATTTATCAGAAGGAAGGAAATCAAAAAAGAATAGTAAAAATGAAGCAAACAGTTATTAATATACTCAAGCAATTATCTCCCAATACTATAATAAAAGACTATGAAAATATGACTGCTGCTGAACTAATTATCAAAATTGAAACGGAATTAAATTATTATTGAGCA
Organism: Moorena sp. SIOASIH; assembly: GCF_010671925.1. Classification (GTDB taxonomy): domain Bacteria; phylum Cyanobacteriota; class Cyanobacteriia; order Cyanobacteriales; family Coleofasciculaceae; genus Moorena. The sequence goes on along the minus strand of NZ_JAAHIH010000004.1, from coordinate 729,946 downwards.
AAGGGAACAGGGAACAGGGAACAGGGAACAGGGAACAGGGAACAAGAAACAATAATTATGACAATTACTGGATTGCTATATACAAGTAATTCGGGACATTCGTTAATTGGAAATTGATAATTGATAATTGGAAATTGATAATTGATATTTACTAAATAGAGCGAGTAACAAAATGAAAGAGTGTCACTATCTCACCTTTAGCTTAAATAACTCTCTTTATGGTGTCAGCACTGTTTACGTAGAAGAGATTTTTTTTCTGCCAGAGTTGACACCGATTCCAGAAGCATATCCTGATATCGTTGGTGTGATTAATCTCCGGGGGGAGATTTTGCCAGTCATGGATCTTAATCTCAGTTTTAGTTATCAATCACCAGGCTATTGCTTAACAGATAGTGTAGTGGTTTTAAAGTCGGAAAAGGTACGAGTGGGCATCATTGTTAATGAAGTCTATGAAGTTAAAAATATATCCCCGTCGGAAATTACCACTGAACTTTATCATGGTCGAGACTGGGCAGGAGTTGAGGAAAAAAAATTCATCGCTGGTATTGCCAGGAGTGGAGGAGATATTTTAATCCTGAGCAATCCAGAGAGTTTACTCCAGTATGTAGAGACACAAAACCTAGCCTCCGTTGAAGACTCCCTGGAAAAAGAAATTCAGGATAATAATCATCATGAATCTGAATTGTTATTAGCCCAAAAGCCTGTTTTTTGCCCAAATGCTACCGGGTCAGAACGAAAAGTTTTTCGGAAACGAGCTGATCAGCTAAAGCAGTCCGAAGACAGTCAGGATGTAAACAATTTAATTCCCCTAGCGGTAATTGTTTTACATGGTGAATTATTTGGCATTGATTTAAAAATGGTGAGGGAGTTTACCCCTATTCGCAAAGTAACTCCTATTCCCTGCTGTCCACGGCATATTATTGGTAACATGAACCTACGAGGAGAGATTCTTACCTTAGTTGATATTCGCGGATTATTAAATCTACCGCTGATGGAGAGAATTGATGGTTCTCAAGCAATGGTTGTAAAGCTTGAGGATATCGTTGCTGGTATAACCATGGAAGAGGTATGTGATGTGATTTTCCTGAATCCACAGGAGATAATAGCAGTGCCAACTGGGATTAATTCAGGTCAGTATGAATACATTCAGGGGGCAGCTCCCTATCAGGAAAAAATAATGAGTATTCTGAATTTGCCACAAATTTTCCTGAATGGTGGCTTAGTTATTAATCATTAGACTCACATCTTGCACCATTCTCAATAAGCTTGGTTCATGTAGTTCATGTCGGGTGGGCAGTGCACCAGACAGATAATGAAGCTTGCAAAGCGCGTTGGTAGGCACTGCCCACCCTACGATTAATGACAATGGTGCTGCATCAAGACAATGACAATGGTCCAAGATCTCAGTTAGACCTGTTGTAATCCAACATATAGGGTTGATCATACTTATCAGGTACAGTCAACTTAGTTATCCCTACTCCGAAGCTCCCGACTCCCTGCTCCCGCGCAACCCCAAGGGCGGGGTACCTCACCAAATTGAGAACTGCTATATAGCGCTACGCGCAAGTCAGAAGTTAAAAGTCAGAAGTCAAAAATAAGCTAGGACTAGGTTTCGGAGTTTAGAAGCGATGCAGCGCGGTCTTGGGGGTCTCCCCCATGAGCGACTGCATCAAGACAATGTCCTAATCTTAATGGGTAGTGCTATAAATGATTAATGGGTAGCAATATTTTTTTAAAATTGGTATAGCGGTTTCTAGCCTAATGAGGTACACATAATTTTTTCTATATTCCCTGAGCGGAAGTTCCCGATTCCCGATTCCCGATTCCCGATTCCCGATTCCCGATTCCCGACTTTTATCAACTTTTGATTAGATATTTTTGAATTATTCGTAGCAATTCTTCGGAATCTGGGGGCTTACCTAAAAAATCAGTTGCCCCGACTAGTCTAGCCCGGGCGCGGTCAATTGTGGTATTCTGAGCTGTCAGGATAATAATCGGGGTCTTATTGAAAACTGGGGATTCTCGCAAAAATTTACAGACGCTATAGCCATTTGCATTTGGCATATTCAGGTCTAGCAAAATTAAATCAGGCTTGTGTTCAATGAGTTGGGAGAAACCTCGCATCGGTTCTTCAATACTTAACATTTGGTAACCAGCTGGTATCAAGATTGTTTTTAAACTGTGAGCCAACACAGGACTATCATCAATACAGGCGATTAAAGGCTGTATCTTGGCGGATTTGGTCGGCTGAGTTTCTGATGGGGGTGGCGTTGTTACAACTGGTGGGTTGACAGGTGCTTTGACTGGCGCTTTGGCAGTTGGTACTGGTAAATCTGGAATCCTTTGGAATTCCAGCATACCCTTCTCAACCAAAGGGAGCAAAGAGCGAGTCATCTCTGTCACCGATGTTTTTTGCTGCCAGGCAATATCCCACAGGGTTGAGTTACCATTGAGATACTTGTTCAAACCTGGCAGCGCTTTAGGATCTGTTCCAGGTTTCAAAACTGGTGAGAGACTGGGGCTGAGGTGACCAAAATCAGCAGCTTGCCATTCTTGGTACTTCTGGGTTGCTTGAGCGAGAACGGTTTGGATTTCCCTAGAAGACAAGGCTATGCCCATGCCAAGAGTCGATGTTGTTTCTTGACTGGGTTGCCAGTTGTTTTCTAAGTCTGTGTAGCTACTTAGTTCAAAAAAACATTCTTGGACAATGGTACGAATCATTAACTTTGCTTGGATTAGGCTCAGTTGCTTTTGGTTAATTCCTTGCTCTAGAAGCTGATATTCCCAGGGCTGATAGTCCGACTTCTCGTAGAGTTCAACAACATAGTTAGGGCAATGGGACTTTAAGGCTCTGTAAAAGCGCCTCACAGGATGAACCCCATCAGTGGCATAGAGCAATTGACCATAGACAAGGTAAATTTTCCAAACGACGCTATAGTTGCTTAGAGTTAGCTCTCCAATAGTTCTCTGTTTACCTAATTTTTCTAATTCTTCAATCAATCTTATTAGTATCATTTGTACTGGTTAACTGTACTGGTTAACGGATAAATCTCAGGAGTTACATATCTATAGTTCCCAGGAATTTACCCCCAAGTAACAGCTTCCGATCCAAAATGGATTAAGAATGATGAATCATCAGTGATTATCTGTTGTTCATCATTCACCGTTATGTACTTATTTGTAGCTATTGACACCCAATCCGATTTGATAACCCCCCTAAGCGCCCAGACGAAAACAAAGTCGCGGCTATACAAACTTTCGTCCGCTGATCAAGGACTGGGTTATAAAGGGGGTTTTTAAGCCGGATTTGGTATAACAGCTAACTGTAGTGGAGTGACGAATGTGTGACCGTCGCTCCGTTGAAAATAATAAAATTCAGGGTTTGAGAAAAATGATCAAGTATGTAGTATACAACGTTACGGATCAGACATACGTGGCAGCTGTGAAAGCTGGCGAGACACGATACACAGAAAATGGCACAGAGGCACACCAATTTAACAGCGAGAACACAGCACAAATGATGAGTGAGAATCTCACCTTATTTAGTGGTGTCACTCATGTCGTGAAAGCAATCCAGGAGTAAGCTATCAGCTAAGCGCGTTTGTATTTGAGTTGTGAACATAGGATTGATGGTAAAAGCGATGCATCGCTACTCCCAGCTCCGAAGCTCCCTAAAACCCAAGACTTTGTACCTCAACCAATTGAGAACTGCTATAGCTGATAGCTGACTGCTGATAGCTGACTACTTAACCTGCAAAAAACAACAGACATTGTTACTTTGACAATATTTGCTGGGAATTCTATGAGTGTAGCCTCAACAGATTGGTAAATCAATCAGTTTCCTCGCCTCTCATCCCATCTCCTAAAGAGGAATGGCTTTTCTATTGTGGATTCTCTAATTGTAGGTAACCAGCTATGTTTGCTAAATCTAGCAAAAAATTTTTCAGCAAACTTCAGAATCAAATACTGCTCCTGCTGTTTTTAAGTAGTGTTATTCCCCTCTCTGTTGTAGGATGGTATAGTATTTCTTCCTCTAGCTATGCCTTATCGAACTTAGCTAAAAGTGAGCTAGAGGAAGAGGTAGCTGACGAAGCCGCAAATATCCTGGCATTTTTAAATGCTATCAATGATGATGTTTTGTTCTTGAGCAAAGTTCCCCCGATTCAAGGCATAATCCGAGCTAAAGCTGGTGGTGGAGTAGATAAGCAAGGTAACTCTTCGTACGACACTTGGGTTAAGCAGTTGCACACCATCTTTGCTGTCATGATGCAAGCGAAACCCTATTATATGCAGCTGAGGTATTTGGACGAGAAAGGCAATGAAATGGTGCGAGTCGATTCGGACCGCACTAAAATCCAAGTTATCCCCAAAACCCAGCTAAAAAATCAAGCAAAGCGTTCATATTTTACTGAGACAATTAAGTTGTCTGCTGGCAGTATCTATATGTCTCCCGTGGAGCTGCATCGGGAAGGTGGTGTGATTGAACAGCCTTATACACCAGTGATTCGGTACGCTACACCAATTTTTGATTCAGCTGGGGTACGAAGAGGAATTGTAATCGCTAATGTATTTGCCGAGCAATTCATAAAATTTATTCGAGATACAGACTTAGCCATCAAGGGAGAAGAGGCATTTCTGGTCAATAAAGATGGCTACTACATCTCTCATCCCAACCCCAAAAAGGAGTGGGGCTTTGAACTCAACACGGATGAGAAATTGGCAAAAGATTATCCGAAACGCATTGCCCAGCAAATTCTCAGGGGTCAACAGGGACTGATTGACCAAGGAACTAATAAGCTCATCAGTTACTATAAAGTTGTTCCGAATGCCCAGCAGCGGCAACCCTTATTCATTATCAATCAAGTTCCTAAGGGGGAAGTTTTTGCCTCTGTCAACTCCTTTAAAATCCTCGCCAGCCTGATTATTTTGGTTTCTCTAGCGGCGGTGCTGCCACTGGCAATTGTCAGGTTACGCCAACTGGTGAATCTGATTAAGCAACTGGTTAATGGCATCTCCACTTCTAGTCAGGAAATGTTTTCTACCCTTGAACAGCAAGAACGCATCGCTGGTCAACAAGCTGCGTCGGTGAATGAAACCACCATCACCATGGATGAGCTGGAAGCCTCTTGCCGACAGTCCGCTGAGCAAGCGGATGCTGCCGCTATTGCTGCACAGCAGGCACTTCAGCTAACCCAGAACGGTACCCAAGCGGTGGGGGAAACCCTCGACGGCATGTCTACCTTAGAAGAGAAGGTGGATGCGATCGCTAAACAGAGTATGCGTCTGAGCAGGCAAACCAATCGAATTGGTGACATCTCCGAGCTGGTTTCTGAATTGGCAAACCAAACCAATATGTTAGCACTGAATGCATCAGTAGAAGCGGTGCGTGCGGGAGAGCATGGTAAAGGCTTTGCAGTGGTTGCTGCAGAGATTCGTAAATTAGCAGACCAGAGTAAACAATCTGCCCAAAAGATTAACGTTTTAGTTTCTCAAATCCAGAACGAGATTAATTCAACAGTGATGGTGACGGATGAAGGGACTAAGACAGTAAAGACCGGAGTGCAAATCGCTCAAAAAACAGCTCAAGCATTCACTGGGGTAGCAGATGCTGTCAACAATGTGGTGTTAAACAATCAACAAATTTCTCTGAATCTCAAGCAGCAAGTCGATGGCATTCAACAAGTCCTCCAAGCAATGAGCACTGTTAACAAGGGAGCAAAAGAAACTGTTATTGGCATCACTCAAACTAGAGTAGGTACTGAGCAACTGAAGCAAGCTGCTGTAGAACTCAAGCGCATGGTTTAGTAAATGTTAAACTCAGATATTGCACCAAGTTTAAAATTTATCTGTAAAAGTAGGGAATAGGGAACAGGGAATAGGGAACAGTAATAAGATTTGATTATTCCAGTACTCAAATTTTTTTTGATCACTTTTTATATGAGTTTTTTTGTAAGCATTCAGCCGTCAGCCGTCAGCCGTCAGCCGTCAGCAGACGTAACTCAGATTAAACAAATGGTTACCTGTTGTCTTGATGCAATAGCGAGTGCGGGAAACCACGGCAGTCGCTCATGGGGGGAACCCCCAAGACCGCGCTGCCTCCCCAAGACCGTAATGGTGCGTTTTCCATGATGGCGAACGCGCCCCGCGTGACCTACGGTCAAGGGATTGCTCGCCATCACGGGTCGCACCTCTGCATCGCTTATTCAAAAGCACCTCAAGTACCGTGGCACAGGCTTTGACGCTGATAGCTGATAGCTGATAGCTGATAGCTAATAGCTGAATGCTTACGTTTTTTTTGTACTGGTGCAATATCTAATTTAAATGAATTTGATAGTAAAAATAGATATAATAGAGGGTTGAATTTATAATTAATATTTACTTTTTTTTTTAACACCTGTGTTAAATATACCTAATCACAAAAGGTTAATTTGAAATTGTAAATGGTTAAAACTTCAATGGGAATTACTAGGAAATATAGCGCTTTATAGCCTAATGAGGTACACAAGATTTTTTAGCTATTGCCTATTGCCTATTGCCTATTGCCTATTGCCTATTGTCTATTGCCTATTGCCTATTGCCTATTGTCTATTGCCTATTGCCTATTGCCTATTGCCTATTGCCTATTGCCTATTGCCTATTGCCTATTGCCTATTGCCTATTGCCTATTGCCTATTACCTATTGCCTCTTCTCTGTTCCCTGTTCCCTGTTCCCTTTTACCATAATTCTTTCTATTTCAATTAACAAATGACTAACCATGATAGAAGACGAAGAACTAAGAAATATTTATAAAATTACCAGCGAAGAACGTTTGCATAAATTGGAAATTGATTTGCTGCATTTAGAAAAGTACCCAGAAGACAACGCTACTTTGGAACAGTTGCTGCGGGAAGCTCACAGCCTCAAAGGAGACTCCAGAATAGCCGGGATAGAGAATGTAGAAACCCTTACTCATGCTGTAGAAGACATTCTCGGGAGCATCAAACGTAAACAAATCGTTTTAACCCCACAGGTTAGCGATCGCCTTTATCAAGTCATAGATGCTATGGGTCTGCTGGTATATGAAGCAGTTACCGGTTCTCCAAGTGGTGTTGATACAGCCTTGATGCTTGACTACTTGATGGCAACAGTTTCACAGCCATTGCAGCCACACCAAAAAGCTGCTCTAGAAAATGGCAATGTTTCCCAACCGGCACCAACTGTTATAGAAGATGAAGACTTGCGAGATATTTATAAAATTACTAGCGAAGAACGTTTGGAGAAACTGGAAGTTGGTTTGCTGCATTTAGAAAAGTACCCACAGGACAACGCTACCTTGGACAAATTGCTGTGGGAAGCCCAAAGCCTCAAAGGAGACTCCAGAATAGCGGGGATAGAGAATGTAGAAACCCTCGCCCATGCTGTGGGAAATATTCTCGACAGCATCAAATGTCAACAGAGCGTTTTCTCCCCACAGGTTAGCGATCGCATTTATCAAGCCATAGATGCCATCCGCCTCTTAGTATACGAAGCAGTTACTGGTTCTATAAGTGGAGTTGATACAGCCGAGATACTTGACCAGTTGATCACAGCATTTCCAGATGTAGGTCAAGACCATGACTCACCCCCTCATGACTCACCCCCTCAAGTAGCTCAATGTGAACCAAGTGAAGCAACTATTGAGGAGTTCCCGTTATTAGGGACTGTACCATTGCTTCCTAGCAAAACTCCTGTAACAGTAACTCAAGAGGTTTCATCAAATCCTAGTGAACCCTACCGGATTGACACCATTCGGGTTCCAACCTCCTATCTTGATGCCTTAATAACACAAACTGGGGAACTAACAGTCACCAAAATTGGCATGGCTCATGCTATGGCTGAAATTGAGGAAGTGGCAACCCTATGGGAACAGTGGAAAGCCTTTCATCGCCAAGGACAATACCTAGATTCTTCATCCATAGGCAGCAATCCTTATGTACAACAGCTAGAACAAAAGATTAACTCTCTAAGAAGTATAGTTCAGGAAAACACTACAAGACTAGACATCATTGCTGGGGAATTAGACGAAAAAATTCGCACTCTCCGGCTTCTGCCCCTCTTCACTGTGTTTCAGTTATTTCCCCGTATGGTAAGGGATTTAGCCAGACAACAATCAAAAGAGGTCGAATTAATCATCGAAGGAGGAGAAACCACTGCTGACAAACGCATCCTGGAAGAAATCAAAGACCCCTTGATGCACATAGTTCGCAACGCCATCGACCATGGCATTGAGACTCCCACTGAACGAGAAAGACTTGGCAAATCTCCTGTGGCCACGATTTGGTTGAGGGGCTACCAAAGAACCAACACCATTGTTATTGAAGTAGCAGATGATGGACAAGGATTAGATATCGATAAAATTAAGCAAACTGCTGTCCAGCGTGGACTCTGCACAAACGAAGAACTGGCACTGATGACTCCCAGACAGATTCACGCCCTGATCTTAGCTCCTGGCTTTTCAACCCGGACATTTATTACAGAAATTTCTGGCAGAGGTATCGGCTTAGATGTCCTACGCACCAAGGTTGAGCAGCTTAACGGCAATATCGAGATCGAATCAACCCCTGGTCTTGGATGTACCTTTCGCCTCCAGCTACGCACAACCCTGTCAACTGCTAATGTACTGCTGGTAGATGTTCAAGGGATTATCCATGGGTTACCGATTGAGTTTGTGGAAACGACTTTACTAGTTTCCCGGGAGCAAATATTTACGATTGAAGGTCGAGAAACCATCGCTTTAGACGGTCAAGCTATTTCTGTAGCGAACCTAGCTGATTTGCTGGAGTTGTCTAACTCTATTGCTTATACCTCTATCGCCACAGTTAAGCAACAAAAGAGCGGTCTCGGACCATGTATCCTGCTTAAGGTGGCAGACGAACAATTCGGATTGTTTATCGATGACCTCTTGGATACTCAAGAGGTGGTGATCAAACCTCAGAGTCAGTTATTAAAGCGGGTGCGTAATGTCACTGGAGCAACTATTCTCGGTACAGGGGAAGTTTGTATGATTCTTAACCCTCCAGATTTGCTCAAATCATTGCAATCCTATCAGCCAACCACATCCATAGTCTCAACCAAACTAAGAGAAATTGTTGAAAGCACGCCAGTAATTCTCCTAGTAGATGACTCGATTACCGTTCGCACCCAAGAAAAACGGATACTAGAAAGGGCTGGGTATGAAGTAGTGACAGCTGTAGATGGATTAGATGGCTATAACAAACTAAACACCCGTCACTTTGATGCCGTAATATCTGATGTGGAAATGCCAAATCTAGACGGATTTTCCCTAACTGCCAGAATTCGTCAGCATCAAGAGTATAACGAATTACCCATAATTCTGGTAACATCTTTGGCTTCCGATGAACATAAGAAAAAAGGTGTCGAAGCGGGGGCTAATGCCTATATAACCAAAGGAAACTTTAATCAAGATTTTCTCCTAGAAACTTTGCAAAGACTTGTTTAATATTGAAGGTTAAGGGGTTTAAGGTTTAAGGTTTAAGGTTTAAGGTTTAAGGTTTAAGGTTTAAGGTTGAAAGGTGAAGGTTGAAGGTTGAAAGTTGTTCGCGTAGCGTGGCCGAAAGGCCAAGGTTAATATTTAAGGTTTAAGGTTGTTCGCGTAGCGTGGCCGAAAGGCCAAGGTTAAATTTGCAATTTTAAATTTTAACTTTAAATTTTTTTAATTATAAATGACTATTCGAGTTTTATTAGTTGAAGATTCACCGATTGCTCTAGTAGTCCTGAAAAGGATTCTGAATTCATCAGAGCAGATTGAAGTGGTGGGAGAAGCTGGAACTGGTTTAGAAGCTTTGAACTTAATTCCCAAAGTTCAACCAGATGTCATTTGTACAGACCTCCATATGCCCCAAATGAATGGTCTGGAGTTGACATCTGAAGTTATGGCGCTCTATCCTAGACCGATTCTGGTGGTTAGTGTTTCGGTACAGCAAGAGGATACTGAGCAGATTTTTCAGCTTTTAGATGCAGGAGCAGTGGATATTTTGCCTAAGCCGTCGGCAGGAATGACAACGGATAATCAGTTGCTCCAGCAGCAGTTGATCAATAAGATTAAAATTCTGTCTGGGGTCAAGGTCTTTACAAAAAACCGAAAGTCTATATTAGGTACAGAAAAGCAGGGGAGTTCTGGGAAAGGGGAGCTTCCGGAAATGGACTACAGCACCAATCAAAATCAAATTGGTGGAGTATCACACACAGCAAATCTTGCTGCTTTCTCTTCTAATTACTATTCCAAACCAAGAGTAGTTGTGATTGGTGCATCTACAGGTGGACCCCAAGCCCTAAACGAGATATTCACTCAGCTACCGTCGAATTTTCCTTTACCAGTAATTTGCGTGCAACACATTAGTCTTGGTTTTTTGCAGGGATTCATCGATTGGTTAGCTAATAGTTGTCCGTTGCCAGTTCAGATTGCTCAACCAGGGGATATGCCAAAACCAGGAAGAATTTATTTCCCACCAGAACAGCAGCATTTAGAATTGGATGCTAGGGGTCGATTTATCTGTTCTGATTCAGAGCCACTGGAAGGACATCGCCCTTCCGTAACTGTCACATTTAAGTCTGTAGCTAAGTTTTATGGCAAAGCTACAGTGGGCATATTGTTGACAGGTATGGGTAGAGATGGAGCGACTGGAATGGAGGCGATCGCTGAGGTTGGTGGCTTGACCATTGCTCAAGATGAAACCACCTCCTTGGTGTTTGGCATGCCTAAAGAAGCGATCGCTCTCGGAGTAGTCAAACAGGTTTTACCAATTGGTGCGATCGCACCGAGATTGCTGGAGTTGTGCTTAATAAATACTAGTTTCTTCGAGAATTGACTGGGTTAAAGAAGATCTGTAGCGCATTTCAGTTGTCTAGTTTTGAGTAAGCCAGAAAAACTCCAAAACCCTCTCCCCTGCTCCTGAGCGCCTCTGCTCCCTTGCCGATTCAATATAGTTGACTTCAAATAATTTCAATCTCATCCAGGCTCGCGATCGCTATATCAGCTCCCTCTAAATGGGCAGCTTCTGGCTTTCCCCAGCAAATACCAATGCAACCCGCTGCACCAGCACGCTTTGCCATCTCAATATCACCGGCTGAATCTCCTACCATTAGGGCGGAAGCAGGTTTTACCCCTAAAGATTGGCACGCTTGTAGGAACAATCTCGGATCAGGCTTACTTATTTCAGAATCCACACCCTGCTGTAATTGGATATAGGGGTCTAGCTGGTGTCGATGGACAAAGGCTTGTACGCCAGCCGTAGAGTCTGCCGATAGAATACCCAGCTTTAAACCAGCTTCCGAGAGGAATTTAAGGACTTCCAGGCTACCGGCAAACATTGGGGAAGTTCCAGCCGCATCTTGCAAGTACTTCTCGGCTTCAACAAAGGCACTGCCAGCGATTGCCAATGACTCTAACCATCCCCGACCAGTCTCAGCAATATAAGCAGCAGCAGCAATTTCATTTTCCCGACTGCTACCCACTGCCATTAATCCGGTAGGGTCAAGGGTGTTATCTTGGACACCAAAAGCCATGAGGAGGGGTTCTCCAATACCAGGGATTTGGGCATCAATTAAACGCGATCGCTTATAGGCTAGTTCTCTTAAATAGACTTGTGAATCCTCTAAGGTACCGTCTTTATCAAATATGACTGCTTCAATATTGGGGAAAGTCACCTTCCCACAACGAATGGTTACCAAGGGTTTATGCCGTTGTTTATTCTAATCAACTTCATTCTACTAGCTAGTTTATCAAGATTCGCACCTGCCAAGTTCTTTGCTCTTGTTCCGGAACAGGGCCATAAACACGGAAACACGCGCCCCTCGTGGTAGCCCCGTGATTTTAATCCGGGGAGTAAACGCGACACGGCAGGCGAGCAATCCCTCGCCTGCCGTCAAAAAAATGTATAATGATGATGTGAGTAAGGACAGACGCCTACGTGAAGAAGCGATTCTAGTACCGGAGAAATACCGACCCTCAACGATTGCATTGCGTTAATCCTCTTGTGAACGGGTAAATAATTGCAGATCGCAGAGCGTATCGAACTGACTGAGCGGTAGTATCCGGAAAGCATTGTCGAAAAAAGAAGTAGCGGGAACTGTCGGTATTAAACTGACAGAACTCAGTAGGGGCGCTTTGACTACGCCTGTAAGAGTTTGAGTATAGATTCTTAACGAATCCCCGTGTCTAATGACCGGGGAGAGGTCAAAGATTAGCCATTAGCCTCAGCTAACGGCTAATTCTTGTTACCGCACCTGGTTGTTACTCGTCTATGGCAGCTGCTACAAACTCTCCCTCTGGCACTGCCTCTTCTTGAGGCTCTTGGGACTCTTGGGGCTCTTGGATCTGTTGAGGCTCTTGAGACTCTTGGGGCTCTTGAACCTGTTGAGGCTCTTGAGGCTCTTGAACCTGTTGAGGCTCTTGAGGCTCTTGGGGCTCTTGGACTTGTTGAGGCTCTTGGGGCTCTTGGGACTCTTGGGGCTCTTGGGTTTCAACCGCTTCTGGAGTCATACTTTCTGGAGTTATACCTTGCTTTTGTGCTAGCATCTTCTCCCGGTACTTCTGAGCCATTTCTTCTGCCTTCTCGAAGACCACTTCCCGGTTGTTAATCATATCTCCCGGTTCTGGCTCTAACTGCTTTGTTGACAGAGAAATCCGACCTCGGTCAGCATCCAAGTCAATGATCATCACTTTCAGTTCATCATTGACATTAAACACACTATGAGGCGTATCGATATGATCATGGGAAATTTCCGAAATGTGCAGCAATCCGCTGACCCCGCCAATATCAATGAATGCACCGTAAGGTTTGATTCCTCGTACTGAGCCAATCACCACCTCTCCGACTTCTAGGCGGTTCATCTTGCGCTCAACTAGCGCACGACGGTGGGATAGTACCAGACGATTACGGTCTTCATCTACCTCCAGAAATTTTAGGGGCAGTTCTTGGGCCACCAAATCTTCCTTGGCTGCCCGAGTGCTAATATGAGAACCAGGAATAAAACCGCGCAACCCTTCAATACGTACCAACGCTCCACCACGGTTAGTGGCGAATACCAGAGAACGCACCGTAGCATCCTCTGCTTGTAGTTGGCGCACTCGCTCCCAGGCTCGCATATACTCAATGCGACGGATAGAGAGAGTCAACTGTCCATCTTCATTTTCATCGGTCAGGATGAAAAATTCCCGTGTTTCGTTGGATTGTAAAACCTCATCAGGATTATCAACTCGATTTATTGACATTTCCTGAATCGGAATATAGGCGGCGGTTTTCGCACCAATGTCAATCAGAGCGCCCCTCGGCTCTAGACTGAATACCGTACCCGGAACTATATCCCCTGGGCTAAAATGATAATCATACTTATCCAGAAGGGCAGCAAAATCTTCGTGAGTGAATCCTATATCTGTAGTTTTTGTTTTCTGACTGAGCATGTGCGTTGTTTGTCCTAGTTTGATTTGGTTTTAATGACTATGCCTCCTGTTGATGTACAAGCACGTCAGCATTGTGCTGCTTACACCGACATTGCGTTGTCCTACTTGTGACATCTCCCACACCTGTTGGGGATCGGGGGTAGGTGTGGGCTTCTCGCCAACCCCAGCTATCGCCATTTCCTTACGGAAACCGATCCGCCTTCGGGTAATCGACAAGCTTTACTATTGACGGGATGCCCCACCGCCAAGTTTCTGATCTTATCTGATTTTAATTGCTCTATTCCAATCAGGTTTTGGGTCTACTGTCAACACCTAAGCGCATTTTCGGCTTTGGTGATCAAATAGACATAAATTTACCCCAATTTATGTCCATTATAATTTATTAGACAAAACCTGACCTGAGCTTTCCGTCGAAAAACACCACCACTACCTTCGACCAAGGGAAGACGCTTGCGCGTTTGGTAGAGGCTAGTAGGCTAATCTCGAACTGATCAGCTGATTTAAGAAGATTTAATTAAGACCAGAGATCCTATTATAACCTAATCGAGATTTTGTTATTAGTATCTTTACCGAACTTTCCCAGGATTTTTGGTCTCTCCTCTATCCCCCCATGGGGGATGTTAGCCTAATAAATGCCAGGGGTACATTCTCCACCAAAGACAAGGCAGGGATACCCCAGCAATCGACGTTTAGCCAGTAGGAATACCAAGTGGTTGCCACTCCAGAAAAATCTCAATCAGTAAAACCTTCCCCAACCCATGGTCACGAGCGAGTTGCAGTTTTACTCATGGGTTATGGAGAAGTCGAAAGCTACGAAGACTTCGCCAACTACAACGAACAAGCCTTAAACTTGCTTACCGCCAAATTTGCCCCAGTCCCCAACTGGATCTATCCACCCTTAGCCAAAATTTTGGCAATGTTTGACTTCCACGAGTGGGGACACCAGCATGACAACTTTATTTCACCCCACAACAAGATTTTTGAACAGCAACGGGCAGGTATTGAAAAACACCTGCAAGCTAAATGGGGCGATCAGGTGCAGGTATTCAAAGCCTTTAACTTCTGCGCTCCCTTTCTGCCAGAACAAGTCCTCAGTGAAATTAAGGAGCAAGGGTTCCAAAAACTGCTGATCTATCCCCTGCTAGTGGTGGATTCCATCTTTACTAGCGGTATTGCGGTGGAACAGGTCAATAAAGCGCTAGAGAAATTAGAGGATGGGGATCAACACTGGATTCAGGGATTGCGTTACATCCCCTCTTTCTATAACGAACCAGAGTACATTAATCTTACTGCTCGATTGGTGGAAGAGAAAATTACTACCGATTTAGCAGCAGCCTATCTGCCTTCCCAAATTGGCATTGTCCTGATGAACCATGGCTGTCCCCACGAAGCTAAAGGATTTGTGTCTGGGATTGACGAAAGTCAGGCATTGTATGAGGCAGTAAGGGAACAGTTGATGTATAAGTATCCCCTAATCTCTGTGGGCTGGCTTAACCACCAAACTCCCTTAATTAAGTGGACTCAGCCTCACGCGGAATTAGCAGCCCAGAACCTGATTAACTTAGGGGCTAAGGCGATTGTGTTTATGCCTATTGGCTTTGCCACAGAGAATCACGAAACCCTCTTGGATGTGCATCACATTGTTCACGCTCTAAAACGTCGTAACTCAGAGGTTACCTACGTAGAGATGCCCTGTGTTAATGATCACCCAGAATTCTTACAGATGGCAGCGGAGTGGGCTAATCCTCAAATTGAGGTAATTTTATCACAAAATGCTCTATCTGTCAATCCCCAGTTGGCAGCTGTGCAGGCATCAAAGCACCATCATCACCATCACCACTGATTCACCAGAGCATTTTATTAGGTTGCTTCATAAAATAGCACCTTCTTGCACCTCCTCCGTTCTGCTCCCGCTGTTCCCCCTCTTCTCCTGTTCTAGGAAAGATGTCACAGAATAGAACTGTAGGCTGGGAATCAATGAAACTTCTCCAATCAGAGGAAAGCCTAGCTGATCCCAGCCCCATAAAGTGACGAGTAACAGGATAACAATTATGGATAATAACGACTGGCTCAAGCAGTTATTGTTGGTTGGGGTTGGCACAACATCAATGGTTGCCGAAAAACTGCGAGAGGTAAGTGATGAATGGGTCAAAGATGGTAAAATCAACTCCGACCAAGCTACCGCTTTTGTGGATGATCTGATGAATCAGATCAAGTCAGAGCAGAATAACTTTGAGAGCAACATGGAACGGCAGTTGCGCAATATGTTGCAGGATTTAGGGGTTCCTCGCCAATCAGAAATGGATGAATTGCGAGGTCGTATTGACCGTCTGGAGCGTCAGGTGCGGGATTTAGAAAATAAGCTCTGGCGTTGATAATCAATTAGGAGAACAGATTTTGAAACAAATTCTGATCAGCATAGGCGTTATAGTAGCCTTTGGGTTGCTTTTGGTTGTGGCTCAAGTGGGTATGGGTAAAAAATCTACCACTGCTGGAGAAATTACCAACACTCAGCCGCAAGTAGTTACAACAGCTAACAGTGCTAACCCAGATGTTAATGATAAACAAGATCTAGCTATGGATTCTAGTTCAGAAAGTGAAACCAATATGGATCAGGCGGTTACAACACCGTCGGGCTTGAAGTACATTGACATAGTTGAGGGTGAGGGAGCAATGCCTGAGACGGGACAGACGGTAGTGGTTCACTACACTGGTACCCTGGAGGATGGCAGCAAGTTCGATAGTTCTCGCGATCGCAATAGTCCTTTTTCCTTCAAAATCGGTATAGGACAAGTGATTAAAGGCTGGGATGAAGGGGTTGGTTCTATGAAGGTTGGTGGTCGTCGTCAGCTGATCATTCCCCCAGATTTGGGTTATGGTGCCAGTGGTGCAGGTGGGGTAATTCCGCCTAATGCTACGTTGATTTTTGATGTGGAATTGTTGAAAATTAACTAATACATTAGCAATAAATTAGCTAATTCAGCGATGAGCTGAATACTTTCTCCCAGTTGGTGAATTCTCGCTGATTGGGAGTTTTAGTTAACATAGGACAATTTGTTGAACTATTTGTTACTCCTATCGAAAGGAGTTGGAACCTGGTGATTATCGAGTATGTTCCGTGACTTTGGATGTAGAATGAATATTCGTAACATTTGTCCTGATGATTACCAACAAATAATTAGCATTCTAGATGAATGGTGGGGTGGACGAAAAATGAGTGATATGCTTCCAAAGCTCTTTTTCGTGCATTTTTGTGAAACAAGTTTCATTGCCGAAACTGATCAAGAAATAACTGGATTTTTAATTGGTTTTCTATCACAGACATATTCTGATGAGGCATATATTCATTTTTTAGGTGTCCATCCTAAATTTAGAAAACAAGGTATTGGTCGTCTCCTATACGAACAGTTTTTTAAAACTGTTCGGAAGTTTGGTCGTATCCGAGTAAGATGTGTTACCTCTGAGATTAATAAAAATTCGATTGCTTATCATTTGCGGATGGGATTTAAAATCGAATCCAGTGATTGCAAATACAACAGTATTTACTACTATCAAAACTATGATGGTTCAGGGCAAAATCGTGTCCTATTTGTGAAACAGTTGTAACTAAAAATCGTTATTTAGGTTTCTTGTTAACCGATAAAAAGTTACCTATTATCAACTATTTTTGTACTGTAAGCACTCAGCTATCAGCTATCAGCTATCAGCTTATGCCCTACGCGGACGCTGTCTTGATGCAGTCGCTCATGGGGGAAACCCCCAAGACCGCGCTGCATCGCTACTTGAGGTGCTTTTTAATAAAAGAGGTAAGCATTGGTTTAATATGAGTTAAGTCTCCTGACGGCTGACAGCTGGCGGCTGACGGCTGTTCGCGTAGCGTGAGCCAAAGGCTCACGGCTGACGGCTGAATGCTTACTTTGTACTGATGTAATATCTAAGTATAACAAGAGCAAAAATAAGCCTCAGTTGTGGTAGGTTACACTCTTTGATTTGCCATATTCAGGAACTTGGTTAACCCAGGTTTAAAGATAAGTTTCACCGTTCCTGTCGGACCATTACGATTTTTAACAATTATGACTTCTGCCGTATCTCCATCTGGTGAATCTGGATTATAATAAGAATCCCGATAGAGCATCATGATTAAATCCGAGTCCTGTTCGATAGAACCCGATTCTCTCAAATCCGACATCATGGGTCGTTTGTTGGTGCGAGATTCCACAGCCCGACTTAACTGAGACAGAGCAACCACTGGGACTTTCAGTTCCCGAGCTAATCCTTTGAGAGAGCGAGTAATCCGAGACAACTCCTGAACTCGATTTTCACTACCACTGCCTTCCATTAACTGTAAGTAATCGATTAAAATTAATCCCAACTGGCTCCCTTGGGCTGCTTGAAGACGACGAGCATGCGATCGCATTTGCATCACAGTCTGGTTAGCGGTATCATCAATATAAATAGGCAACTCTGATAACACACCGATTGCCTCGCTCAAAGGTGCCCACTGATTTTGAGCAATGCGCCCAGCTCTCAAAAAGTTACTGTCAATTTTCGCTTCACTAGCTAACAACCGCTGAACTAGTTGTTCTCTTGACATTTCCAAGCTAAAAATCGCCACTGGCATTTTTTCAGCTACGTTACGAGCAATTCCTAACGCTAAGCTAGTTTTTCCCATTGATGGTCTACCAGCAATGATAATTAAGTCAGACGGACTTAACCCCCCAATTTGGGCATCCAAATCATAGAAGTCTGATGGAATACCAGGCAAATCAATACCCTGATTCCGATTTTCTATATCTTGGAACGTCTGGACTAGGGTTTCAGAAATCGGGATGAGACCTTGCTGAGGACGCAATTGGGTGAGACTGAAAATTTTCTGTTCCGCTTGGTCAAGGACCGTTTCCAATTCCAAAGATGTCTCATAACCCAACTTAAAAATCTCGTTACCGGCTTCGATTAGCTGACGGCGCAGGTACTTGTCCATCACTAACTTAGCGAACCTGTCAATATTGACCGCTGAAACCGTTTGTTCAACTAGCTGAGCTAACTTAGCTTGACCCCC
Source organism: Moorena sp. SIOASIH (assembly GCF_010671925.1). GTDB lineage: Bacteria > Cyanobacteriota > Cyanobacteriia > Cyanobacteriales > Coleofasciculaceae > Moorena. Next base: position 711,445 of record NZ_JAAHIH010000004.1, on the reverse strand, counting down.
AACTTTCTCTAATAAGTCATTGTCATAAAGCCAGGTAGTAACACTCATCAAATCCGTCGGTTTACCCTGGCTATAAAGTAATAAAGCAGCTTCGTAAATGGTTTGGTGAATCCGGACGTAGAAAGCTTTTGAATTCAGGAAATCAGCAATTCGACCCATGGCTTCCGGGTCTAATAAAATGCCTCCGATAATAGACTCCTCGGCATCAATATTTTGGGGTGGTATAGAGTTACCAAACGCTGAAAAATCTGGTTTTTGAGTCATAGTAAACTAGTCGTCTATTGAGTTCAGGGTAAAGGTCAGCTAATGCGCTACGCGCACGCTACGCGAACAGCTAAAGGCTAACTAATACAATCTGAACAAATTAAGCACCTAAGGTGCGCTTTCCGTGATGGCGTTCCCGTAGCGTGACCTACGGTCAAGGGATTGCTCGCCATCACGGGTCGCACCTGTTGTTTAATTGACAGTTGACAGGATGATACAGTCAACTGTCAACAAACTCAACAAACGATATAATTAAATTATTTGGGAACAACATGAATTTCTACAGTGGCTGTAACTTCTGGATGAAGCTTAATTTCTGCATTATAGAAACCCAGTTGACTAATTTCAGGTAGGGTAATACCTCGACGGTCTATTTCTTTTCCAGTAGACTCTTGGATGGCATCTGCCAAGTCTTGGCTGGTAACAGTACCGAAGATAGCATTATCTTCACCCAACTGCTTCGAGATAGTAAAGCGGTTAATGGTTTGTAGAGCAGTCTTCATCGACTCAGCTTGTCGCTTGATTTCGAGGATACGCTGCCGTTCTTGCTCTCTGCGCCGCTCAACTTGCTTGAGAACACCAGAGGTAGCCCTCACTGCAATTCCTTGGGGAATTAGATAATTGCGAGCATAGCCCGGAGCTACCTCTACCAGATCACCGTCTTTTCCAAGTTTCTGAACGTCTTTGCTTAAAACGACTTGTACACGTTTTACCATAGTGTTTAATTTCGGGTATAGTTTAGAGTGAAGGATAATGCTTCGACAAACATTCAATCTTACGACAATTTGTAAGCGATCGCAACTGAGTACTGATTGCTAATTGCTGATTGCTGATTGCTGATTGCTGATTGCTGATTGCTGAATACTGATTGCTTAGAGCTGGGTGTCAATTAAAACACTTATTAAACCACTTGGCGGATGACATATCCCCCAACAGGCAAAGCCAACTCATCAGTAAGAACCAAAAATCCAGTTTCCCGGAGCCTCTGGATCCTGACTGTAATAGAATTCGGTAACTAGATCTAATATCTCTTGTTTGTCAATGTAACCATCATTGTTCTGATCGAAGCGTCCAAAAATTTCTTCAATTTGACTGTCGTCAATACCGTAAGCCTGAAAAAACTGTCGGTATTCTTCCAGAGTAACTTTATCGTCTTTATCAGAATCTAATAGGAAAATAATCCCTGCTGCTTTAGCATTGACTACTGCTTCGTTACCGTCGGTGTCACTCAGTACATTTTCGTGATAAGTCAACCATTCATCCAAGGTCACTTGCTGGTCTTGATTCTCGTCGGTAAATTTTTGCACGCCATTCCAAATCCTCATGTAAATAGCCAGAAGATTGTCATAATATGGCGAGCCCGGTGTCCAACCCCTGATCGCAGCAAGGTTATCAGTAATCCGTTCAAAATCGGCTTGGGTTAAGACACCGTTTGTTTGCTGATCGTACAGGTTAAACAACCTGGTCAATTTTCTCTGCTGCAATTCGCTAAGCATGGGTTTTTTCTATTGCTTGGATTAACTAAATTTCTTAACTCAACTTTGATTATAGTCCAACTAATCAAGGGACATATTCTCAAGGAAATATGTCCCTTGATCAAGGCTTTATCAATAATCTTAGAATCGGTCTTTCATTTCCCGTAACCGTGCAAATGTCTTAACGGGTTCTTTTGCTTGAACAGCCGATTGTAGGGCAGGGTCTTCCCAACGTAAAAATGGATTGGTGTGCTTTTCAACCCCTAACTGGGAGGGTACCGTTGCCTCTTTACGATGACGCGCCTCTTGGACTTGGGCAAATCTCCCTTGTAAGTCCGGATTTTGACCATCGACACTCAGGGCAAATTGGAGATTTTTCAGGGTGTACTCATGAGCACACCATACCCGTGTATGATCTGGCAAATCCCGTAGCTTGCTCAGAGATTCTACCATTTGGCTTGGTGTTCCTTCAAATAGTCTGCCACAACCGCCTGCAAATAGGGTGTCGCCACAGAATAGTTCACCGGTTTCACCAGAGACTACTGGGGGAAAGTAGTAGGCAATATGTCCTCTGGTGTGTCCGGGAACGAACAAGACTTCACCAATCCGATCACCAAACTCGACGCGATCGCATTCTTCTAAAAACACCTGTTGACCAGGAATCCTACCCCGGTCTTCAGCTCCCCCATATACACACACATCTGGAAACTGCTGCATCAACTGTCGATTTCCCCCCACATGATCCATGTGATGGTGAGTGTTGAAAATAGCCACTAATTCAGCATCCAGTTCTCTCAGACGCTGTAGCACTGGTTTAGCCTCGGCTGGATCAACAACAGCAGCAATATTCCCCTTGGGGTCGTGTAATAAGAAGATATAGTTGTCAGAAAGGGCTGGAAGTCGATGAACCTGCATAGTTTAACACCATCTGTTTAACTTACAATTTATAGTTTTTATTTTTTGCTCAACAACAGATGCTATGTCTATTATACATTACCTACCTCCCCATTTTTTATTATTAGGGATTTTTGTCAACAAGTTTAAAACTTTTTTTGACCTTATTAAGGGTACTATTAAATAGTAGATTTTTGGTTATAAAAACCAACAATTTTATCTTACATAATCCGAATTTAACTGACACGACGTTACCCTTGAACACACTTCCTAAGTAATCAGTAATCGGTAATCAGTAATAGTTAGCGAATCACCAATTACCCATTATCCATTACCAACTCACTATAGGTAGGATTCCTGACACTATTTCATCTTAGAAGTGTATGGATGTTCGGTTAACCCATCACATATTGGTAGTATTGTCAACCTCCATTACTAGGGCAGTGCGCTAGACTAATGATCATATTGGATAGGGACTATTTCTCCCTCGTTGCCCCGTCAGCTATAGCCACCGAAGCAAAGGGCGGCTTCCCTAGCTAATTCTATTACCGATTGTTCTCAAGTCCCAACCCTCAAGAATTTTAATCTCAGTTAAACGCTGCTCTCACAGAAAATTAACAGAAGATGTCTAGATTAAATTATAGGACTTACGCAGAAACCCGGTTATTGAAGGTAATTACACCGATTTCAGCCTTTGATTGATCACGATAAACCCGGTTTTAATAAACTTAGTGCGTAAATCCAGCAATTATCAAAGCCCAGTCATTGCTGAAACTGATTCAAAACCAACATCAAGCCCACTGCGTCCCAGTCTATCTACCTTTTTGTCAACAGAATCTTATGCTAGTAGACCATCAAACCCCCAAATCGAATCACACCACTCGTAATCCCTTAAAAAAAGCAGGAACTTATGTATCACTGTTGTTACTGGGAGCAGGGTTAGGCTTTTCCGGCGGTTATGTAGCATTACGTAACTCTGTTCCCGAATCCACATCCCCTCAAGCAATTGTCCCTCAGAACAAGACAGCTAGGCTTCCAGGTAGTAAACCTGTAGTCACTCAAAATCCCAACTTTATCACCAATGTGGTAGAACAAGTTGGACCAGCAGTGGTGCGGATTAACGCTTCTAGAACCGTCACCAGTAGAGTCCCAGATACTTTTAGAAACCCGATGTTCCGGGAATTTTTTAGGTTCCCATTTCCCGATGTACCCCAACAGCGAGTTGAACAGGGTACCGGTTCAGGTTTCATTATAGATACCGATGGTTATATTCTCACCAATGCCCATGTAGTCGATAGTGCGGATAGTGTTAATGTAATCCTCAAAGATGGTCGCCAATTGAAAGGGACGGTAGTGGGAAGCGATCCATTGACAGATGTAGCCGTGATCCAGATTGAGGCGGAAAACCTACCTACCGTTGCTCTGGGTGATTCCGATCAACTCACCCCAGGAGAATGGGCGATCGCAATTGGTAATCCCCTCGGTTTAGATAGTACTGTAACCACTGGCATCATTAGTGCTACGGGTCGTTCTAGCTCTCAAGTTGGTGTTCCCGATAAGCGAGTGGAATTTATCCAAACCGACGCTGCTATTAACCCCGGTAACTCCGGTGGACCCCTGCTCAATGCCTCTGGTGAAGTGATTGGCATGAACACAGCTATTATTCGAGGTGCTCAAGGATTAGGATTTGCCGTTCCCATTAATACGGTGGAACAAATTGCTGAGCAACTGATTGTTGATGGTAAAGTAGAACATCCTTACTTGGGCATCCAGATGGTAACCTTAACCCCAGAGGTTAAACAACAGATCAACAGTAATCCCAATGCTGGCTTGATGGTTGATGAAGAAAAAGGGGTATTGATTGCCAAAGTAATACCTAATTCCCCAGCTGCCAAAGCAGGATTGCGTGCGGGTGATGTGATCCGCAAAATCAATGATCAGCCGGTCAAAGATGCAACAGAAGTCCAGAAGTCTGTGGCTAAAACCAGAGTAGGCAGTGATTTAATCCTAGAGTTGCGCCGCAATCAACGAGATACTAAATTGACCGTGCGACCTGGTGCTTTTCCTACTGTTAAGTAGTAGTTGAAACGATTAATATCAAGTTCAGTTAATCCCTTTAATTATCGGGCTTTGAATCACATTAGCATTCAGCTGTCTGCTGAATGCTAATTGCTTATTCAATCACTAATGAATAATTAACCAGACTGGCATATTAAACATAGCTTTGCCACTCGTCCCCTGTTAAGGACTCGGTGGTAACTGCCTGCTGTAGCCCCGTTTCATTCATTAGCCAGATCCCATTTTGTCCGCTAGTGCCATTACGCAAGAGGACATCGTCAAAACCATTATCGTCAAAGTCCATAGTACCACGAATTTCCCACTCACCGCTGATTGGTGCTGAGTCAATGAACACTGACTCTACATACTCAGTACCATCCATCCGCCAGTAGTAGATATCTTGGTTTTGAGTATTGCGCCACAGAATATCCGCGTCACCATCGTTATCTAAATCTCCCGCACCTTCCATTTGCCATATACCGTCTTCTGGTAGTACCAAATTCTGACCATCACTCTGCCTGGTAATCAAGACTCCCTGATCCAGCTCCGTGCCATTCATCAACCAAACCGCATTTTCTCCGGTATTGGTATTACGCCAGAGAATATCTTCTTCTCCATCACTGTCGAAATCTCCCGTGCCACGGATTTCCCAGTTGAGGTCTGATACCTGGGTGCTAGATGCTCCGCTTTTGAACTCAAAGCCTTCCATTAACCAGAAGCCAACATCTCCGGTATCGGTATTACGCCAGAGAATATCCTTTTGCTCATCGCCGTCGAAGTCTCCAGCACCACGCATCTCCCAGGGACTGTCAGCTGGTTCCGATTGAATCGGATTTGACTGATCCAAGTTGGTGCCATCCATGATCCAGGCAAGATTGTCTCCAGTCTCGGAATTACGCCAAAAAATATCCGCAGAAGAGACATTCTCAACAGGAGTAACGTCAATGTTAACAGTAGCAGTCTCAGTAATAGCACCATTGCTTAACTGATAGGTAAAACTGTCAGATCCATTGAAGCCATCGTTAGGAGTGTAAGTAACAAAATCATCACTGGAGTTTTCAGGGGTGCCATTGTCATTCACTACTGCAGTACCACTGCTGGGATCATTGACAATGGTCAGAGTGCTGTTTCCGTCGGTATCAGTGTCATTTGCTAAAACATTAATGTTTACCGCTGTATTTTCTTCAGTGGTAGCCGTGTCATCTACTGCAATCAGATTGTCATCGAGTGCATTGAATTCAATGAAGTCAATTCGGGTAAATTCGTCGCCATCAGAAGTACCGTTAATTGTGATCAGGTCTCCATTTTCGATGAATATGCTATTGCTAATCTGTTGATTGACGAAAGCAGCAGCATTAGCCGCAATACCAGCACCATCAGGGGGGTCATTGAGAGTTAAGGTTGGCAATACGTTATCGCCAATAGTGATATCTATGGTGCTATCCCCATCAGTCTCATCAAAGTAGCCCAGCCTTACTTCGTAGTTACCAGTAGCTAGGTCAAAGGTTCTGGTAGCAGTACCAGGGGGGAAACTAGTATCACTTCCAGCGTCAAATAGGCTGATGACTGAATTACCCTCAGCATCGTTATTATTAGCAATTACAAAATTCGTTAGATTGGGAAAGCTTTCAGCTTGAATTTTTACCATAATTTTTCTTTACTGAAAAATAATACTCTGTTGCTTTTGACTAGTTATACTGATTTGACTGAGAAAAGTCAGGATAATTTTACCTAGTGTGCTTGTCAGTCTTGACTAGGGATTAACCATCACAAGGTTACCCATTCAATCTTTCATGACTTTATCCTTTGCTCAGGATAATTTGGTCAGTCAATCAGCTTGTTTCTATGATGGGAGGCTTAGTTATGGTTCAACAGTACCCTTAAGGGTACTTTTTGATAATTTATTACGTCAAAAAATATTCTATATAGCAATTATCATAGCTATGAGGTACACAATTTCGTGATTTTAGGGAACAGGGAACAGGGAACAGGGAATAGGGAACAGGGAATAGGGAATAGGGAATAGGGAATAGGGAATAGGGAATAGGGAATAGGGAATAGGGATGCGCTGCATCAAGACAGGTAATCAAAGTCAAATAAGACTGTACCTCATAACTGCGATCAACGCTATAAATAGGAATGTAAATAATTTAAATTCAATAATTTAGCTATGTATAAATAATCGAGATATAGCGGTTTTAAATGGGGTGAAGTACATAATTTGGGGATTTTTGGAAACAGGCAACAGGCAACAGGCAACAGAGAATAGGGGTAAGCATTCAGCCGTCAGCTATCAGCTATCAGCGTGTCGCGTATCAGCGATTTTGGGCTACAGATGGTGCTACTTGAGGTGATGCGCGAATAAGCGATGCAGCAAGGGAACAGGGGATTTCCCCCACTCGCGCTTGGGATCAAGACAACAGGTAACCATTTGTTTAATCTGAGTTACGGAAAGCACCTCAAGCAGCGTGATCCTTGGCCGTTGGCCACGCTACGCGAATAGCTCACGGCTGACGGCTGATAGCTGAATGCTTACGAATAGGGAATAGCGATGCATCGCTACCTCCTACTCCCTAAAATCCAGGACGAAAGTACCTCACCAAATTAATAAATGCTATAAAATGCTATAAAATTGTTAATTGCCTGCCTGCCTTCCAGCCTGCATAATTATTGCTTTAGTTCTTCCTCAAGCATCCGTTCATAAACCTTTGGCAAGTGCTTACTCATGCTATTTGTTTCTATGCCATAACCTAGACTTGTCCAAGTACCGGATAACCGCCGCAACACTTTATCTAAATTTCCTTGCCGCAATTCTTTGGGAATGTTCATCCCCCAGGCTCTACTATCCTTGAGCCAATCGTGAACCACAGCATCCTGGAAGTGTGCCTCAAAGCTATACTGCTTCCAAAACAAAAAGCCTGAGGGTCTGGGGTGATATCGTTTTGCCTTTGCTTTCCAGGTGATATCAAGGAACTGATACCGTCCCGCTGCTGTGCTACAGTTTCCAACATTAGGACCAGCGACTATGGGAACACATATTTCAGGATGACGCCTTAAATCAGAAACGTGTTGACCCCCATAGATAATCGTGTAGGGTTGGGGGTCATTGGCTTCGCTAGCGGTGATAGTACGCATTAGGGCGCGAATGTAAGGATCTCCCCCCCTCATCACTAACGGAGGCGTGCCGTGAATACTGGTAGGATAATCAGATAGCGTACGGGAAACCGGGTAGTAAGCCCATCTATTAAACACATGTCTGAGATAAATCCCCAATAATAAGCTCACTATCGCTAAGGCTGAAATATTGTAAAATAAGCCTTTGAGTGTAAATTTATAGGAAGTATTTGGAAATCCTCTTAACTTTCCGTACTTCTGCCGGGGTGATGAAGACACTCAGTTTACTAATCCTTAATAGTATTAATAGTTTTGACAAAATTCGATCAACCTACGTCAGCAAATAGCTGTTCCCAGCTTTGATCGGGAGCTTCTGCTGAGCTAACCACTTCTACTATTTTATTCCGAGCTTCCGGTTCCGACAGCGCCTCAACACAAACTTCTGCTACTTTGGTGCGAGGTATGCTACCTTCAAATAGAGTATCTGCCCCAGACATCACAATCGGGTCTGAGTTGTCTTCGTTTCTGAGACCACCTGGTCGCACAATCGTGTAGGTCAAGCTGCTTTTTTGGAGATATTCCTCTGCTTGCTTCTTCCAGACCAGAATCAGCCAGAATAGGTTGAGGGGATGGAAAAACTGGGATACACAGAGAGAAGAAACCAATACAAAGTGTTCTACCCCTTTTTGCTTAGCAGCATCTACTAAATTTTTAGTGCCTTCGTAATCCACCAGGTAGGGTGCGGTTGGGTCAAAGCTAGGCCGAGCGCCAGTGGCGCACAGCACTACAGTACTATCTCCGATCGCAGTACCGATAGTCTCGGGTTTGAGCACATCCCCTACCACTAATTCGGCTGCTGGTGGTAATATTTCTTGAGCGTAGTCTAAATTTCGCACTAAAGCCCGTACAGGAATATCACGCATAACCAGTTCCTGTACAATCCGCTTTCCTGTTTCTCCCGTTGCTCCAGCTACACATGCTTTCATGGCAATTTCCGTACAATTCACCTAGTAGCTTAGCCAGTTTACCAGTTATTCTGAGTGAAAATTAAACTAGGCCATTCAATCGAGAATCCCCATATTGGATTTTTCCGTAAAGCCCAACCTCTCGATTGTATAAGTTTCTAGGTCATTTGACTTCTCCGGGCTCGCTTTGTGACGGGGATTCGTTAAGAATCTATACTCAAACTCTTACAGGCGTAGTCAAAGCGCCCCTACTGAGTTCTGTCAGGATTAAGCTGACAGTTCCCGCTACTTTTTTATTATCATGCTTTCCGGGTACTACCACTGTTGCCAGTTCGATACGCTCTGCGCTCTGCAATTATTTACCCGTTCACAAGAGGATTAACGCAATGCAATCAAAGAGGGTCGGTATTTCTCCGGTACTAGAGACGCTTCATCACGTAGGCGTTTGCCGTTACTCACACTATTATCATACAACACTTTTACGGCAGTTAAAACTGCCGCGTCCCGTTTCCTCCCGGAGACGAAACCTGTTTATTAGGGCAGCCTTATAACAATAGCCTTAACCCTTTTCCGCATAACCTGCCGACCATAAAGGCTGCCCTATTCTTGCGGTAACTTCTGACCCGGATTAAAATCACGGGGCTACCACGAGGGGCGCGTGTTTCCGTGTTCTTAGAGGACTTTGTGGGTGGATCTAATTAGAACCCGCTATAGTCAGTGATCTAATAACTGATCTAATAACTGATCTAATAACTGATCTAATAACTGATCTAAATCGCCAGAAACCCAGCTAGATCAGGCACGCATAACTTTACACTTGTTTAGATAGCTCAACTTGTTTATGTCCGACTCCTGATTAACTCAGCCAGAGGAGTGGGATAAGCAAGAGCTACCCATGGAAATTTCTCAACTAGGTTCTCAAATAGTCACAAGGCAATCAAATGAAGAGGATGAGGTATGCGATCGCATTTTATTAACCATCAGTCAATTGAGGCAAAACAGGTCGATTTGAATACTCCTGCCAGTTCGGCAGAAACTGACCCTATTGTTCCATCAGCGTCTTACTCAGGTAGTGAGCCGACTCGGTTTCACTGTCATTTTCAAGATTGTATGGAGATGTATGCTTCAGCTGAGCAAGTGAGTGCCTATCTAAATACTCACCAGGATTGGTTTTGTCGCTGCGCTCATCCGATGAAAGTAGAACTGCTCACAGACAATGGCTATATCTTGACCATTGGTAGGTTTGGCGCATTTGGCTATAAGGTAGAGCCAAAAATCGGTTTGGAATGGCTACCTCAAGACGAAAATTCCTATCAGATTCGCACAATCCCCATACCCAATTACGTCAGTCCAGGCTATGAGCTTGATTTCCAGGCATCTCAGACCTTAGTCGAAGTACCAGCAAGGGAGTATTTTCAAGAGCATCAGCTGGCATCGGAGTCCATACCATCAGCGATAACCCGCGTGGAGTGGCATCTTGACCTGATTGTTTACATGTGGTTTCCCAAGGCAATTCAGAAACTGCCTCAGTCCTTGATTCAACGCACAGGCAACGGAATTTTGCAGCAAGTTGTGCGTCAAGTTTCCCGGCGTTTAACCCACAAGGTACAACAAGACTTTCATAGCAGTAATGGTCTACCTATACCGAACCAATCACAGCGCTAAAATCTACAGTAAGATTTACTCTAGGGGGTTGGCTATCAGCGTGTCGCGTATCAGCGTGTCGCGTATCAGCTATCAGCGATTTTGGGCTACTTGAGGTGCTACGTGAACAGCTAAAGGTCTGTGGGCACGCTACACCGAACAGTTTATGCCCATAGCTTAGGCTACTAATGGTGCTTTTGAATAAAATAAGCTGACGGCTGACGGCTGATAGCTGAATGCTTACCAAGACCACGCCCCTAGTAGGTAAATCAAATCATCTATAGCTTGCTAAGAATCTTCTGCACAATTTGCATGCCGGTGATGGCTTGCCAGCTGAATAGTCCCAAGAGTGCAACATTGAGGACGATGTGACTATAGCGAGCCCAAGTTTGACCTTTCTGCATTAATGGTGTTAGAGAGGCAGAGGTAGCAATAATTCCGGTCATGCCTAAACCAGCCAGCAAATGGGGTCCAAAAAACAACTTGCCATTGTTAATGTAGGTTACTGCCATACCTCCGATTGTACCGAGTACCATCATTGCTAGCAACGCTGAACCAACAAGATGGTGCTTAACATTATATTGACCCTTAACTAGCGCTTTCTTTTCGTCACCTTCCGCCGTTCTAGTCTTTTGGATTTTCAAACCCAGATAAAGAGCATAGAAGGCTGCCGCTAGCAGCACCCACATCAGTAAGGGGTGGAAGAATTGAGACCAAAATTTAACAGACTCTGGCAGGTTCATAATGTTATGTCAATTTTCAGGAGCTTCATGAAAATTAACATAACATAATTGCCGTTATCAAGTCTAATGTGCTAATAACTCAGTTAAACAATATGGTACTATAGCTCTGCTCCTTGTCGCTGAATTTGGGGATTGTTAAGCATGTAGAAATGCTGCCATTGCATGGTGGTTGCCATTGCATGGGTTTGGGAAGCGATCGCGTCTTGCCACTGATGCCTAAATCAATTCCGGGGAAAGATACAGGAACAGAACTGTAAGCTTACCCCAGTTAGCTTACAGTTTGGCGTTCATATCCGTATTTCTTGCTCCCCATCTACCTCAAGCGCCCCCCTGAACACCCCTAATCATACCAAGTTGCTTTCATAATCTAGTCCCTGCTCACCTGCTCACTCCCTCACCAGTTCAAAGGATAATATCTTTGATTGATCGCAACTTGGTATCAATACTTTATAACAGGACTAACGCACTAATAGACATAGCCTAATAGACATAGCCTAATAGACATAGCGAGGCATCTCGCTCAAGGCGTTCCAGGTGTGTTCACTAACTACACCATTGCCTAGCAAACCCCTGTCCAGTTGGAAGCGTTGCACTGCTTCGAGTGTCAGGGAAGCGAAGATGCCATCAATCTCAGCGGTATAGTAGTCACTAATCCAAAGTACTTCTTGGACTGTTTTGACAGCCTCACCAAAACTACCAGGACGTAGAATCGGCATATTGACCGGAGTACCACTCAGAAGAGCTTGCCATGTGTTTTGGTCTACAATACCAGTTGCTCTGAGAAATACCTTTTGCTGGTAGCCTTGCACAGCATATTCAATCTCTGTGTCAAAGATACCATCTAATGGACCAAAGTAATATCCCCGGTGAGCCAAGATACTTTGTAATTCTACCACATAAAGACCAATGAACCCTAGATAAAGGGTGTGCTTTCTGAGCCAAGCAGTGACACAAGCACTGGTCTGGGAGGTTTCCAAATTAATCAAAGCTGTCATGCTAGATTTCCCTGATGAAATTTTTCCTGGCATTCTTCATAATCAAATATCTGAGGTTGAGCAGGGGTGATTTAAGTTTTAATAAGTTGTTAACCTTCTGCCAGTAAAGCGTGATTTGAATCACGGGGTAACTATGTATATTGTTAAGTGTTTACTAGTGAGTGTTGACCTTAGGCATCCACAGCCAACTCTTGCATACAACAGTTAACATAAAACGTTCAACGTAGTTACCACTTTACGTTTATTTCTATCTACCCACATAGAGGTTTCAAAAGTTCTAGTTAATACCAAGTAGCATTCATCGGTAGCACCCTCTATCGACAGTTTCCCCGTCTGGTGGTGTCTTGCCGTCTTTGAATGCAATCCCTCTGATCGCAATGTCATACTATAGTGCTTTATATAGTGCTTTGCAGCTCAGTAAAATACACTGTAGCCTCTCGGGAGCTCCCACTGCAATCACCGGCTGTATTATATTCCAATCAAGACTGCTATAAATTTAACTCAGTGATGAAACTGTTTGTCCCAGGTCGCCTTTGTCTATTTGGGGAACATAGTGATTGGGCAGGGGGGTATCGCTGCCTAAATCCCCAGCTGGCAAGGGGCTACACCCTAATCACCGGAACCAATCAGGGACTTTATGCTCTGGTCTTATCTGATCCGACCGAGCTGATTATGCGTACTTCCCTGAGTCAGGGGAAACCGACCGTTTCTATTAGTTTACCAATGGAAAAGAGTGCTCTGCTCGCTGTTGCTAAAAAAGGCGGTTTTTTTAGTTATGCTGCTGGGGTTGCCTACCAGTGTCTCTCTCGCTACTCTGTTGGTGGAATTGAAATCGATAATTACCGCACTGACTTACCGATCAAGAAAGGGCTATCCTCAAGTGCAGCAATTTGTGTCCTAGTTGCCCGCAGCTTCAATCTCCTGTATGACTTAAACATGACCCTCCAAGAGGAAATGGAGTTAGCCTATCTAGGGGAAACCACCACCCCTTCCCAATGTGGTCGGATGGACTTCGCGTGTGCTTATGGCAATCGACCGATCATGATGATGTTTGATGGTGATCACACCGATATTACTGAACTCAAGGTACCTCGGAATCTATTTTTTGTAATCGTAGACCTCGGGGCCAGCAAAAATACTCAGGAAATCCTGAGTAAACTTAATCAGTGCTATCCGTTCGCCACTAACGAAATACAACAGAATGTTCAGCACTATCTTGGTCCAATCAGTTCTAAAATTACTCAGGAGGCAGTTGAGGCTCTGCAAACGGGTGATGCTGAACGGATTGGTGCCTTGATGAACCAGGCACAAGCTGAATTCGACCGCTATCTTATCCCTGCTTGCCCTGAGCAATTAACTGCTGGAGTGCTGCACCAAATCCTGAAGTATGAACCAATTCAACCTTATATCCTAGGGGGAAAGGGAGTTGGCTCTCAAGGGGATGGCAGTGCACAATTCATTGTTAAAGACAAGGAAAGTCAACAAAAGTTAATTAAAATTATTGAGCGTGATTTTCCCCACATGGAATCTTTGACGTTAACGATTTATGCAGACCAATAAAGTTCGCAAAGCTGTAATTCCTGCAGCGGGTTTTGGGACCCGTTTGTTTCCAGCCACCAAAGTGGTAAAAAAAGAGTTATTTCCGATTATTGACCGGGATGGTAGGGCGAAACCAGTGATCATGGCGATTGTAGAAGAAGCGGTCAGTGCTGGGATAGAAGAAGTGGGGATTGTGGTTCAAAAAAGCGATCGCAAACATTTTGAAGAATTTTTTAAGTCCCCCCCCAAACCCGAACTATTCGATAAACTCTCTCCAGAAAACCAAGCATACAGCCAATATTTACAGGATTTAGGCCAAAGAATTACCTTTCTGATTCAAGAGGAGCAAGAAGGCTATGGTCAGGCTGTATTTTGTGCCAAAGAATGGGTAAATGATCAGCCTTTTCTATTGTTGCTGGGGGATCATGTTTACACTTCTGACCATGAAAATTCCTGTGCTAGTCAAGTTCTAAAAGTTTATAACCAGGTTGATCAGAGCGTTGTTGCCTTGACAGTAATGCCAGGAGAGATTATTCATAAAGCTGGTTGTGTGACTGGGATTTGGGAAGAGTCAGAATCACGGTTGCGTGTGACAGAGCTTTATGAAAAGCCTACTCTTGAGTATGCGCGAGCCTATCTCCATATGGAAGGAATGGCGGAGGATCAGTTTTTAGCGGTATTTGGTATGTATGTACTCAAGCCGAAAATTTTTGAGTATCTTGAAGAGCACATCAACCACAATATCCGTGAAAAAGGTGAATTTCAGCTCACATCCTGTCTTGATAAATTGCGACAAGAAGAGGGCATAACCGGTTATCTAGTTAAAGGCAAGTATTTTGATACCGGAATGCCCCAGTTTTATCGACAGACCATAATTGATTTTCCCAATTAAACTTAGGGTACTTGATCTAATTAATCCTGTTTTTCTAATCCTGTTTCTCGAAACTAAGAGAAGCAGAATTCATACAGTAGCGTAAGCCAGTTGGTGGTGGTCCATCGTTAAATACGTGACCTAGGTGAGCGTCACAGACAGCACACAACACTTCTGTTCTGCGCATAAATAGGCTGTTATCCGGTTCCTCCTTTACATTCTCTTCTTTGATAGGTGCGTAAAAACTAGGCCAACCTGTCCCAGAATCATATTTGGTATCAGAGTTAAATAGCTCTGTTCCGCAACAGATACATTTGTAGATACCCTTGTCCTTATTGTTCCAGTATTCTCCAGTGAAGGCTCTTTCCGTTCCCTTCTGTCTGGTGACTTTAAACTGTTCCGGTGTTAGCTGCTCTTTCCACTCTGCTTCAGTCTTTTGTACTTTACTAACCATGGCTGAATCCTTGTAATAGTTTTTTGATGATACGTGGGAGTTGAGAGATCACCAATAGGGTGATCTGGTCTTTTGTAAAGAAAAGACACGTTTTGATACTTAACTTAACATTTTCTGGCACACAGGAGATGGGAAGTTTAGGGCGTGTGGGAAGTTTGGGGAGTTTGGGGCGTGTGGGGAGATGGGCAGGGTTTTATAGGGCTACGCGCAAGGCAAAAGGCAAAAGGCAAAAGGCAAAAGGCAAAAGGCAAAAGTTTACTATAACAGCTTTTCAGCTTGTATCAATGTCCTAACCTTAATACGTAGTGCTATATTAAGGGTAATTATTCGGGTATGATATGAGTCATTAGGTAACCCTTCCGTGTCTGCCACAGCTAAACGTCAATCTTCCTGGGGATACTCATCCCACAGTTTGGTGACTTGCCGTATGCTCTGGTAATCACCATTCCCAACAATCAAGTGATCCAAGACCGGAATACATAAGAGTTGACCTACCTGTAATAACCGTTCCGTTAGAGTAATATCTTGAAAACTTGGGTCAACACTCCCAGTGGGATGATTGTGAGCCACAATTACCTGTGTTGCTCCTTGGCGCAGCACTTCTCGGAAAATATCCCGGGGATTAGCAATGGTTTCTGTTGCTGTACCAACAGTAATAATCTGAGTACCCAACAAATGATTCTTAACATCGAGTAGCAAGACAGCAAATCTTTCATGATTTTGCCACATTAAGTCATGACTCAAAGATGCTGCTGCTGAGGCTGGACTATCAATAATTACACCTTCTGTTGGTCGAGACAGAAATGCCCGTTTTCCCAGCTCCACTGCTGCTAAAATCGTTGTGGCTTTCGCTAGTCCAACACCATGAATTTGGGTCAATTCTTGAGCTTTAATATTCCGCAACACAGCCATTGGGTCTCGTTGATCTTTAGCAAGTTCCTGTAAAATCAACTGTCCCAAACCCATCGCAGAAAGCTTTCCTTTGCCTTGACCTGTACCTAAAAGAATTGCTAGCAGTTCCGCTGTCGCCAGATTTTTAGCTCCTAGAGCAACTAATCGCTCACGAGGACGTTCACTGATGGGAATATCAGCAATTCTCAGACAATATGTCATAGATGTACAGTGATCAAGACTGAAGGGATTTATTTTTAGTTATCCCGTTTTCAGCTAAGAAAGCTAGATTCGATTGGGAATATGCTGATTATCCCGATAATCTAGATGGGGCGATGGGGCGATGGGGAGATGGGGAAATGGGGAGATGGGGAAATGGGGAGATGGGGAGATGGGGAGATGGGGAGATGGAGAAATTAGGTGTCAACAAACACAGATGAATAGCACAATTTCATAATACTGTCGTGCCAAATTGACGATTTTGCCAAATCTTTACATAACGGATTTTCTTTAGTGCATAAATATTTGAACAAAACCAAAAAGCTTGAGTGGTGGATTGTCTAGGAAGTCTAGTAGGGTGGGCAAAACCTTGCCCACCCTACAGGTAGCGTTAAATTGAGAGATTTGCGTAAGTCCTATATTTGAACAAAACCAAAAAGCTTGAGTGGTGGATTGTCTAGGAAGGTTATCCCTTGATTAGCGGACTTTTCGTCAACACCAATTACCTACCAACAACGAAAATCCGAGAAATTCTAATCATATTGACTGACTTAATACCTCAAAGCCCGTAGTAGCTATGTTACAGTACTTAATTCTTTACAATCAACATATAAAGATTTACGCTAAGCTGCCTCATAATTAAGTAAAATTTTGATGAATTTATCACAATCCTAGTCCCAATCACTAGGATTAGCTGAGATGATGTCAAATCGAAAGCATATAGACATCTACCAACTTAACTATGTCAAATCAAGTATTCAATATTTCAAACCTTAACGGCAGTAATGGGTTCTCTATTAATGGTGTTACCTTAGGTGACCGCTCCGGTTTCTCAGTCAGCAGCGCTGGAGATATCAACGGTGATGGCAATCATGATCTGATCATCGGAGCCCCAGGGGCTGATCCCAATGGCTTTTTTTCAGGTACAAGCTATGTGGTGTTCGGTGGTCCAGGTGTAGGTGCTAGCGGTAGCATCAAACTGGCTGACCTAGACGGTACTAACGGTTTCGTTATTGCAGGTCTTAATTCAACTGGATTCTTAGGCTTTTCGGTTAGCAGTGGTGGAGATATCAATGGTGATGGTACGAAGGATCTACTGGTAAGTGCTCCTGGTGGTGGTGCCAACAACAATGGCGTGAGCTATGTGATATTTGGTGGTTCCACTGTAGGCTCTACTGGTAGCGTAGATCTCTCATCTGGCTTTGCTATCAATGGTGTCGTACCTGCAGAATTTTCTGGTCATTCCATCAGCAATTTAGGGGATGTTAACAACGATGGGAAAGATGACCTATTGATTGGTGCTCCTCATGCCTTGTTGCCTATTTCTTCTCCCGGTCTTAATCCTGGCAAGGCTTATGTGGTATTTGGAGGCACACAAGGTTCTGGGGGTAGCCTAGACCTCTCCACTCTGGACGGCACTAATGGTTTCCTCCTCACCAGTAGTGTTGAAGGAAACTTGGCAGGTTTCTCAGTCAGTAGTGCTGGGGATATCAATGGTGATGGCATCAAGGATTTCGCTATCGGTGCTCCTGGTAGTGATTCTCCTCTGACTGACAACAGTTCTGCTGGCAAGACTTATGTAGTGTTCGGTGGTTCAGGTGTCGGTGCCACTGGAACCCTAGACCTCTCATCGATACCCTCCTCCGACCCCAAAACTGGCTTCGTCATTAATGGTATTGATGAAGGTTCCACCCTTGATCTCGGTGACAGGGCAGGCTGGTCTGTTAATCATGCTGGCGATGTCAACGGTGATGGTATTAGTGATTTAATCATTGGGGCTCCCTCTGTTGACTCTGATACCCAGACTGATGTTGGCGAGGCTTACGTAGTGTTCGGCGGCACAGATGTTGCTGGTACAGGGAACTTAAACCTTGCAAGCCTCAACGGTACCAACGGCTTTGCGATCACAGGGATTGAAGCGAATGGTCTCCTGGGCTGGTCAGTTAGTCATGCTGGGGATCTCAACTATGATGGGTTTGCTGATGTTGCGATTGGAGCTGAAGGTGCAGGCAAAGTTTATGTGCTGTTCGGCAGTAAACAGTTGGGAGCTACTGGCAGTGTAGACCTTTCTACCCTAAACGGGAACAATGGCTTAGTTATCGAAGGTACTGACTCCCTAGGCTTCTCAGTCAGTAAAGCAAAAGACGTTAATAGTGATCACATTGATGACCTAATTATCGGCGCACCTGGTCTTGAGCTGAGTACATCCAATGGCAACACTTCAGGGACTAGCTATGTCCTATTCGGTAATCATGCTCCCGTGATAGACCTCAATGGTGTATCGGTCACAGATACCAAGACTGATTCAGATACCAAGACTGATTCAGATACCACGACTGATTCAGATACAGACACTGATTCAGATACCACGACTGATTCAGATACAGACACTGATTCAGATACCACGACTGATTCAGATACCACGACTGATTCAGATACCACGACTGATTCAGATACCACGACTGATTCAGATACCACGACTGATTCAGATACAGACACTGATTCAGATACAGACACTGATTCAGATACCACGACTGATTCAGATACAGACACTGATTCAGATACCACGACTGATTCAGATACAGACACTGATTCAGATACCACGACTGATTCAGATACAGACACTGATTCAGATACCACGACTGATTCAGATACAGACACTGATTCAGATACCACGACTGATTCAGATACCACAACTGATTCAGATACCACGACTGATTCAGATACCACGACTGATTCAGATACCACGACTGATTCAGATACCACGACTGATTCAGATACCACGACTGATTCAGATACCACGACTGATTCAGATACCACGACTGATTCAGATACCACGACTGATTCAGATACCACGACTGATTCAGATACCACGACTGATTCAGATACCACGACTGATACTGATCCAGCACCCGAGCCAATTATTGCAGCTGCCCCAGCTATTCCAGCTGCTGCCCCAGATCCAGATACCGAAGGCATTGATGCTACTATCACATTTACCGGTAATCAGCTGGCACTGTTCCCAGATAACAAATTGACTCTGAGTGATGGTAAGAACACCATTCTGGTTGGCGCAAAAGTAACAATTGCTAATCTTCTGAATCCCACACAGGAACTGCTGAGTGTTGACAACACTAATACTCTGATCGCGGTTAACTTCGATGCCAACAGTGGTATGCTTACCTTAAGTGGGGAAGATACCATCCAAAATTACCAGCAAGTCCTCAACACCCTCCAGTATGAAAACACATCTGGTGTGGATAGCGATCCAGACACAGTGTTTGATGCGCCTAGTCGCATTTTCAAGTTTGTGGTTGATGATGGTTTAGCTTTCAACAACGTAAGTGAGGAAGCTACTCTGATTGCCATCCAAGATAATAGCTCGAAGGTGATTGGTACTTTCCAGGATGATACCTTGCTTGGGGGTAATGGCAACGATACCCTAGAAGGTATCTCAGGCAATGACTCCCTCGACGGTGGAGCTGGTAATGATAGCCTGGTTGGAGGAGATAACTCAGACACCCTGCTTGGTGGTGACGGTGATGACGTCCTTGATGGTGGGACTAATGGAGACTTCCTCGATGGTGGAGCTGGTAATGATAACTTGTCTGGGGGAGAAAACTCAGACACCTTGATTGGTGGTGATGGTAATGACTCCCTATTTGGTGGTAACAGTGATGATACCTTAGAAGGCGGATTAGGCAATGATATCTTATCTGGCGAAGGCGGTATTGACACCTATGTCTTGAGCCCTGGTGAGGGAACAGATACTGTGTTTGGTTTTGAAGATGGAATCGATCTGTTCAAGTTAGGTGGAGGTCTAACCTTTACTGATCTGGCGATTGCTGGTAGCGGTGGTGCGACTACTATTACTGCCAATGGCGAAGTCTTAGCACAGGTGTTCGGGGTATCCGTAAGTCAGCTCACAGACGCAGATTTTATTGTTGATCAGGATGTAATCGTATAATTCAAGAGCCGCACACCCACTTCCAGAGTGGGTGTGTTGGTCCTTGCTGACAAATCCGTTGTACTTGTTGCTCCAGACGTTTCTGTTCTAAGGGTGGTAATCCAAATAAAATATTGCGACTTTGCCAAACTAAGACGGCTAAAGTTGTGCCAATACAGATAGCCAGACCTAGGGCAGGCACATGGTTGTAGATAATACTATACCGGAGTGCTGCCCAGGTAAAATGCGATCGCATCAGGGAAATTTCATAGTGCCAACCCCACAGGCTTAATGGAGCAACAGTTATCCAGAGAATGCCTACGAAAACCCACCTACCATAAACAGTTATTTGATGTAATCGTTTTACCCTGGCCTCAAAGATGGGGTCAAGGGTAATTTTTCTTCTTTGGCTACCTGGCTGCTCCATGATCAGAAGACTATTGAAAATTAGAACTAAACTTCATCAGAAAATTCTGCTTCAATCACTGCATTCCCCTCCTTTTCGGGATTAACCGGAACCTCTACTACAGACTGAGCTTTACCAGTGCGCTCTCTCCACCAAGCTAAGAGGGTACTGGCAATAAAAATACTGGAGTAAGACCCTGCTGTAAAACCAATAATCAGTGCTAAGGCAAAGAATTTTAGGGTTTCTCCCCCGAACAGCAAGATTGCTAACAGGGGTAGCAAGGTAGTTAAGGTGGTATTGATGGAGCGGGTTAAGGTTTGATTAACAGCATCCTCTACAATTTGATTGATATGTTGACCTGGCTTGAGTTTAATTACTTCTCGCACCCGATCGTAAATCACCACAGTATCATTAACCGAAAAACCTATAATTGTCAATAGGGCAACCACAAACAAGGTATCGACTTCTACCCCCAGCACCAAACCTAGGATAGAGAAAAGACCAATGGAGATTAAGACATCGTGGAACAGGGCAACGAAAGCGAATAGGCCATAGTCAAACTCGAATCGGAAGGTAAGGTAGACAAAGATGCCCACAAAGGCCATAAACAAAGCGATTAAGCCAGAAACAAACAGTTGCCTGCCCAAGGTGGGACCAACGGTATCAATCTGAGTAGATTTGGGATCGAAAACACCAAGACGCTCCGTTAGGGCAGTTTGCAACTGGGTGCGTTGTTCAACATCTAATGTTTTAGTCCGAATTGTCAGGGCTTGTTTTTCCTCCCCTAGTATTTGGATACTGCTATTGCCAAGACCTTGTGCTGTCATCACCTCCCGCACCATAGCCAAATCGATGGGTTGGTCGCAGTTTCCGGGTTGAGTACAGTCTCTCTCTAGCTGTAGGCGGGTACCACCAACGAAATCGAGACCTAAACGTAAAGGGGCTCCTAGTTGGATAAAAGAAATCACCATGGCAATGATACCGACCGTAATCACGGCGGTTGAGATGCTCCACCAAAGCGATCGCGTTTTAATTACATTAAGTTTCATATAGCATTTATATTTGAGTTGTGAACATACTCTCTGTCTTGATGCAATAGCGAGTGGGGGAAACCACGGCAGTTGCTCATGGGGGGAACCCCCAAGACCGCACTGCCTTCCCAAGACCGCGCTGCATCGCTTAAGGAAAGGCAAGAGGCAAGAGGCAAGAGGCAAGAGTTAATCAAGTAGCGACGGTTGCGCCAACCTGAGGGGGTTTTCCTCACTCGCCCTTTCCATAAATAAAATTAAAAAACTGTAATCCTTGTTTCCAATTAATTGGCAAATACTATCTTGACTTTTCTATTGCTAAATCCTGATCAAGGATGAATTATGAAGTAGGAATTATGAAATCGTTTTGTTGATGAAACCCGAGCATGGTCAACTAAACACTTTATCCACAACTTTATCCATAACTAGGATGAAGGATGAAATAGGTTTTTTATTTGAACCAAATCATGGTCAACTAAACGCTTTATCCATAACCATGAATTACACTTCCTACTTCCTATTTCCTACTCTCTAGTTCCTAATTTCTAAACTATTAGGTTGGTAAATTAGGGCAGAAGAGTTCTGGCTTCTGACGTACCCCTGGAAGTCCTAAAACTGCCACGAGCATCAGGGTGCGACTACAGGTAAGGGCGGTAAACATACTGATTCCTACCCCAATGCCTAGGGTTACGGCAAAGCCTTTAACTAGACCTGAGCCTAGCCAAAACAGTACTGCACAAGCGATTAATGTGGTCACATTTGCATCCAAAATACTAGAAAATGCTCGGTAAAACCCGGACTCCACTGAGCGATACAAGGTCTTACCAGCACGTAATTCTTCCCGTGTCCGCTCAAAAATCAGCACATTGGCATCAACTGCCATACCGATACTAAGGATAAAACCAGCAATTCCGGGTAGGGTTAAGGTAACATCTAGTAGGGCAAATGCTGCGATGGTCAGTAAAGCGTAGATACTCAGAGCAATATCAGCAATGATGCCAGGGAGTCGGTAATAGACCACCATAAAGATTAATACTAAAATCAGACCGACTAAAGCAGCATAGATACTACGTTGAACACTATCTCGTCCTAAGGTTGCCCCTACGGTGCGATTCTCCACGATTTCCACTGGCAAAGGCAAGGAACCTCCCCGCAGCTGGGCAGCAAATTCATAGGCACTTTCGGCATCAAAGTTACCCGTAATCACTGCTGCACCACCACTGATGCCATTTTCAGCATATTGCGCTGCCACACTCGGAGCACTAATTAGTAAATTGTCGAGGAAAATACCAATGCTGCGTCCTGTACCGGCAATGTTCTTGGTCAGCTCAGCAAACTTTTGAGCTCCCTCACTATCAAATCGAATAGCTACTTCCCAAGCACTACCAGTTTGAAGAGGTTGGGGACGAGCATCTTGGAGGTTTTTGCCAGTCAGACCAGTACTTTCAAATAGTTCAAGGATGGCTTGGTTACTACGATTGATAGCAGCTTGATTTTCTGCGATCGCATCTCCATCACCATTGTTGCGCAATACTTCTTGGTTGAATTGTAGTTCTTGTAGCACTTGCTGTTCAACCCGCAGCTGTGCTTCTGTACCAATCTTTTGATTCAGAAAATCCAGCTGTGCTGTTCCCCCTAGTACCCGCTCCGCTTGTTGCGGGTCATTGACACCAGGTAGCTGTACCAAAAGCTGGTCTTTGCCAACGGTTTGGACTACCGACTCAGAAACCCCTAGGGCATTGACTCGGCCTTCTATAACGGTTTTAACTGCGTCTAATTGCTCAGCCGTGATTTCCGTAATCTCTTCGGTAGTGTTAATCTGAATTGTGAGTTGAGCCCCTCCCTGCAAATCCAGTCCTAACCGGATTGGAATTTGCACCAGTACTATGATTGCTGTAATTACAAGTACTAGGATTAAGGCTAATAGTGAACGCTGTTTTTGCATGACTACGACCCGCCGCAACAAATGCTATCTTAATCTGTTTTGGCGAGTGTAGTAACTGAGAAAGTCTAAAGTCTAAAGTCGTAAGCATTCAGCCGTCAGCGGTCAGCCGTCAGCTTTCCATCACTCAGCATTATTCGAATGCTTACTTGTTTTCTTCAAAAGTTCCGTACCTTCCCAATAGCCTATCAGCACATCAAGTAGCACCATCTGTAGCGCATTAGCTGATACGCGACACGCTGATAGCTGATAGCTTACCTAAAGTCTGAACTCTCAAGGCTGGAGGCTTAAATATTCCATGGATTGGTTACTTAGTATGCTTACTTAGTAATTGGAATCTTTTTAACCTCCAGCATCTACCAATCAGCAACGCCCCCTGCATGGCTTTTGCCAAGCTTTTAGTTAAATCCGCAAAGCCACCATTTTTTTCACACCCTCGACAATTTGATGGGGTTGGACAATAGTTAGATTTTCCAGAGTCCCGTTGTAGGGAGTGGGAATATCTTGAGATGAAAGCCGAAGCACTGGTGCATCGAGTTCATCAAACCAGCGCTCATTAATCGATGCTGTTAATTCTGCCCCAATGCCACCGGTTTTCATGCACTCTTCTACAATAATGACTCGGTGGGTTTTGGCCAGTGAAGTACCAATGGTCTGAAAGTCTAGAGGCTTTAGGGAAATCAGGTCAATCACTTCAGGATCATAGCCCTCTTTTTCCAGCTGCTTAGCCGCTTGGATGGCGTGGTGACGCATCCGGGAGTAGGTGAGAATGGTAACATCTTTACCAGGGCGTACAACTTCAGCTTTATCAAGGGGTACTAAGTACTCCTGTTCTGGCAGATTTTCTTTGAGATTGTAGAGCAGGACGTGTTCAAAGAACAATACTGGGTTATCATCTCGAATGGCAGATTTCAGCAACCCTTTTCCATTGTAGGGAGTAGAGCAAGCAACGATTTTGAGACCGGGAACTGCCTGAAAGTAGGCTTCTAGACGCTGGGAGTGTTCGGCACCTAACTGACGTCCGACACCACCAGGACCTCTAACCACCATGGGAATTTTAAAATTACCACCAGAGGTATAGCGCAGCATCCCGGCATTGTTGGAAATTTGGTTGAATGCCAGGAGTAAAAACCCCATATTCATGCCTTCGACAATTGGTCGTAAACCTGTCATTGCTGCACCCACAGCTAGACCAGTAAAGCTATTTTCGGCAATGGGGGTATCCAGAAGCCGCAAGTCACCGTATTTTTTATACAGATCTTTGGTAACTTTGTAGGAACCACCGTAGTGACCAACATCTTCACCGATTACAAATACTGTCTCATCCCGTGCCATTTCTTCGTCTATGGCTTCACGCAGAGCATTAAAGAATAGTGTTTCTGCCATTAATAATTCAATATAGGGGGCTACTGTGATCCTAGCATTGCCAGACCCATCGGATAAGGCACAGGGAAGTTTACCACAGGTAAGTCGGGCAGATTGAGCTGTGGTAGCGCTAATCAATAGTCTTGAATCTACCAAAATATTCGGGAACGTGAGAGCCCCTCTCTTTTAAGGAGGGTTTGAAGTTACCGTAAGACAGGCTCGCCTTATTCAATTAATTTAAACTTTTTACCCATAACCTGCCGACGCTCATTGGCGAGCCTGTCTAAGGTTTTGTCTCCGGGATGAAACGGACGCGAACGCGCCCCGCGTCTCCTACGGAGAACGGGTTTTAAACCGTCGTGTCTATAATAGAGGTAAGGAGGTGATGAAAGTTGTACAGAACTATTCCAGTTCGAGCAAATTTTACAGACGAAGAAAAGGCTTTTTGGATATTTCAATGTGAACAGGCTAATAGCCTAACGAATTGTGCAACTTATTACGTTCGCCAGAATCATTACAACAAGCTAGAGCAACAGGAAAATTCATTTACCACTTATTGGCGTGGGGACGAACTGTTTTATGGGTGGAAAATATATAAATGTAGCACAAATTACGCAGAACTTTGCAGGAGTCTCAAGGATAATCCTCATTACAAAGGGATGGCTGCACAGTCTGCTCAACAAACCCTAAAAACAGTAGCGGAATCAATTAGCAGCTATAACCAGCTAGTAAGCCTTTATTATAAAGGAAAAGTTGACCGACCAAGGCTGTTAAGGTATCGAAAAAAAGGTGGTCTAGCTGCTGTTGCCTTTCCTCGCCAAGCCTTAAGTTACAAGAACGGTGACTTTGTCCCCTCAATTAGCAAAGAAACTAAGCCGCACTTAATCACTGAAATCACCCTGAATCCCCCAGATTTTTTAGATCCGGATTGGGTAAAAGAGGTTACTGTTCGCCCGTACCTGGGAGACCTATGGATTGACTGGGTAATTGACGACGGCAAAGAAGCGATTACTAGCAATCCGAATCTTGACTACACCCAAGCTTGGAGTTTTGATCATGGTGGAGACAATTGGCTGACCGGTGTGTCTACCCATGGAAAAAGCCTGATTATTGACGGTCGGAAGCTCAAGTCAATGAATCAGGGATACTGCCGTCTGGTTGCCAAGTACAAGCAGGGAAAGCCTGAGTTTTATTGGGATTCCAACCTTGACCGGGTGCAACGAAAGCGAAACAACCAGATCAGAGATGCGATCAATAAAGCCGCTAGGTTCATTATCAATCGGTGCCTAAACGATTCGGCAAAGCCGACGCTACGCGAACGCATTGGTAACCTAATAATTGGATGGAACGAGGGACAAAAGAATCGCTCTAATATGGGCAAGCGTGGTAATCAAAATTTCATACTGATTCCCACAGGGCGATTAATTGCAAGACTGAAACAGCTTTGTCCAGAGTATGGAATTAAGTTAACAGTTACCGAAGAAGCGTATACCAGCAAAGCGTCTTACCTTGATAACGATAGCCTCCCAAAACACGGTGAAAAACCCAACGGATGGTTTCCGTCAGGATTCAGGGTGAAGCGAGGATTGTACAAGACTTCTGCCGGATGGCTGGTAAATGCAGACTGTAACGGTGCTGCCAATATAGCTCGAAAAGTAGCCACACAGTTAGGTATTGACCTGACCAGGGTGGGTAGGGGAGCATTGACACTCCCAACACGATATGATCTGTTCAGCTCATTGAGTAGATCATATCGCACAAGAAATGAAGTGGCCCGGTTTCAACCCGCCACGTAATAACCTTGTAGAATCCCCTTCTTTTAAGTGGGGGAGATGTCAATACTTAACCCGATGTTCGAGTTTGCTAACATAATCTCTATTATGATACGATGCTTACTTTGAAATTCCGCTAAATTGGGGAAGAAGTCAAGGGATAGAATAGATTCAGCACTTCGGGGCATACCTTACCATAACTGCAACCGTCAGGGGTCTAGGGTGACTACGCTTCGGAAAACCGAACCACTGGCTATATACAATTTTAACCAAAATATCATCTATATATATAGTAGTTGAAATTCATTGAACGAGTTGACAGCATTCATCTTGAGGAGAATAAAGGACGCATGGGCAAGGTAGTCGGCATTGACCTGGGTACAACAAACTCCGTGGTGGCTGTCATCGAAGGCGGTAAGCCGGTGGTAATTGCTAATGCGGAAGGTATGCGCACAACTCCGTCAATGGTTGGCTTTAGTAAGGATGGGGAAAGGGTTGTAGGACAATTGGCACGCCGCCAAGCTGTGCTTAATCCCCAAAATACCTTCTATGGGGTGAAGCGGTATATTGGACGTAAGTATGCTGAACTGAATCCAGAGTCGAAGCGGGTTGCCTATACCATTCGTCGGGATGAAAGTGGTAATGTGAGAATTAAGTGCCCCCGCTTGAAAAAAGACTTCGCCCCAGAGGAAATTTCTGCGATGATTCTGCGGAAGTTGGCGGATGAGGCCAGCCGCTACCTGGGAGAGGAGGTAACAGGGACAGTAATAACAGTCCCGGCTTACTTTAATGATTCTCAACGGCAAGCTACACGAGATGCTGGACGAATTGCTGGGTTAGAGGTTCTGCGGATTCTTAATGAACCAACAGCAGCGTCTTTGGCTTATGGATTGGATCTCGAGGCAAGCCAAACCATCCTGGTATTTGATTTGGGTGGGGGTACCTTTGATGTCTCCATCCTAGAGGTGGGGGATGGGGTGTGTGAAGTGCTATCAACCAGTGGTGATACTCAACTGGGGGGCAATGATTTTGATCGAAAAATTGTTGACTGGTTGGCAGAGCAATTTTTGGAATCAGAAGGAATTGATCTGCGACGGGATCGCCAAGCCCTACAACGGCTGACTGAAGCTGCAGAAAAAGCCAAGATCGAGCTGTCTGGGGTGGGTGTAACTGATATTAATTTGCCCTTTATCACAGCTACAGAAGATGGTCCAAAACACCTAGAAACTAGGCTGAAGCGCTCTCAGTTTGAAGAGCTATGTGTGGATCTAGTTAGTCGTTTGCGCAGACCCCTAAAACGAGCTTTCAAAGATGCTGGCTTAACTCCTATGGAAATCGATGAAGTGATCTTGGTAGGAGGGGGGACCCGCACCCCTATGGTACAACAATTGGTGCGCAGCTTAATCGATCGGGCACCAAATCAAAACGTTAATCCTGATGAGGTAGTGGCAGTAGGAGCTGCAATTCAAGGAGGAATTCTCAACAGTGAAGTCAAAGATATCCTATTGCTGGATGTAACCCCGTTGTCCTTGGGTTTGGAAACTATTGGTGGGGTGATGAAAAAGTTAATTCCCCGTAACACGACTATCCCAGTCCGGCGGTCTGATATTTTTTCCACCTCCCAAAATAATCAGACTTTGGTGGAAATCCATGTGCTGCAAGGGGAACGGGATATGGCAACAGATAATAAGTCCTTGGGTCGGTTTAAGTTGACTGGTATTCCCCCAGCACCACGGGGAGTGCCCCAAATTCAGGTGGCTTTTGATATTGATGCCAATGGGATTTTGCAGGTATTGGCACTGGATAAAACTACTGGTCGAGAACAAAGCATTACCATTCAAGGGGCTTCTACCCTGAGTGAGGCGGAAGTCAACAAAATGATTCGTGAGGCAGAAGAATACGCCCAGGTTGACCGGGAACGAAGGGAACGAGTAGAAAAGCGCAATCGGGCAGAAAGTTTGGCTAATGAAGCGGAACGGCAACTGAGGGAGGTAGCCCTAGATTTTGGTAGACAGTTTGCTAGTGGTTATCGGCGTCAGATTGAAGGCTTAATTCAGGAGATGCGTCAATCCGTTGCCCAAAATGATGACCGGGCTATTGATCGGGCTCAAGGTGATCTACAAGATGCCCTCTATGAGCTCAAGCGAGAGGTACGGCTGCAATATGAGGAAGAAGAGGATGATGACTTCTTTGGCTCAATTCGTCGCACCTTCACCGGAGATAGTGACACAGACAGATATTCTCAACGGGATTACCGCCGGGGGGGGGACTCCTATGACTCCTATGGGGCTAGTTCATCGAGATCCACTCGCGATCGCTATCGCAGAAACCCCCTTGAAAATGATTGGGATGAGGATGATGATTGGTTCTAAATTAGTCAGTAGTTAGTTGTCAGTAGTCAGTAGCCACAACTAATTAGCAGTTAGTCTTTAGGTAAAAGCAAACTGGGCTCTTCGCTTCAAAAAATACTGACAATTGACCATTAATCAAGAATAGATCAAAAAAGCGATGCAGCCCCTTAATACGGGGGTTTCCCCGATGAGGGAGTGCATCAAGACACTGACAATTGACTAATTACCAATGACTATGCAAAACTATCGAGATTACTATGAAATGTTGGGTGTACCCACAGAGGCATCCAGCGAGGAAATTAAAAAGGCTTATCGGCGGTTAGCTCGACAGTATCACCCTGACCTGAATCCTGGAGATAAGACAGCAGAAGACAAGTTCAAGGATATTGGTGAGGCATATGAAGTTCTCTCTGACCCGAATAGGCGATCGCAGTACGACCAATTCAGCCGATATTGGCAGAAGAAGAATTTTGGTAGAAAAGCGGCTAAAGCTGCTAGTTTGATTAAAAATGTAGGCTGGAACGGCAATGGTCGTGGTTCAGCCCAAGGAGAGGATTATGGCAATTACCGGGACTTTAACACCTTCGTTGATCAACTACTCGGACGCCGCTCTACTAGAAAAGCAACATCAACCCCACCTCCAGGGACTCGGGTAAGTTCCGACAGTGCGTTTCGACCAGGGAAAACTAAAACAGCCTACACTGTTAGTTCTCGTCTGAGACCTCAACCGAAATCCCCGCCTCAGCCTCAACCTTATCCCAAACCTCAACCTCAAGATATTGACGCTCGATTAACCCTACCTTTGGAAAAAGCCTATAAAGGGGGTCGAGAGCGAATTCGCCTAGAAGATGGACGGGCTTTAGAAGTTGAGCTACCTGCTAGGATGGTAACCGGTGCCCTGGTGCGGCTCCAAGGTCAAGGTATTGATGGTGGATGTTTAAATTTAAAAATCACTGTGTCACCTCATCCCTTCTTTAAATTAGAGGAATTGGATGTGATTTGTGTAGTACCAGTAACACCTGCTGAAGCAGTATTAGGTGACTTAATAGAAGTTCCAACCTTGGATGGTATAGTGCAAATTAATGTTCCTAGTGGCGTGAGGTCAGGACAAAAATTGCGCTTGGCAAATAAGGGTTATCCCAATCAAGAGGGGGGACGAGGGGATCAGGTAGTAGAAATTCAGATTGTTGTGCCCACCGAAGTCACTGAGGAGGTCAGAGAACTCTACGAAAAACTACGGCAGATTGAGAATTTTAATCCTCGCCAGGATTTACCGGTCTAGGAAAAAGGCTGACATCCAAGCATCCACAAGCATGGTTAGAGTCGATGCCTAGGTAGGGCTTGCTGAATAAGTCGGGGAAAAACAACCGATGAATTATTTAGCTACCCCGGCGAGAAGCCCCGCACCATAATCTTTGATTTGGTGTCGGGATGATAGCCGGGACAGGGTTTATGTAAATTAACAGTTATCATTCACCTGGTTTGTGTTAAGATATTTTGATGGCACTAATCATGAACTACACTTATCGAATTTATCCAGATACAGCTCAACAGGAATTAATGTTGAGTTGGCTAGAAACTTGCCGACGACTTTATAACCGTTGCCTGCGAGACTTAAAGGACTGGATGAATAGTCGGAAGTGTGCAGTTGATCGGTGCTCGCTTAATAGGGAATATATCATGTCGCCTGACATTCCATTCCCCGGATACAGGTCACAGAAGCGACAGTTAACGCAATGGAAAAAGACTGAATCTGACTTGAAAGAAGTTCACTCTCAAGTCACTCAAGATGTCATTAAGCGATTACATACTTCTTGGGAGTCGTTCAGACAAAGAGGAAAAGGTTTTCCACGATTTAAAAAGTACGGTCGCTATCAATCGTTTTTGTTTCCTCAGTTTGCGACTAATCCAATTAAGGGGGATCAAATCAAACTACCCAAGATTGGGCTTGTAGATCTGAGATTACATCGAGAAATCCCTGAAGGATTTCAAATCAAGACTGTACGAGTTGTATCAAGATGTCGAGGAACAAAATGGTTTGTTGTTATCACAATTCTTGCTGATGTTTCTGTTCCGGAAAACCAGGCTTTTGGACGAGCAATCGGAGTAGATGTCGGGTTGATTGATTTCCTAGCTACATCAGATAATTTAACGATTCCTAGACCGAGGTTTTTCATAGACCTACAACGCGAGCTGAAATTGACGAGCGACCCCGCGCCGTCGCACGGCGCTAGGGAACGCGCGAGTTGCTGCAACGTAGAGCATCTCGAAAAAAGAAACGGTCTAAGAATTACGAAAAAGCACAAATCAAGGTAGCACGGTTACATCACCAAATTGGTAATACCCGTAAAGATTTTCACCTTAAAGTTGCACATCAACTCTGTGACCAGGCTGATTCAATTTTTGTAGAAGACATTGATTACAGAGTAATGGCAAAGGGCTTTCTGGGTAAGCATTCTCTTGATGCTGGCTTTGGTCAGTTCAGAGAATTATTGAAATGGGTATGTTGGAAACGAGGAAAGTTTTTCGCAGAAGTTGACCATAAAGGGACATCAAAGCAATGTCCTGAATGTGGAACCGAGTGGGATAATAACCTCTCAATCCGTTGGCATACCTGTGATGAATGCGGGTATTCCAACCATAGAGATGTCGCTTCAGCCGAAGTAATGCGTAATCGTGGAATCAATAAGTACCCAAGGACAATTGGGGAAAGGAAACTGTCTGCTGATAGCGTACTGTCGGGGGTTTTGTACCTAGATAAGTGCTACGCAGAAACTCTTAATCGTGAGGTTAAGAAGCCCGCGCCGTAATCAAAGATTCGGCGTCGGGAGTATGTCACTTATTTAAGCCTGAAGCAAAGATGAGTGTTTATTGTTGACAAGTCCCATGATTATTTAATAATAATTGATGCCCAGGCGTTATTATTTTGTTTGAAAATGTTCTGTAGTGGCGTGGCAAGCTTAAAATAGTGTAATAGACAGAAAACAAACTGGATAATATGGGAAGAGGTCGTCGGGTAATGGTTTTTCTAACTTCAGACCAGAGAGAAAAACTGGAAGGAATTAGTCGTAATGGTCATGCACCGACAAAGAAAATACTTCATGCTCAGGTTTTATTGATGTGTGATGAAAGTACTCAAGCTAAACAAAAATGGACAGATGAAGAAATCAGTTCGGCATTAAATGTGCATCGTAACACAGTAGGCAGGAAAAGGAAAAGGTTTTTACAGCTTTGAAGTTACCGTAAGGGAGTGGAGCCTTTATAGTTTAAGGTTCTTGCGCAAAAGAGTTGAAAATTGTTAATTAAGGCTCCACTCCCTAAGGTTTCGTCTCAAGGAATCGAACCAAGCTTGAATCGTCGTCAGCGCATTTCCCAACCCCTACCACCGAAACTGAAGGTCGAACAATTTGCCCAACTAATCGCAATATGATTGCTCCACACCACCATTAGGTAGAGCGCACTGGAGCTTGAGGCTATTAACTAAAGAATTGAAAACACGAGGAATAGTCACGGAAATTTCTCATGAAACAGTACGTAGCTATCTAAAAAAAACCAACTACGTCCATGGAAAAAACAACGTTTTTGTATTCCCGAAAGAGATGAACGCCCGCTTCGTGGCAGAAATGGAAGTTGTTCTCGATATCTTTTGCAGCCAACATAGCCCAAGTGAGCCTCTGAAAAGTATGGATGAAGCAGCGATACAACTAACTGGACATCTAATCGAACCAATTAAAATGCAACCAGGTCATGATGCCAAGGAGGATTATCACTACACTCGCGAAGGGACTCAAGCTTTATTTATGTTCTTTGACCCTCAGGGAGGATGGCGAAGAGGAACGTAACCGTGACAGTCGTACCAGTATTGATTGGGCAGAAGAGATTAGGCAATTATTGGATGTAGACTATCCCCAAGCAAACATTGTTAAATTACTCTGCGATAATCTCAATACTCATAACATCGCTTCTCTCTACAAAGCTTTTCCCGCAGCAGAAGCACACACGGCCAGAAGATTAGAGATTTATCATACACCTCGTAATGGCAGTTGGCTTAATGTTGCCGAGATAGAACGAGCGTGTTTTGTCAAAACAATGCCTGGCTCGACGTATTCCCACATCCCTTGAAACTAGCATCGGAATTAAATGCGTGGCAAAAAGAACGAAATCGCACAGCTAGTAAGGTAATTTGGCATTTCACAACCCAAGATGCACGAATTAAATTGAAGCATCAATATCGCTGTTTTTGAAGATGTTGAATCCGACAATTCTAATGCATCAAATTAAGCTTGCCACGCCAGTAGGGTGCGTTAGGGATGGACTAGCCCTGATTTTCGCGGTAGCCAGTTTGGAACAGTCCGTCCGATTGTAACGGGCAAGATGCCCATTCCACCCACCGTGTTAAACAGCATGGATTGAGATGCACCCTGTGATCCCTTAATTGGGAGTAATTCTAGCGGTCTTAGTAAACGCGGATATTTAGGAAACTCATTAGAAACAATGGGATCACATAATAATATAGTAGTGTAAAATCTGATAGCGCTCAAATAATGATTAGCAATGCGATCGCTTAATAATGAATTGAGTATAGCGGGCTTAGTACAATTCGATAGGGCTAAAACTCTGATCAGTTATGCAATTGCAATTGGATAATTTTTATTAAAACTAGCGCTATAGTAAAACCCGATAAGTAGCAGGGTAAGCGCATCTTGTTGGGTAACCGGGGGTATTTCTCAATAAACCCGGTCTTATTGTGCTTATTGAGAATATACTTTCTATATATAGTTTTCATGCAATTCAATAAACACTATATGTAGAAATAAAAAAATTAGATGCGTTTACCCTGTTCTCTAGGCCAAGCAGCCCTAACAGAAGTACGAAACTAAATCAAACCCACCCTTGAATATATTGGTGACATTCTAGCTATGTTGTCACCAACTTATTGCAAGAGTTGTCGCTAGACTCCTGGAAGAGCCTGAAATTGCTAATACAGTTGTGGATGTAAGTAATAATGATGAGTTTAAAAAAGGTGTAAGTAATCTTGATAATAAGTTACGCCAAAAATTTCGAAAAATTGGTTTATCTATGGCTAAACGTTATAATCAAATAATGACAAATTCACTAAAAATTGTTTTTGAAAATAATAATGATATGTTTAGTATGGAACACGATAATCTAAAAACTTTAGAGTATTATCTAAGGGATTTATTAGCCAATGCAAATAATTTTATTGAAAATTTTACTAACATAGGATCTGAAGTCCTACATGAGACAGGTGAAGTCACTATTGAAAATTTTTCTGAAATAGGAGAAGTCCGAGATGAGACAATTGAATTACTAGAAGATGCTGGTGAAGTCACTCCTGAAGTTATGGATTCTCTTGTGGGTTTCTTAGAGTGGATAGGAGAAATTATCTGAGGGGGTGACATGAGCCCTGAAAAGCTTACTAGATAAGGCTTTGATGCCAATGATCTTAGGGAAGATAAACTCCCAAATTGACCCTACGAATGATTTTCTGGAAGCTCAAGCCCTTATAACTACGTCTAAGGTCCCGTCCAAAACAGCATGTATCTTTTAGGTGCGACCCGTGGCGACTTTAATAATTAAACTAAATCCGGTTGTCATACCCCCCTCATATCAGCAGTTTTGCGATCGCATAGCGTGGCCGTAGGCCAATCGCATAAATTCGTGCTTCGCAAAATTTGTGCTTTGCTCAAGTCATGATTAGCAATTCGTTCGCGTAGCGTGGCCGTAGGCCAATCGCGTAATTTCCATTAAACCAATCGATAGCACAAAATTCGATAGTGGTAAAACTATCATCAGCAGTTCTGCGATCGCATAATTTTTAGTTAACTATAGCGCTATATTAAATTGCTCTAATTTGCTTTATGATCACAAATATGTAAAAAACACAACTTTTGCTTCCCCGACTCCCGACTCCCGACTCCCGACTCCCGACTCCCGACTCCCGACTCCCGACTCCCGACTCCCGACTCCCGACTCCCGACTCCCTACTCCCGACTCCCTACTCCCTACTCCCTTGACTCTCCATTAACAACTGGTATAATCCTCAATAACCTACCATAATCAAGAAACCAAAACTCTTTTGCCTGCGTCTGCGATAATCAAAGGCACCGGAGTTTTTCCCATTCTTGAAGCAAAACCCGTCACAATCGATGGCGAAACTAATTATTCAAATCCCCTGCTACAACGAAGAAAACAGCCTAGGGATTACCCTTTCGGTGCTTCCCCGTCAACTGAGGGGTGTAGATACCGTTGAGTGGCTAATTATCAATGATGGCAGTACAGACCGCACCGTAGACGTAGCCCGCTCTTATGGCGTAGACCACATTGTCAATTTTAAACACAATCAGGGACTAGCCAAAGCTTTCATAGCAGGAATCGAAGCTTGCTTGAAAGCTGATGCGGACATTATTGTCAATACCGATGCGGATAATCAGTACTGCGCTGATGACATTCCCAAACTCATAGAACCTATTATATCAGGTCGAGCTGAAATAGTCATCGGGGCGCGACCGATTCAGAAGATTAAGCACTTCTCCCCTATTAAAAAGTGTCTACAAAAATTCGGTAGTTGGGTAGTCCGAATTGCTAGCAATACTAATATCATTGATGCTCCCAGTGGATTCCGAGCCTTTAGCCGAGAAGCAGCCTTAAAGCTAAATGTCTTTAATGAATACACTTACACCCTAGAAACTATTATTCAAGCTGGACAAAAAGGCATCGCTATCACCTCTGTCCCAATCCGCACCAATCGCTATTTACGCCCGTCCCGTCTAGTCAAGAGTATCAGTGCCTATGTTAAGCGATCGCTAATCACTATCCTGCGAATCTCCATGACCTACAATCCCCTGAGATTCTTTATCACCTTGGGGACAATTCCATTTACCCTAGGAACCTTACTGGGGATTCGTTGGTTAATCCTATACTTCGCTGGTACTCCCAAAGCTCACGTACCCAGCTTAGTTTTAGCTGCTATTCTGATTCTAATGGGCTTTCAACTGTGGATATTTGGCTTAGTGGCAGACCTAATGGCAGTCAATCGTCAACTTCTAGAAGACATCCAACTGCGACTACGTCGATTGGAAGTTGACTCCAATCACACTCCTGACTTGCTACCAACCGGAAATCAACAACAGCGGGAAAACCGGGAAGAGGGAGGAGAAGGGGAAGAATTTGCCAATAGTTTCTTGAATCGATAAAAATCCTATTGTGATAGTGGGGAGCTCTTAAGACTACTTGTGATAGTGGGAAGCTCTTAAGACTGCTTTTGGCTGAAAACAACCATCACTCTCGGACTGACCCATTGACACATTCAGCAGCAAATAATGACCAGAGACCTATTCGCCCGTCAAGCCCTAAACCAAATCCCTAAAATCCTCACCCTCCTAGACCGGAATCCCCACAGTCCCACCTACGGCTGCTTTGACCGTAACTTCTGGCACTATAAAATCATTGATTTTCCTAGTGGGATGGCACAGGAATTTGTCTGGCCTCTAGCACTAGCTTATCATACCGACTTCCCAGATAACCCGTTCTACCAGCAACCAGTAATTCTCGATTGGGTCGAAGCAGGGATACTTTTTGCTGCATCCAGTTCCCATCCCGATGGCTCCTGTGATGATTATTTCCCCTATGAGCGTGCTGCTGGAGCCGCCGCCTTTTCTTTATTGGCTAGCATCGAAAGTTACAAAGCCATGGGACTCCATAACCCCATTGCCTTACAATTCTTTGAAAAACGAGCAGATTGGCTAGCCCATCACATGGAAAGTGGACAGCTGAGCAACCACCAAGCCTTGATTGTCTTATGTTTAGACCTGCTATCGGAACTCTTGCATACCAATCAATGGGATAGAGCGCGATCGCAAAGGCTAGAGCAAGTATTATCCTGGCAAAGTCCCGAAGGTTGGTTTATAGAATACGAAGGCTGCGACCCAGGCTACCACACCTTAACGATTTCCTGTCTAGCCAGGATTTATCTGTTGAGACTAGACCCACGCCTAAAAGAAGCTCTGATCAAAGCTGTCGAATTAGCCGCACAATTCATCCATCCCGATGGTTCCTATGGTGGAGAATACACTAGCCGTAACACTTACAACTTTTTTCCCCATGGGTTTGAATTAGTAGGACGCTGGTTTCCACAAGCCCTAGAGATTAATGACCGCTTCTTGGTGGGATTAGCTAATGGTCTTGGTCCCTGTTACGCTGATGATCACATCATTGGTCACCATACCTGGAATTATCTCCTATCTTGGCGGGATTTTGTCAGCAACCGACCCAAACCAACTCCCCGTCCCCGTGGTCGCGTGTGGTTGAAAGACGCCAACATCCTAATTGACCGCCGTCGCGGTACAGAGCTTTATTTAGCTTTGAATAAAGGAGGCGTTTTTAAGATATTTCGAGACAATCAATTAATTGCTTCAGATACCCATTTTTCTCTCCTAGTACAGAACAGAGGTAAATTAAAAAATGCCGTCGGTCATCTGATTGATGACTATCACGTTAAAGTCAGTGAAGATGAAATTCTGATTGAGGGAAACTTGGGATGGGCGAAACAGAAGCAAATGACTCCAATGAATTTACTAATTCTGCGGGGAGTGATGTTAACGATAGGACGCTTCTTTCCCAATTTAATTCGGAAATTATTGCAGAAATTATTAATTACTGGTAAAAAAGACGCTCCCTTCTGCTTTCGCCGATATTTTTATTGGCAAGGTGAGCGATGGTTGGTCATTGATGAGTTACAAGCTAAGTCTTGGAAGTCGGTACAAAGTGTCGGAATTGGTGGTGACCAGACATCGATTTATGTGGTCATGAGCCGTACCTTTCAAGCAGGACAATTACAACCGTGGGTTGACCTAAGTGATGAGGTACAAACCTTGGATGATTATGAATGGTTGAAGTTCGAGCAGCGTTTTTGAGATCATATAACTGGGAAAATCTTTTTGAGTGCCTCAGTGGTCAAGTGTTGTGTGATCAATGCTTATCCAAACTATAGCGCTATTAAATTTGTGGTGATTAGATCATGTCTTCTCAAAAATACTAGCGCACTTTTTAATCCTCCCCAACCTGTTTAAATATAGCGCTAGAATCGGTCAGCTCCTACTCTCTCCCTAAAATATAGCGCTATATAATAAGCGGTATAGCTTGCCTCCGCCGGTAAAATACTGGCGCTATAATAATTTGATTCAAGTCAAACTCTTAACTATAGCGCTAGTACAAAGAAAACTAACTCTCTAAAACTATAAGGATAACAAAGATAATTAAATTATGTAACAATTTTGCCGAAAATTCTAGCACTATTTAAAAATTTGTGTTAACCTCAGATAGAAACTATACAATAGCGCTATAGTAAACAGGAAAAGACATGGTAGCAAAAGACATAGTGGAATTTTAGGAAGAATCTGAGGGTAAATATAGGGTAAGCTTTTTAGGTTAGTCTCTTTCGCGACTCAATCCGATCACAGAAACAGTTTCGACAGCAATTCCCACCTGCTGAGAGAGATGATGTCAGCGTTTTGACAATGTCTTTAAATCGAGGCTATTTGGGATTTTATTCACAATTATAATTAAGCGCTGCCTTAGGCACTGCTTAACAGACCGGTTGTAAATCATAACATCACTACTTCTACAGCACTGCCCATAATTTTTATTAGATGATATGAACTATAAAAATTGGATGGAAAAATGGAGAAATCGAAATCTCTACTACTATAAAGACTTAGAAAAGTTTTTCCGCTTTTCAACACGTCCTGGCTATTCTGTCTTAGAGGTTGGTTCACGTTTGGGGTACTTATTAGCGGCTGTTAATCCAAGTTATGGCCTCGGAATTGATAGAAATTCCGAGGCCGTCGAAGATAGTCAGAAAAGTTTTCCCGAACTGGAGTTTCAGGTAGAGAATATAGAATATTTTAAACCCCTAGAGAAATTTGATTATATTTTATTGGCCAATACAATCAGCTACATAGAGGATATACAGAAGGCATTACATTCTATAAAAAAAGCCTGCCATAATAATAGCCGTTTGGTCATGACGTTTCAAAACCCTGTATGGGAACCTATTCTACAATTTGCCACCTTGATCCGGCAACGCATGCCCTTATCAGATCTCAACTGGTTGAGTCTGGAAGATATTCAAAATTTATTACAAATAACTGGCTTTGAAGTTATTTATCACGGGAAAAGATTACTCTTTCCAAAGCGAGTGCCACTAATAAGCTATTTTTTAAATCGGTTTATAGCGCCCTTGCCTTTTATCAACCAACTTTGTTTATGTGAGTATATTATTGCTAGATTACGGCCTAAAGATACTGATGCCCAAACCCAAATTCAGCAAAAGACTTGTTCAGTGATTATTCCAGCACGAAACGAAGCAGGGAATATCGAAGCTTGCGTCACCCGGATGCCAAAATTAGGCCGACATACTGAAATCATCTTTGTAGAGGGACACTCTAGAGATGACACCTGGTCAGAAATTCAACGGGTTCAGGAAAAGTATAAAGATCGATGGGATATAAAAGTTGTCCAACAATCAGGGATAGGCAAAGGAGATGCAGTTCGCCAAGGCTTTAAAATGGCAACAGGAGACGTTTTCATTATCTTAGATTCCGATTTAACCGTTAAGCCAGAAGATTTAATTTACTTTTTCGAGGCGATCGCTTCCGGATACTGTGAATTTGCTAACGGTTGCCGCCTCATTTACCCAGTAAATGGTACTACTATGCCTTGGTTGAATCGAATGGCTAACCGTTTCTTCGCCTGGCTACTCTCCTATCTTCTTAATACTAAAATCAAAGACTCTCTCTGTGGAACCAAGGCAATTTCAAAAGAGAATTATTCCCGCATTGCCGAAAATCGGAGTTACTTTGGCGATTTTGACCCTTTTGGCGATTTTGATTTATTATTCGGCGCTGCTAAGTTAGGCTTAAAAATAAATGATATTCCCGTCCGTTATATGCCCAGAACCTATGGCGCTTCGAATATTCAGCACTTTAAGGAGGGGTTGGTACTTTTTAAAATGT
Organism: Moorena sp. SIOASIH; assembly: GCF_010671925.1. Classification (GTDB taxonomy): domain Bacteria; phylum Cyanobacteriota; class Cyanobacteriia; order Cyanobacteriales; family Coleofasciculaceae; genus Moorena. The sequence continues at coordinate 671,473 of NZ_JAAHIH010000004.1, read as the reverse complement.
GTGCTTATGCAGCCAAGAAGATTAAGTTTTCCTAATTATATAGATGACTTCTGCGATTACTATGCTTAACTTATTAAGACTTCCTGAGTTATCTAAGATGACCAATCTAGATAATCCAAACAACATCCATGTATTAAGGGCAATAATTCAGCGCAAACCCTTTCTTAGAAAAACTTATAAGAGTTTCTATCATCAGTTATTAGTGAAAATTCAGACAATTCCAGCAGATGGTAAAATTGTGGAGCTTGGTAGTGGTGCTAGTTTCTTAAAAAAATACAATTCTCAAATTATCACTTCAGATGTCTTACCCTATGATGGTGTTGAGCTAGTTTTTTCTGCTTTAGATATGCCCTTTGAAGATAACGATCTTAGTGCCATACTGATGATTGATGTATTGCACCATATTAAAGATTCGCGACAATTTTTTCGGGAAGCAGATCGTTGCCTTAAGCCTGGTGGAAAACTTGTCATGATCGAACCAGCAAATACTTGTTGGTCTAAGTTTATTTATAATAATTTTCACCATGAACCATTTAATCCACGGGGCTATTGGGGTTTTGAAGAAGGGGGACCATTGTCAGGAGCAAATATGGCTATTCCTTGGATTATTTTTAACCGAGATAGCGAACTTTTTCGGGAAGAATTTCCTAGTTTAAGAGTACGAAGTATAAAAATTCATACACCCTTAAGATATCTGATTAGTGGAGGATTGTCTATGAGACAACTTCTCCCATCAGCCCTTTTTAGTCTAGTACAATTTATGGAGTGGCTTTTATCACCCCTTAATGCTCACTTGGGAATGTTCATGACGATTGAACTAGAAAAAGTAAAAGTAATTTAAGTGATAGCCAATAGCTCAAATATGATAATACTAGATCAAATAACTATGTTAAGGCTTCTATGAACATCAGTAGTTTCCTAAAAAAAATATCTAAAAAAAAGCAATTTTTTTATTTATTTATTATTCCAGGTATCTTCCCTGTCATTTCTCTGATTCTTAGACAGGAATTCGGTCCATATTGGCTTGGAAGAAACTCTGATCCTGAGTATGCTTATCTCCTAAATTTTTTAAATATCATCCAATTCCAAACACCTGGTCATACCGATCATCCGGGCACTACTCTACAAGTCTTTGGTGCTATTGTTATTCAAATCACTTATTTTATTCAGTCCCTGACGAATTCTGTTGTTTCTAATATTACAGAATCTGTACTGCAAAATCCTGAGTTTTATTTGATCACTGTCAACATCATCCTGCTTCTTATCATAACATCTTGCTTGTTGCTGGTGGGTTTAGTTGCTTTTGCCTTCTCTCAGAATATTGCGTTGAGTTTACTATTACAGTTAGGACCTTTTTTGTGGACTCCCCTACAAGAATCCACCCGTGTGAGACCGGAAACCCTACTACTTTCTTTGACTCAAGTGTTGGTGATTCTGCTGCTATTTTATCTTTACACAGAGAGAGCCCGATTGCCTAAATTTGCCCTAGCTATCGGTATAGTTTTGGGATTAGGGGTATCCACAAAAGTCACATTTATTCCCATGATACTGGTGATTATGCTGCTTCCTGGTTGGTTTCAGAAAGGATTAGCAATTTTTACAACAATAGTCACGTTTTTTATTACAACATCTCCTATTTTTTCCCAATACCCTCGTGTTTTTAATTGGTTGACGTCGATTGCGACCCATACAGGACACTATGGCAGTGGTAATCCAGGTTTAGTTGATATTTCAAATTTACCAAGCACCTTTATTAACTTGATTCCCCAGGATAGATTTTTCTTTTATACTGTTGGCTTATCGGTATTAAATTTCTTCATTGTTACTGTTTGGTTTTGGTTGGCTAGATCGACCTTACAAAATCTCGATTTAAAACACAAATACTCTCCTATCGTCCCCGTTCAAAAGCTTTATTTATTGTACTTATGTCTTTTGTTGATTATTGGGTTTCAAATAATGCTTACGTTAAAACACCCTGCTACTCATTATTTAACCCCATCTATGGGGTTATGTAGTCTGCTGATTTGGGTGCAAGTTACTCTATTTGAACAACAACTGACTACTCTTTTACAACCAAGTATTTATGCAAAACTAAGTCTACTTGTGTTAACGGTGTATGTTACAGCAAGTGCCTCAGTTACCTATGAGCTAATGTTAACTAATAAAAATAGTTATCAATCTTATCGGGGTGAAATTCAAACTATTAATCGGCTGATTCAGCAAAATTACAATAATTGTATTCACGTAACATATTATTCGTCTAGCGATATAAAATATGCACTCAAGTTTGGTAACAGTTTTGCTTCACATAACTTTTCTAAGGTCTTAGAATCTAGTTTTACTGATGCAGTTTTCTACAATATCTGGTCTCGTAAATATGAATCTTTTAATCAAGAATTAGATTTAAGTAATCTTATAGATAAAAATTGCATTATTCTTCAGGGTAGCCCCTTGAACGAAACGCATTATTCACAATTGATGCCAAGCACAACAATAGAAATAATTTTTGATGGTCAGAACGAAAACCTTTACAAGCTAATACAAAAGCCCAATGACGAAATAAAGTAGGTGGGCAGCTAGGGCAAACCCATCTAATCCTCATAACCCAGCTTAAAAAAGAGTTTGACTAACCCTAATTATTAATTACTGGTAAAAAAGACGCTCCCTTCTGCTTTCGCCGATATTTTTATTGGCAAGGTGAGCGATGGTTGGTCATTGATGAGTTACAAGCTAAGTCTTGGAAGTCGGTACAAAGTGTCGGAATTGGTGGTGACCAGACATCGATTTATGTGGTCATGAGCCGTACCTTTCAAGCAGGACAATTACAACCGTGGGTTGACCTAAGTGATGAGGTACAAACCTTGGATGATTATGAATGGTTGAAGTTCGAGCAGCGTTTTTGAGATCAGATTACCTCGAAAATACTGCTGAGTGGATCAGTGAAATACTGTGTAATGAAGCTTTTCAAAACTATAGCGTTATTTAATTGAGCAGTGATTAGATAAGTCTTCCGCCCCATAAAAACTAGCGCGCTTATTAATTACTCCCCTCACTAACTATAGCGCTATGTTAAACAGATCCCTATGACTCCAAGACATAAACTCAAGTTGCCCAATACTAAGGTGCTAAAAAGCCCATGAATCGCTTTTAAAATAAGGGTTACAGGGATTGCCTAACTATAAAAACCCATGTATGTCAGGGATTTATGTTTGCGATCGCAATAATCTAAAAATCTAGGTATAATCACCTCAAAACCCAGATCAGATCAGCTGAGGATAGCTGCCAGTTCCTCTAGCCAAGACTTACCGCTGATTACCTTGTCAGTAATTTATGGCTAAACTATAGCGCTATTTAATTAACCTCTGATTCGATCATGCCTTCCGCCCTAAGTTATAGCGCTATATTATTAAACTGAATAACTATAGCGCTATACTAAACTTTAGTCCTCACTGTGATGATTAAACTATAGCGCTATTTAATTTTTCGGTAAATTGGATTCCATTGCTGTCAAAAATATAGCGCTATATTATTCCTTTAGCTCATACTCCATTAATAAACTATAGCGCTATTTATCTTGCTAATTATTGTTTGGATCACCTGTCCCCAAAAGTAATAGCGCTATAGTAATTATTCTAAGGTCATAGAACTTCAGCGCTACTTTAACAGCTTAGCTCCGACTCCAACTTCAAAACAATAACGCTATATAAACATAATATTAAATTATGTAACAAATTTTCTAAAGTACTAGCGCTATTGTTTGTTCATGTTATCGTAAAAACATGAACAAACAATAGCGCTAGATTAAATGTGAAAGACATGGCAGCAAAAGACATAACTACAATTGGCACCACTCAAGCAGCTTATCTTTTAGGTATTTGTGTCCAACGAGTTCGCCAACTCCTCAAAAAACGGCAGAATTAAGGGCGCTCAAAAAGTTGGCAGATTTTGGCAAATTTCCCTATTTAACGGCATGCCCAGAGTCATTCCTGGTAAGCGTGGACCAAAAGGCACTTGGAAAAAAGTTGCTCAAAAGGTGGCGACTTACATCCACCTCAACCACATTTGTAACAAGTTAAAAACGAGTGCATTTTGTCAACACCTCCAAAGATATAAACAAAGTCTTATGATAATGATAATTAAAAAAACTAGAGAACACACCCCCCATGGCAAAAAAAACACCATGCCATCATTGCCTTGAACTAACTATCGAATCTGAGTCAAGGGCGAAGCAGGAGCCCAGCCGACTTAAAAACACTATCTTTTCTTGAGTATTTCTGGGGCAGAGCAAGGTCTGCGGTCAGGCCCTTGACGAACAGCAGCATGGTAAAATGTTGGGTACGGGGGGGCAAAGTTTAGCAATAATTATTACTGTGGTTTAATAAATGTTCAATCATATGCAAGAAAAAATCGAGCAAGTACAAAAAAAATTCGAGGAAGATTCTCAACAAATTGCATCGGTTATTGAGTCAACTCTTTTAAAAATTATATCTCATAATAAAGATACAGAATACGGTAAAAAATATGGTTTTGCAAAAATTACTAATCTCAAAGAATTTAAACAAATTCATCCGCTCACTAAATACGAGCATTATGAATCTTTTATACAACGAATGTTTGATGGGGAAGAAAATGTATTGTCAAAGGATTCACCTATTTTCTTTGCTAGAAGTTCAGGAACTACAAGTATATCAAAGCAAAAACTGATTCCGGCGACGAAAGATATTTCTGCTTTTCCCTGGAGTTTACTTATTGAAGGTGCAGTTCATCAAGCTTTTCCTTTAACTAAAGATTTAACTAAAGAATTTAATCAATCTCTATTAATTGTTAATGCTAATGGATTGGAGTACAAAACTAAAAATGGGATCCGAGTTGGCTTTGCTTCATCTGCCCAACTTCCACAACTAATGAAAAAAGAACCATTTCCTTTTACTTCTCCTAAAGAGGTATTTAGTATTACACATAATCCAACAGCCGCTTATCTTCATGCTTTTTATGGTTTGAAAAACCCTAATATTTTATATATAAACAGCACATTTGCTACAGCTGTATTAAATTTTTTCCGATGTATTGAAGAAAATTGGCAAAAAATAGTAAAAGATATTCGTTTAGGAACAATCAGTAACAATTATCTTATAATAGCTCCAGAAATTAAACAAAAATTATTAGATGACCTTGAACCCAATCCCCAAAGAGCTGACGAACTTGTACATCTATTTGAAGAAGGATTGGAAAATATCGCAAGTCGAGTGTGGCCAAATCTACAGTATATTAGATGTTTAGCTGGTGGAACTTTTAGTATTTATGTAGAAAAGTGTCAACCTTATATTGGTAATGTACCTGTTTATTCGGCTGCTTATGGTGCAAGTGAAGGTTTATTAGGTATTAATCTTTGGCCCGGAAAACATATTGCTCGTTTTATTCCTGTGCCACAAGAACGATATACAGAATATATACCCGTAGCCGAAACAACATCTCCTAATCCTACTACATTAGAAGTTCATCAACTGAAAAAAGGAGAAAGTTATGAGGTAGTAATGACCCATTATAAGGGATTTTATCGATACCGCATGGGAGATATTATTAAAGTTGTTGATCGCTATAATGAGTTACCAATATATGAATTAGAAGGTCGGGCCGGAACTTTATTAGATATAGCAGGAGAAAAAACTACAGAAGAGATGAGTCATTGGAGTATTAATCAAGCTGTGGAAAGTCAATCTTATCATTTGATTGATTATACCACTATGATTGATATCAATTGTTCACCGCCACGTTATCTTTTCTTTGTGGAATTAGCAGATTATTATCAACTTTCAGCTACGGAAGTTTCTCAATTAGAGCAGACCTTAAGTAAAGAATTAGAAAAAAAATTAAAAATAGTTAATTCTGGTTACCATATAAATTCTACTCTTAATAAAATTCATAAAGCACAAGTTTTATTAGTGCAAAAAGGTACATTTCGCACGGCGATAGAAATTTTATCAGCTCAAGGAGTCCCTGAAGTTCAGATAAAAATTCCTCGATATGCTCGTAAACCAGAATTAATTAAATTACTTCAGGAAAATCGAATCATAGCAACAAATTGATATCTATAGCGAATCTAAATGAGTTGTACAACTTATGTGAAGACTAAGCCTACAAGAGGGGGCACAGAACTAACAGGGTCTGCTTACTTATTACTCATTACTCATTACTCATTACTCATTACTTAATTGGACTTTGGACAAAGAAAAACTGAATTTGCGTAAAATTTAGGCAAATGTACTGGCAGACAAGAGTTCCTCCGTCTCCATTGGTGACAAGTTAAGCTTGTATGCCAGTTGTCAAGGGTCTTTCAGCAAATTGGTTGGAAGAAAAACTGCTCAGGGCTACGCTGAGTGTCAGGAAAAGGAGTAACAATTATAGCAGAAGTCAGAAGTCAGAAGTCAGAAGTCAGAAGTCAAACTCTTGCGCTTACTTAGGTTTGAGACTTTTGTGATGTCCTAACTGCCCTGGCGACTGCTATACAGCGTTTTTCATAGCTATGAGGTACACAGGATTTTTTCCCTCTTACCTCTTCCCCTCCTGGGAGGGGTTAGGGGTGGGTTACTCTTCTGACTTCCCTGCTCCGAACGCGCCCCGCGTGGCTCAAGGCCTTAGTCCCTGCTCCGAACGCGCCCCGCGTGGCCCAAGGCCTTAGTCCCAAAAACCCAGGACTTTATCCCCAATTAAAAACTGCTATATTAGCATACTTATAGATTTCTATCTTTGGACGTGTTGACAAAATGCACTCGCTTTTAAATTGTTACAAATGCCTATTGCCTATTGCCTATTGCCTATTGCCTATTGCCTATTGCCTGTTGCCTATTGCTACTAATCCATGAAACGACTCATCTCCATTGCCATCAGCCTACTCATCCTAGGGGTAATTTATACCAAAATTGACTTTCCCGAACTGATCGCTGTATTTAAAGAATGCGATCGCATGTGGATGGGGATTAGTCTCGGTATGGTGATTCCGATCACCCTGTTCACGGCTTGGCGACTGCAACAACTAATGCCGACGGGTTCCCAACTCCGATTTTGGGAAGCCAATCGGCTGATTTTAGCTGCCAGTACCCTGAATATGGTCTTGCCTTCCAAAATGGGAGATATTGCTAAAGCCTACTTTATGAAGCAGCGGGGTAATTTAGCTGGGAGCTTGTCGTTAGCCATCGTGATTTTCGAAAAAGCTTGTGACATGCTGTCTCTACTGCTATGGTGTGTCTTTGGTTTATTACTATATCCGGGCAAAAATGACTTCTTTTGGCTGATGACCGCTGGGATAATTTTCGGGTTAATTCTAGGGCTATTCCTGCTAAGCTCCCGCAAATTTGCCCATTTATTTTTCTTGCTGACAAAAAAAATTGCACCCAAAAAATTCCGCTCAAAGCTAGAAAAAATGCAAACGTCTTGGGGGGAAATGCACGCCTACTTCTGGCATGACCCCAAGCAGTTATTCAAAATTACCCTAACTTCAATTTTTATCTGGTTCTTACACTTATTGCAAATTTGGTTATTTATCCTCGCCCTCAACGCCTGGACACCCTTTTTAACTAATCTCGCTCTCTCCCCCCTAGCCATTCTAGCGGGATTGTTACCACTCACCTTTGCCGGCGTTGGCACCCGTGACGCTGCGCTAATTTTCTTCTACCAACCCTATTTCCCGGCTGCTACAGCTGCCGCCTTAGGGTTGCTGTGTACTTCCCGCTACCTACTTCCCGCCATTGGTGGATTACCCTTTCTAGGAAAATATTTGACTACAGTCCGCCACTTGGGAAAATGACTGTTGTCAAGACCAGATGTATGTTAAATTTGTTTAAATTCGGAGCAGTTTAGTTAATATTTTTTTAAAAAACCGCTCAGGGATGGCACAATTCTCCAACAGCAAATACTATAGTCTGTACCGGAAACCCATCCTTCAACAGGCAGCTAAAATGCTCAATAGTCATGGTCGTGAGGGAAAAAGGTGAGGCAACAATCTATGTTAATAAGTCGCAGAACTTTACCCCCTAGCTCTGGCAAGCGGGTCAAACCTAATCCAACGGTTCACAAAAACTTCACCAAGTGGAAAACTAGTTGGCAACCTACCAATCAGACACTAGCTGAGCCAATAATTGACCGTAAAAGAGTGGAAGAATCTCTCTTAGCAGTCCAACAGAGATATCGGTCTCTATTTGAAAACTCGACTGATGGTATCTTTCAAATCACCCCTGATGGTTACTATATAGCCTGTAATCCATCACTAGCTAGACTATATGGCTATGAATCACCTAACCAATTCCTCAGTCATTTAACTGGTGTTGGGCAGTACCTTCACAAAGATCCCCAGCGACGCTATCAATTCCTTGACCTACTGCACTTGAGGGGTTTGGTAGAGGATTTTGAATCCCAGGTCTATCGCCAAGACGGCACCCTAATGTGGATTTGCGAAAGTGCTTGGGCAGTGCGTGATGCTACTGGTTACATTCTATACTACGAAGGTTTTGTAAAAGATATTACTAAACAAAAATTAACTGAAGCAGCTTTACAAGCAGCACAAGCAAAATTAGAAGCCCAAAGCCAGGAACTGGAGAATGTCTTAAAGAAGCTGCAACTGGCTCAAGAGCAGTTAAAGCAAAGTGAAACAATGTCCACCTTAGGGAAGTTATGCGCTGGTGTTGTTCACGAAATCAACAATCCACTTAACTTTATCTGTGGAAATGTGACTCCAGCAAGGGACTATAGCGAAGATTTATTAAGACTGTTGGGATTATATGCCAAACACTATCCCCAGCCTGTAGCCGAAATTCAACAGTACGCCGATGCAATTGACCTAGATTTCCTAATCCAAGATTTTCCCAAAGCCCTATCATCCATGGGATTAGGTGCAGAACGCTTGCAACAGATTGTGCAGTCAGTGCGCCACTTTTCCCGACAGGAGACCTATGAAAAGCAGCGCGTGAATATTCATCAAGGGATTGATAGTACTCTGACTATCCTCCATAATCGCTTAAAGCCCAAAGGAAACAATCCCGGGATTACCGTGACCAAGGACTATGGAAAACTCCCTTTACTGGAGTGCTACTCTGGTCCAATCAACCAAGTGTTGATGAACCTGCTGTGCAATGCCATTGATGCTCTAGAAGAGGCACAGGTTAATAGGTTCTTTGTTAGAGGTTCTTCACCTGTTCAGGTAGACAGGTTTAAGGTTCGAGTTTCCCCTCAGTCTTCTGATTCCCCGCAAGGTGTAAATCAAAAGACACCAGCACTGCCTAATATCACCATTCGGACAGAATTTCTAGGCAGCGATGGTGATCAAGGGGAAAGTTCTGGTGGACAGGTCGTGATCAGAATTATCGATAATGGTCCGGGAATGACAGAAGAGATCAGACAGAAGATATTTGAACCATTCTTCACCACAAAATCAATCGACAAGGGAACTGGCTTAGGTCTAGATATCTGCCAGAAAATTGTTGTTGAACAGCATGGTGGTCAAATCACATGTACCTCTAATCCGGGTAAGGGAACAGAATTTGCGATCGCAATTCCTGTAGGTTCATATCATAAAGGCTTGCAGGCAAAACAGACGAACCAATCACCAATGACTAACGACCAATGACTAATGACTAAAGACTAATTAAACTTTTGCCTCCAAAGACTTGAGATATTCAGTATTGACTCCCGATTCTCGGGTTAGGGCGATTTTGCCAGTCCGGGCAATTTCGCGGATACCAAACTTATTCAGCATTTGGGTCAGTGCTACCATTTTCCCAGGGTCTCCCACAACTTCTAGAGTTAGTGACTCCTCAGATGTATCTACGACATGGGCACGAAACACCTGGGCTAATTCAATAATCTCCGAGCGGTTGGAACTGGTACCATTAACCTTTAGCAGCATCAACTCCCTTTCGACACAGGGAATTGTGGTAATATCCTGTACTTTTAGGACATTAATTAACTTATAGAGTTGCTTAGTCAGCTGCTCAATGCTGCTGTCATCTCCAGGTACTACCATCGTAATTCGAGATATACCAACCTGCTCAGTTGGTCCAACCGCAAGACTTTCGATATTGAAGCCTCTACGGGCAAATAAACCAGCAATGCGAGTTAGAACACCGGCTTCATCTTCAACTAAAACGGAAAGGGTATGTTTCATAGTGTGACTTGGGAGTGGTGGGGGCGTGTGCTGCCTAAATTGCTATCAACGTGATTTATTGGTGAGACTGTTGACTGTTAAGTGTTGACTAGCCCCTTTTTTAAGGGGGTATAAGGGAGGAGCAACGGTTAACTGTTAAGTTTTTTGAAGCTAAGCGTCAACGGTCAACGGTAAACCAAGGTAAGCATTCAGCTATCAGCATTCAGCTATCAGCATTCAGCTATCAGCATTCAGCATTCAGCTATCAGCATTCAGCATTCAGCATTCAGCATTCAGCCAGAGGTTAGGTCACAGGCTAGAAGCCTGTGCCACAAATCACCTCAAGTAGTTTGGCCAACGGCCAAGATATTTTCCCCAGACTTTCGATTTTATTTTAAGCACCTCAAGTAGCGTGAGCTTTTAGCTCACGGCTGACAGCTGACGGCTGAATGCTTACAAACCAACTACCATTTTATCCAGGTTTTGAGTAACCAAGAACTCTAGTAACAGTCTGCTGTATCTAAAGATATATTTTTTCTGAAACTAGGCAGCTAATTGCAAAATTCCTCGGTAAGATAAAAATCGGTAAAAACTGATTGGAGTGAAACCAAAGATTTATGGGTTGGTTAAAACGAATGTTTGGATTTGGAAGCCCAGAGGAAGCTGCCGCAGCTAGTACCCCTTCAGAAGATGCACCAGCAGGAGATGACATTGCCCCAGAGCGAGTGGGGTTAAACGGAGAATACGACCAAAGCGGCCTTGCCAAGCGAGTTGTTTGGGCCTTTGACCAAGACGACGAGCTGGATGACGAGGAGAGGCTCTGGGTTGCTCAAACTGGCGGTAAAGTTGTGTTGAAAGGAGAAGTAGCTAGCCAGGAGGTTCTAGATAAGATGGTTAGTGTTGCCTCAGGTGTGGATGGTTGCACGGAGGTTGACACTGATCAAGTGAGCGTCAGCTAATACCAATTTTGGGGATAATCAAACCTTAGTTCCCAGCCACTCTAATAGGATCAGATTCACCTGTTCCGGACATTCATCGTGGGGACAGTGACCAGCATGATCTAACTCCAATAGCTCTAAATTAGGATTGAGTTTAACAAACTTGCGAGCTAACATGGGGGGAATCATCCGGTCTTCTAGTCCCCACATCAATAGCATAGGAATATCTAATGTAGGTAATAGGGATTTGACCGCTGGACTAAAGTTAGGAGCACTCATCCCTCTCAAAAGTCTACTAAAGGTGGCCGCAGCTCCAGGATCGGTGGCAGGGACACTCAGAATTTCTACCAAATCATCTGTAACTGCCTCTGGATTAGCATAAGCTAACCCTGCCCACTTACGCACAACCGCAGGACGTCGTACCACGTAAAATAGGGCTTTGAGTAGCACTGGTGATGCCACTAGACTCTCAACAGTTGAGACTATCGGTACCAGCCAATTAGGAATCGCTTCTTCTCGGGCTTGGAAATCTGGTAAATTAATCATCACCAGACCTTTAACCATCTCTGGATGGGTTGCTGCTGCTCCTAGACCAACTAGCGAACCAATGGAGTTACCTACTAACACTACCGGTTTTTGGATAAAAGTTTGCCAAAATTCATAAACCTGAGCTACCCAAAGGTCAATGGTGTAGTCTACCGTTGCTTTCCGGGATGCCCCAAAACCCAGCAGATCTAAAGCATAAACGGTATGATGTTGACCGATTACGTCTAGGTTATTGCGCCAATGCCCTACCGAAGCACCAAACCCATGAAGCAGAATAACTGGTGTTGTGGGCTGGACAGTTAGGGGTTGGGGTGAGCGAAAATAGGTATAACGGATCGGCCAACCCCGCCAGACCCAATCCCTTTGACTACCAACTCGTTGCTGCCAATGCAAAGATTTGGTCACAAACTGCCTCAACTTCAAAAATATTTACAAAGCTTCTTGAGTCCATTATGCCTTCCCTATCAGGCAAAGGAGTAAGTTATAACTATTCCATAGGCCTTGGTTTGGAAAGTTAAGTTAATAATTTGAACAGAAACAAGAAAGTAATTAGTAAAATGGCAAGTGTATGTAGTAAGTCGATTTTTTGATTAATCCACTTAAGAAAATAAACAAACGCCTGTGAGTGATAATAGAAGACGCCAACGCGATCTACCCCAAATTAACGAAAGAATTAGGTTTCCCAAGATTAGAGCCATTGATACCGATGGGGCACAGCTGGGTATAATCACACCTCAAGATGCCCTGCGGATTGCTGAGGAAAAGGAGTTAGATCTTGTCCTGGTTAGTGACAAGGCAGATCCGCCAGTTTGTCGCATCATGGACTATGGCAAGTACAAATTTGAACAAGAGAAGAAAGCCCGTGAAGCAAAGAAGAAGCAGCACACGGCTGATGTCAAAGAAGTGAAGATGCGCTACAAAATAGAAGACCATGACTACAATGTGCGGGTCAATCAAGCGGAGCGCTTCCTGAAATCTGGCGATAAGGTCAAAGCTACCATTACCTTCCGAGGTCGAGAAATCCAACATAGTAATTTAGCCCAGGCACTACTCGAGCGCATGGCTAAAGATTTACAGGAATTGGCAGAAGTCCAGCAAGCCCCTAAGCGGGAAGGTCGCAACATGATGATGTTGCTCTCCCCCAAAAAATAGTGGTTATAGTGATTGGTCATCAGTGATTGGTCATTAGTCATTGGTCATTAGTCATTGGTCATTAGTCATTGGTCATTAGTCATTGGTACCCACATGCCCAGGTGCCTGGAATTCAGATCTGAATACCCATGCACGGATCAAGCAGCTTAAAATACCAAGCACTACTGACTGAGGACTAGTGACGAAGGACGAAGGAGTCTATGAAATTGCCATCTCCGACTCGCCTGAAGGGTGACTGGGTTAGAACAATCCTAGAGTGGGTGAATCTTCGCCCAGAAGAAGGCGAGCGGACATTGTTGATGTTCGCCTTCCATACCACCACTTCCATTGGACTGCTTTGGTTAGAGTACAGTGCCATTGCCTTGTTTCTAGAGAAATATGGCGCGAAGTGGTTACCGGTGATTTATATTGCTAGTTCCGTGATCTGCTCTGGACTGGGAGTATTATACTCCTGGTTGCAGAGCATTTTACCCTTGAGGTCAGTCTTGGTAGCGATCGCAATCCTAGCTGCCTTACCCCTGTTAGTGTTCCGCCTAGGCTTGGAGATCGAGTATGGCTATATTCCTGTAGTCACCATCTTTCTATTGCGATTGTGGATGGATGCGGTGTACATCCTCAATGACCTTAATTCCCAGGTGGCGGCTAATCAGTTATTCAACATTCGGGAAATTAAGCGTACCTACCCCCTAATCTCCAGTGGGCTTTTGGTAGCTGATGTCCTCTCTGGCTTCTCATTACCTCTATTATTGCTGTTCGTGGGACTCAAGAATGTGGTGGCTTTTGGGTCTGGCATGATGCTCATCGGAGCACTGACCTTGGTTTATATATGTCAGCACTACCAGCAAGCCTTTCCTAACTCCCCAGCACGACAGTGGGAAGAAATTGAGCCAGACTTTGCTGTGCGTCAGCCGAGTGAATCCCTCAGACGCTATGTCATCCCTTTATTTGCGTTTTTTATCTTAGGGGAAGCCCTGTACCTCCTAATTGAATTTAAGTATATGGGTCAATTGGAGGAAACCCTCGATAGTTCGGCAATTGCTGGTTTTCTGGGTCTATTCAGTGGCACTTTGGGACTTTTTGAACTGGTGACCCAATGGTTTATCTCTAGTCGGGTGATTGATCGCTTTGGTCTGTTCCTAAGCGCTATGGTATTACCTGGTGCTTTATCTGTGATTGGCTTAGTTACCCTAGCTAACATGGAAAGTTGGCTAAAGGTTAATATTGGGTTGCCTAGCTGGATCACAGGGCTATTTATTGGTGTAGTCTTACTCCGATTCGTAGATGAACTATTGCGCTTTACTTTAATCGCTAGTGTTGAACCGGTACTCTTCCAAGCCTTACCGTCAGGGTTACGCTCTGTGGTGCAGACTGCTGTACAAGGGATTGCCAAACCCATGACTGCTGGCATTACTGGCATTGGCATTTTAGCCACCATTGGGCTGCTGGATTGGGCTTTCCCCAATTTTGAGCCATTGCGCCATTGGGTGTTTATTCTAATGGTAGTGATTTTTGCCCTATTATGGCTGCTGAGTACCTGGTTGATGCGGGCTAATTATGGTTCATTGCTGCTGATCAATGCTGAGCAAGGACGTTTGGGTTCTGCCAATACCACTTTCCTGGATACTAAGACCGTCTTTGAGGAAGCGGTAAAGCGACTGAAAACTGAGCCGAAGAACCGCTCTGCTTACATTCAACTGTTGTCTCAAATGGCTCCGGAAAAAGCGAGTAAGGTTCTTTCTCCCTTGCTGGGAGAAATGTCTACAGATTTGCAGCGCCAGAGTTTAGAGGTGATGTTGCCCTATCCCAACCCAGATTGTCTAAAAGATGTGTCTGGGTTGATTGATCAAAGACCACCAGTAGAAGTCCTGGCCTTAGCATTGCGCTATCTTTGGTTAGCTCAGGAAGACCTGAATATTCGGACAATTAAGCCTTATCTACAACCGGCTGTTGACCCAACCGTAAGAGCTACAGCAGCTGCTTTAATTATGGGTCGGGGTACACCAAAAGAGAAATTTGAAGCCGTCAAAACCCTGCGGCGGATGCTCACCTCAAAAAAAGAGCAAGAACGGTTGATGGGTACCCGAGCTTTGGCAGAGATGGATTACTTGGAATCCTTGGTGGTTTATATTGATGACCTGTTAAGGGATAAGTCATTAAAGGTACGCTGTGCTTGTTTAGAGGTGATTGCTGCTAAAAGATTTGAAAAGTACTATCCGTCTTTAGTCAAGGCACTCTACTACACCTCTACCCGCAATGCTGCTCGTATGGCGTTGGTCAAGCAAGGGGATGAAGCCATTCCTTTATTGAAGGTTTTGTCTGAAGATATTCACAAGCCAGACCCAGTAAGGCGGCAAGCTTGGATGGCTCTCGGTGAGATTGGCAGACTCCAGGCTATAACTCAGAAGGGTACTCCTGAAGCTATGAAGCATTTGGTACAACAGTTGATGAGTAGTTGGGGGACAACCCGCCGTAATATTCTCACGATCCTGCTGAAGATTCCAGGGGAAGTTGGGATTGAAGCGGTGATGAACGAGTTAGGGCGTAGGGTCGTAGAAGCCTTAATTGAGCAAGAATTGATGTTTTTGGGTCAAATTTATGGCGCACTGCTGGATTTGACCTCAAAGAAAATAGCTGGACTGGAGGCAGATTTGCTGCGGCAGGGGCTTAATGATCTTCAACAAGATCTTGTGGATGTGTGTTTCTTACTCATGAAGTTTCTTTATCCATCGAGTGCCATCAAAGCAGCTGAGTTTAATCTAGCATCCCATTCTCGGTCAAACATTGCCCTAGGGTTAGAAATTTTGGATAATACCCTAGATATTCCTAATAAGAAAGCATTTTTGTCAATTTTAGACCGGCGTTCTCTGAAAGAAAAATTAGCTGCCCTAGTGGATTTAGTGCCTTATCAACCCATGAGTGTAAGCGATCGCTTACGTCGGTTAATCGAGTTACGACATTTTCTGTCAGATTGGCCTCTAGCGTGTTGTTTTCATGTGGCCAGAGCAGCACACTGTTCCCTAGCACCAGCAGCAGCTCTGAGTTGCCTACGTCATCCTACCGGTTTTGTGCGGGAAGCGGTTGTGGCTTATCTCAAAGAGATGTCACCTCGTGCTTGTGCAGAGTTATTGCCAGTGCTTAGGAATGACCCAGATCCCTTGGTAGCTGCTCAAGCACAAGAGATTATGGGATAGTTTGATGGGATAGTTGCCTATTCTTTGTAAACTTTACTGGCATCGTCTCTAATCTCTCATGACTGTGGACAGTAGACCTAGGGGTGAAATAATGTCTGAAAGTACCACAGTAAATTGCTTGAATCTTAATTCCACCTTTAGGTCTAGTGAGCCATTAACTATCAACAATTAGCGGTATGGGTTAAACTTGTATTTTACTACACAACGGCTATTCGCTAGCAGCCAACCGCTAACCCAACCGCTAACCAATGTTATCTAGCATTGATCGTTTAATTTTTATCAGGGGTGTCCCAATTTTTCACGAATTGCGGGACGATTTTCTGATGCGACTAGCCTCTGTGATGGACGAGCTAGACTTTCCTTCTAACCATACCATCTTTGCTCAAGGGGAAGAGGGTAGGGAACTTTATATTGTAGTCTCAGGTTTGGTAAGAGTTCACATTGGTGAGCGGAATTTGGCACAGTTCAAGCAAGGAGCCTGCTTTGGGGAGATGTCCTTGTTTGATGCAGAACCTCGTTCCGCTTCTGTGACCACTATCGAACCTTGCCATTGTTTGATGTTGACACAGCTACAACTCTATGATGCCATTGATGAGACACCAGAATTTGCAATTAAGATTATTCGTATGCTGTCCCGCCGTATTCGCGAACTTAACAGAAATTTGAATGCTGATCAGGTTAAAAAAGCACCATCGGATTTGAGAAGGGTCGGAAGTCGTTTAACTGATTTCCGTGCTTAAGATCAGTCCTAGTTTTTTGATACTAGTTTTTTTGGGTACTAGACCTGGCTCGTAAGTCCGTTAATCATTAACTTAATCAGCAACATCGGTTTATAATTAACATTAACTATGTCTTTTGTTGGTCTACACATTCACAGTGATTATAGCCTACTCGATGGAGCATCTCAGCTACCAGCACTGGTGGATCGAGCCGTTGAGTTGGGAATGCCTGCGATCGCACTGACAGATCATGGTGTGATGTATGGTGCTATTGAACTGATTAAAGTTTGCCTAAAAAAGGGCATTAAGCCGATAATCGGTAACGAAATGTATGTGATTAATGGGGATATTGAGGTCAATAAGCGTTACCGAAAATATCATCAAGTCGTCTTAGCAAAAGATACCCAAGGATACAAAAATTTAGTAAAAATAACAACTATTTCTCACCTCAAAGGGATGCAAGGAAAAGGAATTTTTGCTCGTCCCTGTATCAATAAAGAATTACTGGAGCAATATCACGAAGGGTTAATTGTAACCAGTGCTTGTTTGGGGGGTGAAGTTCCCCAAGCTATCCTAAAAGGTGACTTCGATCAAGCCCGTAAAGTAGCTAAGTGGTACAAAGATGTTTTTGGGGATGATTACTATTTAGAGATTCAAGACCACGGCTCTGTAGAAGACCGAGTGGTTAATGTTGCTATTGTCAAAATCGCTAATGAGTTAGGAATTAAAATTATTGCGACTAATGACTCCCACTTTATCTCCTGCTATGACGTAGAAGCTCATGATGCTTTGCTGTGTATTCAAACCGCTAAACTGGTTACGGAAGAGAAACGGATGCGCTATAGTGGCACCGAGTATCTCAAGTCAGCAGAGGAAATGAAACGGCTGTTTCGAGATCATTTACCGTCCCAGGTGATAGAGGATGCGATCGCAAATACCTTAGAAGTGGCAAATAAAGTCAAGCACTACAATATTATGGGGGAGCCTCGCATCCCACACTACAAGGTATCCAAGGATTATACCCCTGACACCTATTTAGAAGAAATTACCTGGAATGGACTGATGAAGCGGCTAAAGTGTCGCTCTCGTAGTGAAATTGATCCAGTGTATAAAGCACGGCTGGAGTATGAGTTAAAAATGCTCCAGCAGATGGGATTCTCTACCTACTTTTTAGTGGTTTGGGACTACATCAAATATGCCAGAGACAATGATATTCCCGTTGGTCCGGGTCGTGGTTCAGCAGCAGGTTCTCTAGTGGCTTATGCCCTAGAAATTACCAACATTGACCCCGTACATCATGGGCTACTGTTCGAGCGCTTTCTCAATCCAGAGCGGAAATCAATGCCAGATATTGACACAGATTTCTGCATTGAAAGACGGGATGAGGTGATTAAATATGTCACTCATCTTTATGGTGAAGACCGAGTAGCCCAGATTATTACATTTAACCGCATGACCTCTAAAGCGGTATTAAAAGATGTAGCGAGAGTGTTAGGAATTTCTTACCAAGACTCTAATCGTATGGCTAAGATGATTCCAGTGGCACGAGGTAAGCCAGCCAAACTCTCAGTGATGATTTCTGATCAGACACCAACACCAGAGTTTAAAGAGGCTTACGATCAAGATCCGGAAGTGCGTCGCTGGGTGGATATGGCGATTAGGATTGAAGGGACGAATAAAACCTTTGGTGTCCATGCTGCTGGTGTGGTTATTTCAGCAGACCCCTTAGATGAAATTGTGCCATTACAGCTGAATAATGATGGTGCAGTGATCACCCAGTATTTTATGGAAGACCTGGAAGCTCTGGGACTCCTGAAAATGGATTTTTTAGGACTGAAGAACTTAACGACTATTCAGAAAACCAAAGAGTTAGTTAAAAAGACTAAAAATATTGAACTCGATTTAGATGAGATTCCCCTAGAGGAAATTAAATCTAGGAAAATTTTAGCCAAGGGTGAACAGAATAAAAAACCCCCATATGTTCAAAAAACTTACGACCTTCTAGAAAAAGGCCAGTTAGAAGGAGTATTCCAATTAGAATCTTCGGGAATGCGTCAGGTGGTGCGAGACCTGAAACCTGACAGTATTGAAGATATATCTTCAATTCTAGCTCTTTATCGCCCTGGTCCTCTGGATGCTGGTCTGATTCCTCAGTTTATTAATCGTAAACATGGTCGAGAAAAAGTAGAGTATCAACATCCTCTATTAGAACCTATTTTAAAGGAGACTTATGGAATTCTATGTTTACCGAAAGGTACGTTAATTGATCAGCCCGATGGTTCTTATGTGCCCATTGAGGAAATTAAATCTGGCGACCTAGTATTAACCTCGGATGGTAAACAAGTTTGGCCAGCAAGGGTAGCCAAGCAATGGCGCAGTGGTATCAAAGACATTCTGAAAATTACCCTATCTAGTGGTACAGTTATCTATTCCAGTAAAAACCATCGCTTTTTAACACCAGATGGAGATAAATTTGCCTATGAGCTGAAACCAGCAAACCCGGTCGTCAAGGATGATCATGGTTTTGGTTCTGAAGTTTATGAAAAATATCCCGGAGCCAGCAACAGTAAAAAACTGTGGCCAAATGATGATCACTTGGGTTTAGACCCGGTGGTGCGTTACGGGACGGGCTGTTCCAAAGCTGGCTACGAGGCGGAAAATCAGGGCGACCCCGTCCCTAACGCACCCTACGCAACTCAACAGGCAACGCTACCCAGACCGAAAGAGTCACAGTACAAGACTTGGGATGTTCGGATAGTTTATGTTACGGCTGTTGAAGAGAGTGGGCAACAGGAGTGTTTTGATCTACAAATGGAGGAACAATCTTCGCCATACTTTCTGGCTCATGGCGTAGTAGTTCATAACTGCTTTCAGGAAAGCATCATGCGGATGGCTCAGGATTTGGCCGGTTATTCTCTAGGTCAAGCGGATTTACTGAGGCGGTGTTTGAGTGGCTCAACTGAGATAGTGGATCCAGCAACCGGTCGTTTAGTTTCCCTGAGGGAGATTGCTTCTAAATCTAGTTACTGGTTGGGACGAAAGGTTTTTTCTCTGGATTTAAAGACCCAAAAAATTACCCAACGACCAATTATCGAAATTCATCCTAATGGGATTCGTGATGTTTGGGAGATTACTACCAAAACTAACCGCAACATTCGCGCCACGGATGATCATCTTTTCTACACGAAGCTAGGATGGAAGCCTCTGAAAGAATTTACTATAGGAAGTCTTATCGGTTTAGCGAAAACATTACCAATTCCCTACACTCGTGAACTATCGAATGGTAAAGGTAAGCTAACTGATAATATCATTAGACTTGTTTCAGAAGTTGGGAACAGGGAACGGGGAACAGGGAACAGTGGACAACAATTAACGAAAACAGTTCCGAATCAGAGTTTAGCACATCATCAAGGGGAAAATTTACCTAGGGGTTTTCAGAATCAAGCCTTGATTAGCATTGCTGACTCAGATGTTTTCTGGGATGAGATTGTTGAGCTGAAGTATCTTGGCCAAGAGGAGGTTTTTGATTTAAGTATTTCTGAAACTCATAACTTTATTGCCAATGACTTTATTGCTCACAATTGCATGGGTAAGAAGAAAGTGGCTGAGATGCAGAAGCATCGGGAGATTTTTATCGATGGTTCAACCAAAAATGGCGTGACTCAAGACATAGCTGAAGAGTTATTTGACCAAATGATTAAATTTGCCGAATATTGTCTCAGCTATGATACGGAGATTATCACAGTAGAGTATGGTCCGATGGCGATTGGTGAGATTGTCGAGAAAGGTATCCCATGTACTGTCTATAGCATTGATAGTAATGGCTATGTTTATACCCAACCTATTGCTCAGTGGCATAACCGGGGAGAGCAAGAGGTGTTTGAATATACTCTAGACGATGGCTCAGTGATTCGAGCCACAAAAGATCATAAGTTTATGACGATTGATGGTCAAATGCTGGCGATTGATGAGATATTTGAGGGAGAGTTGGAGTTGAAACAGTTAGAGGAGTTGCCTTTAGGGTTAATTGAGCAAGCTAGTTAATGTTTAAAATCACATCACGGTCTACTATGAAATCAACCCCTGCTTGTAACTGAGCAAACGGTAGCTTTTCAAAAGAAAGAATACCTGTGCTTTGATTGTATTGGAATTGGCTAAGGGAAACCTCTGCAGAACCAGCAGGACCAGCTGTGCTAAAACCAGGAACTGTCCTAAAACCAGAAATCTTAATCTTATCACCCTCAAGAGCATTGAAGTCTTCAATGGTATCGATTCCTTCTTCAGGTTTTACTCGTGGTGGGCTAAAAAATTTTGACGTAGATGGTAACCCTAGGCCAATTTCACTAACACCTACAGTTTGAAAATTAAAAAAACGGGCTTGAGTTGGAAAAAATAAGAGAGAGAAACTAAATATATCAGCTCCTTCGCCACCAGTAAGAGTGTCATTGCCATAGCCGCCAGTGAGAACGTCATCACCAGATTCACCAATTAAGGTGTCTGCTCCTTCTGCACCGTCTAGGGTATCATTTCCATAGCCACCGTTAAGAACATCATTGCCCGATACATTACGACAGCGTAGATTGTGATGATCAACAAAACTACAAGGATGATCAGGGCTGGTACTACCACCGTAGAGGTAATCATCCCCATTTCCACCCATTAAAGTATCATTCTTACCCCCACCATAGAGAATATCATCACCATC
Source organism: Moorena sp. SIOASIH (assembly GCF_010671925.1). Taxonomy (GTDB): domain Bacteria; phylum Cyanobacteriota; class Cyanobacteriia; order Cyanobacteriales; family Coleofasciculaceae; genus Moorena. Next base: position 650,087 of record NZ_JAAHIH010000004.1, on the reverse strand, counting down.
TCCCCCATCTAGGTAATTTTTACCTTGTCTTACAGGGGAAGACCAAACATCAACTACAAGGGGAAGAATATGATTGTTAATCTTGACAAAACCATCGAAAAAATTAGTGAATTCTCCCCCAAGGCTATCATCGCCACTACCACCAATTAGAGTATCATCTCCAAGCCCACCTGCGATCACATCATTACCTCCCTTACCGTCAAGCAAATCATTGCCATCTCCACCGTTGATGGTATCGTTACCATCTCCACCTGTGAGAGTATCAGTAATGGGCGAAAAAGAAGATTCTTGAGACTTTAAACGCTCTTGCTGTTGTTTCGAGGGGCTAACTTGGAGTCCCAATTGCTCAGAATCAGAAGGCAATTCAGGTTTAGGATTAGAGCTTTCTACAACTGTCTGGTTTTGCTCAGCCATAACTATTGGATTTATATCGTTTATGCTATCGATGCTTACATCACTAATTAGATCCCATTTCACCTTAGACTTATCGCCAAATTGGCGACGCTTTAGAAATCTATAGAAAAATCGTAAGTATTCAGCTATCAGCCGTCAGCCGTCAGCTAATCAACGGGAGGTAGTAAACAAGCTTACGGGCTGGTAAGGTTGGTTGAAAATCTCTGCTCGTTTTACTCATCCGACTCCGTTCAGTTAAAGCGCCTGCTAGCTGATAGCTCTTCGCGTAGCGTGCGCGTAGCGCATTAGCTGATAGCTGACGGCTGAATGCTTACGAAAAATCTCTAGAAAACGAAAAAAAAGTACTCTCTGGGGTAGCATGCTCCGGTAAAATGAAAACTATAATACCAAAACTGAAGAATTGTAAAGTAATATTAAGTAAAGCCATACATCGATTGAGTGTTTTTTCCTCTATGACAAAGTTTTTTGCTTCCCAGTGTGTGGAAATGACTGTGCCACAGGAATCTGTGCCGATTCAGCACTACTTGCGTCAGCCGGAACGGATAGTTTATGCGATCGCAGACCTGAATCGGATCCAACAACTGACTCAGAAGCGTTTTCGCCTGAAAATGAATCCATTACACTTTATGTCCTTGACATTTCAGCCTACGGTAGATCTGGAAGTGTGGGCGGAATCTGACGCTACCGTTCATCTGAGGTCTGTCGGTTGTAAAATTCTGGGATTGGACTACATCAATCAACGCTTTGCCCTAGAATTAAGCGGAAAACTGCATCCTTGGGAAGATCAGGGAGTGACTAAGCTCACAGGCAGAGCGGATTTAACTGTCAAGGTTGATGTGCCCTTACCTTTTTCCCTTACTCCCAAGCCAATCTTAGAAACCACTGGCAATGGTTTGCTCAAAAGCGTTTTAGTCAGGATTAAGCAAACATTGATGAAGCAGTTGTTGTTGGATTATCGTCAATGGGCTCGCAATGGCACCCAAACCAATATTTATACTCAGCACCAACCACCAGGAGCTCCCGCCACCTGATCTAGCAATCGGTGTGGGAGATGGGGAGATGGGGAGATGGGGAGATGGGGAGATGGGGAGATGGGGAGATGGGGAGATGGGGAGATGGGGAGATGGGGAGTGTGGTAAGTTTCCTGGGAATTTTTGCCTATTGCCTATTGCCTATTGCCTATTGCCTCTTGACTCTTGCCTATTGCCTATTGCCTATTGCCTATTGCCTATTGCCTCTTGCCTTTCCATAAGGGAGTATGTTCAAAATAACCCTTAACCCTTCATCCTTCATAATTCCTTGTGACAAAGAGTATTACTGATCTCCCAATTAAAGCTGGTATTGTTGGTACTGGGTTTGCGGCTAAGCTACGAGCGCAGACATTGCAAGCGGATTCGCGATCGCATTTAGTGGCTGTCTGTGGTCATACCCCTTCCAAAACCCATGAGTTTGCTGAAACCCACGGCACGACAGTGGTGGATTCCTGGCAGCAATTGGTAGAACACCCGGAGCTTGATCTAGTATTTATTAGCACGATTAATCGGGATCATGGCAAAATTGCCCGTGCTGCCCTTAATGCCGGGAAACATGTTGTCACTGAATATCCCCTTTCCCTTGACCCCAAAGATGCTGAATCCCTGATTACCCTTGCCAAAGCTAAGGGCAAGCTCCTCCATGTAGAACATATTGAGCTCCTAGGGGGCTTGCATCAAGCCTTGCGCCAATCCTTGCCCAAAATTGGTCAACCGGTTTATGCCCGTTACGTAACTATTGCGCCCAAACACCCTGCACCTCGGGGCTGGACATTCAATCTGGAACTATTTGGCTTTCCCTTCATTGCTGCTCTTTCTCGCATTCACCGCTTTACAGACTTGTTTGGTGAGGTCGCTTCTGTGTATTGTCAATCCCAGTTTTGGGATGGTGCTGATCATTACTTTACTGCCTGTCTATGTAATGCCCAACTGCGCTTTACTAGTGGTCTGATCGCAGATATTACTTATGGTAAAGGGGAAATGTTCTGGCAGAGGTTACGGAATTTTGAAGTCCATGGAGACCAAGGCACACTGCTGTTTGAGGGAGACCAAGGTAATCTGATTAAGGCAGAGCAAAGCAAACCAATTGAAGTAGCAGGGCGACGGGGTTTGTTTGTTAAAGATACCGCTATGGTCATTGACCATCTAGTTAAAGGAACACCCCTGTATGTCTCCCCAGTAGATAGTTGTTATACTCTCAAGGTTGCAGATGGATTACGTCAGTCCGCAGCAACAGGTAATGCGATCGCTTTAATTGAGTCTTAAGCTATCAGCTATCAGCTATCAGCTATCAGCTATCAGCTTATTGATCACAGCGTCGAAGCCTGTGCCACTGTACTTGAGGTGCTTTTTAATAAAATAAGCTGACCGCTGAAGGCTTAGACTTATCATTTTAAATCATTTATACCCATAAAAATATATAGCGTTTCTCATAGCTATGAGGTACACATTATTTGATTTGTTCCCTGTTCCCTGTTCCCTGTTCCCTGTTCCCTGCTCCCTAAAACCCAGATATTTGTACCTCATGGATATAAGAATTGCAATACCACAAAATTGACAACGACGTTGTATAAATTACCTAAAGTATATAAAAGTTAACAAATATTTTAAACTTCATTACAAAATCAGATATGCCCTTGGCATACCATGATATGTTCTGTAACATACATCGAGTCGGGGTTCCTATGGGCTGATTGGACACGCAGCTTCCCCGCTCTCGAACTACCTAATGGTGACGTTAGACAAGGAGGACACTTTGGATTTGCATTCTACTCAACCCCACAATGATCATGCTTGTGAAGGGATTAGTGATTATGTGGCCGAGCTTCAGTTTCACATGGCACTGCACGCCCGCAAATTAGTTCCTAACCTGACTACAGCAGCAGATAGTCGAGAGCAACTATTGCAGCAAACCCAAGCTAATTTTGAAAAACTGGTCTCCCGACAATCCCGTTCACAGTGATGAAGCACTAGCTCGATTTGCAGCAATCAAAGATTCTGTATACTGTAGCGCCTCTTGCCAAACCTGATAGCCAAGAGGCGTTAAATGTATACCATCGGTTGTCAAGTTGTGCTGCATCTGACCTTTACTATCAGTAAACAACTTGTGAAGATTCAGATAGGCTGCTCCTTCTTGTTGAGCAATCTGAGCAATTTGTTTATTAAGATTACGAATGCGCTGATTAGAAATAGCAGTAGCTCGTGTCGGTAAAATCGACTGGATAATCAGTTGAGCTTGTGGGTGATTTTGCCGCAATTGACGAGTAATCTGGCGCAGGTTGTTGACAATAACTTGATCGGTTTTTCCCTGACGCAAATCATTGATACCTGCCATCACATAAATTGTATCAGGACGAGTCTGGGAAAATGCCGATAATCGACTCAAAATTTGACTGGTATTCTCACCAGAAATGCCTTGATTGAGCCACAGTTGATATTTAGGTAATCCCTGTGCGGGTAACCACAAACTTAGGGAATCTCCCACTACCATAGACAGACGATTGTTACCCTGTCCGTAGGCAACAGCTCTGGCTTCCTGTGCCAAGAGTTGTTTCCATTGCTGATAGGTAGGTTTTGTGAGAGGAACTCCTTTGTGATTTAATCCCTTTGCCCAAAACGATGAGAAACTATGAGCAGGTAAGCGAGTATAAAGTTTGCCAGCTCTGAGGGCAGCTAATCGTTGGTAATATAGTTCCGTTCCCGACTTTGGTGAAGGAGTAGTCGGTCGATAGTTGGGTAAACGTTGCTGATATTTTATTTGTTGATATTTTAATACTTTACCAGGGCTACGTTTCTGCCATTGACTACTAAATTGAGGAGAGGAGGTTTCGACAGTGGTTTCTACAGTAGGGACAATCTTGTGACTAACCCCAGCCTGCAATGCTTTCTTAGCTGTTGAAACTAACAGGCTTGAGAGGCTATCTGAGGAATTGGCAGGTAGGGGTTGTGGTGGCGGAGCAGACATTGCTCCTCCAGTGAGTAAAGTTGTTGTTAACAGATATAAATTGCTCATGATTTGCCCACTTTCCTCTCTATACTCTTTTCACATCAAGCAATCGAGGAAATCCGGACAACTTTGAAGCACGGCGTTGCTGAATTGAAGTATGAATGCCCGATCGTCTGGTTTTGGGAAAGCTCCCGTTGATCCGGTCAACTTTGGGGGACGAAAGAACGTTTTGTTCCCCCCCCAGTGCGCTTACAGTCGTCGAATTAAATTCGCGCTTTGGTGTGCTTTCCAATGGCCTGGGAACCCGGCCTTGGGTCGCGCCACAGGTCGCACCGCAAAATTGACCCTGCTGGCGAAAGATAAGTTAATATCCCAAACACTAATGCTGCCGTTGATAACGTTAAAAAACTCTAAAATGTTTTCCGATCTAATCACGGATTATTAGGGCTTTCAGGGTGTTAATAAATGTTTCGCCCCCAAAATCAGCAACGCCTTATTGCTGATCGGTTTCGAAGTATGGTAAATTTTTGATTATATATTACATCAGATAAACACAAATATAAACACAAACACAAGAAGATACAAAATGGGAAATGCAATCATAAGAAAGTGGAGTGACCAAACCTACCCTGGATTCAAAGAACTTAAGAATTACATCGAGTCTTGTGACGTAATTCAGTATTGGAACGATCAGGTACACAGAGATGATGACAACAACCAGGTGATCTGGTTTAAGGATGCTCCAGGAGGAGATCCGTCGCGTCAAATGGAGGTTCTCCTGAATGTTCCCAAGTACCGGCACTTCCACAACCTGATGCCAGCGGGAACAGACCCGGTCACCGCTTTTTGCCAACTCATGGTACTCAGGTATCGTTCGCAGCTTAATCTCGACAACGAATTCGGTACATACTTGATTCGCTTCCATCTCTGGACAGATGTCTACATGAATAAGAACGAAGCGCAGTTATCTCAACAGGTTATGTTCTCCTACTCAGTCGGGAGCAACAAGGAAAAATTCCAAACAATCATCTGCTTGTAACAAGCGTCCTGGTAACGGTTGAGTGATACTAGCATTTTTGATCATCTTGATTGAGTTAAGATGCTCGTACTCAGAGCACAATCGCTGCTGCATCAAGAAACGAAGGGAGGCGGTTTTAAGCCCTCCCTTCGTAACCGTTTCAATCCCCTTCTTTTAAAGAAAGGTTAACGGGCACCAATCCGAATCACGTCTCCATCAAAGGTTGGCAGTGACAGCACAAAGGGATTAGTGGAATAGGTCAATGCCTGTTCTTCCAGAATACCGATGGCAATTTCTTCACCCATGCGCAAACTATCATAGTAGTCAGTAAAATAGTGAACCCCAGCCATATTGCGACCAATAGAAATATTGGCAGCCAGCTTGTTCAACTCACCCTCCAGAGTCAGAAACTCCCTCGTACGCTCTGAAACAAGTCTCGCCTCACCTTTCTTATAGGCAGATAGATCAGGGGCACGGAACACAATTCCCTGATCTTTGGGGCTATAGCGTTTAAATCTGATCTGTGTCCTTGCTTGTCCGGGTTTTGAGTTTTTGACTGGTGTTTCTACTAAAACTGCACTGGTATCAAAGAATGCCTTAAGCATGGTCACACATGCCCCAGCAACAGCGGCATGTCCTGCACCATAGGCAGGGTGCATGGGAGACCCTTCAGGAAATGCCATTGGTAGTAGATAAGTCTGTGATCTAGAGCGATTTTGATTGGCTAGTTCCAAAATCGACTTGAGAGTACCGTTGCTTTCTAGTTCACGTTCAAACCTTCTAATGTACTTGATTAATGCTCTGGGTACACTAGCTTTAGCTTGATTAGGTAGCTCTTGAAATCGCCGTAATAGTTCAATCCGGGCTGCCAATGCCTCTGGTCGCAGGCGAATATGGTTATTGAACTTCTGGAAGCGAACAGCTTTGAGTGCTCGTGTGGCTACTTCAGTAACCAAAGTTAAGATGTGTGGACCGCCATAGAGGGCAAAACCACCAGCATTGCGACGGGTTGCTGGATTAGCTGCTGCCACACCACCCCCAGAAAGATGATCAAAAGCGGGATCGAAGGGTGTTTGCATCCCCAGGAGAATGATGCAAGCGTTGAGATACGGTTCATAAAGAGCGTCGTAATGAACATAGGTGGCTAAATCCCGGAGAGTGGAGATAAATCGACGAGCTGGACGATCTGGTAGCTTAGGGTTTTGATCATTCTCTAAAACATAGGTTTCCCTGTCTTGCTTAATCCCACGTTGAACCAAGACATAGTCTTCCATGTTGGTCATGTAATCTTGGTTGGGTGTTGCAATGGGAACCTTTTGATCAATTTGCAAAGCACCATAGGTAATTTTCCCTTCTGCAACGTTGCCACCACCATTGAGATCAACATTACCTATCAGTAGAAACTGAGAGAGATAGGGACCGACTTCCACTCCTGGAGAAGAGCCTCGGAATACGGTTTGCTCATCAAGCCTGCCTTTGGAATTCACCTTCCGAGGTCGTCCAGTTTGGTTGCAAATATAGTCGAGGGCATTGAGACGATTGATTGAACTCTCGATTTTGCTATTCGCTCCTCTCTTCTCAAAGTCATTGAGGGGCTGATCCCGCAGTATGGCTAATTCGTAGACCTCTGCTATCTCAAAAATTAGCTCTGGGTTAGCCTTACCGCTAGCATCCATTAACGGTGGTGCTGGAGGCATGGTAACAGCTTGTGGATCGGGTCCGTTTAGCTCAAAGACAACCCCTGCAGTTGGTGCTTGCCATTGTCTAAATTGCTCAAGCAGATCAGGGTTAGTCTCAGGTTTAATAGTGTAGTCTTGACCTGTCAATACTACCTCAAATTTGGCACCATGACGTACCCGATCAGAGAAGGGATCAATAAAGCCATCGTCCACTGCACGGCGAAACTCGACAAAATCCTGTGGATCTTCTAGTAGCCCTGTATCAGGGTTGTGAGGTAGCCCTTTAGTAAAGGACATAAAATACTGATCATCAGCGTGTCGCTGTTCATCCCCATTGGCTTTATGGGTAGGATAGTCTCGACTTCTAGCTAGTTTTGCAGCGTTGAGGCGAACGTCAAAAGACTTCTCTGAACGATTTGCCATGGCAATCTCCTTAGGAAAAAGAATTTTGATATGTTTTGAAGATGTCTATTCAAATGTACAAAGTAATTTATGACTCTGACAGTACCCACAAGGGTACTTTTTTCACCAAAAAAAATGGGTTGGTTTGTAAGGATTTAGCCGTCAGCCGTCAGCCGTCAGCCGTCAGCCGTCAGCTTAAAAGAAACCTCTTGCGGGAGAATTTTATAGTTCGAGATTTTAGAGAATTGAAAGTCTGTAGAAAAGCCCTACAACTAATCCTTAACAAAATACCAGTAGCTCAATTCTTCCAAAGAAATATCATTCTCTGGCTGTGGAACACGGAAATAGGAATGGATCGGAAGTAATTCAGCAGCCGGATTTGCTGATGGTTCAGAAATAATCTGTTTGATTCGGCTCAAGTAGTTTAAAGCGGTGCTATCCCAGGTGTAATAGTCCAAAACATACTGCTGACAACGTTTCTGTAACCTTTGCCACAGGTGTTGATCACAAAGTATTTCCCTGATTCCTCTAGCAATATCTGCTGGATCGCTGGGATCGACTAACATACCATAGTCTTCATCTCCTACTTTCAGACTTTCACCTACACCACTATTTTTTGTTACTACTATCGGTAATCCAGCTGCTGCTGCTTCTAAAGGAGCAAGACCAAAGGGTTCAAACAAAGAGGTAAGAGTAAACACGGAACCACGCTGAGCAAAATACCGATAGGAGGCGGCTAGTGCTGGTTGATCGGGTACTGAGAAAGCGCTAATTTTACCCCACAAATTTTTTTCTCGTACTACTTCCCGGATTGGACCTATTACTAGTTTTTCGGTCTGTTCATCGTGGACTTTTTCTTGCAAAGGGTTATCCAATCCACCAGTAATCAGCACGACATTGGCTTTCTCTTGGATGATCACATCGTCAGCAAATGCTTGCACCAAACCTAGGAGGTTTTTCTTGGGGTCTAAACGGCTGGATGCCAAGATAGCTGGTAGATTGCGCCGTGACTCACTGATGTCCCGCTGCAATCGGTCTTCAATCAGTTGATAAGTCGCTTGTTCATTATGAGCGATCGCATCGGAACCAAACACAGAGCTATTGACTCCCGGTGCAATCACGGCAAATCGATGATCAGCTTCTACATCCACTGCTCCACGATAAGCCTGATGACTGTACTGTTGGAACCGCTCTTGTGCCGTATTAGTAATATTGAGGGCTGAGTGGTTCATGCTCAACCGTTCTGCTAGGATCCGGTATCGGAAATTGTAATAGTGATCGATTTCAGCCAGATTCTCTGGAGTGACCTGGAGTTTATCCATTTTTTGAGCCCCCAGGGAATGACCTGTGAAAGTAAAGGGTATCCCTGTCTGTTGCTCAATCAGCACCCCACACACTCCCCCATCACTGTAGTGGGTAGTCATGATATCGGGGAACCGACCTTCCTCTCGATAAAACTCCAGGATGTTTGGTACCCAGTCTTGGACGAGATAGGGCCACAACAATTCTTTGCGCAGGAACTGTTTTGGTCCGGCTGGCAATCGGATAATCCGAAGGTTGTCTACACTCCCATAGCCATCAAATTTCTCGGCAAATTCTGGCCAATCCGGATCAATGATTTGGCGGGTGAGAATATCTATTTGGTGACCTTGTTTTGCGATCGCATCTGCGACTTGCCTGACATAGACCAACTGACCACCGAAATCGGGATGTTCGCTAATGTAGCTATTTTTATGGTCAAAATTACCGTGAGGGTTGAGAAATCCAATGTGCATCACACTGACTCGAATAAAAACCAACTGTTATAGCGCTACGCCCAAGGCAAGAGGAATCCCCCCTAACCCCCCTTAATAAGGGGGGGAGGCAATAGGCAATAGTTGACTAAAACAGCTTTTGCTGCTTGTATCAATGTCCTTTTAATGGGTAGTGCTATACCAAACTCTGACAATTCCCACGATTGACAATCCGGGTTGAGCTTGCCTTGGGGCTCTTATCTTAATTAAAAATTAAACTTCATATTATATTATGAAATTGGGTGGTTTTCACGACACACTTAATAGTTTTTAATGTTAAGTTATATTAAGAAGCATCGGGAAAGACGAGACCTCTTGCATAAATAGCCAACAACAGCGTGATAACTACGATAGTTACCTGCTAAAAATTGACTTTTGCAAAAGGTCTACGGTGAAGGCAGGGTAGTTATTCGTAATCAATAGTAAATAAATTCAGAACAGGTAAGACATTCTATGGTTAGTTCTATGGTTAGTGAAGCAAAGACCACTACTCCTCACCATGTGGTCATTGTTGGTGGCGGATTTGGTGGACTCTATGCTGCTCAGGCTCTGAGAAAGGCACCAGTGAAAGTAACTCTAATCGATAAACGGAACTTTCATTTGTTCCAGCCCCTACTCTACCAAGTTGCTACAGGGGGCTTATCCGCTGGTGATATTTCCTCACCCCTGCGGGCAATCCTGAGTCACCAGAAAAATACTCAAGTGCTGATGGGGAAAGTAATTGGTCTTGACCCCAACCAGAAAACCGTCCAACTACCAGACAAAGAAATATCTTACGACTCCCTGATCGTGGCGACTGGCGTTAGCCACCACTACTTCGGTAATGATCAATGGGCACAAGACGCTCCTGGTTTGAAAACCATTGAAGATGCCCTAGACATTAGACGTCGGATTTATTCTGCCTTTGAAGCAGCAGAAAAAGAAACTGACCCCGAAAAACGTCGTGCTTGGTTGACCTTTGTGTTGGTAGGAGGCGGACCAACTGGAGTGGAATTAGCCGGGGCCATGGCAGAATTGGCATACAACACGTTAAAAGATGACTTCCGCGATATTGATACTTCCGAAGCGAGGATTTTGCTGTTGGAAGGGATGGATCGGATTTTGCCTCCTTACCCACCGGAGTTATCAGTAAAAGCCCAAAATTCTCTGGAACGGTTAGGGGTGACAGTACAGACAAAGACTCTAGTTACTAATATTGATAACGATATAGTTACCATGCGGCGAGGTGACCAGGTAGAGGAAATTAACGCCAAAACTGTTCTGTGGGCAGCAGGGATGAAAGCGTCTGCCATGGGCAAGGCGCTAGCAGAGGCTACTGGTGCGGAGTTAGACCGGGCTGGACGGGTGATAGTACAACCGGATATGAGCTTGGCAGGACATCCGGATATTTTTGTGATTGGTGATTTGGCGAATTTCTCTCATCAAACTGGTAAGCCCCTACCAGGAGTTGCGCCAGTGGCGATGCAACAAGGCAAGTATGTCTCTACTCTGATTCAGAAGCGCCTCAAGGAGGAGACAGTAGCGGATTTCCATTACCAGGATTATGGCAATTTAGCGGTGATTGGACGGAATGCCGCAGTAGTGGATTTGGGGTTTGTTAAGTTCTCTGGTTTCCCCGCTTGGCTGGCCTGGATTTTTATCCACATCTTCTTCCTGATTGAATTTGATAACAAGTTGCTGGTAATGATTCAGTGGGCATGGCATTACCTTACCTTTAAGCGCGGGGTTCGTTTGATTACTAATCTTGAGGAAGAACCAGCAGGGAATTTCGAGGAGAGAAGAGATTATCGGACGCCGGTACAGGTGTAGGGCTTTAGGGATTAGGGATAGGGTGGGGAGGGTGGGAAGTGTGGGAAGTGTGGGGAGGGTGGGGAGATGGGGAGATGGGGAGATTTTCATTAAGGGCAGGACTTACGCGGTTAAGTTGATAAGCGCCCCCCTAGCCCCCCAATTTTGGGGGGTAATGATGTCAAAGTCCCCCAGAATTGGGGGACCCACGGGGGCAAATGCGTAAGTCCTAAAGGGTAATTATCCTGAGATGATATAAGTACTAAAACTATTAAGCATTACTCTCACCCCTAACCCCTAATCCCATTAACCTAATCTATGAGTCAGATTTCCTCTAAAACATCTACTCCGTCCTCAATTAATCTATTGGAGCAACCAGCCGCTTGGCTATACAGTTTATGGAAATTTTCTCGTCCCCATACGATTATTGGGACGAGTTTAAGTGTTTTTGCCCTCTATGTGATTGCTGTGTCCATGACTAACAGTGGTTGGACTTGGCAAGGGTTCGGTCAACTGCTGGGAGCTTGGATTGCTTGTTTGTGCGGTAATGTCTATATCGTAGGACTAAATCAAGTCCACGATGTGGAGATTGACCGCATTAATAAACCCCATCTTCCCATAGCTGCAGGGGAGTTTTCTCTGCAACTAGGTCAGGGGATTGTGGCGCTAACTGGTATCCTAGCGCTACTGTTTGCTTGGTTATTGGGACCGTGGTTGTTGTTGATGGTCAGTATTAGTTTGGCAATTGGTACATGCTATTCCTTGCCACCGATCCGGCTGAAGCGGTTTCCCTTTTGGGCAGCGCTATGTATTTTTTCAGTACGGGGAGCAATCGTTAATTTAGGTCTGTTTTTACACTTTAGTTGGGCATTGCAACAGGGACAAGTGATGATGCCTACCGCAGCAGTGTGGGCATTGACTTGGTTTATCTTAGTCTTTTCCGTTGCGATCGCAATATTCAAAGATGTCCCAGATATCGATGGGGATAAGCTTTTCAATATCACTACCTTTACCATCCGGCTGGGTAAATTGGCGGTATTTAATATAGCACGGGGAGTGATTACTGCTTGCTATCTCGCGATGGTGCTAGCTAGTGTGCTGCTCCTCGATTCAGTAAATATCCTCTTCTTGGTAGGGAGCCATCTGGTAGCATTGGCGGTAATGTGGTGGCGCTCTTACCAGGTAGACTTGGCGGATAAAAATGCGATCGCTAGTTTTTATCAGTTTATCTGGAAACTCTTTTTCCTGGAATATTTGATATTCCCAGCCGCTTGTCTTTTCAGACTATCGCAGTTCTAAATCAATCGAATAAACAGCGCGTAAGCATTCAGCCGTCAGCCGTCAGCCGTCAGCCGTCAGCCGTCAGCCGTCAGCCGTCAGCTAATCAAGGGGAAGTAGTAAAAGCTATAGTGTGGCACAGGCTTCTAGCCTGTGAAGTATAAGCTGATAGCTGATAGCTGATTACTGACCGCTGATAGCTGATAGCTGTTCGCGCAGCGTGCGCGTAGCGCATATACTTACAAAAAAATAGCCGTAGAAATACTATCCACGGCTATTTCAACTCCACAATAAGTCCGTTGAAATTGTTGTTTTGATGCAGCGCGCTGCATCGCTATGTCACTCAGTTACCAAACCTAACCTGATCTAATCCTATTTGAGCAGACCTGAATTTTTTCAAGGGGGGAAACCCCCCCAGAAATTTAGCGATGCAGCGCGGTCTTGGGGAGGCAGCGCGGTCTTGGGGGTATCCCCCATGAGCGACTGCCGTGGTTTCCCCCATGAGCGACTGCATCAAGACAAGGTGTTATGGCAACAGCCAATACTTGTTTAGTGTATTGACACTCCCCGCCGAAGTAAGAACGGGGATTCTTAGTTCCTCGACATGCCTTAAAATTAGCTATCCTGAAAGGCAATATTTAAGCCAAATGCCCGTTAAAAACCAAACATCTAGCCTAATTTAACTAACCCCAGTGGGCTTGTCTCCCTAAGCGTTGAGTTTCCTCAGTTTCCGTGTGCCCCACGGTACTTTTGTTTTCAAAGTTTGCTTTACTGGTTGTCGGTATCTGTTAGGATCCATACGTTTTTAATGAGGTTTTTCGCGCCTCAAGTGCTAACATCGCAAAACGCTCGTGAAATTATGACAGTACCGACTTTTCCTGTCTGTGTTAGGCCACTCTCTTATTCTAGCACATTACTTGAAAGCCGTCCTAGAAGGACGGGGCTTGAAACCCATCTTTTTGGTCATCACTTCACCTGGAACCTCAGTCGGCTCCAGAGGAGTCCATTCGCAAATCTCTGCATACCCTAGGGCATACATGGTGTGCATACTATAAATTACTGCTTCCCGAGACCCTTTTAGAGTGTGCTTAGCAGGTTGTTTTTTTAGGTTTTGAGTAAATTTTTGTCGCATAACTTAACAATTGAACTCATTGTGTTGCTTTAATGATTATTGTAATGATTATATTTTTATTTGTCAAGGGTTTTTAAAAAGTTTTTTTGGGGAGTTTTAGGAGTGATAAAAAACCAGCAAGCTTCTGAAATATACGCTACAGTAACGCTTATTTTTAACTAGTAATTTTAACGATAGGGCTGGTAGAATTTGGTGCATCTCATATTTGTAAAAAAGTTGCGTAGGGTGCGTTAGGGGGGGCCTCATTTTCGGCCTCGTAGCCAGGCTTTGGATAGCCCGCCCCGTAACGCACCACCGTGTCAAACAGCATGGATTGAGATGCACCAGAATAATTCGCTCCTAAAAGAGAGATATTGCACCAGTATAAAAAACTAAATAACGGCAGTAATCACAATCAATTTAAGTAGTAAAATAGTAAAATATTCTAACTTTTCCCTGTTCCCCGTTTCCTATTCCCTAGCTTGACAGGTGAATTTTAAACTTGCTGCAAGATATGAGTAAAATAAGAGTAAGCCCCTGAGTGGTGCGTTACGGGACGGGCTGTACCAACCAGGGACGAAGAGGCGTAAAATGAAGCTGAGCCCGTCCCTAACGCACCCTACGCCTCTTGCTGCTCCCTGTTCCCTGCTCCCTGTTCCCTATTCCCTATTCCCTGCTCCCTGTTCCCTGCTCCCTGCTCCCTGCTCCCTTTGCTCATGACACAATCAATCTTGAGGATGCCGGAAAATGCCAGACTAACATCCCAACAGTTTTACGACCTGTGTTGTGCTAATCCCGACTGGAAACTAGAGCGAAAAGTACAAGGAGATTTGGTGATTATCGCTCCAACCGGTGGAGAAACAGGAGCAATAAATGCTAATCTTCTAATTCGTTTGGGAATCTGGAATGAAAAATCTCAACTAGGAATAGTGTTTGATTCATCCACCGGGTTTCATCTACCTAACGGAGCTGATCGTTCACCAGATGTAGCTTGGGTTAAGCGGGAAAGATGGGAGGCTCTGACACTTGCACAACGGGAAAAATTTCCACCCCTAGCACCAGATTTTGTAATCGAATTAATGTCTCCCACCGCCTGAAACCAGCCCAAGCAAAAATGCAGGAATACTTAGATAATGGGGTGAAATTGGGTTGGTTATTCAAGCGATTAGCCAAGCAAGTGGAGATTTATCAATCTGGGAAACCCAAACAAGTGTTAGAGCAGCCTAATAAATTATTGGGAGAACCAATTTTACCTAATTTTGTTCTCACACTCAATAGTTTCTGGTAATCAATGGCTATAACGAGATAATAGGGGTTTCAGTATTCGAGCTTAGTGTTTTTGCAAAAGCGATGCAGCGCGGTCTTGGGGAGGCAGCGCGGTCTTGGGGGTTCCCCCCATGAGCGACTGCCGTGGTTTCCCCCATGAGCGACTGCCGTGGTTTCCCCCATGAGCGACTGCATCAAGACAGTGAGATGCACCGAAAACCAGTCTGACCTATTCCGCCAAGTTAAACAAGTGACGTTCGTTAACTTAAGCCGTCAAGTCCAGTCACCCCTTGAGTGAGGATTTTTGTAAATTTTATTTAAGCCTTTTCTTTATCTTTTTTTAACTTTATCTAAGGTAATAAGTAATTATACTACATCTGCTGGTGATAAGCAAAATGTATTCGATGCAAGGTAGAAGGCAGAAGGCAGAAGGCAAAAGGCAAAAGGCAAAAGGCAAAAGGCAAAAGGTATAAGGCAGAAGGCAGAAGGCAAAAGGCAAAAGGCAAAAGGCAAAAGGCAAAAGGCAAAAGGTATAAGAGTTTAAGTTTTTTTTGATTTAATCAAGGGATGCAGCGCACCGCGATGCATCAAGACAAGGTCGTTTAAATGGGCGACAACTTATCAAAAAAATTACACCTAAAAAAAACGATGCTCTGAAAGATACGCTACGCGATCGCTTTTTTTTATTCATATTAAAACTACCCCCACAAAAAAATAAAAACTATTTTAAAACCAAAAAATATACCGGTGATCATATTCATGAGGTACACAAAATTTTTTACCTGTTCCCTATTCCCTATTCCCTATTCCCTATTCCCTATTCCCTATTCCCTATTCCCTATTCCCTGTTCCCTGCTCCCTGCTCCCTACTCCCTGCTCCCTACTCCTATAAGGTAAAAGTAAACAATGTAAAACTTTAAAATACATCTGATCATAGAATTAAAGATTTGATATAGAGCAGACCAAACTATTTACAATCCTCTCAGGGTAAATTAAATTGGTATCGAATAAAAGCTGTTAAAAGACTCCAGTTGCTGCCTGAACCTATCTTAATTTTAAAAAATTCTAAAATAATTTATTAATTATCAAATCTATAGTCTAGGATTTCAGGAGCTCTAAAAGTAACAGGCTATTTATTTTGTGACGTTTGTCAGGTAAGCATAGTCAACCCTAGAGGTCAACGATAAAACTACCTAAAAACAGCAATACTTTCAGGTTGAGATTATTAGTATTTTTTCCTGATGGTTGGGAACTCTTATAGATAAGGATTATGTTTATTTAAATGTTATGACAAATCTCAACAGTGTTCTTCAACGAGACCCATTTGCCGACAGCACATTAGTTGTAAACGATGAAGGGATTACCATTCGCCTGATCGACGGCAGTAGGAATAATTTAGACCAAGTCTCTTTGGGTATCCCTAATACGCCCTTCCTGCGTTTGGCTCCAATCGAGTATGAAGACGGAATCCAGTCACCGGCGGGTATTGCATTTGATGCAGAAGGCAATGCTCTGATCGGTATAGATGGCAATACCGTTACGCGCCAACCGATTCCCATATTTACCCAAGCCGAAGCAGACCGATTAAATGGATTGGGATTGAATGTCATATCCAATACAGAGGGCTTAAGCAATGTATCTGATGCGCCCTTTGTGTTGCTTAACCCACCCGATCGCCCTAGTACCCGAGTGATCAGCAATGCCACCTCTAACTTAGAAGAAGGAGAGTCTGATCCCAATAGTAATGGCTTAAACGCTTTCATTTGGGCTTTTGGTCAGTTCGTCAACCACGACACTGATTTAGCAGCGAATGGGTTAAAAGACGAGAACCAAAACCGGTTAGAATTACTCAATTTCCCCATTGACATTCCCGCAGATGACCCGAATTTTCCACCAAACACTCCTCCCACTCAAGAAATTTCTACACAGGCAGATGGTGGCTTGCAGTTTGACTTTGAACGGGATGCGTTTTTGAGCGGTACTGGAGTCTCTGGGAGCCCAGGAAAAGCCATTAATACTGTTACCTCTTGGCTTGACCTTTCTGTAGTCTATGGGTCTACTCAAGAAGAATATCAAGCAATTCGTGCTTTTTCAGAAGGTCGCCTCAACGTCTTTTTAGATGAAACAGTTGCCACTAATGACGACTTGTTACCCCTTAACATCACAGGTGCTGATGGAGAACTGATCAGTGGTAAAGGCGCTTTTATGGATGTGGGTTTTCTAGCCGGGGATACACGGGTTAACGAGAATGATAGTTTGGCATCCCAGCATACCCTGTGGATGCGTAACCATAACCGCCTTGCCCAAGAACTTTATCGGTTTCATCCTGACTGGACAGATGAGCAGATATATCAACGCTCTCGCCAGATTAATATTGCCCAATATCAAACTATTGTCCTGTACGAGTGGCTCCCCCTGATGGTGGGTAATGTGATTACTGACTACAGTAGCTATAACTCTAATCAAACCCCAGAAATCACTAGTGAATTTGCTGCTGCTGGTCTTCGTGTTGGTCATACCCAAACTAATAACCGTATCGACACTATTGATGCTGATGGTAATCTCACAAGTTTGCAATTACTGAACACATTTAGTTCACCCAATATTAATGATAGTAGCGATATAGATAATATCTTGCGCGGTGCGAGTCAAACGATTACTGAAGATGTTGATACTGATGTAGTTTTTGACCTGCGCAACGCTTTAGTACCAAATGCCATCGGATTTGACCTTTATGCTGCGAATCAGCAACGGGGACGGGATCATGGTTTGGCTGACTATAACCAAGTGCGAACCAGTCTCGGTCTACCACGGGTGACCACTTTTTCGGAAATTACTTCAAATTCAGAGTTGGCAAATACTCTCGAAGACCTTTACCAGACTGTAGAAGATATTGACTTATTGATTGGGCTGTTTTCAGAAGATACTGTTGCTGTATCCGGTGCCGGAGAAACTATTCAAGCAATGCTATGGGAGCAATACGAGCGGATAAGGGATGCTGACCGCTTCTGGTTCGAGAGACCGATTGAGGATGGCGGTTTCTTTACCCAAGAGGAAATTGCAGCCATTAAGGAAGTGACTTTTGCTGACATTATCAAGCTCAACACCGAAATTACTACAATTCCAGACAATGCCTTTGTAATCAGCTCCGACAACAATCCCTCCTCTGATGGACTGCTAGATTTAACCGGCTTTTCGGGACAAGCTACAGCAACTGTGACTAGAGAGGCGGAGTATGACAATTTAATTGGCTTTTATGTAATTGCTGATCAAGAGGGAACGATAATTGATTCGATAACGGGTCAATCTCTTACTCCTGGCCAAGAGGGTTATGCAGAAGCTGCTATTGATGCCAGCGTGGCTGAATTCAAGGTAGACGAAAATTTGACCACGGTGAATTTTGATGTTACTCTTCCCGGTGGCTCTCTCCTAGCTCCCTACTTGATTACGGATGGGGAATTGGAAGATGTGCAAAATGGTGATGCTGAGGTATTCTTTGCTTTCACAGCTGCTAACAGTGATGGCATGAGCCACATCCTTCAACTTGGAAATAGCAGTGACAACACATTCACATTCGCCTTTGAAGATTTAAGTGGTAATGACAGTGAAGAAAGCGATCGCGACTTTAACGATCTAGTGATTGACCTTACTCTTTTATAATAGTAAGGTCAATCAGTAATGAATAGAAAAAAAATACCAATTAAAGTAGGGTGGGCAAAGTAATCTAATCGTGAATACTCACCCATAACCAAAGGGTTTTTGCCCACCCTACAAGCTAAAAACTCTTTTATAATAGTAAGGTCAATCAGTAATGAATATAAAAAAAATACCAATTAAAGTAGGGTGGGCAAAGTAATCTAATCGTGAATACTCACCCATAACCAAAGGGTTTTTGCCCACCCTACAAGCTAAAAACTCTTTTATAATAGTAAGGTCAATCAGTAATGAATATAAAAAAAATACCAATTAAAGTAGGGTGGGCAAAGTAATCTAATCGTGAATACTCACCCATAACCAAAGGGTTTTTGCCCACCCTACAAGCTAAAAACTTATAATAGTAAGGTCAATCAGTAATGAATATAAAAAAATACCAATTAAAGTAGGGTGGGCAAAGTAATCTAATCGTGAATACTCACCCATAACCAAAGGGTTTTTGCCCACCCTACAAGCTAAAAACTTATAATAGTAAGGTCAATCAGTAATGAATATAAAAAAAATACCAATTAAAGTAGGGTGGGCAAAGTAATCTAATCGTGAATACTCACCCATAACCAAAGGGTTTTTGCCCACCCTACAAGCTACTTCACCAACATGAGAATTGCTATAATCTACTGCGCTAAGCTAAAACTCCTCTGTACAACAGCACCACGTTCCCCGAGGGATTTTGGTTGCTGTTGATCCACACTATACAAAACACCTCCCGCATTCCCTGACCTCACAGTCAGTTTTTGTTTAGCAATCCAGGTTTTCTGATATCCCTTGGGTAAGGTTTCTTCCAACTCGATTTTGCCATCAACTACCACTCGTACCCAAGTTTGCTCTGTAATACTCAAGCGTACTTTAATTAATGGATTAGATGGGGAAGGTTTGGGTTTGGGGGGTGGTTTAGGTTTGGGGTTAGGGGCTGGTGCTGGTTGATCTGGTTTATCTGGGGTTTGCTGCTCCTGAGCAACTGATGAGTTTTCGATCTGTCGATTAGTGATATAGGTGAACACGGTGTTGAGTAGATAAATTAGTCCACCAGCAACACTGATCAAGCTTACTATTATGATGTAACCATAATAGGGTTCTATGGTTTTGGCTACAGTCTTAACAGTCTTGCTTTTGGCTACAATCCTAGGAATCTTTTGAGGAGAGGTTAGAATCTGAGATTTCTCTTCTGAAGAGGTACCGCTATACAAGACTAACGCACCAGACTCGGTTTCCTCGGTTTTCTCGGTTTCCTCGGTTTTCAAGGACAATCCAGAATTAACTGGAAACGTTTTGGCTATCCCTGGACCATCTAGACCGAGAAACTCTCCATAGCGACGAATAAAGCCTTGAATATAAACTGGCTCGGGCAACGGCTCCGATTCCCCTGCTTCAAGGGCTTGCAATATATGCAATCGAATAAAGGTGTTGTTAGCGACTTCCTCAATAGGTATAGATTTCTCCTGCCTGACTTGGCTGAGATAGGTCCCTATTTTCTGGAGTTGCTCCTCTTGCTCTAGACTTAAGTGGCTCACCAAATCTCTCCACCCATTAATCCACGTTAACAATTTTTATACATAAACACCGGATAGTAACATTCCCTCGGCATCTCACCATAGAACTTATCAAAAATTAACAAAAATTAACAATATAATAGCCAATTTTCTGATCACCTAGGAAAACTCTCTAATTCTAAGGTATGGTTTGGATTGGCATCCTCCCCCGGGGGGAACAATCCTGGCGCTGGGGATTCCCACGTCACTGTGAGTCTTTCCCTTTCGTAGAGTTGGCTGATCTAATTGTAAGCATTCAGCCGTTGGCCATTCCCATAGCATGGCCATTCCCGTACCGTGGCCAAAGCCCAAGGCCAACGGCTGACAGCTGACGACTGAATGCTGTTCGCGTAGCGTGCGCGTAGCGCATATGCTTACGAATTATCAGCTAATCTTTGACAAGAATTTCAGGCATCATTTTTTTTATTTACGGTATATCCAGGCTTTGATAAGGATTTTTTCAGCCAATATTATTATAGGTGAAATTTATTAAATTTTCTGTAATGCTCGGCATTATCCTGCCTTTTTATTTTCTAGATTAACATCAAAGTTTTATCGCTTTACTCTACTGATAAAAGTGTAGCAAATAAAATACATGTTGGGAACAAAATGTCAAGTTTTGACGGTGGTTTTAACTGCCAAGTTGTTTTTGATTCCCCGACTAAAGTAAGAATTAACATAGTGGGGTATTGACAAAAGCGATACAACCGTATAGGATTGCAATCGTGACCAAATAACAGCCGAACGAACTAGATACAGAACGATTCAACCAGTTGCCGAAGGAGGAAGTGAGAGAAATGCTCATTACTGTAGCGAAGGCTATAGCTCAGCAGCAAGCAACAATAGAAGAACTGAAACAAGAAATACATAAATTGCCTGTAATTAGTATAATTAGAGCTCAAAATCTCATCAAAACCGCCATCAACAGACCTAATCAAAAAACCGGAAACTCAGAAATAAGAAAAACAAGATACAGGAGAAAAACCCAAACGTCAACCAGGCAGACAGCAAGGACATCAAGGAAAAACCTGGAGTGGCTCTCGGTCTCGGGAACTTTTTCAGGATACTGCTAATTTATTAAGTTTAGTAAATATTAAGTTTAGTATTAGTAAATATTAAGTTTGGTAAAAAAAATGCTATCGTTAGGGGTAGTATGTGATAGAGTTTGTTGAGCAAGCTCAACCGGCTCAGCTTGATAAAACTGCACTTGCTCCTGGTTTGATTCCATAACCAACGTTGCTGAATCCTTACATAGAATTCAAGGGATTTTTTATGCTCGCATACGGATTTATAACATTATTGAGTCTAGGTTATGAGTACTACTTTAAATATGAGATTGATGCTGAGGCTGGTTTCCAGATTTATTGGATTACAATTCCTGAGGGACTCGATAAGGAACGCTATAGCAAACAAACAATCTCCGAGTTTCTAGCAGAATCATCAGTTGCACAAATTCTCAAACCTGGAGAAACCCTTGATAAGAGCCTTTATCAAGCTAGCCTAATTTTACCGGGATTACCAGCCTCACCTTTCGATGCCTTTTATACTATTGAACTCACCTACAACAGCGATTCATTTACGTTAGGGGTTCAATCTACTGACTCTTTTGGATTTAGTCCGGAAGGCTCAACCCATTTCAAAGATTTAAATTTGAGCTTTACCCAGCAACTTAATTCCGAAACCGCCACGGTCAGTGGAACAGTGACGGCGGTTTTCTCTGGTCAAGATATTGTCCTTGAGGCAGGGTTGAGCGATGGCTCTGAACTGATTTTTAATTACAATCCTAATAATCCTCAGGAAATCCCGATTCAACCCTGGGGCAATTTAGAGTTGACGACTTTTACGGTGAAACCTGGGTCAAATCCTCTTCAACCCCAGGTGCTCTATTGGTTTGGAGAAAAGTCTGGAGAATGGGTTTATGATTGCTCCTTGAGGAATAGCGAAGATGCACCCGCCATCGACTTACGGATTCAAACGGAGCCAGAAACAGTGGAGTGGGGATTAGGATCTATCGCTGTTAAAGATGGCTTGATCGAGAGTGAAAATGCCACCCTAGAAGCGGCAAACCTAAGTTCTGCTAGCAAACTGATCAAGGCATGCCAAGAGAGCAACGAAATCACTATTGCCGCCTGGATTAAGCCTAGCAAAACGGGTCAACAATACCCAGCTATAGTCGTTACTCTATCGGAAGATCCTCAAAATCCCTATGTGACTCTGGCTCAAGGAGATTCAGAATGGCTAAAGGATTATGGCAATCCCTGGTCGGGGGATTGGTACCATCACGACGAGTATAGTGTGCTATTGCGCACCAACACTAATGATAGAAACCGATATTGGCAAATCCTGACCACAAGTCCCGACACAGTAACAACCGACGAGCTAACCTATGTTGTCTATACTTTCTCACAGAATAACTTGGGGGATGAGAGTGATAATGCCAAGGTGTATCTCAATGGAACCCTAGACAATTCAAAATGGATTAATAGCGATGATGAGGAGCGTCATTTTTGGAGAAATAGGAATCAGTGGGGTAATCGTTGGAGAAATAGGAATGAGAGTGATAATCGTTGGCAAAGTCGTAATGATGAGAATGATGAGGAGGATTCTCCTTCGGAAAACAGGGGTGATGAGGAGCTTCATCCTTGGACAAATGACCCTGCTGTTAAGTTAGCGTTAGCAAATGACGTTTTATTTATCGAACGCAGGGGCAACTTCCCAAGGAATGAAGATTTCCCTTGGGAAGGAGAACTCTACGAGGTGGCAATTTATGACTCTGCCCTGACTCCAGAGGCGATTTACCAGCGCTACTACCCCACTATTGAAATTTTGGGCAACCTGACGCTGACTAATATGCCCAGTCCTTTGAACCAACCCCTAACTGCTCAACTGACTTTGGAGGGTATGCCGGATGTAGAGCATTATTCAGAGTCTAAGCTCAATCTGAAGGTTGACACCTCTGAAATCCGGGAAGTTACTCCTGAGTTTGACTTCACCAAGATTGCCCTGGAATGGGAATCAGAAGCTGGAAGCTCCCCAAGCTGGTACTTTAAATGGGGACAAGTGGATAGCACGTTATGGAAAACGTCAATTCCCTTTACAGCAGTTCAAGCGGATGCGCCAGGTAAACTTGCCCTCAATTCACCGGAATTCGATTTTCAAATTGGATTAGGACAAATTAATACCCTAGAGGGGTTGTGTCTATTCCTGAAATCAGATACCACCGGGGAGATCTGGCAGATGTCTTCCATCACCTCTGTGTCTGAATTAGTACTCCCCCAATTAAGGGATTATCGCCCATTTGATTGGACGGTAGATTTCAAGCTACTGTTTGCTCGTCACAATCAACAACGGAGTCAATTTGACCCCCTGGGGATTGAAGATGGGAAAGTCGTTCTCAAGGGCAATTGGTTGGGAGAAAACCTTGTACTCCATGGCTGGTGGCGCAATGAACAGTTTGTCCTGGAAGGCCAAAGAAATTTGACTCTACCGTTTCAAGTTACCTTGGGTCCAATCTTTGAACCCGGTACCTCCCACAAGATTATCGACCAGGTAGCGATCGCGTCTGTGATGAACGCCACTGTAATCCTGGAACTGACTGAGTTAGGCTTTTTGGCAAAAGTCTCTGGAACCTTTGATTGGACAGATCAAGCAGGGACGGTAAACACCTTTACAGTGCCGGAGTTTACCCTAGTTCGCCCACCGCTGACTCCCAATCACATCCTGGAAGCGATTTTGGCAAGGTTAAACTCCCAAGTAGATGTCATCTTTGCACAACAGTTTCGCCATCAAGCGGACTACTACTTTACGGAGGTGGAGGAAAAACCTGTTATTTATTTGGGCAATGGCAACGACTCTGCTACTATCACCCAAACTACAACATTGCCCCAGTTATTCAACACTGCTGCGGAGTCCAATAACATCTCCAGCACCGCAGGCATCTTTACCCTTACAGAAAATGCCGATCAAAGCTGCACCCTGACCATCACTCCTCCGGAAAGCAGTGACAATTGGCTAGATCAACTTAAGACCGATTACGACAACTTTATTGCTCAACTAGATACCAACAGTAATCTGATTCCTGGTACCCTCACCCTGGTCAAAACCCGCATTGCTGAACGGATGCCGTTGTTGGTTGAGGAAATTCTCTACTACTACTACGGCTTGGATAGCGTTAATGGCTACGTGGATTTACAAGCTGGAATGCGGTTACGAGTCGATTACCAAAACTATCAATTCGTTCATCCAGCCCAATCTACGGCTAATTCAGGGTTTGTGGGCAGTGGCACGTCTTACTACACCCTCAACAGTTATCGGGATGGCACTAACCTAATGATTAATTTTGATGGGTTTTTGTCCCAAATTCAGCCCTATGTCACCACAGATATTGCTACGGTAGGGGCTGGAAGTAGTCTGGATACCTTTAAAGTTGGCTATCAAAAACCCTACTTGCGGCTGGTGTATCCTAGTTTGGCAGCTCCCTCTGCAGGTTCCCTCGATCCTGGACAGGCCGCAACCATTATGGGGGCAGCAACAGTAACAGACCTGGATAAAAAGACAAACCTTGCCAGCTTTTATTTCCGAGGACGAGCAACAGTCATTCCAGAAATTACGGTGGTGCTACAGGAACAACCGGTATTTGTTCCGGTGGGAACGACTTTACGACAACTGATGGAGCAACGTGTCAGTATTCCGTCAGTATCCCTGGGAGAATCGCTGCTGCACTCTACCGGAAAACCCAGGTTGAGTCGCCTTTTACACGAAGGGGTGTCCAACGAACCTAGCTATCGGTTTATCTACCTGGACGAAGATAGTCCGGTGCTTGATTTGCCTCTGGTAAAAGGCGATCGCATTGTCCTGTAGGGGGTGAGCAGATGACTACCTTTACCCAATCAACAGCACAGGCGCTCTACTTTTTATCTGAATCCGTTAACCCTACTTTGCCCTATAGCATTGGGTTTTGGGTGAATGAAGGATCGATAGAAGGTTCCCAAACTGTTTCCCTGGAAGAAACTTGGACAATAAAGAACGGAGTATATCTATTTATTAAAGTGCCAGAGGGGAATGATGCTATAGACCCTTCGGTATTGAGTGACCGCATTGGTGAATTTCTGATTACACCTTCGGTACGCAATACTCGGTTTTTGTGGATTGATAACCCAGAGGAGTTAGTCTCTCGCTGGCGATTTCATGCCCTGACCCTGTCTCCAACAGATACTGTAGAGCGACTGACCTTTTTTAATTTCCGCAACTATGAATTAGCGATCGCTAGTGGTGTAACTTGTCAGTTGAATGGAACTAAAGACGGATTTCTGTTTGCCCTCGATCCGTCTCTACACAACCTCCCTAGCACTGAGACTGAATCACCGGAAACTGAATTACCGAAAACTGACCCGTTTTATTTGTCCACAGGTTATGGTGCTCATCAACTCAAAGGGATTGAAGTCAATCAGGCAGGGGAAGCGATGGCATTACCCTTTAGCGGAGAGTTGGCCGGTTGCCTGACCTTTGCCCTGACCTTGCAAAACCAATCTCCTGGCACAGCCTCCTTTGAGGAACTGGTCTATCTGGATGTAACCCTACGGATGTTTTTCAAATCCGCAAACTCCTTACTAGACCCGACTGACCCCTTGTCTGGTTTTGCAGGATTGAATAGCGACCAGGAATTCCTGATTTCTAGCCATCGATATCCCTTTCTGGGGGAAGATAGGGATGCTGCCTCCCATTATTCTCAGCAGGGGGATGGTAGCCAAAATCTGACCTTATATAGCGCCCTAGATCCACTCCAACCGTTGAATGGCGATCGCACTTACTTTGCCTTTGTAGAGCCAGGAAACTCTACTATTTCGGATTTATCCTTGCCTTCTTGTTATCGCACCAATTTGGGATATTCCATCCATGTCACTCCCCATGGTCATGGGGACAGTCGGCTAATCTTTGCAGAGCGTCCAGGGCAGAATTATAGCATCTTTGGTTCACCCTTGTATCTAGTCCCCCAAGGGAAATATACTCTCTCGGTTCCCAATTACGAGAGTACCCCTATCCCCAGTGGAAAGGAGTTTTCGATACGAGATGAAGATAACTTCTTGTGTGGATTAGCGGGGATTGAATACATTCAACTGTCGAGTCAACAGGTTAATATTCTGCATCTGGAAGCTGGAAAACCCACCTTTGCGCCGGATTTCGTTCCTGAGCAAATTGTAGAGACCAATGAAGCTGGGCAGCGTCTAGAATCGGAAACAACTACAGCTTGGGGATATATTGAATATGAAGAAATTAAAAAAAACCAGGATGAAGATGACATAAAAGATGACCAGGCAGATGACCAGGCAAATGACCAGGCAGATGACCAAGCAGATGACCAGGCAAATGACCAGGCAGATGACCAAGCAGATGACCAGGCAGATGACCAGGCAGATGACCAGGCAGATGACCAGGCAGATGACCAGGCAGATGACCAGGCAGATGACCAGGCAGATGACCAGGCAGATGACCAGGCAGATGACCAGGCAGATGACCAAGTCACGAATTTACCGGTCTATTTTTCCCAACCCAAGCAGTCATTGCTGTATCGAGCATCAACGCTTCAGGCTCAAAACCCAAACCCAACTGAGAACCCCCTCACGTTTTTGGAGGTTCCCGTTACAGGACTGCCCAGGGGAGAGTATTTACCCTTGTTTCCCTATGGTGGCGTAAGTGGAACCCTGGCTCACTATCAGCAAATGGAGGAACAAATCCTCAATCCCCAGCGCCGCAAACAAATTAAAATTATTGCTGAAACAGACACTACTCAACTTAGCGGTCAACCTCAAGGAATACTAGGGGGGATAGGGACATTTAGTCCCCAAGCATTCAGTGCCTTGAGTAGATCAGCTACCCCTGAAGCTCAGGCCATGACAGCTGCTCCAACAGCGGAAACCATCACTGGTACAACTTCCCTGGGATTGTTGGCAACCTATTCCTCTGATTACCAAACCCTCAATAGTCTATTACTGGCGAAGGATACCGACAATGAGGATGTGAGTTTGCAGGACCTAGAACGGGGTTCATCCCTCCGTTCAGCTTTCCAGTCCAGTCAGATGTTCCTGGTGATCACTGACCCGACTTCCCTCAAAACCTTTGATACCAATGAATCTCCTCCAGTTATCAAGGAGCATTTTCAGAATAACCAACTGACCATTCAAGATTGGACCTTTGATCTCAATCCAGATAATTGGCGACAGGGCACAGGGGATACTGATACGGTCTTACTGTTTAAGTTCCTAGATAAGCCCCTGATTGATATTCTCAAGGATACCGCCCTGTGGGAACAACCGGAGGTATTTGTCGGGACGGCAACGGATGCTGATGAACGGGTCAAGGAAATTAAAGCAGTGCGCGATCGCTTAGTGACATTCTTTGAAAATGCGATCGCAACCGCCAACGACCCCAATGCTGCTGAAAAAGACCGGGATAATGCTGCCCCTCTAGCCCGGGTTGGCAGCAGCACTTTTTGGTCAGGGATGATTGCGTTAAATGTCAAGCTCCCAGCTGGGACAGGACTGCCTCAAGACTTGAAAGCCCTAGAATGTGGCATACAAGACCAGGATAACTTCTACGCTCAGTATGTCGGGAGTAATGGCACCCCGATTTTTCCCCAAAATGGGGAATTGGTAGCGGAACAGTCTTCTTTGTTTGGATTGCTGGACTATCAAGACAACTCCGTGCCAGAAACCGGTCCCTTGGGCTATGCCTTCCAGGTGGCCAACTTACGGGTGCAATTCCAAAATTCTCAAATCACGGCATTTTCCAGTGAGGTCAATCTTACCCTAGATAAACTCTTTGACGAAGCCACCCAATTACTCAATAGTCGTTCAGGACGGAATATCGTCATTCTCCAGGGCTTTACGGAAGAACACGATGGCGTGATTACCTATAGCTTTAGCTTTAGCGGCGAGAACTATTTTGCCCTACCCGATAGTCATATTCTCAATAATGTTGACATCGTTAAGGCCACGTTTTCCACAGACCCCCCAGGCAATGATACTACACTCACCATTGGACGATTTACCCTCTGGGGCCGTCTCAATTTCCGTGACCTAGAGACCTTTGATGGATTATCCTTTGGGTCAGATACTTCCCTGTCCGATGACGTGTTAACTGCCAGCAACCTGGTCAACCGCAGTGCCCGTGCTCTGGAAGACGATTATCAAGTAGGGATTGATACTCTCAATCAAGCATCAGCGGAGTTGCAGCAAAAACTGGATGAGCTAGCCAATAACGAACAATTCCTCCAGTTCTCAAAGCTAACCATTGTGATGAACTGCAAGCATACCAATGGTACCCAGGATATCACCTTTAGTGTGGATGCCAGCCAAATTGCCTTTGATTTGGCTCAGAGTAAAGCCCGCCCCCATAGTCTCTACAGCAAATTTCCCCTTAAGCTGACTAACTTCGTCTATCTCGACCCTGCTCAACCGGATAGCAAGCCTAAAGGGTATCTTACGGTTAAAACTCCCTTGGGCACTGGTTCTATGCCCGACAGTGGCTTTGGTTTTAACTTCGAGTTTAATTTGGGCAGTTTGGGGGCATTGTCGGGTTCAGCTCAGTTTGTGGTTAATCTGTTGATTATCTGGGAACCGAATCAGGATGGTTCCCAGGAAAAAGCCACAACTTTTGTAGGATTGAGGCTACCGGGAATTGGTGGGGATGTGCTCGGTTTTCCTCTCCAGAGTGTACTGAAGCTGTCCTTCAAGACGGTGGAATTACTGGTTGATTCCACTAGCACTTCTGGTACAGCTTACTTGTTGAAAATTAAGAAGGTTGCTCTTAAGTTTTTTGTCCTCTCATTTCCCCCCAGTGGACAAACCGAAATTGTTATCTTTGGCAATCCTGATGCCACGGATAGTAATGATGCTGTTGGCTGGTATGCGGCCTATGCTAAAGGTTAAGGCTTTAAGGAATAGCTTGAATTTAATTTAAATAAACAGGAGATACGATGGCAGAGGATAAAATCAATGATTATCAAAATATTAAAGATATCCCAACCTTTATGAAGGAAGTCGATAATACCTATAGCATTACTGAAGAATTGCCCATCAACTTATCTGACAATCATCCATTATCTGATATGTGGGCAAAATCAATTACTGTTACGGAAGGTACATCACCGGATCCTTGTTATACTGCTACTGGATCAATTAATGATCAGTTTCCTTTCAATTTTGCCGAGGATTTTCCCTTTGATAGTAAAGATTTTAGTTTTCTAACCAACCAAGACGTTGCTCCTGAACTGGCAATGAAGTTGAAGATTGATGTCTTCCAACCTATACCGGAACCTGAAGATAGGAGGGGGATTAAAGTTACCGTATTTTCGGTACCCCAATCCGATGATTATCCCAATGGAGTTATTGTTAAAAAAGGCTTAACCTTCGTGGACGAAAATGGAAATACTGTAACTGATGATAATCTTTCAACAACAAAGATTCCAGAAGAATCAGTGGTGCCAACGGAAGCAGACGTTAAGCTCGATCAATTATAGCCTTTGTATCTCGGTTGTAAACACACGAATTGCTGAAAGAGGCAAGAGGCAAGAGGCAAGAGTAACCCACCCCTAACCCCTCCCAGGAGGGGAAAGCAAGAGGCAAGAGTAACCCACCCCTAACCCCTCCCAGGAGGGGAAAGCAAGAGGCAATATGAGAAAGATATCCGGAGTTTTATTGCCCAATAAAAAAATAAATTTTAGGTTTACTTTTTATTGGATATATGATATATAATAAAAAGCGAAATGTCTAATTTAATTGTTGTAAATTGATAGTTGTTGAAACTAACTATTTTTGAATAAGGAGCAAAAAAATGTCAGATACTGAAACTCAAACTACTGATGAAACTCAAACTACTGAAACTAAAACTAAAGTATTTTTTGGTGTTTCTCTAGAACTGGCTGGGAAGACAATTTCCTTAGACCCTAAAAATGATATTAATGAAATTAAAGAAAAGGGAATTGAAGTTGAACTTCCGGCAGGGGAGAGAGTATATTTAGGTACAGTGGGTACTTCTTTCAATACTATTTTACAAACACTAGGAGCAGTTGATGAAGACAAAAGGGCTTCCTTTCTGAATGAGGATGGCACGCTCAACACCGAGGAATTACCAGATATTACCGTCTTACAGAATGCTGCTAATCTCCTTGTAGAAGCTGGTTTATATGTGGATGAATTTCATGTCAGAATTCCAGGTTCTACTGCCAATCAAACTGTGACTGATCAAACTACTAGTGAGGAGACAACAGTAGTAAAAAAAGATAAAACAGCATATACCGTTGGACTATCAGCAGAATGGCAAGATGATGCAGGTCAATTAATTGATGGATTAGACCTCAAATTAAGGGGGATCTATTTCAAAATCAGTAATGAAGAATAGCGATAAGCTATCAGTTATCAGCTATCAGCTATCAGCTAATGCTTCACAGCGTCGAAGCCTGTGCCACTTGGCTTTTAAATAAAATAAGCTGAGGGCTGTTCGCGTAGCGTGAGCTTTTAGCTCACGGCTGACGGCTGTTCGCGTAGCGTGAGCTTTTAGCTCACGGCTGACGGCTGACCACTGACCACTGACCGCTGATTTACGATAATTCCATTTTTGCCTAGTAATATTTTTGAATCGAGCCATGACTGCAATAGTGCAAAGAACAACCAGTGTTAGCTTTGGTATGATCTCCGAGCTAACCGTTGCTGGTGAAACTGTCAATTTGATCCTGGAGAAAATTGAAGACCGCAACGTAACGGTTTATCAGGGCGGTATGATTGCTGGACAGCGACTTTATGTCGTGGCGCTTTTGGAAGAATTAATTCCAGAATTAGATGCACCAGACTCGATTCAGAACTTAGCCATTACTAAAATGGCGGTGGAATTGCGACCAGATAAAGGGGCATTTTCCTTTGAGGCTGCTATTGAAAATGCCTGGTCGATTACCCTCGATTCGGGGCCAACCTTATCGATCAAACAGCTTGCTCTGTCAGTGTCATCGGTCAAATCTTCTGGCTCAACCAATGGCACTCAACAGAATACGGCAGAATCCCTCTCCCAGCAGCGA
Organism: Moorena sp. SIOASIH; assembly: GCF_010671925.1. GTDB lineage: Bacteria > Cyanobacteriota > Cyanobacteriia > Cyanobacteriales > Coleofasciculaceae > Moorena. Next base: position 619,049 of record NZ_JAAHIH010000004.1, on the reverse strand, counting down.
AAACTGTCATTTGAGGGGCTGTTTGAGTTATTTGGGGGCGAATTTGCGGTTAAGGTCGCCCATCAATTTTCGTCACAGAGTGGCATAATTGCCAGTCAGTGGGCATTTTCTGCCACTGCTGAAAATATCAGCATTACCGAAGTTATCAAAGCTTTTGGATTTTCCCAGGATAAACTCGATGAGTATGGGTTGCGGGATTTAGTAGTTTCCCTGGCATTTGCGCTACAACAAACCCGCTATCAAGACAATAGTACCCAAATCGTCGAATCCCGCTATACCTTCACCGGATCCATGGATTGGGATACTGGCATTGCCTTAGTGCCAGGGGAAGAAACCCTGCAAATCCAAGCAGCGATTGAAATTTCCAAAACCTCCAGTAATAGATCCGGGGGAACCTCTACGACCCTAAAAGGCGCGATCGCAGGAACGGTCAAAGCCTCGATTCCCTTTTTCGATACCTTACAACTCTCGGTTATCTATACCTTTAGCCAAACCAGTAGCACCTCTAGCTCTGGTCGTTCATCCCAAGCCCTGGCAAATCGTACCGGTGAGTTAATTTTCCAACTCCAAATCAGTACCCTGTTGTTGAGCGCAGTCTACACCGATATCAATAATCGTAAACTGTTGCGGTTTAGCGTTAGTTTGGTCAGTGGAAAGAATCCCACCATTGGTGACCTGATTGCCTATATTGTCAGCGTCTATGACTCCAGCATTATTGACTTTGAACTCGATCCACCCTGGGATGAATTTGCTAAAGAAGAGATAGCGCTAGATAAGTTTAGTCTGGAGATAGACCTAACCGATAAATCCATCACCATTTCCTACAAGGCTACCTTGAATGTCTTGATTGCTAAGGTATCCAATGTGGGGCTGTCTTACCAGTTTGGGACTAAGTCATCTCAGGTTAGTACCCAACAAAATAATGCCAGAACAGCATCCAATAAGAAAATAGCGATCGCAGTAGACTTAAGTATTCCTGGAGAACCCAAAAAGCGAGTTCAGTGGGACCCAGTCAATGAAAATCCCCCACAAGTGCCCAGCACTAAAGCCCCGATCTTCGAGCTGAAGTTCCTGGCTTTGGGACAACGGGTTGCCTTTGCACCAGAAATTGTGCAGCAAGCTCGTACTATTGAGCAATTCACCACGGTGATGCGCCAAACCTTGGTACCCCTTCCCCCTATTAAACGGCGGCAAAATCCCCTCACAGCTCTGCAACAGTCCTTACCCTCAGCCGTCAGTTCTGACCCCACTCAACCAATTCAATTTTCAGGTCAGCCAATACAGTTTAGTGCAGAGAGTGGGTGGTTAATTGGTGCCCAATTTGTGATTTTGGGTTCCATTGAGATCAGTGTAATTTTCAACGATCCCTTTATCTATGGGCTGCGCATTAGCTTGTCGGGACCCCCGGTACAGAGTTTTGCTGGATTTGAATTTGAAATCCTCTATCGCCGCATTAGTGACACTGTCGGGGTCTATCGCAGTGAGCTGGTTTTACCGGACACCATGCGGTATATCGACTTTGGTGCTGTTCATATTACCCTGCCAGTGGTTGCCATTGAAATCTATACCAATGGGGACTTTGGTATCGATGTGGGCTTCCCTTGGGGTGGTGACTTTTCGAGATCCATTGCCGTTAATGTCGGCATCTTTTTAGGGTTAGGGGGCTTCTATTTCAATAAACTTAGTGCAGAAACAGCCACCAGTGTTCCCGACATTGTTAGTGGCACCTTTGACCCGGTATTGGAATTTGGCATTGGCTTACAGGTCGGGTTGGGGAAAATTATCAATAAAGGTCCTCTGCGCGCCGAATTCAGCATTACCATCCATGGGATTTTGCAAGGGGTGTTTGCTACCTATAATCCCACCGATACTAATGAGAAAAAGGCCACCTATTACCGGATTCAGGGTGGTGTAGCCATTGTTGGTCGCATCTATGGTGTCGTGGACTTTAAGGTCATTAAGGTTGATATAGAAGTCCTGGTTAAAGCTGCGGTGCTGTTTGTGGTGGAGGTATACAAAGCGATTCAGGTGGCTCTGGTGGCTACGGTTTCTGTCAAAGCATCGGTCAAGATTGGCTTTGTCCGGATCAGATTTAAGTTTAAATTAACCGTGCGGGAGCAATTTGTCCTCGGTTCAGATAGCACACCACCCTGGCAACTCGCTCCTGACTCTGGGGGAGCCATAGCTCCCCCAGAGCCAGTATTTACTGCCCGTGCTCAAACCGTGCGTCCCCCTCGAATGCAGAAAAATGCTAGGGCTAATCGCTCCTTTGCTTTTGCTAAAGCCCAGACCATTAGTAGCACAGGAACAGTTACAAATGCTACTACTACAAATGTCACTACTGAAACATCTGGTGGACGGTCATTGCGATGGGATGATGGCACAACGGGAATTAAGCTAGCACTGCCCGGAAACGTGGGCACGGAAACTATTGGAGAAGGCGACAAGCTTCGCCTCGATATTTATTTTCAACCGTCCTTTACTAAGACCGAAACAGGGGTAAGTGGTATCGGGTTATTGTTTATGGAAAACTCGATTCCCTTAGATGATGATGATACTTCTACCAATGCTAATAATGATACGGACTTTGATGAGTTAGTTAAAGCCCTATTCAAATGGGTGATTTATGCCTACTTATCAGATAGTGAGCGTAATGCTTTAACTATCGACCCAAGTGCTGTTAATGTTGATGATCAAGTCTTAACCTTGGAATTGTTAGAAGATGTTTATACCCTATTCGTTAACTACTTAGACGAAGAACCGGCGGATGAGTTTTGGGAACCCCTGATTCGATTCTTGTCTACCAATTTTATCTTTGATATCACCGACCGCCCCATCAATCAGACAGATACAAATAATACAGATACAAATAATACAGATACAAATAATACAGATACAAATAATACAGATACAAATGAGACAGAAGCAACGGAAATTAGTGGTACCCTTTTCCCGATGTTTCCTCAACTTCAGATGGAACTCAAGGATGGTGCTGATACTGTTATCAATACCGTTTATTTTGATAGTCCGAAATATGATCGCGATCAAATTAATGCGATTCAAACTTATTTTCAATCCTCCAACTATAACCATAACCAGAGCACAGAAGAAGTGCTGGGACAAATACCGACCAACGATGCATCCGCAGATGCAGAGTTAGCGATCGCTGAACTTTTATTTATTGACTACTTCACCTTAATTATTCGCTCTGCGGTGCAGCTTGGGATCGATTATGTCAGAGATCAAGATCAAAATGATGAGGAGTTTGATGAAAATGGCCAGATTACCCTAGGCAATTTATTAAATAATTTAGGTGAGTCGTTCGAATCCTTAGCGGGAATGACCTCACGATTCTTGTTGCATGGATTGCGAATGCCCATCCTTACAGATAGCACTACAACTATTAATGGACAACAAGCTGCTTATCTTGCTACAGGACAACAATTTACTGTTACAGTTACGCGCACTGCTCCCACAACAGACGGGGATAGTGAGACGGTAACGATTAGCCCCAATGAAATCCGGTTATTTAAACTGGATACTTTGACTTGGATTCGACTAATTGATGATCAAAGTCAGACCAGTGATAGTCAAACTAGTCAGACCAGTGATAGTCAAACTAGTCAGACCACTGACAGTCAAACTAGTCAGACCAGTGACAGTCAAACTAGTCAGACCAGTGATAGTCAAACTAGTCAGACCAGTGACAGTCAAACTAGTCAGACCAGTGACAGTCAAACTAGTCAGACCAGTGACAGTCAAACTAGTCAGACCAGTGACAGTCAAACTAGTCAGACCAGTGACAGTCAAACTAGTCAGAACAGTGATAGTCAAACGTTAACCTCTGAACTCAATTATCCTTTCCCGGATAGTGATCCTCCCTACAACACCATTACGCTTATTAAGCAGCTTGATGAGGCAGCAACCAGTGGAATTTTGCCCACAACTCCTCCAACACTGCTGGAGTTTTACAATCCCACTAACCAGCAATACACTATTCGCCAAAAAACTTACTGGAATGAATCTATCAATGCAGCAAATAGTGACAATTTGCTGTGGGAACTTCCTTCCGGGTTATGTGATTATCTCAAGTCTAAGTCTGATGAGACAAGCTTTAATCTTTTATACAACTTAACCCTTTTATACAATCAGCAGCAAGTTCAAGATGGGGAAACGTTAGATACTGCGGAGATTGAAGCGGGATATACTTGGGCAACTAAATTAACCTTGGAAATCCGCCAAGTCTCCACCTCAGATGGGAGCGGATTTTTGCCCACGGTATACGCTATTGAAAGGATTGAAACCGCTAGTCGGCAATTGCTGCAAGATATTCTGACAGCAAACGTAACTCCTACAACCTTGACCTTGTTGTATTTGGATGACAGTGGTGACTCGAAAGTTCTGACCCGTGATGGCAGTGCTGAAGTCTTGATGCTGAAGACGAATTTATCCCTAGATTCTGGGGATAACCGTACGGTGACACTAAAGACAGATGACGATATAAATGATGCAACTTTCCTACCATTCCTAACACTGGTACAGGAAAGCACTGTTGTAAATAGTGAAGGCTATTACCTCAAGTATAGCTATACACAAAACAATGAGCAAAAGGGCTTACCAGATTCTCTGTTTGCTGATGGGGACACGGCTCAGGTCACTCTGTTAATGACCTTTAGCAGCACTCCCGCTAGGTATAACAACTGCCTTAATATTCCGTCTGGTCATTCCCAGAACAGTACACCCGATGGTGTCAGCGAAATTTTTGCCACCAGTAGTGAAACAACTAATGTGTTGAAGATTCCGGCGGGAAATCTTGGTTTTAGACTGACCCGTGACTCCATTGAACCTGTAGAAAATGATACTGCTACCGATGAGATTCAAAACCTCTATCAGCTTTTAAGTTATCAGGTGCCCAGTACAGCAGCTGACTTTAAAACCGAGCAAGACCGTCTACCGATCGGACCGATTGAAGAGGATGAGGATAATACAAAATGGGTCTATGAAAAAGTCTTGCCGGTTTATGCCTTAAGCACCGCCGCCAACACAGCATCCCAAGCATTACCGGAAATTCTCAAGGATACCCTCAATCCCTATTACGGCATTGGAGATACCTTTACGTTGGATTTTCGCTGGCAAGATATCTATGGCAATCGTTTAGGAAGTGATGGGGACTTTGCAGAAGGTATTAGCCAAAAATTAGGGTATTTCGACCCGATTTTCGGAATCAATCAATGGCCCTCGGTGGGTGAAAGCTATCAGATCACCAGCAAGGATGAGAAGACCGCTAATTTGATTCTGGAGTTGGTGTTAGACCAATCTAAATATATTCCCACTCCTGGGAATCTTTTCACTGAGGTACTGGATCAGATTAAAACTGACCGCGCCACCTATCAACAAATTTACTATCAGGTTCATGACTCCAACTTGACGTTTAGGGTGAGTACATCGGTGATTCCCAGCGGTGACCAGGAGTTGACTGATAGCCAGCGTGCCGCCTTCACTGGCTTTGTGGATAATGTTTATAAGTATTTGGTCACCTTGGAATATCTGCAGCAATTTACCTATACAGTTGCTGGTAACAGTGAAAACCTGGAATCCGTTGCTAATCAGTATGGCTGTGATATTGGAGATTTAGGGGATAGTAATAGTGCAGTCAGTGGTATTTTCACCAGTGGTCAAAATATTCAGATTCCTGTAGGTATTCGGGTTGAGCCAACCAACAGCTTAAATGCGATCGCAACTAAGCTCAACAAAGATTACGGAACTGAAAGTGCAAAAGTTGAGGAAATTGTCACTAAATATGCAAAAACGGCGGATTTATTAGCGGTTGGTGGGATTATTTCTTACACTAATACCGCTGGTAATTTCGTACGCTATACCGTTCAAGATGGGGATACCTTCGAGTCAATTGCGATCGCACAACTCGCCCTAGAGGAAGACCAGCTGATCGAAACCCTGCTACAAACCATTGCTCAAGGGTTAGATACGACCCAAACTTTAACCAATGGTGTCCTGATCAAGGGTCTAGAATCATCCCACGTCAACAATTACGTTACCCTAAACGCCACCCTAGAAGAAATTGCCTATGGGGTATTGCAGCTGGAAAATGCTGACCTGGATCTGGAGTTTGACCAGATCCTGACTGACCGGATCAATGAGATTATTGCAGAGAATGAATCGACGGTATTGCTGGCAGGGGTTACGGTTTCAGCCTTGGGTAGCACAACCCAGGATGCCGAGACGTTGGGCAATCTTCGAGACCGTCTGTTAGCAGCATCCCAGGATGTGGTTGAGGCCATTCGTGGTCTGGAAATTTTCCCCACGGACACAACATTAACGGTCACGGTGACCAAGAATGATGAAGCAACACCAACTCCGTTTAATGTAGAGATCAAGATAATTACTGAAAAGACCTGGAGTGCGATCGCTACGGCATTCCCCAATACCTCTAGGATAGAAACTGTTGAAACGGTGATTCTTGCCAATGCCCAACGCCAGGATTTACTGGTGGCAGGTTCCACAATCACAATGGCCGATAGTAGCCTTGATTACACCATCCAGCCTCAGGATAGTCTATATCATATTGCCCTTAACCAGTTTGTTGCCACTACTGATGTTCGCGCCATCGATGTGCTGAAATCCAGCATTGTTGCTGAAGTGGTTGCCCTGGAGTATACCATTACTGAGGCAATTGTGCCCGAACGGAACACCCTTGCTTACCTAACTCAGCAGCTTCATCTACAAACCAACCTTCATCGCACGGTGTTGGAAACGGTACAAGGGGTGGGCAATATCAGTGATATTTTGACTGAGTCTACGATCAATAGTCAATTAGCTGTGGTTGCTGCTGCTGTCAGCGAGATGACTGGGTTATTTGGTACGGAGGATGTAATCCTGGCTGACGTGCTGTTGAACTACACTGTCACCAGTGGGGATAGCTTTGAGCAAATGATTGCTATTGCTGCTGCCGATGATAGTCAAATTATTACCGATCAAACCACAGAAGGGGATATTGCTGCTGCCGATGATAGTCAAATTATTACCGATCAAACCACAGCAGGGGATATTGCTCTTCAAAATCCCACTTTAGCCTTAGAGTCCGGGGCAACTCTCTACATTCCGGATCGCTTTACCCTGGATACCTCTTCTGCACAGAACCCTGACTATCTAGCAGTGGTACAATCCACAGATCAAACCACATCCCTGAGTACCTTAACCAGTACCATGGGAACGGAAATTACCCCAGCAGCCGTAGCGGTGGCTAACCAAACCCTGGCAGGACTCTTGAGTGCCAATGCTGAAATCGATGTCCGTCCGGTTTTGGCATCCCTGACTAAGATTAGTTACAACAGTGACGATACGGTAAATAGCGACTTAAAACGGTTAGCGGCTTTCATCAGTCAAACTATCGAGACCGGAACTGAGGAAACCTTCTACAGTATCGATAGTCAAACTATCGAGACCGGAACCGATGAAACCTTCTACACTCTCACCTCTCGATGGGCGCTAACCCTGGTTAACTTCAAAAATAATATTGTAGGCGACGCCAGTCAAACCCAGCAAAGCATTGGGAATAATATTGTAGGCGACGCCAGTCAAACCCAGCAAAGCATTGGGGCTGTGAATGCTATTTATGAGCAACTGGAGAACTTGGAAGGGGCAAATCGCATTGCGTTACGGGCCTTACTTGATCCCAATGATAGTGAATCTTCTTTGAGTATCTTGAAAGCAACACTGCTGGATGCTCAAGGAAACCTTAAATCCCAATTCGAGCCATCAACGGTTTATACTCAACCTGAAACCTTGAATGTGCCGAATGCGATCGCTAATATCGAAACTGCCCATGGTCAAACCGATGATCAGGTATTGATCGACACCTTACAGACATCATTGGACATTATTCATCGCATGTATGACTTCAGTTGTCTGAAAACAGCGGTGGATCTGTTAGAAAAGCGTACGCAACGCCCCCTAACTGTGGCAGAAGTAGCAGAGGCGCTCCAAAATGAATCGGATCTGATTGAGGCCAATCAAAATTGGATTGTTCCCCCAGCAGTAGCTAGCACAACGGTTGATCTCACCTTCCGGGATAACAATAATAGTCTTCTGTATCCAACGGATTTACTTTTCCCGGTCACCGTACAGCTGGAAATGCGACGCAACGAGGATTTGATGCATTCCGACGATGTGTCTGAAGCTGAGGTAGTATCAGCCTATTTTGCCCCCAAAACCGTTGTGCTGACCAGCTCCTCAGATGATGAAAATGCTGAGTTTAGTGAACGCCTGGCCTCCCTTGACCCCTTTGCCAAGGCATTTGAGCAAGCACTACCTAACTTAAAGCTAGCAGTGGGGAGGGATGCTGGGAATATTGATAATGCTAATCCTCAAAACAGTGATACCCTGTGGGCAGTTCATCTGGGGGATACCGGGATTAGTTACGATATCAAAGAGGATTTCCCCTACTTCTTTTCCGCTGCGCCTTTGAGCAATACCTTAATGTCAGGGGAAGTAAACCTTTACAGCTACACCCAAGATGGTGGACTTGACCAAACCTCAACAGAAACCGTGCGAGTGGATGCGGTAGACCTGAATGGTTTAGCCCGTAACTATTTACGTGCTATTGAAGATATCCTGAAACCGGAAACAGCTATCCCTGCAGTGAATGATAGCACTTTAAAGGATGAGATTGGGCGGATTTTAGATGTCAAAGCAAGTTTGGCCGATTCGATTAGTAAAAATGTGACCCATGTATTGGAGACTTCTGTGGATACAACTTCCGAAGAGTATACTACTCGCCAAACCTTAGCGGTGGAAGCACTCCAATCCGAAGAGTATACTACTCGCCAAACCTTAGCGGTGGAAGCACTCCAAAAGGAATTGCTGACAAATTTAGCGGATGCTTACGACATTGAAACCATTGTTCAATATAACGTGGATGTCGCGATCGCTGATCGCTATCAATGGTCTGATCAAGATATTCCTCGTTTATCTGGGCAACCAGTGATAAACGGGGCTTATTACACCAATCCTGAAAGTACACCCAACTCCACTAGTTCTGACGCAGAAAAGCAAGCTCTGCTTCAATCGATAGATTTCACCTTATCTCCAGCTAAAATTGAACTGAGCGATGCCAACAATGGTAAGTCTACGCTAACCTTTTTCTTTAATACCCAAACTCCTCAGCGTTACGAAGATATTGCGGTTAATCTGAACTATCAGGTTAATGAGTTGGAATACAAGATTAATACTACTAATTCCACCTCCTCTTGGCTCAATTTTATTCAACCTCTCAACGATGAGCCTAATCAAATTGGAGATGTTCAAATTCCCATTCCTTTGCGAGATTTTCCCCTTCCTCCTTCTCTGATTTCCCATACAGCAATTCCTGACCCCGACAGCTTTGCTGGTGAGATTCTCAGTGCTGAGGATATTCGAGACTGGAATTATGTTTTCCTCTATGAACATCCCGATGTGGCTCAAGATACCATTGAATGCCGGATTGAATACAATGGTTCCTCTAAATTAACCATTAATGATGTCTCTTTGAAGGAACCCGAAGAAAATCAAGACGTAGAAGCAGTTTTCACTATTACCTTATCTCCTCCCTCTGACAATACTGTTACGGTTGATTATCAAACCCAGGATGGCACTGCGAAAGCACCAGGAGATTACACGGCAACGAGCGGAAGTCTAGAATTTGATCCAGGTGAAACCACCAAAGAAATTCGGGTGCCAGTCAACAGCGATGATTGTTTTGAAAATAATGAAACCTTTACCCTTGTGCTGAGTAATGCAGTTAATGCAGACATTGCGGACCCAGTGGGTGTTGGCACAATTATCGATACGACCAATACTATTGATCCACTGTTGGATACCCTGGTGCGGTTTAACAATCTATATCCAACCCTAGCCAGTGATCTCAAAGCTTTGGAAACCGGGTTAACCTCTGACAACGAGACTACGGTTACTTCTGCCCTCAGTGCCTTTGCGACTCTAGCAGAAGACGTGGCTAGGTCATGGCAAATTTGGCAACCGATAGCGATCGCACAGGCATCTCGCGAGACAGTTCACTACAACATTGATGAAAACCTATCCGCTGACCAAGAAACCAAAACAGTTATCATCACTCCCACTAACAATATTCCCGTTACTGATAAAACCGTTACTGATCAACCCGTTCCTGATCAACAAATCTTAGATATTGAGTTACCAGGGTATGAGTTAAATGAGACCAGGCAAAACGATTTCACCACTAACTCCCTCACAGTACCTTATACAACAATTGAGTATGATTTCACCAAATTGCTTGATGCAACTGGGGTAGAAACCTTTGGGGAGTCGGCATTACCAGACCGTAAGGTGACTGTAACTAATTTGGATGTGTTGGACTATCAAAATGCCTGGGGTGCTATCCGTCTCGCCCGCAATAAAAATTTGATTGATGGCCGGGAAACCAATGCTGCTTTCATCTTCCAGACTCCTGAAGTCCGGTTTAAGAATCGGATTACTCCTCTAATAGTTAATGATAAGCGTTGGGATATTGCAGACCTGGGCGATTCCAGAAGTAAAGCCTTGGATAAGCATCTCGAAGAGTTATTCAAAGTCTTGCTACCAGCTATCATTAACCGTCCTTATGATATTCGGATTAGCTGTCAGTATGCCTTTGCTTTAGCTAGCAATACTAGCGCCACTGGTAATGAAGAAGAACTATTAGCTTCCTTACCTGTTTTACTAACTCCTCGATTTACGGTTCAAAAGTCTGGGGATTCCACTATGTTACAAGTGACTCAACAGCTGCGAACAAATATTGTCGATGAAATTGACTATTGGCAGGAACAGAAAAACCCCAATAAAACCAGGGGACGATATCTATTTAGTTTTAGTTTCTTTTCCAATCCAGAAAATGTGAGTACTACAGAGAATCCTAATTTGCCTTTGTTAACGGTGGAAAACTTGAATCTTTTGCTGACAGATATTAGTTAAGAATAGTAAGCTATCAGCGGTCAGCGGTCAGCGGTCAGCGGTCAGCTATTCACACAGCTAAGAATTTTTATAGGGATAAAAACTATACGAAGGGATTGTTTGACCGGACTATACAACAATGTTAAGATTACTCTGGTGTTAATACTAAACATTTAAAAACTAAAAGGTGAATAACATGACAACCTGGGTAAGGCGTATAAGTACAATTATTTGTACTATAACCCTAGCCTTTACTTTAATGGCTAAACCAGCTCAAGCTTATTCCGATATAGCCCTGGTACGACAAGCTCCAGGTTGGGGTAGTATACCTGTGGCTTCTTCCAATGGTGATGGCAGCTTTACTGTTACTAATGCCGGAATTAGCAACTTTATTGATAAGTGGGCACCCACAGGTGGAGTTAAGGTGATAACTGGTGACTTTAACGGCAATGGTCGCACCGATATCGCCCTGGTACGACAAGCTCCAGGTTGGGGTAGTATACCTGTGGCTTTTTCCGAAGGTGATGGTAGCTTTACTGTTACCAATGCCGGAATTAGCAACTTTATTGATAAGTGGGCACCCACAGGTGGAGTTAAGGTGATAACTGGTGACTTTAACGCCGATGGTCGCACCGATATCGCCCTGGTACGACAAGCTCCAGGTTGGGGTAGTATACCTGTGGCTTTTTCCAATGGTGATGGCAGCTTTAATGTTACCAATGCCGGAATTACCAACTTTATTGATAAGTGGGCACCCACAGGTGGAGTTAAGGTTTTAACTGGCGACTTTAACGGGGATAGTCGCACCGATATCGCCCTGGTACGACAAGCTCCAGGTTGGGGTAGTATACCTGTGGCTTTTTCCAATGGTGATGGCAGCTTTAATGTTACCAATGCCGGAATTACCAACTTTATTGATAAGTGGGCACCCACAGGTGGAGTTAAGGTGATAACTGGTGACTTTAACGGTAATGGTCGCACCGATATCGCCCTGGTACGACAAGCTCCAGGTTGGGGTAGTATACCTGTGGCTTTTTCCAATGGTGATGGCAGCTTTACTGTTACCAATGCCGGAATTAGCAACTTTATTGATCAGTGGGCACCCACAGGTGGAGTTAAAGTGATAACTGGTGACTTTAACGGCAATGGTCGCACCGATATCGCCCTGGTACGACAAGCTCCAGGTTGGGGTAGTATACCTGTGGCTTTTTCCAATGGTGATGGCAGCTTTACTGTTACCAATGCCGGAATTAGCAACTTTATTGATCAGTGGGCACCAGCAGGTGGAGTTAAGGTGATAACTGGCAACTTTAACTGCGATGGTCGCACCGATATCGCCCTGGTACGACAAGCTCCAGGTTGGGGTAGTATACCTGTGGCTTTTTCCAATGGTGATGGCAGCTTTACTGTTACCAATGCCGGAATTAGCAACTTTATTGATCAGTGGGCACCAGCAGGTGGAGTTAAGGTGATAACTGCTGACTTTGGTGTTCGTTAATTGCAGTACATTATCAAGCATTGGTAATGCACCTGAGTTGTGATGGCGTTGGTCTCCCACTCCAGCAACTCCAAGATTGTTGTAGCGGTTAGCGATGACCCGAATCTACCGCCAGGAGTAGCCAGTCACCTCGGCTACTTCTGGCGGTCGTTTTACTTTTGGCCATTAACCAGAGTATAATGTCTTTCCCAGAGTGGAATAAGACCTATCGTTCGACGGAGTTGTTTGCGTTTTTTGCCAACCGAGTTATTTGACACTCCCCGTCCGTCTAGGAGGGGGATTCTTACTTCACAGAGCCGTCTTGCTCGACCAGGCCGGAGCCAGGAAAAGTAGAGGACAGTTCTCCATAAGCGTTCGGATCAATGATCCAGGTTCCTGTATGCCCTACAGTACCCAAGGCTCTTTTTAGAATATTGATAGCTGCATTATGGTCGCGATCCAACACACACCCGCACTTACAGGTATGGGTTCTAGTAGATAGCGATTTTTTGACAACTTCACCACAGTTTGAGCAATTTTGGCTAGTATAGCTAGGATTGACTGCTACAGTTTGTCTACCAAACTTTCGTCCAAAATACTCTAACCATTTTCTAAACTGATACCAACCTGCATCATTAATAGACTTGGAGAGACAGTGATTTTTGACCAAATTTATCACCCTTAAATCTTGCCTTACGGCACGCTTCGCGAACGTAAGCGACCACATCGTTAGAGTGGATTACGCAACGCGCGAGTCTCTTCGCATGTTCTATGCGCTTCGCGCAGGCTACGCCAACACGTTGCCTACTTATTTTAAGGTGCATCCTGCCTAATCTATTAACGGCTTTCTTACGGCTAGATGAGCCTTTATTTTTGCGAGAAACTCGGCGTTGATGAAACTTCAACCGCTTCTCGCCCTTGCGATAAAACCTGGGATTTGGCTCTATGTTTCCCTTGGAATCGGTATAAAATTCTTTCAGTCCTACATCTAACCCAATGTTGGTATGTGATGGTTCTAGAGATTCTTTAAGATCAGCTTTGACACAAAACTGGACATAGTAACCATCTGCTCGACGTACTAACCTAACTCGCTTGATCAGCTTTTGGTCGTAACGCCACACTTCCCAGGTTCCCTTGAGTTTTAGTTTCCCAATTCCTTTTTTGTCTAAGAATTTTATTGATTTGGTATCAAGGGAAAGTTTCCAGCCTGATGTCTTGTATTCAACTGACCGGGAAAACTTTTTAAACTTGGGATAACCCTTTTTGCCAGGGACTTGTTTTTTACACTTATCGTAAAACCTAGAAATTGAACTATAGGCTCTTTCCACTGAAGCTTGACAGGCATGAGAGTTTAAGTCTTTAACAAAAGGATATTCAGCTCTGAGCCACGTGTTATAGCGATACAGGTCTTTTTGTCCTATCCCTTTATTGTCCATCCAGTAACGGATGCACTTATTTCGTACAAACTGACCAGTACGTATCGCCTCATCTATGGCGGCATATTGAGTTTTATTCCCTTTGACCTTAAATTCTAATACTATCATTTTGACGTGGGACAACTCTACGTAACATTGTAGCACAAAAAGAAAAAGCCGTCCTAGAAGGACGGGGCTTGAGACCCAAATTTTTGGTCACCCTCGCGTCCAGATTACCGAAGGCATCTAGACCGGCTCAACTTATCAGCCCAGAGTTTTGATTTAATGGAATTTTTAGCTGTCCAGTAAAAGAAGCCCCACATCTCAATCCGTAAGGATGAGCGTTTAAAGTTACCGTAAGGACAGTGGAGCCTTAATCAATAAGTTTTAACCTTTTTCCCATAGCCTGTCAACCATAAAGGCTCCACTGTCCTAAGGTTTCGTCTCCAGGGATGAATTTTACACAGAGTCTTTGGGATTCGGCAAAGCCGACGCTACGCGAACGGGGAAACGAGCTATCAAACTTCTAAGTACCTCTGACTGGTTCATCCCTCTTTTCTCTGCTTCTTGTTCTAACTTCCTCTTCTCGTATTCGGTTAATCGTATCGTCATTTTTATAGTTTTCATTTTGACTTGCCATTTGACTAGCTGTATGCTACTATAATAATAGGTCGAAAAGTAGAGGACAGCAACAATGATATCAGCGTGTCAATACCGATTAAGGTTGACCAAGTCGCAAGAGGTAGAGATAGAAAAATGGCTGGATATGCTCCGTCATCAATATAATTACTTACTTGCAGACAGATTTGACTGGTATGAACAAAATCGCTGTTCCATCAACTCCTGTCCTCTTGTCTGCCATTTACCGAATTTACGGAATAATCCTGATTATTTTTCCCAGAAGAAGACTCTTCCTCAACTAAAGAAAGATAGACCCTGGTATGGGGCTGTTCAATCCCAAGTTTTGCAAGACTGCGTAAAGAGAGTTGACCTTGCTTTTAAACGGTTTATAAAAGGTGACAGTAATGGAAAGAAAAGCGGGAGACCTCGATTTAAAGGAAAAAACAGATATAGGTCATTCACTTTTCCCTCTCTGTCTAAGAACCCAATAAATGGAAACATCTTAACTCTCCCAAAATTTGGAAAGGTTAAGATGATCTATCATCGGCCAATCCCAGAAGGGTTCAAGATAAAGACTGCTACTATAACCCGAAAGGCTGATGGCTATTACGTCACATTGTCAATCCAAGATGATACTGTACCGGAGATTATCCCAGTAGATAGTGCGACCAACCCCATCGGGATAGACATGGGTCTTAAATCGTTCTTAGTAAAGTCGGATGGTTTAGAGATACCCATCCCTCAACACTATAGAAAGGCTCAAAAGCGATTAAAGAAAATCCAAAAAGCTGTCAGTAGGGCAAAAAAGGGTAGCAGTAATAGAAAAAAGGCTGTCAGCAAACTAGGGAAAGCTCATAAAAAGGTAGCAGATACCAGAAAAGACTTTCACTTTAAAACAGCGAAAGGATTACTAGACGACCACGATCTAGTTGCTCATGAGAAATTAAATATTAAAGGACTGGCTAGAACTAAACTAGCTAAGTCCATATTAGATGCTGGTTGGGGACAATTCCTGTCTATATTGTCAGTCAAAGCCGAAAATGCTGGACTAATAACGAAAGCAGTAAACCCCCGAAACACTAGTCAAAATTGCTCCAACTGTGGGAAAAAAGTACCTAAAAAACTAAAAGACCGCATTCATTCCTGTCCCAACTGTGGTTATGTAGCTGACAGAGATGTGAATGCGGCAATTAACATATTGAAATTGGCGGTGGGGCATCCCGTCAGCAGTAAAGCTTACCGAGCAACCGAACCGTTGGGTGGTGTTGGTAAGAAGCCCACACTGAACCTGTAAGGTCAGTGTGGGAGTATGTCACGAAGGAGCGAAGGATATCGACAAACAGATAATTTTAAAGTTTTTCCTTATCCACACCTCGACAGTGACGACAAATACCACATTTTCTTCCTAGCGCATGGTTTGCGTCACTTACCAAAGTGTTCTATGGATCGGATAGATCAGCTACAAGTTGGTGATACTTTGTGGCTATGTCACGAGCTTCAAAATCCTTATGACAATAAGGCTTTAGCATTAACCACAGAAGATCATTATCACCTAGGGTATTGTCCCCGCTACTTGTCACACGATGTATTTGACCTTTTAAGGCGTGATCCAGGTTTAGTAGAAGTGAAAGTAGCAAAGGTAAATTTACCTCCTTCTCCGCTTAAGTCTCGGTTATTGTGTGAGATGACTTATTCAGGTTTTGAGGGATATGTGCCGTATGATCACAAGACCTATCAGCCGTTAACTAAGGAAAAAGAAAAGTCGAAAAACTTGGTTTGCCCGATGTAAGTAATACTCCTTGAATCATAACGTGCTCGGAGGTGGGCGTGAATGCGATTGGCCGTAGGCCACGCTACGGGATTGACCGTAGGTCACGCTACGCGAACGCATTCAGGTACTATAGCGTTTCTAGGATTTATGAGGTACGCTTCTCAACCTCAAAGTCCCCCTTGATAAGGGGGACCAACGGGGGATCCCTTTGTACCTCATGGCATAGAGAATTGCTATATATAGCTACGGCGGTTTGCATAACTATCAGGTACACAGGATTGTTTTCCCGATTCCCGATTCCCGATTCCCGATTCCCTATTACCTATTCCCTATTCCCTATTGCCTATTCCCTATTACCTATTCCCTATTCCCTGCTCAAGGAAAGTGCTTAATAGCCGATTTACGAGGGAACCTGTAAGTCTAAAGCCCCGTCTTTTCAAACCGGGGATGAATACTCATAGCGGCTTGACGCGCTGTGATAAAAATATTTCTAGAGAATCGGGAATCTTTCTCTAGGCGTTGTAGTAGAAGGTATAGGAGAGTTCAGATCGAAACTGATGATTATCTTAGAGTTCAAGGCAAAAGCAAAGAAACATCAATACTCTGGGAGCAGGGAGCAGGGAGCAGGGATTAGGCAAGAGTGAAACAATCCTGTATACCTCATGAGTCCTAGAAACGCTATATATCGAACTCAGGTAAGTTGAGTTTGTGGCACAATTATTGATCAATTTTTATCTAAAACTAAAAAAATGTCTCATACCACCATGTCCAACAAAAATATAAAGAGAATTTTAACTTTTGGTATAGCTGTTGCCTCTTCTGTGCTTGCTTTTGCCAGTACTACTAACATTGCCCAAGGACAAACAAATTATCGCCTCAAAACCATGTTTACGGGCAGTGATAAATGTTTGGATATCATTAATGATTCTAAAGACAATCAAATTATTATGGCTGACTGTGGTAATTATTCAGGACAATATTGGCAAATACAATCAACAAACAAGTCTGGATATTATCGCCTCAAAACTCTGTTTACGGGCAGTAATAAATGTTTAGATATCATTAATGATTCTAAAGACAATAAACCGATTATGGCTGACTGTGGTAATTATTCAGGACAATTTTGGCAAATACAAAAAACAAACAAGTCTGGATATTATCGCCTCAAAACCATGTTTACGGGCAGTGATAAATGTTTAGATATCATTAATGATTCCCAAGACAATAAACCGATTATGGCTAACTGTGGTAATTATTCAGGACAGTTTTGGCAAATCCCTAATTTTTAACTAACTGCTTGAACTGGAAATAACCCTTTCGGGCAAGACTGTTTTATTGTCGGGTAGAGCCGTTGACAAAAATGGTGACCGCTGTTAGGTCAAATGCCAGCGGTCACTCGATTACATAGATAAATCGGCTTTGCCCGATGTAACTAATACCCCTTGAAAGAGGCGCGATTACATCACTCCTTACCTTGCAGATATTAGGCATTTTTATTTCGTAGGAAAACCTTACCCCCTGAACCCCTCTTTTTCCAGAAAGGCTTGAAGGCTCTATCCCTTATACAATCTATCTTATAGCTTTCTTGTCACCCCTAAAGGTCAGCGCTACAAAAAAAATTATCTGGGAACTTTTGGGGTTTGTATTCATCAAAGCCGGTGGTGGAGAGCAATAGTATCGCTAATTAATCGTATCACTTGAAAAAAAGTAGAGGGTTGTATCGAATCATGAAAGAAAGTGTTGGTTCACTCAAAGCATTTTTTATCTTCATTGGAACACTAGGAGTTTTTGGCAACTACATTGCTATTACTCAACCGCAGGGAAATCTGAATGCTATCAATCTCATTTCTATAATTTTGGTAACAGTATTTTCAATTGCTTATCTGTATATAGGTTTTTCATTACGAAAGTTGCTGGTTGAGTCTCCCCAAATCGTAACAACATTAATATTGGCTAACATCACTCTTGCAGTTCTCAACTTTTTGCTCAGTTTATTTCAGGGATTTCAATCGAGTGTATTTCTGGGCTTTGTTTTTGGTCTGCTCATAAATTGGTATCTCTATAGTAGTGTTATGCGTTTGTCTAGAGAGGAAAAGAGCAAACGTGAAAATTCGTAGAAAATGACCGCTTATTATTTTACTTTGCTGGTCTGACACAAAAGAACAAGTCCAATACTGGTATTCAGGTGTCTTCTGGGCGCAAAATGAAGCCTTGGGCAAAGGAGGATACCGCTCTAGTCATGGAGGAGTTCCATGAATCCCTGGATCAGTACAGGACTGGCGACGACTTTGAGGAGCTTCCCATTGGCTATAAGCCTTGGATTTACCAATGGATTAAAGAAGATTGGGATGGCATTCAGGAACTAGTAAAACAAATGCCTGAAAAAGCTATATGGCGGGACAAAGAGGAGGAAGAGGAGGAAGAGGGGAAGGCTGGAGTAGCTCATCATGTATACCAGTTTGGCCATAGCAGTTGGGATTACAACTTCAGAGACGGAAGCCTAAAGTATAGAGATGAAGCTCAAGAAAAAATCCTGATCTTCCCCCCACTATTGGAAAGGTTCGATAACTTCTGCAAGGATATAGCGATCGCACAAGTAGAGCTCGACTCCTTAGAGAAGAGTCTTTATTCGTATGTTAGTTTTCCATTGAACGACGGGGCTGATACGTCTTTCGCTGAATGGATTAATAGCAAAGACTGCACATATAGGTCAGAGTTCACTTACGAAGAGGATGAAGACTATTACTACTGGCATAAATGCCACTTTACCTTCGACCTTCAAGAGCAAAAGGTGTATGCTGATAACTACCAAGCAAAAAGGTATGAAGAATGGGTGAAAGCCAAAACCCATATCAGGGAAGAAGTAACACCTCCAAAGGTGAGAGTCACAAGCACCCCAGATCCAAATCGGGAGAAAGCTAAAGCCTACGTCCAAGAAATGGGAGAAGATAATCTAGACTGGGAACTTTTTGTATACGATTGAATCCGCTAAATAGTTGAAGTCTCAAAGTATCTGTCGGCCAAGTCCTTCCCATGGAGATATGTGACTGCGATCGCACCTATTTCGGGATCTTTGCATGTGACTTCAGTGGGAGGTTTATAGCAGATATAAAACATGTATTCACCAATATTTTCCTTGATCTTGTCGGAGAGGTGGGGACAAATCAAGTAGACTTTGAGACCAAAATCGATGTAACGCTTCTGCTGTACCCAGAGACTGGCATCTTGCAGGTCAATCGTATTTACTCTCACGATTCTGCTGCCTTTATATACAATAGACACCCCTGGAGAAGAACTGAAAACGGAAAGGGGTGTTTATTGACACTCCCCGCCCTGGAAGGACGGGGATTCTTGATTCAACGAGATGACTTGTTCAACCAGGCCGGAGCCAGGAAAAATAGAGGTCTCCTCTCCCCAAGCGTATTTGGTCTATGACCCAGGTTTCGGTGTGCCCCACCGTACCTTGTCTTGATGCAATAGCGAGTGGGGGAAACCCCCAAGACCGCTTAGGTGCGCTTGACCTTGGCGAATTAAATTCGCCACGGGTCGCACCTCTGCATCGCTTTTTTTTTATATAGATAGATAGATACTTTTTTAATCTAATTTTTTTCATAGACGTTTAAGTCGTTAGACCAAATTACGCAATATGCATCTGATACATATTTTTTACGTTGCCTACTTATTTTTAGATAGTATTTATCTAGCTTTTTAGTTTCTTATTTATCATATAATCATAACACGCTCTGTGAAAACTGTCAAGTTTTAGCTGAAAAATCAAGCCGTCCTATAAGGACGGGGCTTTAAACCCAATTTTTTCGGTAAGTGGTTTGGGTTGGTGACAACTTGTCGCGAACCCAAACCACCCATTTGGTAGCGGTGGGACAAAACAGGATTTGTGTGCTAGGGACAATATGTCCCTAGCAAATTTCCCTGGTGCGATTGCATCCCTTAAAACAATGTGCTATCGCTTTGATTTGTTTGATTTGTTTGATCTTCGATCCGTTCAATCGATCGAATCTTCTAGCAACTTCTGTTCTTTTCCAGGGGCAAAGATATTGTAGCCTGTGCCACAAAGTTGTTTGCGTAGCATGAACCAAAAGCTCACAGCTGAATGCTTACGTATCATTTTGTAAATCTATAGTGACTTTGTTCGATGATTTTTATATCCTCATCTTTCTTTATATTGCTCTGTACTGTAATTCTTAGGCCTGGTTTGCCTATACTGACGGCTACTTTGCCTATATTGAGGGGGATGCTTAGATCTTGTCCTAATACCCTTGGTATTCCACATTGTATTGTTGTTAGCCCTTGGGGGATGAGTGGCATTCCTCCCAGGGTGGCATTGATTGTGTAAAGTTGATCGGCACATCCATCTTCGCTCGTTATGCTTATGCTGGAACTTGCAAAGAACTCTATGCCACTTACTGGGGGAGCAAAATCTCTATCGACATATTCGTATTTACCGTTCTCCAGGTGTATCGAATTCACCGGAATTAGGGGTCCGGAGTAGTCGCCCGGAGTTGGGGATAGGGAGTAGTCGCCGTCCATCGCACACCCTTCGGTGAATAGCAGTAACATCCCCAGGATAAACGCTGCTACTATTTGTTTTGCTTGGCCGATTCTATTCGTCATTTCTTTTTCCTCTCTTTTTGGTTATCAAACAATATCTGACTGACGGCATTCTCCTTTACCAATGCGGGCTCCACGGTTTTCCTCTGTGCTATCGCTTCTAAGAATGCGAACGTGCTTGAGCGTGGGTGGCACGGATATCCCATCACTATCAATTGCTACTGGGAGGTAGACGCCCCCATGTTGGATGGTGTTTGCATCCCGGATCGGTTTTTTGGGTTGGGTCTTCCTTCGGTTTTCTCTGGAGCTATTGATTGCTTATCAACAAAGTGATTGCCCTCCTGAATGATGAACGGGGTGAATTTAACACGGATCACAATCACAAGTCAACTCTTTATCTGTAAGACCGCGCTGCATCGCTTTTGGAATTAGGCAAAAATTCGCGCGAAAATTCCCACACTTCCCACACTCCCCGCGCCCGGGCCCCACACTCCCCTTCTTTTTTACAAATATGAGAGGCACCCAATATATTGCCATTAGAGCCGAAATCCTCAATAGATCATCGGCTACTTTGCGTTGTTTATTTTGAGCCCCTCACCCAGGAATTTTAGCATCGAGCAATGAAACAGCCCTGCCCTAACACCCCAGGGCTGTTTCATTGTCGGGTAGAGCCGTTGACAAAAATGGTGATCGCTGTGATGTCAAATGCCAGCGGTCACTCGATTACATCGGTAAACGCTAATTGCCCGATGTAAGCAATACTCCTGGGGATTTAGATGTTCGGAAGTCCTGAATGGGATGCGCTATGTCAAGTATGGATTACAAATGAATGATT
The DNA here is from genome assembly GCF_010671925.1 of Moorena sp. SIOASIH. Taxonomy (GTDB): domain Bacteria; phylum Cyanobacteriota; class Cyanobacteriia; order Cyanobacteriales; family Coleofasciculaceae; genus Moorena. The sequence goes on along the minus strand of NZ_JAAHIH010000004.1, from coordinate 597,399 downwards.
ACGATGAAGCCACCACAATAACCCTTCTTGTTCAGCACATTCCTAGAAAGAGTTTTGTGATGGGGATAAATTCCTTGTTAAAAATTCCTGTTCCTTAGATATTTGTGAACCGCGATCGTAGTATGATTATATCGATTTGGGAAATCAGCCTGATTTTAAATTTGCCAAAGACATCACCCTAAAGTTAGGAACAGATAATTTAGAATCCAATGCTAAAACGATCACTTAGTCTGAGATTTCTAATCGAGTGGACGATAGCAACAACTACGGGTATGATAATTACTATTGCGTCATGGTTATCGCTAACTGCAAATAATTTTTCTCTGTATTTGTTCATGCTTATACCGTTTTGGCCAGCGATCGCACAATGGGTTGTTCTGCGACGTTACATTTCCGACGCTTGGTCATGGGTTGTGCGGACTGTGTTAGGAGCCTACGTTGCCATACCAACCATGTTTTTTTTCTATTTTTGGTACATAAGAGCTCAATCTATATTTGTACAAAATCCAAGTATCCGATTACCCATGACCTGGACAGCATCTATCCTTACGACCCTAATTGGTTGCGTAGTGATATCTTGGTTCCAATCGGTAGCTCTTTCTAAGCATACGACTCGGGCAGGTTGGTGGATTGTTCTTAACAGCTTAGTTTGGACTGCATTCTCTAGTTGGATAATTGAGATTGGTGCTCATGATTTTATGAACGATCTTAGGAACTACAATTCTCCTTATGGCTACGACTACAATATAACTGTAGAGATGGCAGTAAAAATCATAATTTTAATTATTCCCATCGCCAGCTTTATCCAAGCTCGTATACTTGTATGGTTATTCAACTCCCCTAAGGAGTCCAGGTGATGATCTTTGATTTTCTATCAGTTATAAAAGATAAAGAAAAGTGATCTTATTTCTGTTAATAGGTCTTATCGGGACTTGAATATTTTCGGTATAGCACTACGCATTCTTCGTGTTTGACATTGATACAAGCTCAAACGCTTTTGTAGTAAGTAAACTTTTGCCTCTTGCCTCTTGCCAATGCCATTGCGTGTAGCGCTATAAAACTCTACTTCTACCGACTCTCTCAATATTTTTTTACAAAATTTTTCAAAATATGCTATAATATGCAAATTTTTATGTTATAATGAAACCGTGGACAATCAAATCCACGGGAAGAGCCAGCCTAAGAGTTTTCCTAGGCCACAGGCTGGCTCTGGCTACCCCTTAACGTAAAGGAGATAACTTAATATTATGTCGCATCATCTAAGCCTTTATCCATGGGTCCTGATTCGGCTATTACCACCGATGCCACCAGTCGTTTTCGCTCGGTTCAACGACTGTTCTGATGCCAAAGGTTATTCCCAGACCCTGAAACAGCTGCTGCCTAATGCTAAGTTTCTAATAGTTTTAGATATAAGTCTGCCCATGGAGCCAGAGGAATAGGCAGTGTCACAAGGGTGGGGAGATGGGGAGATAGGGAGATAGGTAGATAGCAGCGCATCGCTATTCCCTGCTCCCTGCTCCCTGCTCCCTAAAAACCAGAAATTTGTACCTAACAAGTCGTAGAATTGCTATATATCCGACCAACTCTCATATGTAATGGCCATTGCAATATAATTTTCCTCTCGCGATCGCCCCAAGCCTCGACTAGACGGTTGGAGAATTCCAAGATTGGTTGGTGGGATTGAACAGCGATAAGCTTTTGAATAGCAGACCAAGTAGTCAAATATCCCAGAAATTCTTCCATGTTCCATTGGGTTTCTATTTTTAAAAGAGGTGTTTTTAACTCAGAAAAAGGAAAAGGAATGGTTTGATAATTTTGAAGCAGTAGTTTTATTTCTTCTGCCCAATACTGGTCAACCACTGTGGTGAAAAAATTCCTAGACATTTGGTCTATGTGATTTTCTTCTGGAGGGAATTCAAAATACCAGTAGCCCCAGAGAGCAATAATTCCTCCAGGTTTAGAAACTCGCTGCACTTCCTGATAAAATTTTTCCAGATTAAACCAATGAACAGCTTGGGCAACAGTTATTAAATCTATAGATTGATTCCCTAGCCCAACTTTTTCGGCCACTGCCACAGAATAGTTAATCTGATCATGATGAAATGCATGACTAATTTGCTTTTCGCTGGCATCCGTAGCATAAATTTTTTGAAAATGAGGTGTTAAGCCCAAGGCTACTTGACCATTACCAGTGGCACAATCCCACGCTGCTTGACGATCAGGTACAAGTGCAGCTAAATACTCAAACAAAGATTCTGGATAATGAGGTCTATAGTTTCTATAATCATTTGCTTGCTTTGAGAAGTAGTCTTTAAATTGTGTAACCAAAGTCCTTTTCCTCTAATTTAATTTAGAAAACTATTAGGATATCATATTTTGAATCGCAGTTTAAATACAGTTTATCTTTTCCAAATTAAGCACATCAGTATAAGCCTGGGGAATTTGTTGTGAAGATAAGCTCAAAGAAGCACAATCCCAAAACTTAATGAATGATGTTTGTACAAAAATGAGATGCACCAGCGGATCCCTCTTCACGGGCAGGGCTGTTAAGCCAGGGTAAGCGCAAGAAAAAGAGAGGCTTAAGATCGTAAGGGTAAAACGATACAGCCCCAGAAGATGCTAATTGATATAGTCTGTATCCGGAAAAGTTATTGATGTTATAATTAAAGTATCTGTAACGCTTGATTTAGCTGGATTGTTTGGTGTGATAGATGGAAAGTTTCCGTATAATAAATAGTTAGGCTTAAGATCGTCATGAAAGCAGCAACTAGAGACAGTTGGAAGACCAGTCCTTCGAAGGGGGAATTTGTTCCGATAACATACGAAGACGAGTTTACGCCAGCGGAGGTGAATCGGATACGTTTGGGTCTCATTCCGCGCGAAATGGAAGATAAGTGGTTTATCTACTTCGACGAACCCACGCTGTTTTTCCATCGAAGTTGGACGGGATACCTGATCTACAAAGTTGAGCTTCGTGTAGGTACTACCGGTGGTGCAACGGTCGCCAGCGCCCACGTAGTCCAAGAGAGCGAGAAGTATCCTCGCGAACCAGGTGAGGCTGAGAAGATGCTACCGTGCTTGATACGGTGCATCCTACTTAAGCAGAACTATCCGTTTCCTCCAAGGTCATGAAAATTCCAGAGTGCGATTCCTGCCAGTTTTACTCTCAAAACCCCCACATCATCTGTGTAATTCACCTTACTTTACCTCTGTGAGTAGCTATGAGACACGATGCGATCAAGCTATATGAACCGATCAATATCCTTAAACAGATTGGTGAAGATATTTGGCTCGTTGATGGCCCAATTGTAGAGATGTCAATGTATGGGGTAAAGATTCCTTTTTCAACACGTATGACTATTGTGCGGTTGAGCAACAGTGAGCTATGGTGCCATTCACCAACAGAATTGACTCGAGAACTCAAAGCTCAAATTGACTCTCTTGGCTCAGTGCGCCACCTCATTTCACCCAACAAAATTCACTATGCTCACATTGGCACCTGGGCTAGATCTTATCCAGAGGCCATAGCATGGGCATCCCCAGGTGTTCGCGATCGCGCAGCACAACAGAAAATTGAAGTTAGTTTTAATGCCGATTTGGAAAATGAACCGCCGCCTCAGTGGGTCGCAGATTTAGACCAATTAATCTTCCGGGGTAGTCGATTCATGGATGAAGTTGTATTTTTTCACCGGAAGAGTTCTACTGTCATTCTGACCGATCTCATTGAAAACTTTGAACTCAATAAAGTTAGTAAGCAGTTTGGTCGGCTGCTTAAGTTAGTTGGCATTGTCGATCCTGATGGAAAAACTGCATTGGATTTGCGAATGACATTTTGGGGACAAAAGGAGCAGTCCCGTAGCTGCTTAAAGCGAATGCTTCAGTGGAACCCTGAAAAAGTTATCCTATCTCACGGTCGTTGGTATGAGAATAACGGTGCTGCTGAGTTACGCCGTGCTTTTCGCTGGCTTGAATAACTTTCAGAAGCAAGCTAACACTTCAGTGGAGCGGATGGGCGAGAGACATGGTGCTTCGTTTTAATGTTCTGTGCCACCGCTCACTAAAAATTTTGGCGTTGTTTAATAATGGAATGATTTTAAGAGTTTTTAGGTGCGACGCAAGAAACAGCCCTGCTCCCAGGCTCCCAAAGAGATCCGGAGTTTTATTGGACAATAAAAAAAACTCCTAGATTTACATCTCAAATACAAACGCTATATAATAGACCTCTTGCAAAAGTATTTTTCTGATAGTGTTTATGTCAATTCTTGTCCACTGTTCCCTGTTCCCTGTTCCCTGTTCCCGACTTCTGCAAGAAGTCTAATGACTAATCACAACCAGGGAAAAATTTACATCGTAGGTGCTGGTCCAGGAGATGTTAACTACTTAACCGTAAGGGGGCAACAACTGCTGACTCAAGCTCAAGTGTTGGTATATGATGCATTGGTAGATTCCCTTTTATTGCAACTGGTGCCCTGTGATTGTCAACTGTTCGATGTAGGGAAACGGGGTGGACGCCCTTCTACACCCCAAGCTAGGATTAACCAACTACTAGTAGACCAATGCCGACAAGGCAAGCAAGTCGTCAGGCTAAAAAGTGGTGACCCGTTTATTTTCGGGCGCTCTAGCTCAGAAATTCAGGCATTGATTGCTGCTGAGTGTCAGTTTGAGGTGATACCAGGCATTTCCTCCGCCCTAGCCGCTCCGTTACTAGCGGGAATTCCTTTAACAGATTCCGTTTTGAGCAAATGCTTTGCCGTTGTCACCGCTCATCAGCCAGAGCAACTAGATTGGGAAGCACTGGCAAGAATTGACACCTTGGCAATTTTAATGGGAGGACGTCATCTAGCGGAAATTGTCCAGCAGCTGCAACGCAATGGGCGATCGCATCAGACTCCCATTGCTCTGATTCGCAATGGTGGACGCCCCCAGCAACAGGTTTGGCTAGGTACCTTAGGCACTATTGTAAACCAAACCCTTGGTATCTCCCTCTCACCTGTGGTAATTGTAGTTGGTGAAGTCGTGGGGTTAAGGGAGTATATGGGATTACCTGATCAAGACCAGTCGAAGAGTGAAGGTTGGCAAGTTGAAGGTTGGCAAGTTGAAGGTTGGCCAGTTGAAGGTTAGCCAGTTGAAGGTTGGCCAGTTGAAGGTTGGCCGAAAGGCCAAGGTTATCAAGACTAGCTTAAACCTACCCTTCGGGAACGCCAAAGGCGAACAACCGAAACAAACCTTCAACTCCCACAAACCTTAAACCTTCAACTCCCACCAACCTTAAACCTTCAACTCCCACAAACCTTAAACCTTCAACTCCCACAAACCTTAAACCTTCAACTCAAACAAACCTTAAACCTTCAAACCAAACTACCAAAGTGCTTACTGGAAAAACCGTCTTAGTTACCCGTTCCGCTAGTCAATCCCAAAAATTTAACCAGCTCCTGGAACAACAAGGAGCGACTATTATCGAAATGCCCACCTTGGTGATTACTCCTCCTTCGAGTTGGGCTGGATTAGATTATGCGATCGCTAATCTAGCTAACTTCGATTGGTTGATTCTCACCTCTAGCAATGGGGTCGATTACTTTTTTAAACGATTACTGGATAATGGTAAAGATGCCCGTGCTTTAGTCGGGATTAAGATTGCTGTAGTGGGTAAGAAAACTGCGGCGAGTCTGAAACAACACAATTTACAACCGGACTTTATCCCACCAAACTTTGTTGCTGATTCTTTGGTGGAACATTTTCCAGAGTCTTTAACTAACAAACAAGTGCTTTTCCCGCGAGTAGAAACCGGTGGGCGAGAGGTGTTAGTAAAAGAACTAACGGAAAAAGGTGCTCAAGTGGTAGAAGTTGCTGCCTATGAGTCTGGTTGTCCAGATTACATGGCTCCTGCTATTTTAGATGCTTGGCAACAGAGAGGAATAGATATTGTTACGTTTGCTAGTTCTAAAACCGTCAAGAATTTTTACAAACTTCTCAAGCAAGCTTTTAACTCTTCAACGGAAACTAACCAAGCCTACTCTAGTGCCGACGGCGAACAATCTGCACCCTCAAAAACTATCGATTCCATTTTAAAAGATGTCTGTATCGCTTCGATTGGTCCCCAAACTTCCGAAAGCTGTCGCCAGTTGCTAGGTAGGGTAGATGTGGAAGCAGTTGAATATACTTTAGAAGGGTTAACTGAGGCGATTGTGGCATGGGAGACTGGGAGACGGGGAAAGACATAGGGTGCATGTGATTGGTGGAACGGGCATCAGATTGGTGGAACGGGCATCAGGCGTGGAACAGGCATCAGGCGTGGAACGGGCATCTTGCCCGTTTCAATTCCCAGGCGGCCAGGATGCCCACCCCACTCATGTTCATCCCTTGATTTAGCAATGCCTACTAAACAGCCTTATTTGCCAGAAATAGGAGTTTTATATCATGTCAGAATAATTACCCTTAATAATAAAAATCTCCCTATCTCCCTATCTCCCCATCTCCCCATCTCCCCATCTCCGCACACTCCCCTTAATTATAGGTATTCAAGCAGACTTTATATTATGGCTTTTCCCCAAGGATGAGAGTTGTTTGTGTAGGCAAAGGAATAACCTTAATATTTTTAAATCCTGTCTTTTCGAGCCATAGGGCAATTTCTTCTTTAGAGCGATTGCCCGATTCGGAATGAAAGCCAATCATTAAGTACAGTTCCATCATTGTACTGCGCAATGACTGCTTAGGATTATCTTCTGGATTTATAAACTCCTGCACGATCAGCAATCCACCTGGCAATAGAGCATCGTAAGCTTTGGACAATAGCCTCAGACATTGCTCGGGAGATATATGACGCAAGATCGCAGAAACCAGAACGACATCATAGTCCTGATCAAACTCAGTGGTATGAAAATCCGCCGACCATAGGGTAATTCGCTCTTGGAGATTTTATTGCTTCAAGAGGCTGAGGGCGATTTCTAAAGGTTCTTTGAGATCGACAACTACAGCTGTTAAATTAGGATTAGCATTACAAAGAGCAATGCTGTAGCTTCCAGAGCCTCCTCCTAAATCCAGCATTTTACGCCTATTGTTCAGGTTAGTATATTCAGCCAGCACCGCTCCTTGTCCTGCCATAGCTAGGTTATGCCGACCTTTGATATAGCTTGTCCAATAGGTACCAGCATCAACAAAACCATTCTCAAAGGGAAAATCTGGTCTACCTTCACGGATCAGCTGGTCTAGATTGCCCCAAGTGTACCAGAAATTGGTAATATGGACGATGTAATCACCTTGATACTCTGGCTTGTCTGGTATTAAAAATTTAGAAGCGGCTTGAGAGTTTTTAAAATTACCCTCTTCTTTTTCCAGCAGACCTAATCCAGCACAGGATTCAAGAAAAGTTTCGACAAAACCAGGATTAGCTTTGAGGTGATCGGAGACTTATCGGGCAGAAATAGGTTGTTCCAGTAAAGGAAATATTCCAAGTTTTATCGCCGCTCTGAGAACCGCAGAGTTCCAGAAGCTAAAACATATATTGTCGATGCTGTCCTTCATTTATACTTTTCGCTAAATCTACATGCACGTTATTGTCAGAGCTAGTTAAATTGGCCGGCAAAATTATACCTCTTGATATAATTTATCATAAAATGGCAGACAATCTTCCACTATAGACATTAGTTGATCAGGAGACATTAGTTGATCAGGTATCTGAGGGGGCTCATGTCACGCCTTCAGGGATTACTATGCTCATTTTACCCTTTTGTCAACCCCACAACCTGAATAATTAAGAAAAGTAAAAAAAATAAAGTTTTCGTTAAGATAATGAGGAAATAAAAAAAAAGCTGTTTAATGATATAGGTGATTTAATTAATAAAATCAAATCACAGTCTAAATCTAATCCTCAGTTCTGTATGACCGGATCTAAACCTTTTCATTTAGCTTTTCCTGTTGCCGACCTCGAAGAAACACGCCAATTTTATTGTGGTGTGATTGGCTGTAAAGAAGGACGTAGTACAGATTTATGGATTGATTTTAACCTCTATGGTAATTCCGTTTCAGCCTATTTACAACCCCAGGAGGCAACGCGAGATATACCTAGCAACCACGTTGATCGAGATCAAACTCCTTTAAACATCCCTGTTCGTCATTTTGGCATAATATTAGAATGGGAAGAATGGGAAAGCTTAGTTGAACGTTTAAAGGAACAAGGCATCGAATTTATAATTGGTCCGCGAGTACGTTTTGTCGGCAAAAATGGAGAACAAGGAACGATTTATTTTCACGATCCTTGTGGAAATGTTCTGGAATTTAAGGCTTTTAAGAACCCCGAGCAAATGTTCAAGCCTTTTACAGAAATACAAGACTTTGAAGCAGTTGTTATGGAGAAGATAGCCAACCCGTCTTAGAGTATATTTAAGGCTTGTTTATGCCTGTAACACCCTATCCAGATTTTTTTTACTATAAACTAGTTGGATAGTGAGGGGTTACTGAGTCTTTTTTGGACTTATATCGTTGGGTTTGAACTTTAAAAGGAGCAATCAATAAATAATGGCGAATACAATCGAAAAATTAGATCATGATTTGGCTGAAATCTTTATCGCAAATGATAATGATCCAACCGTAAACTACTCTTATGGGGGAACGCGAATGGTAACTCCTGATACTCAGGATTCAGAAGCTAAGCAAATCTGCGAGCGATTGATGTGGTCTGAAAGTGCCCTGAAAAATCAACTGATCAATGCAGCATTAAGCCAAGGTGTTTTAAACCACTATAGCGATCGACTTCCCGGAGGTTTCTTGGACAGCAAAGTTGGTGGTGCTCGCTGCGTAATCAGACCCAAGCACCAAGATACTGCTGACATCCTTGTTAATCCAGAACATCCAGATTGGGATTCTACCATTTCACCAATTTTTCAACACATTGGGGAATCCCTTAATCAAAAACAAGGCAAGATCAAGTTGACTCCGGATTTTGGTCGGTTTGCTGGTTTGGCGGATACTTTGAACCGATTTACCCCTCATTCTCTCGGCATTAATTGTGATCAGGGAGGATGTGGTGGCAAATCTTCCTACTCAGCAACAGGTATTATCTCAGCGATTGAAACCCTTGGTTTCCAACAACAGAAAGAAGACCGAGTTACCTTAATTGGGGCAGTGGGAGCCATGGGTTCTGACGTTTTGAAGTACTTTTTGCGAGAGACATACCAAAATGTAGCTGTTTGTGATCTGGTGTATGATGATCCTAATAGTGGAATTGTCCCTCCAGATAACTTATTAAAGCTTCCCTCCAAGCAAAAAGCCTTCACTACAGATTGTTTGGAGCGAGGAGGATTAATTGTTGCTACTACCGTTGGACACGAATTGGAAAACTCTTTTTGGGAGACAATGCCCAGGGGTACAACCTTACTCCTGGCTCATAATATGGCAATTCCTGGAGGTGAAGCAGGTGCTGAACTAATGCAGCGAGTTCAGCAACATGGCGTTTTCGCCTTACCTGGTCAAGTTTTGACATTGGGAGGAGCGTTAACCTCTCGGGTAGAGTGGTTCTGGCGGCAAAGCAATGCAGGTGTTCCTTTCGATAAACCTCTAGCTCACCTAGTCGTCAGGGATGTGGTTAAGTTTTTAGTCACTGAAATTAAAGCATTATCAGCATCTTCAGGATTAACTCCTTATGAAGCCATGCTACGGTATGCAGACCGAGAGGCAGTAACATTATTGCCCTAAAGAATTGCCCTAAAGATCAAGTCGCTCTTCCGATCCTATTTAGGATAACAGGATCGGAAGAACCAACAAGGCATTCACTTCAAAACCTTTGAATTTGCTAGTCAAAATCAATTATTAAACTAGAAAAAATGAGCTGAAGGGGCGACGATATGGCTTGAAACGATTGATACGTAAAGAGTGTAACGATCTGTGATAGAAAAAGATAGGTCTTTTATTGTCAATAAAACCTATCTGTTGCAAAGGTTACCCTTATTCTCTCAAAAACATCTAAAAAATAAACTAATAATCTAAAGTATTGTAATTTTATTCAATATTTTAGTGATTGTCTTGGTGCGCGTTCCCTAGGTCGGGAAACCCGACCTAGGGAACGCGCACCGCTACAATCAATCAAAAGAGTTAGTGCACGAAAATTAAGCAAATGCTTTACCTCTTGGAATAAAATTTGAAAGTAGAATAAAAAGACTCCAGCGCTTTTTGTCTTTAAAAAATCTAACATTTGAAACTATTGGGTTTCCTCTAGCAGGTTTCAATTAGGTGAGGTACAAATTTTTGAGGTGCGCGCCCGTTCGCGCCCCGCGTCGGCAAAGCCTCAAGGTGCGACCCAAGGTCGGGTTCCCCAGCCTAGGAGGCGCGCACCTTTAGCGAATTTAATTCTTAATGGGTCAAGCGCACCTAAGGTTTTAGGGAACAGGGAACAGGCAAAAGGGAAAAGATAATAGGAAAGATAGAAGAGGAAAAAAAAACTGTGCACCTCATTAGGGTAAAAACCGCTATAACGGAAAAAGGTGCTCAAGTGGTAGAAGTTGCTGCCTATGAGTCTGGTTGTCCAGATTACATGGCTCCTGCTATTTTAGATGCTTGGCAACAGAGAGCAATAGATATTGTTACGTTTGCTAGTTCTAAAACCGTCAAGAATTTTTACAAACTTCTCAAGCAAGCCTTTAACTCTTCAACGGAAACTAACCAAGTCTACTCTAATGCCGACCGCGAACAATCTGCACCCTCAAAAACTATCGATTCCATTTTAAAAGATGTCTGTATCGCTTCGATTGGTCCCCAAACTTCCGAAAGCTGTCGCCAGTTGCTAGGTAGGGTAGATGTGGAAGCAGTTGAATATACTTTAGAAGGGTTAACTGAGGCGATTGTGGCATGGGAGACTGGGAGAGGGGGAAACAAATAATACAAGTTCGGTTGAATACCCATAATAAAAGTGTGGGGAGGGTGGGGCGGGGGCGCGGGGAGATGGGGAGATGGGGAGATGGGGAGATGGGGGAGATTTTTATTAAGGGTAATTATCCTGACATGATATAACAAAAAGCCAAAATGGCGAGACGGCAAGAATTTATTTAGATAGAGTAATTGTGTAAAAGCTTGTACAAGGTTACCTAATTAGGTTACCCGAATCATTCATTTTAGGGAAATGAGACTCACAAGGGTCAATTTTCCCTAAAGTGGACTTCTTAAACAGTTTGAACAGGAGATTTTTCCAATGGATAACTATCTAAATACTGATTTGGAGTTCATGGCAGATTTGTCAGAAGATGAACTCAACGAGATTGCAGGAAGCCACGGCAAATATAAAGACTTCGCCAAGGGCAAAGATGATGATGACCGCGATGATGACCGCGATGATGATAAGTTTGAATTTGATGACGATGACTTTAAGTTCAAAATGCCTAAGCCCTTTGTGCCTAAGAAGCGCCCCGTTCGGATTAAAAAGCCCTTTGGCTTTAAGCCACCTTTTATCTGTAAGTTCCCTTTCAAGCATCACTAATACCACTTCAGGTTAGCGATGCTGAACCCTCGCTATTTGGGATAAGAGAGGATTATTTAGAGCACGTAATAGTGACGTAGTTTGCTAAGGTTGGATTTGATTAAACAGTTAGATCAAATCTAGTGTCTTGATGCAGTCCCTTATGGGGAGGGACTGCATCCCTACCCAACATCCCTCTATAGTTGATTAACTCTAGCATGCATGCCTCTTGCCTCTTGCCTTTCCCTAAGGGATTTTATTAACAACTCAAAGAAAAATTATATATAACCGACTAACACCCTCAACACTCAAAGGTTGCTAACCCCAAATAGCGAACTCCTAACGGGGTAATTTCAAAGCGACAAGGCAACACTTCCAAACCTTTGCTAACTGCTTCTCTTAAAAGTTTACCATAGTTTGGGTCATAGTTATCACCAGGAGCAAAGTGCAAACAATCAGCACGATTAATAAAATAAAGCATGACCGCTCGTGCTTCAGGAAGTAGTGCCATCAGTTCTTGCAGATGTTTTTGTCCACGAGTAGTAACTGTATCAGGGAACAAAGCACGATTCTCTTCAGCTAAGGTAGCACTTTTCACTTCTAAATAAATCGGGCGCTCTGAGCCAGTCAGTAAAAAATCCACCCGGCTTTTCCGTTCTTTTCCGTAACGCACCTCAGGGCGGATTTCGCTGTAGCTGTCCGCTAACTCGGGAATCAGTTTTTGTTCCAATGCTGACTTAATCACTCGATTAGGTAAAGCGGTATTAACCCCTACCCAAGTTGGTTCATTGTCCTTGACCTGAATCATTTCCCAAGTATATTGTAACTTCCGCTTTGGGTTATCACTATGGGACACTTGTACAGGAGAGCCAATAGTTGAAACTCCGATCATTGGGCCAGTGTTCGGGCAGTGAGCAGTAATAATTTCCCCTGATGGCAGTTCAATATCCGCAAGAAAACGTTTGTAGCGTTTGAGTAAAGTTCCAGCTTTTAGGGGTGGGTAGGAGTAAATCAAGTTATTGTCATTAGTCATGTTATAATTTATGGTTTTTAATGGTTAATTGGTTAAGGGAGGAGGGAGCAGGGAGTAGGGAGTAGGGAGCAGGGAATGCGCGAATTTAGAATTTAGAATTTAGAATTGGGAATCGGGAATCGGGAATCGGGAATCGGGAATCGGGAATGCGCGAATTTAGAATTTAGAATTGGGAATCGGGAATCGGGAATCGGGAATCGGGAATCGGCAAGAGGGAATACTGATCTTACTCCCCATCTCCCCATCTCCCCATCTCCCCACACTTCCCACACTCCCCCATCTCCCCATCTCCCCATCTCCCCATCTCCCCACACTTCCCACACTTCCCACACTCCCCATCTCCCCATCTCCCCATCTCCCCATCTCCCTATCTTCAAGGAGGAGAAAGATCAAGGCCGTTGGATAATCTTTTCGAGAACCCGCCGCTTGGCTTTGGTGTCGATACCAATTAGGCGCACATACTCACCCTTATGCTCCCCTAAGCGTTCTGTCAAAGCAGCGATCGCTTCCGATACATTGTTTTCTGGTAATGGATTCCCACTTTTCCAAGCATTATTCTTAACCCGACGCTCATTGCCGTATTCTAGGGTAAGGCGGTAACCTTGAGCCAAAAGCTCTCCAATCTGGTCTTGCGTTTCTAGATCTAATCCTAGATCTAATGGCTTTTTGCTACCGTTGTGCTCTCCTGTCTCAGAGTGATTTAAGCCGTTGGCGACCTTAGGGCTAGTTGACTCACTGATGACTGAATTGGATAGAGGTGTCTTGTGGTTTGCTTGAGGTTGGTCAGGGGTTGGGATAGTATAATTACTATTTGTATTAGTATTTGTATTACTTGCGTGGCTCGTCAGGGACGGAACTTGATTGTACTCCCTAGCTAGTCCGCTGAGTTCTAACCGTTGCTGTTCAGCTTTAATCAGTTCTCCAAACTCAATTAAGCGGGAGAGGCTAAAGTTTGGTGTTTCAAATTTGGGCGGTCCTTCCTTAGTGTTGACTACACGAGAGGAAACTCGGTCTAGACCAATATCGTAAATAAACTTACGGATTTGTTCATCGTAAATACGCGATCGCAAAGCACTGAAGAAATCAATGGCTTGATTGTCGAAGGTATCAATCAGTTGTTCAATCTCCCCGCTAGAGAGTCCATCTCCGTGAAAGATACCACTAACAATACCAATCCGGTCTTCTCGGTTGGGCTCCCAGTAGAATTTGGTCATCCGACCATCCCGAGTCAAGGGCGCATAGAGAGTAGAAAAATCATTACCAGTGACAATAATCGGTACTCGGTGGATCGGTTGTGAGTCATAACTCCCTGGAAGTTGGACATTGGTGGGATTATCAGCAATGTTCATCAACGTACCATGCACCAGCTGGGTATTTACCGTATATTGGGTGCGTTCATCGAACCGTCCCGCCCCAGCATCCAAGTCATTAATCATCAGCACACACATCTTACCCTTGACTCGGATCATTTCAGCCGTTTCTCGGTAGCGCAAGCGGATCAGACGGGCTGGATCCCCAGCATCTGGGCTTTCTAGCTCACCAGAAGACATATGAACCGCTTCAATTCCCATGCGCTCGAACACAAGCTCACACTGAAAGGACTTACCCTCCCCCTTCCGTCCATGAATTCCCAAAATTAGAGGCACACGGACATGAGGTATCTCAAGGAAGTTTTTAGTGATGTGAACTGCCAGTTTATCGATAAACCGGGGAGAAATGTAATAGTGCTGGGACATACAAACAGGTGCTCTGGTGATAATCTCGTCAAATCCGGCAATTTTTAAGCCTATTGGAAATACTACAGCGTTTTTCACTTGGCTGAGATAATTAGGCCGGTGGGTTTTAGGGAATAGGGAACAGGGAATAGGGAACAGGGAACAGGGGGTTTCCACGGGGCTTACAGCGATGCAGCGCGGTCTTGGGGGTTTCCCCCATGAGCGACTGCATCAAGACAGGTGCATGCAGGTGACTCACACATCAAAATTGACCATGATAGACTGCATACAGACAGTGATAACAATCACTTTTAGTATTTAAATAGTCAAATCTTATCACTGTTACCCCTTCGCCGTTCCCTGTTTCCTACCTTTACAGGTAAATTTTCAACTTTAGCAATCCGTGTAGGAATTGTGAGAATTTTTGATGCCATATTCCCTGTTCCCTGTTCCCTGTTCCCTGTTCCCTGTTCCCTGTTCCCTACCTGAAACAACAAACAGTAATCAAATTCGCCTATTGGCGTATTGGCACAATTGAGACTATTGGCTGGGCTAGGATATCCCTAAATAAGCATCAGGTACTTAAACAATTTTTTCTTGAGCTATTTATGGAATCTCCTGAATCCTCAAGGTTTGAACAATATTGGTGGATCCTGAAGCGACGTTGGTTACCAGCTTCCGGTATTTTTGTAACAGTTTCTGTGATTATGTCTCTGGTGGCATCATTGCAAAAACCGGTATATGTAGCCCAAGGATTGCTGTTATTTAAGCGGCTTAATACCACGTCTTCAGTCACCGAGGTAGGTAAAGAAATCGGTATTTTACAACCTCTGGTAGACCAAACTAATCCTCTAGATACAGAAGCCAACATCATGATGTCTGAGCCTCTGGCTCAAAAGACAATCACCGCACTAAATCTTACAGATAATCAGGGGAAACCTTTAGCAATTAAAGACTTTTTACACAATGTCAGTGTTACCAATATCCGGAAAACTGATCTTCTGGAAGTGTCTTACCAATCTCAAGACCCTCAAGAAGCAGCAGCAGTTGTTAATCAACTAATGAGTATCTATTTAGAAAATCACTTAGATTTTCAACGGGCTGAAGCTGTAGCTGCCCGGAAGTTTATTGAGAAACAGTTACCTCAAGCAGAAGCTACTGTTAGTAAAACAGAAGCAGCTTTGCGTCAGTTCAAACAAGAGAATCAAGTGATATCTTTAGACGCAGAAGCTCGCTCAGCTATCGAGGTGCTGACAGATTTGCAAAAAGAAATTGCCCAAAATCAGTCTAAAATGGCTGATGTCAATGCCCAGTACGAATCGCTCCAAACACGATTGGGCATGAACTCCAAGCAAGCTATCGCTCTAACGGCTCTCAAGCAGTCTCCTGAGGTGCAGGAGGCACTCCAAGAATTGCGCCAAGTGGAAGTCGAACTGGCCCTTGAGCGTAACCGTTTCCAACCCACCCATCCCACAATTGCTAAGCTAGAAAATAAGGTAGCCAGCCTAAAAGGTATCCTAAACCAGCGAGTTAAACAGGTTTCTAAGGCTAAGCCCAGACCTCCTAGCCAGCTTTTTCAACTGGGAGAGTTACAACAAGAACTGACTAAAGAGCTAGTAGAATTAGAAGCAGCTCGTTTAGGTTTGGCTAATCAGACAAAAGCGTTAGTCAATGCCCAAACCGCTTACCGAAAACGACTTAACGATCTCCCTAGACTGGAACAACAGCAGCGGGAGTTAGAACGCCAACTTGATGTGTCCCAATCTACCTATTCTCTGTTGCTAAATAAGCTTGGAGAAATTCAGGTAGCGGAAAATCAAAACATGGGTAATGCCCGCATTATTGCGGGGGCTCAGGTGCCGATAATTCCGATTTCTTCTGCTAAGATAGCCTATATTGCTGCTTGCTTTCAGGGACTGTTGGCGACCGCAGCAATTATTTATATTTTAGAAACCAGAGATAAATCTCTGAAAACGATTAAAGACGTTAAGCAATTATTTAAGTTTACCTTACTGGGTGTTATTCCCCACTTTATTAAATCTCAATTATTAAATCCATCACAGGAAGTTTTAGATCCATTTACGCCCCAAGTTATTGTTCGGAATACGCCTCGGTCTCCCATCAGTGAATCCTATCGGATGCTGCAAGCAAATCTCAAGTTTTTGAGTTCAGATAAAGCCCTCAAGGCGGTGACTGTAACTAGTTCCTTACCTCAAGAAGGTAAGTCAACCGTGTCTGCTAATTTAGCAGCAGTGATTGCTCAGCGAGGAAGTAAGGTATTGTTAATCGATGCTGATCTCCATAAGCCTGTTCAACATCGGATCTGGGATTTATCGAATGAAGTGGGCTTGAGCAATATGCTTGTTAATCAGGTTCAATTGGGGGATGCCATTAAACCAGTGAGCGAGACTCTGGATGTCCTGACCTCTGGAGTAGTACCTCCTAATCCAGCAGTGCTTCTGGATTCCGAGCGCATGGCTTCATTGATTAACCATGTTGCTAGTCGTTACGACTTTGTGATTATTGATACCCCTTCTTTAAACGTTGCTGCTGATGCTCCTATCCTAGGAAAAATGACCGATGGTGTGCTGTTAGTTTCCCGACCTGGAGTGGTAGATTCCGGTAGTGCTGCTTTCGCCAAGGGACTTTTGGAGCAGTCTGGTCAGACTGTTCTGGGCTTGGTCGTTAATGGCGTGATTCCTGATAATGAGCCTAACAGTTATTACTATTTTTCTCAGGAATACATTTCAGATGAAAGCGTTGCTCTTAATAGAATACTTGATGTTGCTAGTTATGAGTGATTAGCTCATATATAGCAAAGGGAACAGGGAGCAGGGAGTAGGGAGTAGGGAGTAGGGAGTAGGGAGCTAAAATCACGAATTCTGTACCACTACCGCCAATTCAAGGGCTGCGATCGCTTGCTCGCGGCTAACACTGGGAAAATGCTCTAAGAATTCGTCGAGTGGATCCCCTGCTTTGAGATAATCGAGCAAAGTTTTTATTGGCACACGAGTTCCAACAAAAACAGGGGTTCCTCCCAGGATGTCAGGGTCGCTATGAATAACACGGGCTGCGGTTTTCATGTCGGTTATTCCGTATAGTAGGAGTTCCTTTAATTTTAGCGTACCGCTAACTGCTCCGAACTTATTTAAGACGATTTTCTCTCATTACTAAATAATTAATCTAAGTAGAATTTCCGATTTTCTCTCATTACTAGATAATTAATCTGAGTAGAATTCACGATTTACCATTCACGATCATCCCTAGATAATTAATAGATAATTAATCTAAAATGTTCTGCTCAAGATTACTGACTAATCAGAGCAGGATAATTATTTATTATGGCTGAAGACATGATGGCTGAAAACTCTTGGGGTGAAGAAACAGTTAATCTTAAAGGTGACTTCAGTGACGAACGTTCATCTGCTATGGATTCGGGGCTACTAGAGAGTGGGGTTAGTTCTACCAAGAAAAGCAATCCAATGTTCAAAACAGTAGGTGGGCATCTGACCTTACTCTATGAAGAACACAAAGGTTACTTGGAAAAAACTACCTTCTTGCCCTTCCAATCCAACAACCAATTGTTGCAAGTAAGCAACAGTTTTGTGGTGATTGATGCAGTAGCAGCTCAAGATACAACTACCCTATTAAAGGATCTAGAAGAGTTAGGATTACAGCAAGGCTCAATGTATGGTTCGGTAGTTTCCGGTGTACTACCGATTCAAGCCCTTGACGAGATGGCTAGTTTAGAGAGCTTAAAGTTTGTCAAACCAGCGTATCGTCCCATCACCAATGTCGGGCTAACCACCACTCAAGGGGATGCAGCCATGAATGCTGAAGCTGCTCGTACCCGATTTGGTGTGGATGGCAGTGGGGTTACTGTCGGAGTATTGTCTGACAGCTATAATGTTCTAGGGGGAGAATCTGACGATATCGCTAGTGGGGACCTTCCTGGTATTGGTAATCCCTTTGGTAATACGGCGACCGTCAATGTGCTGCTAGACGACCTCTCCCCCTCCAACACTGATGAAGGTCGTGGCATGCTGCAACTGATTCATGATGTCGCTCCCGGTGCTGATTTAGCGTTTCATACGGCATTTCTGGGTCAAGGGAATTTCGCTAAGGGGATTGTTGACTTAGCAACTGTCGCTGGTGCTGATGTAATTGTGGATGACGTTATTTATTTGGCTGAGCCAATGTTCCAAGATGGGATTATTGCTCAAGCAATAGATAGGGTAGTAGCTGAGGGTGTTTCTTATTTCTCTTCCGCTGGTAATAACAGCCGCGATTCCTACGAAAGCGATTTCCGGCTCGGTGTGGACGACACGGCCAATAGGGGATATCGATTCCATGATTTTGACCCATCCGACGGTGTAGATATTTTCCAACAGTTCACCTTAGACGATGGGGAGAGTATCTTACTGTCGTTTCAGTGGGATCAGCCATTTGCCTCCGCAGGAGGAGTTGGTTCCAGTAATGACTTAGATATCTTCGTGTTTGAGAATGACGACTTGAATGCTAAAGTGCTGGAATCCGCTGTAGATTTTAATGTAGGCCGGGATGCAGTCGAGCTGTTGTTCTTCCAAAACACTACAGGAGCAACGGCTAATTTCCACCTAGCAATTGGAAAATATGAACCGGAAGGTGGTTCAGACCCCACTCGGATCAAGTATGTTGAGTTTAGGCAGGCGGACAATATTGAGTATGCTACTAACAGCTCAACGGTATATGGTCATGCCAATGCTGCTGGTGCTGAAGCAGTGGGAGCCGCGTTTTATCAAAATACACCAGCGTTTGGTACTGACCCAGCAGTGTCACAGAGTTTCTCTTCTGCTGGAACTACACCGATCCTATTTGATCCGGCTGGCAATCGTCTGGCAACTCCTGAAATTCGACAGAAGCCTGAAATTGTTGCTCCTGATGGCACTAACACGACTTTCTTTCCTCCCTTTCCAGGACGGGATGTTGAAGGAGACGGCTTTCCGAACTTCTTTGGTACTTCCGCTGCAGCTCCCCATGGGGCAGCAGTGGCGGCTTTGATGCTTGACGCTGTTCCAGGAACAAGTCCTGAGGTGATTTACGACACTCTAGAGCGTACAGCTCTCGATATGGATGACCCATTTACTCCTGGGTTTGATCAAGGATTCGATAATGGTACTGGCTTCGGATTAATTCAGGCAGACTTGGCGATTCAGGAGTTAGTGGATACAGCAACAAACGGCTCGATTTCTGGCATCAAGTGGAACGACTTAAATGGCAATGGTGTGCGGGAGCCTGATGAACCTGGTTTGGAAAACTGGACGATTTACCTCGACCAGAACCAGAATGGTAAACTTGATACTGGTGAAGCTTTCACAAAAACCGATGCTGAAGGGAACTATAGCTTCACTGACCTCAAACCAGATACCTACACTGTTGCTGAAGTGGTATTACCAGGCTGGAAGCAAACCTTTCCTGGTGGGTCTGGCACTTACACCATTGAACTTGACCCTGGTGAGATTTTCAATAGTATTGACTTTGGTAATCAACGAGTTTCTCCAGCTATAGCAAATCCGATCTTTGGCACTCCTGAGGATGATCAGCTGACTATTTTTGAGAGTCCAGTGATTGTCTTGGCTGGTGCTGGTAATGATTTAGTCGATACCTCTGCAACCTCTGGTGGCAATCAACTGTATGGTGGCGAAGGGGACGATGAACTGTTTGCTAGTACTGACGATCGACTCTTTGGTGAAGCTGGCTTCGATATTCTAAATGCTTCAGTGGGTAGGGGAAATAATCGACTTGATGGTGGTGACAACGGTGATATTTTGATTGCTGGCACCAACGACCTATTGTTTGGTCAAGAGGGTAACGATATCTTGTTTGCTGGCAATGGTGATAACTTGCTAACTGGCGGTGATGACGCGGATCAGTTTTGGATTGCGGCTGCGGCTTTTCCTAGCACTGCTAACACCATTACTGACTTTGAGTTGGATGTTGATGTACTGGTGATTAGCGGTCTAGGGGTCACGTTTGAAGATATTGCGATCGCTCAAAATCAGGATGATGTTTCAATCAGTACTTTAGGTCAAGAGTTGGCTGTCCTGAGGGGAGTTCAGGGGAGTGCTCTTGACAGCGATAATTTTGTTTTCCTGTAAACAAAAAAAAGAACGGGAGAGAGTTAGCTATGAAGGGAATGCAGGTTGCAGGTTATCCATAACCCGTAACGTTTCCGAAAGACAGATGCAACGGCAAAAACCCGTGGAATTACATATTACTTTTTTTTGAGTATAATTTATCCCAAATAAAATGTGATTAAACTATAACACCAATTATAATTCACTTCCCATAAGCCTTACATGGCTTATTTATTAGGACATACTTGTTTAAGTATAACTTAACTCTTACCAGCTTAGCCTCACCGGAAAACCCATAATTTCACAATTCATCCTTCCTTTATGCTTAATAATTAATCCTTGATAATTACTTAATAATTGATAATTAATGTTTCGTGATTTTTAGTTTTTATGTAAACATAGGATATCTTTTTTTTAAATAAAAACTAAAAATCTCTTTGTCCTATTGCCTTTTGCCTCTTTTAGGCAAGCATTTTTTTACGGCAAATGTATTTAAAAGCCAGATAAAAACGCTATATGACTTGATTTTTTCGAGTAAATGAATTACTCTAATATACGAAGAAGCAAACAAGATAAATGGGTGGCAAGTTAAATTACGCCCCCATCGTTAAGATAGCTGTCTTAGCGCTATTCAGGGTGTGCTTACCTCCAAAGCTTAATGTGGCGAGGTTAAACACGGTGCTTAACACTCCCTAGGGTCTTGGGTTATTCCAAAACTCTCTTATAGGTATGGGTAAATTCAAATAGGATCCTATAGAGTTAATCTCTAAGAAAGAATTTCCATAATTCTAGGGGGTAGAGTGTGCAAATTATCGTTGTCAACTAATTATTCATAGGGTAAATGCATCTAAATTCAAAAAGACTAAATTAAACGGGAATAACTGCTCATCTTTCTAATTGTCTTAATGCAGTAGTTCATGCTGGTTTTCACTATGAATCACTGCATCGAGAAGAAAATGGAGACAAAAATAACTAGTTTGTAGTGAGAATACCTTGTAATTACAAGGTTGAGTTTTGTGAAGGTTCAGACTTAACTAAAGTAGGAACCAAAAATCAGGGCTCTTCCGGACTTACTATGGCAAACGGTTACTTAAAACGACTCCACAAATAGTTATACCTGAATTTTATACCTCAAAATCCTAAACTAACGATCAATAGCGGTGCGACCCCGCGCTTTTCTGGGAGCGGTGCGATCTCGCGCTTTGAAAAAGCGCTAGGGAACGCGCACCAAGAAACGGAAGAGCCAAAATTACGGACAAATCAAAGCAGGATACTTATTTATGATGGCTGAAAACATGATGACTGAACACAATTTGGGTGAAGAAGCACTCAATAGTTTAACCAATACAAACAATCCAATGTTCAAGAAAGTAGGCGCGGATTTGACCTTACTTTCTGAAGAATACAAAGATTACTTGGAAACATTTACCTTCTTGCCCTTCCAATCCAACAACCAATTGTTGCAAGTAAGCAACAGTTTTGTGGTGATTGATGCAGTGGCAGTTGGAGATACAACTACCCTATTAAAGGATCTAGAAGAGTTAGGGTTACAGCAAGGCTCCATGTATGGTTCGGTAGTTTCCGGTGTGCTACCGATTCAAGCCATTGAGGAGATGGGGAGTTTAGACAGCTTAAACTTTGCCAAACCAGCTTATCGTCCCATCACCAATATTGGGCTAACCACCACTCAAGGGCAAGGCTGTTTCATTCTCAATTTTTTGGTTCGCTTAACCTCCCGAGTGCCAGAAGTTTCGCGCCTGTTTTTCTAAAATTAAACCCAATAGTAGAAAAAAAACGGCGATTTGCGTGACCTTAAGGGGCTTTGAACTCCTCATCCATGAATTTTAGAGTCGAGAATGAAACAGCCCTGCCACTCAAGGGGATGTGGCCATGAATGCTGAAGCTGCTCGTACCCGATTTGGTGTGGATGGCAGTGGGGTTACTGTCGGAGTATTGTCTGACAGCTATAATGTTCTAGGGGGAGAATCTGATGATGTCGCTAGTGGTGACCTTCCTGGTATTGGTAATCCCTTTGGTAATACGGCGACCGTCAATGTGCTGCTAGACGACCTCTCCCCCTCCAACACTGATGAAGGTCGTGGCATGCTGCAACTAATTCATGATGTGGCTCCCGGTGCTGACTTAGCCTTTCATACGGCGATAGTGGTAAAGATGTAGTGATTAGTTAGACTGCATTGACTTTGTGGAGTTCTACCTTGCCTCCTTGTCTGCATTAACATTTCCTCTAATCATCCCGTTCTTTTTCCACGTCCACCGAACCGACGAACATAGCGCGAACCAATCCGGACTATCCAGATTTGAGCATCTGGGTGACGGGCTTCGAGGCGATCGCAAGCAGCTATTTCCCTTGGGTCAACCTCAAAATCGCCTGTTTCAATATCAATGGCGACAATCTTGCCGTGATTGCCTGTTTCGACGGACGCACCTGAGTTTCGTAGATTTCATCACCACGTCGAGCAAATTCTTCTTTGCTGTATCGAGGTTGTCGGAGTGTCATTGGAATGATATTGTTTCAGCTTTACGCCTCTATTTTAACTTGGTCGTGGGGCGCACTCATCAAGCAGGATTCCCATAGGCTGTCAGCAGTAATGCCTTGACTTTGAACAGTTACCGAAAGACGCAGCTTCCTTGCCCCTGGCCTAAGAGCCATAGGGATTAAGAAGGGAAGGGAATTTATTCGCGGGAAAATATTTTCCGGAATCTTTATTCCTTGACTGTAGTTTATAGTAGGACGCGAGGCAAGATTCACGCTAACCATAAGAATACAACGTAAAGTGGTTAGTGTAAACCTACTATTAGCTTGGTTCGTTGTTGATTCAATAATTCCCTATTTCCACTGATGTCGCTACTCAGTTTGAAAGGAATACTAGTGAAAATAATAGCAATTCTCTAAACTAAACATATTGAGGAATAGTGATATGGATGAAGTGGTTAGAAAGGTGGCTGCACTAGGCTTACCTGGTGTGATACTTCTGATTGCTATGGCAACAACGGGATTCACTGGAGCAGCAGCGATCACAGCGGCTTTGGCAATGTTAGGTCCATTCGGAATGATCGGAGGCATTGCTTTCCTTGGGGTTGTGGGAATAGCTGCTGATGGGTTATCGAAATTCGGACTTGAAGCATTACTGGTTGGAATATATAAACAGCGCCAACAAGAAGGAGAATCTAAAAGATCCCTCTGTAAAGAGATTGAAGGCTTAATTATTTCTGCTGAT
The DNA here is from genome assembly GCF_010671925.1 of Moorena sp. SIOASIH. GTDB lineage: Bacteria > Cyanobacteriota > Cyanobacteriia > Cyanobacteriales > Coleofasciculaceae > Moorena. The sequence continues at coordinate 573,853 of NZ_JAAHIH010000004.1, read as the reverse complement.
TTGAAACGCAAACTCAAAGAAGAATTATAGTAAGCATTCAGCCGTCAGCGGTCAGCGGTCAGCCTTGGCCTATGGCCACGCTACGCGAATGGCTGATAGCTGATAGCTGATAGCAGCTTGTAGGGTGGGCAAAAACAGTTTGCTTGTTTTGAGTATTCTAGATTATATTGCTTTGCCCACCCTACTTTAATTGGTCTGATAGCTGTTCGCGTTCGCGCAGCGTGGCCACAGGCCAAGCGTGCGCGTAGCGCATTAGCTGATAGCTGATAGCTGAATGCTTACGAATTATAGACTGTTTATAAAGTAAATCTTAAGACAGCGATTAGTCGCTGAATATTGGTGGGTTACCGGGGACAGCTCTGTTAACAGATGAGCTTTTAAAGTCCTCGCCGCCTAACCCACCCTACGTGGCTGATTTAAGCAAAGTTTAACAAACAGTCTCTTAGTATTTCAAAATAAGATGGGTTTCCACTGTTATTTCCACTGATGTCGCTACTCAGTTTGGAGGGAATACTAGTGAAAATTAGAGCAATTCTCTAAGTTAAACATATTGAGGAATAGTGATATGGATGAAGTGGTTAGAAAGGTGGCTGCACTAGGCTTACCTGGTGTGATACTTCTGATTACTATGGCAACAACGGGGTTAACTGGAGCAGCGGCGATCACAGCAGCTTTGGCAATGTTAGGTCCATTTGGAATGATCGGAGGCATTGGTTTTCTTGGGGTTGTGGGAATAGCTGCTGATGGCTTATCGAAATTCGGACTTGAAGCGTTACTGGTTGGAATATATAAACAGCGCCAAGAAGAAGGAGAATCTAAAGCATCTTTGTGTAAAGAGATTAAAGGCTTAATGGTTTCTCGTGATTTGAAACGTAAACTTAAAGCAGAAGTTAAGAATGGTAAATCTTCGGTTGAGGATAGGCGTGAATCAAAGTCGTCAAAGAATATTGATGAACAGTTAGATGCAATTGATCAAATGACGGGGAGGGAGTTTGAAAAATTTCTGGCTAAATTATTTAAGCAACTGGGCTACCAAGTGAAGCGCACTCCAGCAACTGCGGATTATGGAGCCGATCTGGTAATTAAAAAAGGGGATATAAAGGCTGTTGTTCAAGCCAAGAGAAAACAAGGTAGCGTAGGGATTAAGGCCGTTCAGGAAGTAACAGGGGCAATTGGCTATTATCAGGCGAACCTGGGACTAGTTATCACTAATAGTAAGTTTACAGAAACTGCCAAAGAACTGGCAGCTAAGACTGACATTATGCTTTTTGATAGGGATGATTTTAAAAAATTAATTAAAAATGGATATGACGTAGGGTAAACCAAGCTATTTTTTTTAAACTTATATATAATAAAAACGTAAGCATATGCGCTACGCGCAGGCTACGCCAACAGCATATGCGCTACGCGCAGGCTACGCGAACAGCTAATGCTTACCTTGCTTTTGCTTAAGGGAGTATGTTCACAATTCAAATAAAAAGGTTATATCATGTCAGGATAATTACCCTTAATAAAAATCTCCCCATCTCCCCATCTCCCCATCTCCCCATCTCCCCATCTCCCCATCTCCCCATCTCCCCACACTCTCCATTAATTATGGGTATTCAACCAGACTTGATATTACTTGTGTACTAGACAACGAGAGGTTGCCTTAATCCCTTCAATCACCCGCTCTAGGTCTTCAGTGGTAAGATTGGAACCAGAAGGTAGGCAAAGACCATGCTCAAATAAATCTTCTGCGATCGCACCACCAATAGAGTCACACTCAGCAAATACAGGTTGCAAGTGTAATGGTTTCCAGACAGGACGGGTTTCAATTTGCTTTGCAGCCAAAGCCAGGCGAACCTGCTCTCGATCGGCTCCAAAGGCATCAGGGTTAATGGTTAGGCAAGTTAACCAGCGCGTGGCTCGTCCATAGGGGGCTTCTGGCATAAATTTTATTCCTGGCAGCTCTGCCAAGGCTTCCTGGTAAATCTCGAAGTTACGCCGTCTGGCTGCTACTCTTTGATTCAAAACCCGCAATTGACCACGACCAACTCCAGCTAAAATATTGCTGAGGCGATAGTTGTAGCCAATGTGTGAGTGCTGGTAATGGGGGGCTGGGTCTCGGGCTTGGGTTGCGAGAAAACGAGCTTTGCTGACAAAATCAGGATGGTTTGAAACCAACATGCCGCCACCAGAGGTAGTAATAATTTTATTGCCATTGAAGGAGTAAATACCAATTTCCCCAAAGGTTCCCGGAGAGCGACCTTTGTAGGTGGCACCTAAGGCTTCAGCAGCGTCTTCAATCACGGGAATCTCGTAGCGATCGCAAACCTCTAAAATCGGATCAATATCAGCACTTTGACCATACAGATGAACCAAAACCAAGGCTTTAGGTAATTTACCCAGTCGAGCTCGCCAATCTAGAGCTTGCCGCAGTAAGTCGGGATCCATATTCCAGCTAGTGCGATCGCAGTCGATGAAGACTGGCTTGGCTCCCAAATAAGTAATTGCGCTAGCAGTAGCAATAAAGGTAAGGGTAGAGCAAAAGACTTCATCCCCTGATTTAACCCCAACTAGCCGTAGCGCTAGATGCAAGGCTGCTGTGCCAGAACTAACAGCAGCCGCGTGGGGAGTACCTACAACTTGGCAAAATTCTTGCTCAAAGGCATCCACATGGGGACCCACTGGCGCAATCCAATTTGTTTCAAAGGCTTCTTTAACAAACTCCAGTTCCTGATCACCCATGTGGGGTGTAGACAAAAGAATTGGTTTATTCATAAGAGATGAATGTAGAATGTAGAATGTAGAATGTAGAATTAATAATTGAGAATTGATAATTGAGAATGTTTAAGGGTAAAGGTTTAAGGGTTAAAAATAATTTTAAATAAAGGTTGTTCGCCTTTGGCGTTCGGTGAAGGGTAGGTTTAAGGTTGTTCGCGTAGCGTGGCCTTTGGCCAAGGTTGAAATATTAATTAGCTGAAGTTGCTTCCTAACTACAGGGTTTTTCATAACTATTAGGTGCGCTTGACCCATTAAGAATTAAATTCGCCACGGGTCGCACCTGAGGTACACAAGATTTTTCCCTGTTCCCTGTTCCCTGTTCCCTGTTCCCTTTGATAAATTTAGATATGCCAATCTAAATGCTGAACAGCTTAATGACTACAACGATAGGCGGGGAAGAATTTGGACTGGAGGAGTTTTTCTGGGTCAGTGTTTAATGCTTTGGCTCGTAAATCAACAAGATAACGATACTTTTCTTCATCAGTAATTAAACGTAGTGTCAGGAAGTTGTGTCTTTGCTTGGAGAAACCCGCTTTGAAATTGTAGAGACTATCTTTTGCGCCTCCTACACCACCGCCAAGGTTCAAAAATTCATTGCCGCGTTCTTTAGCCCAGAGTCGGACAAAATCTGTTTCTAAAACACTTGGAGATTGTTTGAAAAACTGGGTTTTAGTTCCACCCAGTACAGCTTGAACGATGCCACAGCATTCTGTGTAAATACCAGCGGATATGATTTGATTATCCAGTTCAACGATACAGAGGTGAAGTTGCTCTCCTAGAATCTCTAAGAGTCCCACAAAGTAATCATAGTTAAAATAATAAAACCCTGAAGCACCTACCCGATCCATAGTCTCTTGATAGACTTCAATAAATTCCTGAATGTAGTCTTTAAATGGAACCATTCTGGCTGTGATCCCAGCACGCTTACACTTATTAATCTTATTGCGATGATCTTTGCGGGTATGACTCCAGATTTCAGACTCAGGGAGTGTTAAATCAATGGAGATTGTCTCGCCATTGAAGGTAAACGGGTTAGGGTTAAATAATTCATTAATGTTATGATTAAGTATGGGATGAAGTCGCAAGAAGGCTGAACATACTCCCTTGACAGATAACACACGTTTGAATTCAGCCATTGCTGCATCAGGAAACCCTGGTGTGCTAACGGCTGCCTCACTTAATAAAATTCCTGGATAACCATAGGGAGAGACTACATCAAATAAATCTGCTGAGTCTTGAGCGCAAATGTCATCACATTGGCGCAGTAAATAAGGAACGAAGAAAATTTTATCCCCATCTGCTATTACAATTGCTTCCGGTATGCCTTGATTTCGTCTAGACTCTAAAGTAACATAGTCGGCTAGATGATAGATATCATGACGTAATTGCTTTAGGGTTTCTCCCCATAACGGGCTTAAAAAATCAATGATTTGACTATCCATACTGTTATCTAAAAAACTAATAATTAAGTTGGCTAATATTTCAAGACGTTATTCAAAATTCAAACACTATTGCTACACATTAATCACCCCATTACCTGATTACCTGATCATCCCATCTCCCCATCTCCCCATCTCCCCACCCTCCCCCCATCACTTAATCACCTGATTATCATCTTGTAGCAGGAATAAATTTAATTGGTATTAACAAGAGGGAGAGCTACCCTGAAACTCACTTAATGTAGAGTGGGTTGGGTTAACAATACCTTCGCGCTTGGTCACTTTAATAAAGGTTAGGAATAGGATTTTAAAATCAAGCCACAGATTCCACTTATCAACGTACCAAACATCACATTTGAATTTATTTTCCCAACTAATGGTGTTGCGACCATTAACCTGTGCCCAACCCGTAATACCAGGTTTAACTTCATGGCGGCGTGCTTGTTCACAATTGTAGCGATCTAAATACTCCACCAGTAAAGGACGAGGTCCGACAAAACTCATATCCCCTTTCAGAACATTCCAAAGTTGAGGAAGTTCATCTAAACTGGTTTCCCGTAGAAATTCACCAATTGCGGTCAGGCGTTCTTCATCGGGAAGTAGATTACCATCGCCGTCGCAATCATCGGTCATGGTGCGGAATTTATAGAACTTGAAAATACGACCATCTTTCCCCGGTCTTAGTTGGCTGAAAACAATTGGTCTTGCCATACTGAAATAGATTGCGATCGCAAGAATTAGGATAACAGGCGATAAAACAATCAGAGCAGTTGCAGCCAAAAATCTGTCCGCAATATCCTTGATTAGTTGTTGTAATTTATGGCTAGTAATATTGTTAGTCATGGTTCAATCAAAACATTTTTTTATCTTATTAAATAAAAAATATAACGTTTGAACTGGGATGTGTGGCCACAATGGCTAGTACTAGTGATTAAGTCTTAGGTATTAGGTATTAGGTGTTAGTGATTAATAATGACTAATCATGCACACACTTAAAATCCCACATCATACAAGTCGTGGGATGATTTAATATCAAAGATATTCACTTGGAGATAGGGAGATGGATAGATGAAATTGATGTGTAACCGTAATCGGCCAGAATTGCTATTATCCCCCCGAAGATCCGCAGCTAGTAAACCTTCAACCTTCAACCTTCAACCTTCAACCTTCAACCTTCAACCTCGAAACCTTCAACCTTAAACCTTAAACCTCGAAACCTTCAACCTCGAAACCTTCAACCTCGAAACCTTAAACCTTAAACCTTAAACCTCGAAACCTTCAACCTACCCTACACCGAACGCCTTTGGCGAACAACATTTTTGAATTAAGAATGTAGAATGTAGAATGCGCGAATTCTACATTCTACATTCTACATTCTACATTCTACATTCTGCATTCTGACAGACAACCTTCAACAAAAATTGCTTTAACTAAGCCCACCTGCTTACATAGAGTCATTATAAACAGGCCAAAGTCCAGTGCCTAAAGGTGTCAAAATGCGATCGCTTATTGCTTCACTATACAAAGCCTCATGGAGTTCCAGAATGTTTTGTAAATCATAAGCACTCATGTACTCCCGTCCACGTTTGCCCATAGCTAAGGCGTCTTCAGGATGGTCTAATACCCAGGTCATGGCCTGAGCGATTCCCTCGATATCCCCCACCTCAACCAAAAGACCACAGTCTCCTGCCAGCAAATCCCTAGTGCCACGGATATTTGTGCCAATCACTGGTGTTTCCAGGCACAACGACTCCATCACACTTCTAGGAAGTCCTTCTTGTTCTGAAACCAACAGTGTTGCAATTGAGGCTTGTATCAGGGTGGGAATATCCCGGCGGAAACCAAGGAAATGTACCTGAGGTTTAATACCTAGAGCTGATGCCAAGTCTTGCATTTGTTGAGTCCACTCTTCATCTCCATCTCCTGCCAATGCCAAGTGGACATCAGGTCGCTCCAAACAGGCAAATGCCCTTAAAATATCCTGATGATGCTTGCGAGGGATAAACTCAGCAACTGACAAAAATAGTGGATTTTCCGGTGCTATTCCCAGCTCCTCGTATACTGCCATCACCTCAGCTACAGGAGTCGAATCAAAATTGTAGTATTCCAAATCAACACCGATTCCTGGCATATAATGAATCTGTTTTGGTGGCACAATATTATATTGCTTAGCTGCCTCTTTATCCTCATGATTAATTACTACTAAATAGTCAGTCCAAAGTCCAGCCAATTTTTCCAATGTCAGGAACAAAGCATTTTTTAAAGGTTGCCCCCCACGATAGAAGTGAAAGCCATGAGCCGTGTAAATTACCCTGGGTTTTCCCTGCTTTCTCAAACCCCTTAGAGCATAACGAGTAATAAAAGCCGCTACTGGGGTATGTACATGAACAATATCATAGTTCTTTTGAGCCATTACTTCTTGGATAGTTCGCGGAGCCAACAGTAAATTCTGTGGATCCAAGGGATTGCGTGACCACTGCACATCCCAAACCTGGTCAAAAGCTGCCAAGCATTCCTCACAAGCCGAAACTCCCTGAGCCATAGCATCTACCCGCCAGCCTTCAAACCGGAAGTGGTGAGCCAAGGGAAGCAGGAAGCCACGGAGTGTATCCGGAATAGTAGTTATGATTAAAAGTCTATTCATGATTATTTATTACTCAATACTAGTTATCTTGGTTTACAAGAATTAAAATCTCCCTAATTAGCTATCAGGATTCATGACTGACGCAATCAGCACTATGCTAAAATAAGTTTATATAAACTCTCATATTGAGCGACTACTGAGTTTATAGAAAAGGAATCAATAATTCTAGATCTTGCTGCTTTTCCTAACACTTTCCTACCTTCATTACCCATCAAAATTAGCTCTTTCCAAGCCCTAGCCAATGCTTCTGAGTTTCTTGGGGGTACCACTCGTCCGGTATTACCCACAATCCAGGCTGAATCACCGACATCTGTGACCACACAGGGAACACCACTCGACATCGCCTCTCCAATAACTAAAGGAAAGGCTTCCCCATAGGCAGAAGCCAGAGTATTAATATCTAAAGCAGCAGTAAGGCGAGGAATATCACTGCGTTCTCCTAGTAAGTGGAAATGATTCGATAGTCCTAAGTCCTGAATCAACGAAGATAAAAAATTATTATCTTGATCAACTTCTGTGCCAACCATAATAAAATGTATATCAGGAAATTCTTTGACTAACAATGAAGCAGCCCGGATAAAATTAGGGTGATCCTTCATTGGATGATAACGACCAATCAATCCGATTAAAACCGATTGATCAGACAACCCTAACTCAGAACGAACAGCTGCTCTAGCTTCCAGGGATGGTTTAAATAAAGACGTATCAAATCCATTAGGAATTACACAGCTGTTTTGCGAAGAATATCCCAAGGCTTCATGCTGTAATTTACTTTGATTAGATACAAAGCAAATTCCCTGGATAAATTTAGAAATAATAGCGCCACTTCTAATCAAGGATGCTGTCATTTTATTCTCAGATGATAAGGAATAAATTGAATGATGGATGCTCCACAAAAGTGGAATTTTATGGTGATAAAAAATACTAGCTAATTTGGCAGCTATATTCCCGTGATACATCCACCCCTGAATTAGGTCAGGCTTGAGAGTATTCACCGTATTAATTAAATTAGAGAATGCCTTTAGGGTTGGAACCTTTCCTGGTTCAAGACCCATATGAACAACAGGTATACCCAAAGATTCAATGCGATCGCCTACCGTATCACGCCCCATTAGAGACAGTACCACTGGACTAAAGCGGTTTCGGTTTATCTTGGATAGGAGATGATATAACATCAACTCCGCACCTCCTATTGAGACTCCAGTGGTAAGGTATAGTATTTTCATAGTTTATAGTTCTTTTTCCAATAAACTTTGCTAACGAAAGATAGTAATAGACCCATAGCCGCAAAAAACCAAAAATTACCAATTAGGTAAGCTTCTGGGTCACCAAAGGTAATAAAATCTATCCAGGTTACAGCTGTTAAAATGTAAACAAATGGCATCCAGTATATTGTATGTAGCTGATTATTAAAAATAGTTTGTAGATAACGACCAATCCAACCAAAACTCAACGATATGATAATTAGTCCGACCCAAGACATACTATAGATACCAAAGGCCAGTATACCTGGTGGGATAGCAAACTCATTGGAGCCGATGATATTTGCTGTATTCTCAAAGGATAGGGTTTCTGGGAACTCCATATTAGTCAGACGCTCCGGTATTAACGAAAGCACTCCATAGTAGATATCCAGAAATAGCCGCATTGGATAATGATTATTAAAAGCTGCATCTAGGGAATGAACTGGAAACACAAAGTTCTCTACTAGTTCGATAATGCTAAAGCTTTCATTGGCACCACTGTCCAGAGATTGTCTAAAGCGTTCCACTACAGCAACATACCCATCTGGCAAAGCGCTTAAGCTAAAAAACAGGGTTTTGCCGTGAATCAGAAACAGAGCAGCACTACAAACAAAAGTAAGGGTGAAAGTCAACGAAAATTTTCCAGTTTTTAGGACATAAACTAAATAAAAACCGATAATGTATCTGACAAAAGGAATACGCCCAGCTGTTAAGGTTGCTGAAATCCAGGAAGCGACTACAGATAGCAAAAACAAACTAAATAGGATGAATTTACCTTTTTTGAGTTCGCTAAAAAATACCAGGGCTGCCAATAAATAAGAGGCAAAGAATGAAAAGAACATAAAATTCTTAAAAAAAACCAGGTTGCCACTTTCAACCGTGGTTGAGCGAATCAGGTGGCTTTTAGCAAGGGCTACCATAACGCCACCATACTGAGAGCCATAGATTTGAATAGATAGACAAGAGAATAAAAGCAGAAAAAGAGCAAAGACAATCACAACCTTGTCACTATAGCTCTTGATAGTAATCGTTTTACCGAATTTTTCAGCTGACTTAGAATAGAAACCAATAACAATCAGAAAGTAGCCCACAAATATAGCAATAACTGTTTGTGGGTTGTCAGTGTATAAGGTATTTCCCCAGTTCAACTCATGCCTAGCATTCTCTAGGTTAGCTGATAAGACAAATCCTGGAAAAGCATAGACAAGAAAGAAAATCAAGTTAGCCAAGGTCAGGAAATCCAACTTACCTGTTTTTTTTCGTTTTATTTCTGTAAGCAACATACATAAGATTAGTCCCAAGTAAGCTGTGGCTAACATAGTCAATTATCTCTATAGCAAAGGAAACAGGGAACAGGGAGTAGGGAGTAGGGATTAGGGAGTAGGGATTAGGGAGTAGGGAGTAGGGAGTAGGGAGTAGGGAGTAGGGAGTAGGGAGTAGGGAACTTCGGATAAAAAATTTTCACAATTAATTTATGAATGCTATATAATCACAAGGTATTTATGATAATTTAAATTAATTTTTAATTTTTAATTTTTAATTTTTAATTTTTAATTTTTAATTTTTAATTTCCTAACGACTTTAGTTCAAGATAGCCAAATACTCAGAAACTGCTCGCTCAGTAGAAAAGTACCTTGCCCGCTCCATTAATTTATCCCGAATCAAGGGAAATTTAAGTACTTGTAACATAGCTAATGATAAAGCGGCTGAATCCCCGACTGGTACTAAAATGCCATATTGTCCTGCTGATAAAATTTCCGCTGGACCACTAGGACAATCTGTAGCAATTACTTGGCAACCACATGCCATTGCTTCAATTAACACAGTTGGTAACCCTTCCCAGCGAGAAGACAAAACCAATGCATTCGCCTTACTCATGTATGCATAAGGATTCTCGACAAAACCTGGCATAGAAACATCCTCTGCAATTCCTAGCCTGTTAATCGTTGCCTCTAATTCGCCTCGGGATTCCCCTTCACCTAAAATCACCAGACGAGCCATCATTTTTTTTCTTAAACGTGCAAACGCTTGGATTAGAGTCAAGAAATCTTTTTGAGGTGATAATCTACCAACAGCCAAAAAGACAGGAGGAGCGTCTTTGTTAAACCAAGGATGGCTCACAGGCATTTTTGATTTGGCGATCAGCTGATGATTAACCACTGGATTGTAAATTTCTCTGACTTTTCCTTGGTGAAAACCAAGTTGACATTCCAAATCCCGTGCTACTGCTTTAGAAACTCCGACAATTTCATCAGCACGAGGGTAAAACCATTTCATCAGTGGTGGCACCAATTTAGCTCGCATTAACTGAGACTTAGAAGCTGATAAAGTGTTGTGTTCCACCAACACTAATCTAGTCTTGGTACGAGCTAACTCCCTGGCTGCTACAGCAATGACGTTAGCATGAGCTAGATGAGACACTAGGGCACAAGGTCTGTTTTGTCGTAAGTAACGTGACAAGGGTTGGATTGCTTTCACAACTCGTCCGGCTGCCAAGTTAACTAGACGCACCTGCTTAGGGACTTGGCTTAGATAAGGTCCGTCAGCACTAGCAAGAACTAGATCCAACTGCACATCTTTTTCCAACATCCCTTTGAGCAGGTTAACCGTTACCCGTTCTGCGCCACCGTCATAGAGAGCAGGTAGAAAAAAAGCGATATGCCTTGTATCCATCATTCTTTTATAGATCATACTTTATAGCAGTTTTCAATTGGGTGAGGTACATTTTTTTAGGGAGTAGGGAGTAGGGAGTAGGGAGTAGGGAGTAAGCAAGATTGAATTTACATCATAACACAAAAATCTAGTGGTGATTTTTTTTTGGCTGTTTTTTTTTGGCTTTAATTTGTTGTAGATTTAACTTGATATAGAGTTAAATTAAATAAAAAAGATAGAGCCCATTACCCTTTTGCCTTTTGCCTTTTACCTTTTGTATTTTACCTTTTGCATTGCTAAAACTCATTTTCAATGTGTTTTAGCTTATAACTTCACTAAATAAGGTTTCCCAGCGTTCTATTATTGTTCCTAAACAAAATTGTTCTGTAATTTTTGGAGCATAAGAGGCTAGACGTTTCCGCTCTTCCTCATTCGACATTAAACGCTCCATTGCTGTAGCTAAGGCTAACCCATTTTCACTGGGTACCAAAATTCCATTCACCCCATCACGAATAACTTCTCGTGGACCACTAGGACAATCTGTTGAAACAACGGGGAGTCCACAAGCGAGTGCTTCAACTAAAACCCCTGGTAACCCTTCAAAGCGGGAAGACAAGACAAATAATTGTGACCGTTTTAAGACTGAAAAGGGATTACGGACAACCCCAGGAAAGAGAACCTGATTAGTTAAACCTAATTTATCTCTGAGATTTTCAAGCTCTGGACGAAGCTCCCCTTCTCCTAAAATTATAAGTTGCCAGTCTGGATGCCGATCAGCATGTTTTTTGAAAGCAGATAATAAAATATCAAAACCTTTCTGATTGGTAAGCCGTCCGATAGCAACTATCCATTTTTTAGTTAGATCAGCTCCTTTAGTTTCCAGGAATTTGTCCATACTAGGTCTGGGATTAATACTAGCCAATGGGTTATAAATTACTGCTCGTTTGGTTTGGGAAAGCCAGTCAAAATACTGATTCACTCCATCCCCTACGCTCACCACTTTATCCGCAAAGGAATAGGTGATATGTCGCAATCTATCCCACACTTTACCACTAGAACTTTTCCGAGGATCATTCTGTTCACTTACCAGAACCGGATAGTTAGTCTTAAAAAGAGCTAACAGGGTCAATATATTGATTTGATCTAAGAAAGAAATGACGACATCAGGGTCGAGAGATTTAATGGTTCGCCTCAAGACCCACAGACGATAGAGGTTATTCCAAATGCCATGAATAAAAGTTGGTGAGTTTTTGGCGATATTAAGGGCTACTCGATTAACCCCATCGGGTAATTTATAAAAGTCAAGATAGGTGTCATCAATTGTTACCACATCAACTTGATAACCCTTGTTAAAGAATCCTTTTGCTAGCAAAGCTACCGCTCGCTCAGCACCTCCACAGGAGAGAGATGACGTCACTAGTGTTAATCGCATAATTGTTTTTCAGGGTTTTTATTTTTGATTTGGTTTTGGGTAAATAAGAGCATAAATGAGAAACAAAAGATATACACACAACTAGTGGATAAGGCAATGCCTTTAATTCCCAGCCATTGCATAAAGATAATATTCAAGATGATATTAATGGCTAAATCAAATCCAGATACCCACATCAGGATATAGTTAAGTCTCATAGCTGACACCAGCCTAACCACTAGGATATTAGCAATATAAAAAGGAATTTGGAAGGCATAAAGTGCTTGAGATTGAGCGACTAAATTAGTAGCGTCAGAGGTAAATGAACCTCTTTCAAAAACTACCTGAACTATCGGATGAGAAAATACAATTAGAATTATGCTTAGGGGTACAGTAATCAAAAATATCAGCCGCAGATAATACCTAAGGGTGCCACGGATTCCGTGCCAATCCTGACTAGCAACCATCTTAGAAAAATAGGGAATTACCGCAGTGCTGATCGCAATACTCATTAGGTTAATGGGAGAAGCAATTAAACCGTTGGCGTAGTTAAGTATAGACACACTACCAGGAGACAACATAGCTGCCATGGCTTGATCAATTGGAGCAGCACTACAGATTAATAATGCTCCAGCAATCATTGGCAAATACTGGCTAGCTACCTGGCGCATAGGCTCATTAAATCCATACCATTTTGGCAGTAATGAAATACCTTGACGATGCAGTGCTATTCCCAGAATTATCAGCTCTAGAACTGTACCACCAATTAATCCAGCAACTAAGGCAAAGATTCCCAAAGACTTAAATCCTAATATCAATAGGATGCTAATCACCGGAATCATCATTGGACATAGAGCTGCTAGAGCAAAACGTTCCCCAGCATTCAAAACAGCACTCCAAATGATGGCAATCCCAGTAAGGACAACTACGGGTGCCATTAAACAAAGTAGATGGAAGGTCAACTCTAACTTTTCGGGGTTAAACCCAGAGGCAATCAATGGTAAATAAACCAGAGCAGTAGCTACCATTACTATAGTAGTGAAGCTCAGCAGTACTAATGCCCAGATCATTACTCCAGAAAACAGTTTTTGAGCGGCTGCCATTCCTTCCTGATCTCGTACACGGATATAGGTAGGAATAAATGCAGTATCAAGGGATTCAGCGATTACATTTTTTATCAAAAACACAACCAATAAAGCGATGAAAAATGCATCTAATTCATCCCCAGTACCAAACCTCCAGGCAACTACTAATTCTTTAATAATAGAAGAAACTTTGACAAAAGCAGTCAACAAACCAACAGTTACAATTGCGCGAAAAATCTTGCTATTCGTCGAGCCATTGACTAGCTTTTTACAGTAGATAAGCAAGCTCTGCCCTGACCAAACTCTCATAGTCTCTATCCGTAGGTAAGCATTCACCTAATGCGCTATGCGCACGCTACTTGAGGTGCTATCAGCTATCAGCTATCAGCTATCAGCTAATGCCCATAGCGCATTAGCTTACAGTTTAATTAACAACAAGGCTAGTCAATAGGGAATTGTAGCCTGTAGAGGCTTCCCAGAGATTTTGATTAGCAAGTCTGATGGAATAATCTGGACGGTTATATAATTGAGGAGCTGGATCAGGTAGATTTAAGAAAACATCATAGGTTCCAGTTTCAATTGTGTCTGGAGTACGAGTGACAGCATTAATAACCTGAGTACTACCAGGCATCCACATCCGAGGATCCTCGTCTATAGGTAAATGGTATTCGCGACGAGTGACACGGTGACGGAGAATAATTTCCAGTGGCCGAGGATTGTAAGGACTAGCCCATCCTTCATTGATAATTTCCAATTGTATCGAGAATGTACGAGCGGGTTTTACCCTAGTAGGAATAACTGACTTGACCAGACGGAAGCGATAGCCCAAACGACGTTTAATTTCCTCTAAACACCCTTGGGTTTCCCAGTCTTCAATGATATCAGTGGCATCACCCGGTTTGTAGTTTAATGCACTCCAGCGCATTCGTTCTAGTTCATTTAAGGCATTGGGACAATCGTCAAAAGAACTAGGATTGCAGGTTTCTCCCCCCTGTACCACATACCGATTATCCAGATTTAAAAATGCTTTTTCTTCTTCTATTATCCCCCGATCCGTATCGCTGTAAGTCCCCCAATCATCAATACTAGCTAGGAAACAATCATTAGTAGCTCCAGTTCTCCCTCGGTTAGTACCATTAAACGCTTCATTAGGGGTAAGAGGATTTACCTGATCAAAAATTGCCATTTTATGATTGGGGTATCGTAGAGCAACCATCCGTTCACTGGGTAGCACCGACAGGAGTTTAAACAAAATAGCTTTTCTATCTTCATTGTTGCTATCTAAACCATAGTAAGAACTATGCCATTCTCCCCAGTAACCAATAAAACCTGCTTCCATGTAGGCGATAACATCGTAGTTTGATGCTAATATCGGTTGCAGATCATCCAGATGAGAGAGTATGCGATCGCGGGATGAATCTTCACCACCTCCTACCCAATTATAGGCAAACCGTAGGATTAATTTAACCCCAGCTTGTCGAGCAGTATTCAAATCCTGGGATAGGGTTTGTAGAAAAGACTCTGATAACGGTTTATTTCTAAATTCTGAAATTACGTAAACCTTACGTACTAAGGTCATCTGGTTATTCCTAACCTCTTGTAGATCAGACAGCTGTAAGGAATAATTTGATGTATTGTCCAGAGGAGTAAAAGGCATAAAAAAGCCTCGTTCTGGATTGGAAAAGTGTTCATCACTTCCTTGATAAACCGTAGTCACGTTAGAGGTTTGAGCTGTTGTCATAGTATGACAAGCAACAGTGGTGAATATCCCTAGTAAAAAGACTAACTTGCCGTATTTTGCTATCTTGCTAATCACCATAATTGCTTTTTTAGACTAATTGATTCTCAAGTTTTATAGCGATTTTCAGTTGGATGAGCTACACACCAAATTTCTCCCCCCTCCTCCCCCGCTTTCCACTCCCCTTAGTAGCGCTAATCGAGATTTACCTCACTTCTGGAACCGCACTCTGACCATTGGTCGAGTTTAGCTAAACTCCAATCAAAGTTATCGCCGCTTCAACGTCTACGGGTTTGGAGAAAAAGTAGCCCTGTCCATATTTACAGTTGAGGATTTTTAGTTGATCAATTTGCCTTGATGTTTCTACCCCGGTGGCAATTAGATCAACACCAATATCATTGGCTAGTTTAGCCACGGTTTGAACGGGTTCTAAATTTCTGTTATCCGTATTGATTTTACTGACTAGAGAGCGATCAACTTTTAAGCCATTAAACTCTCCATAGATAGAGTTAGATACTTCATGGATATAATTGATATCCGATGAAGTCTCAATACCAAAATTATCCAATTCTAACTGAACCCCAATGGCTCTAAGTTTGGAAAGCACCACCATGGCTTCCTCAGGATTTTTACGAATAAAACTCTCAGGTATTTCTAGCTTCAAACGATAAGCATCCAAGTTAGTTTTCTTGATAATATGGTTAATCTGCTGAACTAAATCAGGTTGTAATAATTGTTGGCGACACAAATTAACACTAATGGTTATCGGTGTTTGAGTAGGAAACAGTTGTTGCCAAGACCGTAGTTGATTGCAAACTTCTCTAATTACCCACCAACCAATGGGAACAATCAAGCTAGTTGCTTTTGCTACTGGCATAAACTCTTCTGGGTAAATCAATCCTAGGTTAGGATGCTGCCAGCGCAACAATGCTTCAAAACTATTAATATGCTCGTTTTCTAGGAGCATAATCGGCTGGTAGTAAAGCTGCAACTCCTGATTTTTTAGAGCATTTTGCAAATAATCTTCCATTTCCCAGAACCCAATTTTTTTGGTGTGGGTAACTTGGCCGTTGGCTTGGTGATAACACTTGTCCAACACTTTAATATTGTCATCACTCGTAATTATCTTAGAAATATCCGAAGAGAGATTTAGGATTGGAGTAGTTTTTTGGTATTTAGGGGTGTATCCTGGTACCAGTTGCTCCAGCAAGAATAAAATTAGATTGGTATAATTTTGAGCTGCAGCTTTCCGGAGTGCTTCTACTGCATAGTCAAGATTTTGGGAAACCATGTGACTAGCATTTTTAACTACTAGCAATTTGTCGTGTAGGGTTGGTTCATATTCTTCTCCAGGAATTAGCAGTTCCTCAAATAACTTTTCTCCTGGTCGCAGTCCGGTAAAGACAATGTCAATGTCCTTACCCACTTCATACCCGGACAGGCGAATCAGTTCTTTGGCTAAGTCAACAATTTTGACCGGTTGACCCATATTGAGCATAAAGACTTCACCACCCTGACCAATCACTGAGGCTTGCAAAACCAATTGAACTGCTTCTGGAATTGTCATGAAATAGCGACAGATATCAGGGTGGGTAACAGTCACCGGACCCCCACCAGCAATTTGACGCTTAAAGGTAGGAACAACACTACCTCGGCTACCGAGAACATTGCCAAAACGAACCACAGAAAAATGCCTACCACTCCTTTGAGCCGCTTGTAGCACCAGCATTTCTGCCACTCGCTTGCTGCAGCCCATAACATTGGTGGGATTAACTGCTTTATCCGTTGAAATCATCACAAAGTGTTCTACACCATATCGCAATGAGAGATCCAGCAAATTTTTGGTTCCCAGCACATTGTTTGTGATCGCTTCCGGAGGATTTAATTCCATCATTGGCACATGTTTGTGAGCCGCAGCGTGGAAAACAATATCTGGTCTGAATTGGTCAAAAATATACTCTAACCGACCTGTCAATCGAATATCGGCAATAATAGTGTTAAGATTGGGAAGTCTTTCATTTTCTAACCGATCGTATTCAAGTAGTTCTAAAACCTGGTTTAGTTCTTGCTGGATATGGAACACGGAGTTTTCTCCATGTCCCAAAAGTACCATTTCTGAGGGTTGACACTTGAAAATTTGGCGACAAAGTTCACTGCCAATAGAGCCTCCTGCTCCTGTCACCAAAACTATCTTTCCTTTCAGAAACTTAGCCACACGCTGAACATCAGTTTGTATAGGTTCGCGACGCAGCAAGTCTTCAATCTTGACATCCCGAACACTACCAACACGGATAGGATTATTGAGGATTTCATTAATCCCAGGTAAAGTACTAGTTGGTACTCCTGTGGATTGACAAATATCTAAAACTTCCCGAATAACTTGCCCAGGTACTGTAGGCATGGCGATAATAATTTTGCGAATACGTAGAGAGGGAACAACATCAGGAATGGCATAACGATTACCAACTATAGGTAGTCGCCTAATTCTTAAATTGAGCTTTTTAGGGTCATCGTCAATAAAGGCGACAGGATTAAAACCCAGGGAAGGATTCTTTTGCATATCCTGGGCTAGAGCAACCCCTGCACTACCAGCACCAACAATCAGTACATTGTCCCGGCGATGAAACTTCCTATGCCTTTGGCTGACTCTTTCGACTGCACGAACACTGAAACGAAGACTACCGACAAACAACATGCTGAGTATACCGTCAAGTAAGGGCAAGGAATTAGGCAGGCTATTCAAGGATAAATTGGTTAAACCATTAGACCAGTGAAACAATAACGTTTGGATGACGATAGCAGCAGCAGTAAGTGCGGCTATCTGCTCTAGTTCATCTATACTGGCATAAGACCAGCAACGCTTGTAGAGACCGAAGGTATAAAATACAGTTAGTTTAACGACTAGGAACAGAATGGTTGCCAGTATCAGTCCAGATTGATATGGCTTGATATCTAAATGATTGTTTAAGAACAGGACTAGAGCTAATACTGGCGTACTCGTGAAAATAATCAAATCAATGAGTAAGAAGTGGCGATTTCTCAGACCTAGTAACCAATTTGATAAGTTATTCGTCATTTTTTATTATCCAGTTAATTATGAAAAATTACACAGTAATTTAGCTAGGAAGCTTCGGCTCAGGGAACAGGGAACGGGAAACGGGAAACGGGGAACAGAGAATTACCGATGTTTTACACGTCTGGGTGCGTAAGTTATCTTAACTTTATAAATCGGTGGTTAGTATAGCTAGATAAAAAATCAAAAGAAACACAACTAAAGACATAATTTTCATTTACTTATTTATTGAGATTAATTTAAATAAATCTATATAACTATAAATAGTAATCCCATAACTTTACTAAGTTTTTACTAAGTTTTTACTAAGTTTTTACTAAGTGTGTGGGAGTTTTTACTGATAGTTAAATGAGATTAACTGCTTAGTATATTGGCTTATTAAATGCTCACAAGGTTGCCAGTGTGGCATAACTTTTTGGTGCTACACTGGTGGAATGATTTTGGATTGCGTTAATAGATTCTTTTATAAAATTTAGGTAAAGCTAATGTTCTAGTTTTGATAAATTTTTATAAACGATAGACATCCTAATATCAAGTCAGGTTGAATAGCCATAATAAGAGGGAGGGTGGGAAGTGTGGGGAGGGTGGGAAGTGTGGGGAGATGGGAACCCACCCCTAACCCCTCCCAGGAGGGGAATATGGGGAGATGGGGGAGATTTTTATTAAGGGTAATTATCCCGACATGATATAAATCCTTTGTGCAAAAGAACCAATGGTGAAATTCGGCTCTGTCTCGCCCCTCTTTCCCCTGCTCCCCTGCTCCCCTGCACTAATTTACAACCTGCAACCTGCAACCTCGAACCTTAAACCTGCAACCTTGGCCAAAAGGCCACGCGATCGCGTTCAACCTGCAACCTTAAACCTGCAACCTTGGCCAAAAGGCCACGCGATCGCGTTCAACCTGCAACCTCGAACCTTGGCCAAAAGGCCACGCGATCGCGTTCAACCTGCAACCTTCAACCTTCAACCTTCAACCTTGGCCAAAAGGCCACGCGATCGCGTTCAACCTGCAACCTTCAACCTTCAACCTTCAACCTTCAACCTTCAACCTTCAACCTTAACCATTGTTTCGGCTTGGTAGCGGATATTAGCTTGTTTCAACCGATTGAGGGCTTCACCCAAGCGATCGCATTCCGCAATCAAACTAACCCGCACATACCCTTCACCCCCGATGCCAAAAGCATTTCCCGGGGTGAGGACTACTCCAGTTTGCTGCAAAACATCCAGGGCAAAATCCGTTGAACCTACCCCTATTGGGCAAGGAACCCACAGATACATGGTTGCCTTGGACTTAGGAATCTGCCAACCCAACTCGGCCAAACCCTCAATCATGAAATCTCGGCGGCGGCGGTAACGGTTTTGGACATCTTGAAGGTAAACATCTGGCAGTTGCAAGGCGGTTTCAGCAGCGGTTTGTAAGGCAGCAAAGATGCCATAGTCCAGATTAGTTTTTAAAGTACGCAACCCTTGAATAATGCGGCTATTCCCCACTACAAAGCCAACGCGCCAGCCAGCCATATTATAAGTTTTCGATAGGGTGTGGAATTCTACACCAATATCTTTAGCGCCAGGAATTTCCAGCAAGCTAGTAGGCTGATAGCCATCAAATGCTAATTCCGCATAACATAAGTCATGTACCAGCAGAATTGAGTACCGACGGGCAAACGCAACAATTTCTTCAAAAAACTCCCTTGGGGCGGTAGCGGTGGTCGGATTACTGGGATAGTTAAAATAGAGTATCTTAGCTCGTTGGGCAACCTGATCCGGAATCGCCCCTAAATCAATCAGCCAATCATTTTCCGGTTTCAAAACCAAGCTGTGAATTTCTCCCCCAGCAATCAACGGACCCCGGAAGTGGACCGGATAAGCAGGAGAAGGTACTAAAATCAAATCTCCCGGATTCACATAGGCCAAGGCTAGGTGAGCTAGTCCTTCCTTAGACCCTAACAGAGGTAAAGCTTCACTGTCTGGGTCTAGCTCCACATCATAGCGGCGATGATACCAATTCGTAATTGCCCGACGGAAACTAGCAGTCCCCTCAAACGGAGGATAACCGTGGTTAGCGGGATTTTTTAAGGCTGCGATCGCTGCTTCGATCACCGGCTGCGGTGCTGAACCATCAGGATTACCCATCCCCAAGTCAATCAAATCCAGCCCTTGCTCACGGGCTCTTGCTTTTAATTCATCTAAACGAGCAAATACATAGGGAGGGAGTGCGCTTAGTCGTTGTGCTGGGGTAATCAAATCTACCATTATCAGTGTCAGGTTTGGAAGTTAGCCGGTTGAAGGTCAAGACCTATAATTTTTGACTTTGGCCAAAAGGCCACGCTACGGGAAGGAGTTGAGAGCCAGTATAAGGGTTAGTAAACAGCTAGAGAAAATGTCGCAGAGTCAACCAAAAACTCTTATTATTTGTTAGACTTAAATTAGGGTAACACCGACAGGGATTACTATGTAACTTAAATTAAAGCCGAAAACCAAGGGTTTAATAGTTGCGCTCTCTATCCCGGTGGAACCAGTTTTTTTGACATTTTTATGGCGCTCGCGGGATATTCCGTCAGAGCGGAGATACCCCCTGGATGCTATTGCATCTTGCCTTGGCGGGCCTTGGTCTATCTTGGTAGACTTTGGTAGCTAAAAAGTATCGGAAAATGCTAGTAGTATTAGCTAGTAATATTAAAGGTTATCAGGTTTGAGCTCAAAACCAACACCGTTCACCCAACACCGTTCACCCAACACCGTTCAACCTACAACCTGCAACCTGCAACATTTTTGAATGAAGAATGTATAATTACACATTCTTCATTCTTCATTCTTCATTCTTCATTCTTCATTCTGACAGACAACCTTGGCCTTTGGCCACGCTACGCGAACAACCTTCAACCGCTGCCAAACTTAACTCCTTACGACTGCCCTCAACTAGTACCCTAGTAGAAACCATTGCTGCCATCAGCTGTTCTGGAAGCACCTTAAACGGTAGCCGATGAATATCAGAATTTTCCCCACAGGCAATCTCAGCTGCTTTCTGTAACTGAGCCAAGGTAATCGACCCCAATCCCAGGTCTTGGAGAGTTTGGGGCAAACCAAGCTCACCATAAAACTTCAGCAACTGTTGCCGTGCTGATGCTGCCAGTTGGTTCCCCTGAAGCATTTCTTCCAAACGCAGCTGCACCAAAATGCCATAAGCCACCTTTTCACCATGTAAAGAATCGTGAGCTGCTGGTATATGAGTTAAACCATTATGTACAGCATGGGCAGCAACAGTACGACATCGAGCTCCACCCAAGCCCCCAATCACACCAGCCAGTAAAACTGTTGCATCGACAACTTCCCGCCAAACTTCACTACCAGGTTGGGTTAGAGCATCAACCGACTTTTGGAACAAAATATCTCGCAATACCCTTGCCTGTTGGACAGCCGCAATAATTAGAGTATCTGTAGCGCTACCACTACTAACCGAAGCTTCGTACCACTTCGCTAAGGCATCACCAATCCCGGCAACTAGGGTACGTTGGGGCGCTGTCTGAATCAAGCTGTAATCAAGTACCAATAAATCTGGGCAACGGTCAAGTCCAACATCGTACAGGAAAGCCCCCTGGTCAGAATAGATATTAGATAGAGCTGTCCAAGCAGCACAGGTAGCAGCAGAGGTAGGTACAGTCACCACAGGTAACTGGCACTGGTGCGCTAGGATTTTAGCAGTATCCAACGCCTTACCACCGCCAATCCCAATAATTAAGTCAGATTGATGAGCAGCAACAGCTTCTGAGAGTTTAGCTAAAGACTTCTCACTGCAATCAGGACTGTAGGATGCGCATTCATAAATGAGTTGATGCTGTTCCAAAACCGATTCCAGTGATGAGGCTAGGGTAGCGAGAGTATGCTGGCCTCCTACAATCAAAGGACGATTTCCCAGCCGTGCGATCGCATTTCCTGAGTCTTCCAACGAACAACGCACTACTTGAGTCGGTGCCACTGTTAGGGAAAGCAAGGAGGTAGGTGCTTGTTTGGTCATGCCTGTAGCCCAAATAAACTTTTGATTTGTTGACACTCCCCGCTTTAAAAAGACGGGGATTCCTAGATCTACGACCGGCCTTAAACCTCCGTGTCCGAGTGGCAATATCTAAACCTGAATCCCGTCAAGACAAAGATCCTAGTCTAGTTCACGAAAGACCCAGCGGGCTAGTCTCCTTAGGCGTTTAGTTACTTTATGAAAAGTGCCTTATAAAGTCCGTTGCTTTCCTGTTTCACTTGGTTCCGGCGTGCCCCGCCGTACCATTTTTCTCTCAAGTTGTGTCTTGCTGAGTTCACACACCAATTGTTAGTTGATGATTGGGTTTTTAGCGATGCAGCGCGGTCTTGGGGGTTTCCCCCACTCGCTATTGCATCAAGAAAGGAGGACTTTCCCTACCCTCCGGGCATTACTACTTTTAGGTCAATAAGTTACGGGTCTCTGACCCGGCTCAGCCTCGGTTTTTCAGCCTGTACCCATATCTAAATGATACTCTAGCGCTAGGCAAGTGTCAACCTTTTTGGTGAAATTGCATCTAGGCGACTAAAGTCGCTAACTGGCTTTCATCCCCGGTTTAAAAACACGGGGCTTTCAGCCTTGGGAATTCCGTAAGGTGAGTAATGAGATACTCTTAAACCGAGATTAATCGGGGCAAACCCGGTACCACGGGTCAAGGTGCAATATATTGTTGTCCGAGTGAGGAATGGTCGTACGGCAATTGGAGTTGAGCCTGCCATTCATCTATCTAGACGTTCCTTGCATCTCAGCAAGGAGTTCCTTAAAAGCCCGAGTCCTGCTATGCTTATTAGAGTCAAGCCATCCAAGCTCAACTGCATCAGCTAGACTCAGTCCCATACCTTTTAAGAAACGCGCGGTACGGCGCAACAATACTGCTTGAACCTCAGTTTTAGTCATGTACCGGGAAATTTCGAAGTCTGTACCCCGAGCAAGGATGTTTTTAGCAGCATTGTGGTCAGCCTGCAACACGACCCCATTGAATATGGGTTCGCTGTCCCCGCTCCTTTTCCCTAATAGGGTTCCAGTCACGGAGTCAACTTGCGACGTGTAGCTAGGCTGGACTTCTGTTACAACCGACCCAGTCCAATTAGCCCATTTCTGCAAGGAGTCCCGCATCTCTCCTTTCATCCAACTATTGAGTTTTCGGGATATAGCTTTGGACTGGCGTTTATTTCTTATCGGTTGTGTTAAATCTAAGGCCGTAGGCCACGCTTCGCGAACAGCAAATACTTTTAGTGATTGCCCATTAAAAAGGGACTTAGATGCGGCTCCTATAATCGCCTTTATCTCTGATTGGCTTTTTCTGTATCGGCGATTTTCAGTTTTCCTGGTCAGATTGTTTTGGAGTATTCGAGCCGACTTGGCTGGGTCTATTTTTTATAATTTTCTATGTATCGCCCAGAGTTTTCCTCTGTTGCGGTTTTTAGCATATATTCGATGGCCAAAAGGCCACGCTACGCGAACGGACTTCTTAGTTGTCGCCCTACCCAATCTTTTCCCGTGCGCCTGGCCATCTGAATCATAGAAAGCCTCAGTGTATCCCTTGTCTATTCCAATTGCTCGGCGGTCGGCAAGAATCTCTACAGTTCCATAGTCTACTAGAAAGTGAATTTCAAACCTTTCCAAGAGTTGGTTGTATACCAGTCTAATCTGACCTTTTATTTTTCGATTAGACCTAACGGTTATTTTGTTTCTCTTTCCTCTCCTTAATCCAGCCAACTCTAGTTGGTAAGTATTACGAGAGAGCCTTTTGCATTTATACCCTACTTGTTGATAGACGTTTCTGTTCTTGACCCAGGAATGCCCTCGCTGAAATTCCTTCCTAACAAGTCTATGCAGCAATGGATTATCTAGAAAAGCTAAAGTCAATAGCTGTTTACAAAGCTCCTTTCTTATCTTTTGGCCGTCCCTCCCTGGAAACCTTTTGTAGATTTTCTTAATTACCGCATCAGTGCAAGCTGCCTGGCTCGCTGTGATAGCTTTTGCTACATCATTGACAGTCCAATCCATCAATTTGGCAGGCAACCCTAGGGTGTCGGGAGTCCTAAAACTTTTTACTTCTGGCACCGCCTTTTTCCAGTCCAGCCCCCAGTGATTAATGCTACCCAGCTTATTGTAAGATTCAGCCCTGACTATGCCTAATTTTTTCATCGTAGACTGCAACTCAAGTTCAACCGACTTGGTTATCCCCACCACGGGGACGACCTGAGTCGATATTTTCTTGGCTGCTCCTACTTTTTTGGGCATCGTTAACTGCTATGTCCTACACTCACTTCAAGAATACTCTAGCGCTATTTAAATGTCAATGTCTGTATTACACCGATAAATACCGTTTTATACCGATTTATCGGGACTTAATTGCAAGACCTTACTGGGTGATAGGTCTTTTATTATACATTTTGCCAAACTTAGAGGGGTTAGGGGTTAGGGATTAGGTTTAGCCTTGGATGACAACCTTAAACCTGCAACCTTTAGCCTTCAACCTTCAACCTTAAACCTTCAACCTGCAACCTTTAACTTTAAACCTTTAAACCTGCAACCTTCAACCTTGGCCAAAAGGCCACGCGATCGCGTTCAACCTTTAACATTTAACCTTAAATTTGATTTAGCTCAGAAACAGTTTACGCTCCGCTTCTCTGCGTTTGCTCAAGCCTAATAGGACTCGACCACCACCCTTGTTCCAACGAAGAAACTCATTGGCAGCCCCTTGATCATCACCCTGATTCAACTTACGTAATAATGTCGAGCGCCTAAACGCTGTTGGTCCTATATTGAACACAAAGCTAACTAGAGCAGAGAATTGATTATCAGTCAGTGATACTTTGACAAGATTACTCACCGTAGATTCAGAACTTTCTAAATCTTGTCTGAGCAATTTCTCCCCTTGCTCAACAGTGATGATATCTCCGATGCGAACACCAGCCGTATGACCCCATCCAATAGTAGGAATTCCGACCGGATCGATATAAGCTTCTACTCTGCCATCGGGGCACCTTTTATGGAGTCCTTCAAACTCTTTAACCAGATCTAAACCAGCTTGGTTAATGTTTCTATCGGTACCTGGTGGCAACTCGGGTGTTACTTTCTTGATGATAGCATCAAAGTAAAACTGAGCCGTTTGAGGACCAATAATTCCTCTGACAGCTCCAGTATTACCGAGTTTGTTAGCGTCTTTAAACTGATTGACTCCTGCCTCAGACAAGTCCAAGCCGCATTCTTGACACAGTTCAATAAAATTTTGTAAAATTATAGGGCTAATAACGTCTTCTACCTCCAATTCCATTAATTCTTGGAGTTTACTAACCTGAGGCACTGGCAGATTGACTAGAATGTCAAGTGCATAGCGTTCTTCTACAGAAATGCTATCGGTGTTGATGTCTTTAATAGTTAGACCTGACATAGTTGGATGACTTATAAAATAAACGTAACGTTATTTGCGATAAAATCTGCTTTACTAATTATTATATTCCTGATTTTCTCTGGGTAAAGGTTAAGGGTAAATTAGGAATTGGTAATTTGCAATGGGTCAAAAGAAGCGACAAACCAGATTTTAAGATACAAGAGTCTCCCAGGAAAAAAATCCCATGAGTTTACTCTGTTTCTTGACTAAGCTCATAGCTGACTGCTTACTCAACCACTAGGTTTTTGAGTTACTAAATTAGTCTTCAGCATGAGTTTTCGCTTTTACGTTAATTGTGATAAGTTTGAAACAAAAATTTACAAAACTAGTAATTCCCCTTTCCCGTTTCTTGGTGCGCGTTCCCGTGGGCGACAGATTATTAAGGGTAATTATCCGGAGATGATATGACAAGCCGAGCCAAAACTTGATTTAGCTTGATTTAGATCTAGGGTTAGTTAAAGGGGTTAAAGTGACCGAAAAAATTGCGAAAAATTAATCATGATAATAACTAAAATAGGTGAAGTCGTTGCTCACAGGGGACTTCACCTAAGGAAAATGGGATGGGTTAACAATTGCCTCCACAACCAAATTTATGGTAGGAAAAATCGGTCTATTATTTGTCAATCTACCGATTCTAAAGGTGCGCTTTCCGTGATGGCGAGGGATTGCTCGCCATCACGGAAAGAACCATAATGTATCGTAGGGATTGACACCTGTGGTAGGTGTATTTTTTCAACTGTTGGAGTGTAACCCAGCCATTGTAGGGACTGTTGGGCAAACTGTTGAGGACAACCGCTGACCCCAAAGCGAGTTGGTCTTGCCTCCCCAGTATTCCGCCCTCCAATTAAATCCAGTTCTTGAGCAGCAGCAGCAACAACGTATTTTGCTGGGTCTACCAATTTAACGTCTGGGGGTAATATTTCCCGCAGGATCGGTTCTAGATGGGGATAATGAGTACAGCCATAAACTAGGGTATCGATTTGGGCTGCTAGCAAAGGTTCCAGGTACTGCCGTGCTACAGCTGTAGTGTAGGGTTCGTACAAGCGATTTTGCTCCACTAATGGCACAAACTCCGGACAACCCACTTGCCATACCTGAGCAGTTGGTTCAACCTCTAAAATAGCATTTCGATAAGCATTGCTGGCAGCCGTAGCTGGTGTAGCAATCACCCCAACGCGACGACCTTGGTGGACTGCCGCACGGGCACCTGGTAGAATCAGCCCCAGAATTGGGATATCAAACTCACTACGCAGAGTTTCCAATGCCAGAGCCGAGCTGGTATTGCAGGCCATCACCACCATTTTGACCTCCTGTTGCACCATCCAGCTGAGAATCTCGAAGCCGAACTGCACGATTTCATCCGCAGACCTGGTACCGTAGGGTAGCCGTGCTGTGTCAGCAAAGTAAACAATTGATTCGGATGGTAGTTGTTTGTATAGTTCCCTCAGAACAGTCAGACCCCCCACACCACTGTCGAAAATCCCGATGGGACTACTCTGGGGTTGAGTTCGAGAGATCAAAATTGGGTTATTGATCATTGGTTAAGAATTGGCACCTACCCACCCAGGGGCAAGAAACAGATTACTTGGTTTCGCTCAAAACAAGAAAATGCTTAGATTATAGGTTAGCAATTATCAATTAAGAATTGACAAAATATCAGAACTCAACTTAGGTCAACCGATTCTGCCGAATATAACCGATTTTGCCGAATGTATAGGAGGATGCCACGAGCGATCGCTCTAGCCATCTGGCTGCGATAGGCGGCAGTTTTCAGTTTAGCGGAGTCTTCATAGCCAGTTAGAAAACCAACTTCTACCAAAACTGCTGGCATGGAGGTTTTCCTGAGCACATAAAACCTCGCCCGTCGGGTACGTCGGTCACGAATATCCACGCTCCGCAAGATAGTGTAGTGGATGGTTTGGGCAAGACTCTGACCAGTAGAGTAGTAGTAAGTTTCTAATCCATTCACATCTGGTCGGTTACGCCCGATAGCATTGGCGTGGATGCTGACAAATAAATCAGCATCCGTCCGTTCTGCCACTTGAACTCGTCCATCCAGACTGATGAATCGGTCATCTGAGCGGGTCATGACAACCTGGATCCCCTGTTTTTCCAACAGCGCTTCCACCTGTCGGGAAATCGACAAATTAACATCTTTTTCTTGTATACCCCCAAGCCCAATAGCACCAGGGTCTTTGCCACCGTGTCCGGCATCAATGACCACTACCAGGCGCTCTTTGGGAACCCGACGTCTGGGAATTGGTGGGCGAGTCCGGTTAGGCGGTGGCACAGGAATCGAGTTAGGCGGTGGCACAGGAATCGAGCGCGGGGGTATCCTGGTTGGCCTGCTTGATAGAAATGGTCTTAGTTGCAGAGCCAACAGCTGATCATTGAGCTGATTGAGGCTGCCAATTCGGGTACCGTTTGATGGCTGTACCAGAATCAGCACTGTGTTTTTGTCCTCCTGCCGCACCATCACCTCTGATACAGGACTAGTGGTATTAAGTTGAGGGCCACTGAACTTCTCAGCTAGTTTGGCATTCGGTATAGTAATTTGGTAAGACTTTGAACGAGGATCCCATTTGCTAGTGGCTCTGACCCGTTGGTTAGCTTTAATCAACAGCTGAGTCTGATTGCTAGCCAATTCCACTGACCCAATGGTGGCTAACTTACCGGTATTAGCCGAGCCACGGGATTGAATCGGTTTGGTTGGCACTTTGGATGTTGGTCCATTATCTAACCTTTGAGCCGGGACACCCCTAGGGAAAATCAACACCCCTCCCAATCTTTCACTGAACGATGCCAGCCAATCAGGGCTGTCACTATCCACATTCAGGGTCATCCGGACAATCGGTGGGGACTCTTTTTTCTTTTCAAACTCGATTTTGCTAACCCCGTAGCGATTTACCTCCAAATCTTCCCCTAACAGACTCTCGGCAATCGTAACCCCTTCTAGGTCGATGTTAATGCGGCGGTTATTGCGACTTCGTTCGATTTGAATGATGGGTTTCCCACCATCGGTACTGATAAAAAATCCATTTCTATTGATCTGAAAGCCTTGGCGGCGAATCCCCGGATTGGATCTCGGAATAGTTGGATTGGATCTCGGAATAGTTGGCCGTGGTGGAGGGGATTGAGTGCGGGTCGGCGGCTGAGCCGGTGGTAGGGATGGCGGTGCTGGGTTAGGCAGAACCGGCAGTGACCCTCGATAGGGCTGAGGTAATTGTACAGTCCACTGATTGGGGCTAATACCCCGAAATTTTACCTGCTGGGGGTCTATAGTGTAACCAGGAGCCAATTCAACCACAATCCGAGTGGTTTGTCTCTCAAATTGCCCCACTCGCACTTCCCGAATCGCCCCGCTTAGACGCTGATTTGTTGATGGACCTCCGACGTTAATTCCCGGCAAATCAATGACTAACCGGGTAGGATTAGAAATGAGTTGGGCTGTGGGTTGTACACCCACATCAGTGGTAAATTCCAGGCGATTCTGATTGCGATCATATTGCCAAAATAGTAGTTCACGGGCTTGAGCCGCCAATGAAAATAGAGAAAATGTCAAAGAGCTGGAGAGTAGCAGTAGCCAGCGAAACCTCACAATTCTTACTCCTGTATCATGTATATTAGGTAATTGGTTATAGCAATTGGTTATAGCAATTGGTTATAGCAATTGGTTATAGCAATTGGTTATAGCAATTGGTTATAGCAGCTGTTAGCGGTTAAGTATTAGACCCCAACAGCTGCCTAGAGTCGGCTATAGTTAACCGCTAATCCCTAACCGCTCACGATGAATACCCCTAATTAATAGCCCAGTCAAGCAATGTCTAGTCTGTCAGATTAATCAGATTAATCTGATTAATCTTATTAAAACCGTTAACAGACTCGGACGTAGAGTAGCTTGGTTAAGTTTCAAGAGTTTCAGTATACACGGGTTTCTCTGAATCGAAAATTTGGTTTTAGTTAACACACTTAGCTTTGTCAAATCTTAAAGCATACACAATCAACTAAATTGAACAGGATTCTTCAAGAATCCTGCATCAATAATTGTCTTCACTCAGCAAGCTCAGATACCATTAGAAAAAGTCTCAAGACTCTCCAGCTGTTTCCACCTGCTCAGATGGCTCTTGAAAGACCAACCGCAACAAAGGCGGAGCAATAAAAGTCGTTAAGATAACCATCATGATAATCGCTGCTTCAGTCGCTTCTGAAAGAGCACCACTTGCTGAACCAACACCAGCAAAGACCAGCCCCACTTCACCTCTGGGAATCATGCCAACCCCAATAGCCAAGCGGTTAATTCCTGATTGACCAAAGACTGTCAATCCTGTGATCACCTTACCAAGAATTGCCACCACAATCAGGAAAGTTGCCAAGATCAAACCCTCGCGATTACTGGGAACTGCTGGGTTAAGGACACTCAAATCAGTTTTGGCTCCCACTGTAACAAAGAAGATCGGCACAAGTATATCTGCCACTGGTAGGACCTGTTCTTCCAATTCTCGACGTTTATCCGTTTCTGCCAAGACTAGCCCAGCAGCAAAGGCTCCTAAAATGGCTTCTAATTGGATAGCTGTGGCAATATAGGACAAGACAAAGGCAAAAATGAGTGCTGTCAGTAATACCTGACCTCGTGTTTTCATTTCCTTGACCAAGGCAACGAAATACGGACCGAGGAAGCGACCGATTAGAATTGCTCCAACTAGGAAGACACCAGCACTAATAATCAAATAGATCACATTAGTGATCACGACTTCCCCAGTTTTTGCCAGACTAGCCACCACAGCCAGGACAATAATTCCTAAGACATCATCGAGTACGGCAGCACCAATAATAATTTGCCCTTCTTTAGAACTGAGCTGTCCAATTTCTGCTAGGACTTTAGCGGTAATCCCGATACTAGTGGCAGTTAGGGCAGCACCAGCAAAAATAGCAGGGACAGCAGAAATATGAAATAGGAAAGCTAAACCAGCAGTACCAGCAGCA
The DNA here is from genome assembly GCF_010671925.1 of Moorena sp. SIOASIH. Taxonomy (GTDB): domain Bacteria; phylum Cyanobacteriota; class Cyanobacteriia; order Cyanobacteriales; family Coleofasciculaceae; genus Moorena. Next base: position 543,388 of record NZ_JAAHIH010000004.1, on the reverse strand, counting down.
AAGGGGACAACCACCCCAACTACAGCTACCACAGCAGCCTGCGGACCAACACGGATCAGTTCTTTGAGGTCAGACTCTAGTCCAATTTCAAATAACAGGATGATCACGCCGAGTTCCGCCAAGACGGAAATCACCTCGCTAGTAGACTGAAATACTGAGTTGGTAGCTTCTGGGGTTAGACCAGCGGTAGTTTGGAGAAAGGTCATCATTACGGAATTGGTAGCCCCACTGCCCCCTTCTGGGAAAACTAGCAGATTTAGGGCAGAAACCCCGACAACTACACCACCGACCAATTCCCCTAATACGGGTGGTAAGTTAATCCGAGCACAAATTTCGCCTCCGAGTTTACTGGCGAAGTAGATCACCACTAGACTCAATAGCACTCCTGCAAGAACCAGTGAACCGTTTTCTGCTTCATTAGCAGTGGCTTCAGTTGCTGTTGCCAATAGGGATGGGAGAGGGTGTTCAGGGGGGAGGAATGGTAAGGGGGTGAGGAGATTCACCCAGGCAGTTGTATCAGCCATGTAGTTGCGAATAAATCATTCATTATACTTTACAAAAATTATGGCAACCCTTGAGCCTCTAAGGTCTAGTCAGGGGCTCAAACTAAGCTAGTACTGTGTCAATTGAGTTTTGAGGGTTAGGTGTTAGGTGTTAGGTATGAGGTATGAGGTGTTAGGTGTTAGGTGTTAGGTGTTAGGTGTTGGGTTAAGTTCTGGTACTTAATGCCTAAGGTAACCGTGCTTCAGACAAAAAATAAGTTATCCAGTGGAATCGGCGTCTCCCCTGTTTAGGGCGGGCGAGACGCCCACCCCACAAAACAAGTAATTGGATATTTTTTTATAGCAGTCGCCAGGGCAGGCGCGGACATGACAAAAGTCTCAAACCTAAGTAAGCGCAAGAGTTTGACTTCTGACTTCTGACTTCTGACTTCTGACTTCTGCTATATTTGGAAGTCCCTAATGGTATCATTCCTAATCAAGCCCGTGCCAACGGACCTAGTTTCTAGGATCAGAACAACCCGATGGCTTGATTAAAATAGCTCATGGGGAAAATCATCACATCTTAACCTTTCATACTCTTTGAGAGCCCACTCATTCTCTTCAGTGTATTTCGTTACCAGCTTAATGCATTGCTGTCTACGTCGATCCTGCTCCTGAGCTTGTTGTTGTGCTTTTTCTCTGGCTATGCGTTGAGCCTCTTGCTGGGCTTGTCGTCTGACTCGTTGAGCCTCTTGTTGGGCTTGTCGTCTGACTCGTTGAGCTTCTTTGTGGGCTTCTATGGTAGAAATTTTAGCATCTGCCCTGTCTATAATTGGTTCAACTTTCTTTTGCCAATAGCTAGTGGTCACCCTCCTAGCGTTTTGCTTAGCCTGTTGCCATTGACCTGCCTCCAGGGCTTGAAGTGCTTGTTTGCGAATCGATACATTCACAGCCCACTCTTGTTTCCATTGGGCAATGGTCTCCGGTAATTTTTGACGAATCAGATTAGTTTCAGGAATCACCTGAGTTAGAGCAATGGCTTCATTGAGCTTCCCTTGTTCCTGATACAGCTTGGTAGCTTTCTGAAATAGGCTGTTAGACCACTGATTAATTAACTGTTGTGCCTCTTGGTAAGGAGCACTATCTGGGGTCAGTTTATTGGCCTCGATAATTGCGTCTTTAAATTGGTTCGCTGCAGCTAGTATCTTAGCTTTGCCAAATAGTTTCTGGGCACACTCATCGAAAATAAGCTGAGTCTGTTGATATATAGGGGAATTTTCAGGAATAGTCGTGGCTTTATTGATGCATTCTTCATATTCCCGTTCTGATCGGTGCTTCTGAATCTCTTCTAAGCGTAATAGTGTATTTCGATAACTTTGCCATTCTTGATATGACCAACCTAGCCCTGCACCAATCACAGCAACTGCTAGCCACATCCCTACCATTCGCAGCCATGGGTTGGTTGGGGGCGAAGACACAGGTGGAATTGAAGGTGGAAGGGATGGCACAGGATTTCCTCCTGAGAGTGGATGCTATGGAATAGTAACTATACTATTTTGAACACATCTATCCGCTTTCTGCTATAGCTGCAGTTCAGTCATGACACCCAAATCCCAAACCCCAAACCCCAAACCCCTAGGGAATTGTGCATCTTCCCAAAAGTGTCCACTCCCAGTCCCTCTATAAAATAATCTCCACAAAATTAATTCGTCTTTCAGGAAACTGTTTTATTACTGCTGTAGTCTTCAAAGAAGAGTCCCAAGTCCCAGGGACAATCTGGATGGTTTTCTTGGGTACACCGAAGACGCATGAATAAGTGACACATTAAGACCAACCAGCTGGGTGCTGTTAGCCGTAAGGTTGAATCTAGATAGGCTGCAAATGAGGTTGAGGCAAATATGAATGCTCCTACTTTTCTAAATCGGCAAAACCAAAATCGACAGTGGTTCCCAATGTCCCGCAAAAACCACAGGCATTTAGCACCAGTGAGGCTAGTGCCTAGAAAAAGCCACATACACTCTGTGAAAAGCCTGCGCACGTTAGCAAACTCGAAAGTGAAACAAGGGGATTACAGCAGTGCGATCGCATTGTTAACCCAGTTGATTAATCTCAATCCCACCAGTGCATTAGACTACAACAATCGGGGATTGCTGTATTTCCAAAGTGGTCAGCCCTACAAAGCCCTATTTGATTACAATCAGGCACTGCGAATTGATCCAACATTGGACAGAGCTTACAACAATCGCGCTAATTATTATGCATCAGTTGGGCAACTGGCTGAAGCCCTCACCGACTACGAGCAAGCTATTGATCTCAATCCAGGAAATATCCGCACCTGGATTAACCAAGCGATCACCTTCCGGGAATTGGGATTGTACGATTTAGCCCTAGAAAACCTTGACATGGCTCTAATGCTAGGATGCCTGGAAGACCATGTCTATGCTCAGAGAGGGCGTACTTACCATCTCAGGGGTGACTGGAACTGTGCCATCAGTGACTATCAAAAGGCTCTGAAGTGGCTGCCCAAGTCCGGTTCTTCTGATTCCTTGCGCGAGAAAGTGGAAAATTGGATCAATGATTTGCTTAAGCCACTGAGAGCTTAAAGGGGTTAGTGGTTAGCTCTTGCCTCCCAAAGAGCGATTCGACCTAGGAGACGCGGGGCGCGTTTGGCCGTAGGCCACGCGGGGCGCGTTCGCACCGAGCAAACTGGACCGATTACCTTTAGCTGAGTTTATGCCCACCGGAAGTATAACTAATTTCCATCCCCTAAGTCTGGCCCTCAGTCTGGATCTTGCCAGACGACCTGAACCTGATTCGGATCACGTCGTAAGCTTTGCTCTCGCATTACTTTCTGGGCTTGCCTGGGGTCAAAAGAGCGACTGAATTCACGGCGCAATTTATTCACTCGTGTTTCAGTTCGCTTCACCTCTCGTTTGACTTCTCGCAACTTGGCTTGCTGTGAGAGATGATAAGGCAATAGTTCCATTAGTGCGGTAATGGCAGCGGCACAAAGAACTAGGTTAACAAGTAACTTAGCCGTAGTTTCACCAGCAACTGCCCCGTATGACTGTCGCTGCGGACGGTGCTTGATTCGAGGAACTCTTCGGCGAGGTTTTGATGGTACCCGAGTTGAGTGAGGGGGTTGGATTGCGTTCATTTCCGTTTACAATGCCACGCTGGCACACCAGCGCCCTTGGGTTTATTATTGAGTTGATTAAGATAGAGTTTTTAGTATGCACCTTTTATTTAGCCAGATAATTTAGCGAAAGAATAGTCTTTCTGGAAGAATCAAGTCCCCAAATAGACTAAGAGCTTAGCATAACGTGAGTTTGACACATAAATTTCCTGGTGTTGACTCCAATCCAAGGGAAACGACCTTCCAGTCAGGAGAATAATTCAGAATTATTGGTTATAATATCGGAAATATCTATTAACGTTCCCCGGTACACTGACGTTTGCAGCGATTCCTGGGAAATTTGGATCCCGGAAACCCCTCAAAAAGCGCTCAATTGCGGTATTTGGTAGTGCTGACCGATCAAACGATACTATTGATAAACTAACTGGGGGGTTAAACCCCTGTTTTTAATTAACGACTGAGCTAGCAAGGTTCTTCCCCTTTTTTCCATCTCCCCATGGATTTCACTAGCTTTGAGGTGATTCGCGATTTATTAATTGGTTTCAGTGACACCACCGATAATCCTAGATTATCGGTGGTGTCACCGAAACTATTTTGTTTATCCTTTGTCCGCTCTAGATCCGAAGCGCTTAGAAGCAAGGCTTTGAGCTTCCCAGCACTATTTGTAAAGTTCGGTAGACAGCCGGAATGCTAGAAATCCCGGAATCAAAGCCAGGAATAGAGCTCCGATAACTTGCGCATCTGAAATAGGCATCGTATACAATCTCCTTTATTTGAGCGATATTCTATACCATTAGCCAACTAATTGGGCTAGTTCTGGAATTCTATCACAATAACTTGTCCTATCCAGATACTAGAATCCTTTTAGCTTGGTTTTATCTCAAATTACGATCACAGCTATTACCTTTGACGCGGGTCCGTGTTCCCGTGGGCGTTAGAACCTCCCTGGGGTCGCACCGCACTCAAATTCTGATTAAATGTTAAGATTAATTAAGTTAGATATCACAGTTTTAGCAATTTAGGCGATTACATATATTACATATACTAAGTTAACCCTTTAAGACCTTAATAATTTTTAATGCTAGACCAAATTCTTAACTCATCGTTTAATGTTGGGCTTGAGGCTCCTGTGGTTTTGTTGATTCTGGTGGCACTAGAAGCTGTACTGTCTGCTGATAATGCGATCGCATTAGCTGCGATCTCCCAAGGCTTAGAAACCAAAGAACTTCAACGCCATGCTCTTAACTTGGGCTTAGCAGTTGCCTATGTCCTACGAATCAGTTTGATTCTCACAGCCACTTGGGTAGTGCAGTTTTGGCAGTTTGAGTTATTGGGAGCTGCCTATCTGCTGTGGTTGGTCTTTGAGTATTTCACCTCTGATCAAGATGAAGAAGATCACCATCATGGCCCGAAGTTTACTTCTCTATGGCAGGCAATTCCCCTAATTGCTGTAACGGATTTAGCTTTTTCCTTGGATAGTGTCACGACAGCGATCGCAATTTCTGACCAGACCTGGCTGGTTATTGCTGGTGGCACCATTGGGGTAATTACCCTGCGCTTCATGGCGGGCTTATTTATTCGTTGGTTGAAAGAGTATGTCTATCTGGAGGATGCTGGCTACATCACCGTGGGTTTTGTGGGATTGCGCCTGTTGGTCAGAGCGATTAAACCGGAATTAGTGCCACCGGAATGGTTAATGATTGCTGCTATTGCCCTAGTGTTCATGTGGGGATTTTCTGAAAAGTCTAAGACCCCAAACCTGGAGTCAATTCCTGTAGAGAACGAAGCGCAACCGGCTTTGAGGAAAGACCAAAGGGCAAAAGAAGCTAGCCGCTAACTGCTTTTGACAAGAGTCGGTAAAAATTCCGCCATCTCCCAATCAATTATACCAACGCTCACCAAACATGGGTAGAGCGTTGGACTTCCGGTCTAAAGGTGAATGTGAATCTTACTCGTAAAGCCAAGGGGTTATGGTTGGTTCCCAGCTAACGAGCTCTTCTTCCTTAAACCAAAGACTAATCTCCTGCTGCGCTGTCTCAATGGCATCTGAGCCATGGATAAGATTGCGACCTGTGTCTAACCCATAATCGCCCCGAATGGTTCCTGGTTCAGCCTCCAGAGGTTTGGTAGCACCAATAATCTTTCTTGCGGAAGCCACTACTCCATTTCCTTCCCAGACCATTGCTACTACAGGGCCAGAGATGATGAATTCGATTAGTTTGGGAAAGAAAGGTCTCTCTTTGTGAACAGCGTAATGCTGTTCGGCAAGTTCACGGCTGACGCTCATCAGCTTCAGCCCAACTAGGGTAAAACCTTTTGTCTCAAAACGCTGGATGATTTGACCAACAAGATTCCGTTGTACACCATCCGGCTTAACCATCAGAAATGTCCGTTCCAAGTTTCTCTCCTCAAATTGTTTAACTCAGGTCAATCTTTGAGATAGCCTTTCCCATGATATTCCCTAAGGAGTAAGATTCAAGCCCGATCTATTGCTAGTTGAATTAACTGATCCACTAATTCTGGAAACGAAACACCTGTAGCTGCCCACAGTTGGGGATACATACTGGTTGCTGTAAAACCTGGTAAGGTGTTAATCTCGTTGATGAAGATTTCCCTAGTGGCTTCGACATAAAAGAAGTCTACCCGTCCTAAACCAGCCCCATCAACGGCAGTAAAAGCCTGGATTGCCATTTCCTGAATCTGGGTAGTCACGTCACTGGGCAAGGGAGCGGGGATTAACAAGTCCGCTTGACCCTGAGTGTATTTGGTTTCGTAGTCATAGAAATCACTCTCATAGGTAATTTCACCAACTACTGAGGCTTTGGGATGATCGTTCCCTAGTACAGCACACTCTACTTCTCGCCCTACTACTCCTTCTTCTACAATCAACCTGCGGTCATAACTAGCAGCATGATCTAAGGCGGCTTCTAATTCAGAACGCGATCGCACTTTGGCAATCCCGACCGATGAGCCTAAATTAGCTGGTTTGACAAAGTAGGGATAGTTTAAGGTTTCCTCAATTTGGTCACAGAGTTTGGTAAATACACAGGGATCAGACCAAACTTGCGTCCGCAAAACTTCCATGTATTTGACTTGGGGTAATCCGGCCTGAGCAAATACTGTCTTCATTACCAGCTTGTCCATGCCTACAGCAGAACCCAAAACACCACTACCCACAAAGGGAACTGCCATCAGGGTTAGTAATCCCTGAACTGTGCCATCTTCCCCATTCGGCCCATGGAGGATGGGAAACCACACATCTACCTCACTGACAAGGGCAGGAAATTGCCAGACATTACCGCTAGGAGCAGATTCCAGGGGGGTTCCCGAGTCTAAAACCTGTGCGATAGTTTCTCCAACTGTCCAGATGCCATTTTTTTGAATGTACACTGGCAGCAATTCGTACTTAGAGGCATTTTCGTCGGCACCCAGAGCGTTTGCGATCGCTCTTGCAGAACTAATGGAAACTTCGTGTTCTCCTGAGACACCACCAAACAGCAGTCCAACTCGTTTCATAACTACAGTTAACTAAAAATCTTCTAATAAAGAACCCAAGCGACTTAGTAACGGATCAGATTGATCAGCCTCTTTTTCGAATCCTGCTTGAGCCGTCCGATCTGAATCTCTAGTAGCTTTTTCTGTGGATGCCTGTTCTCTTACCCCAGACAAATCCGTCGTACTAAAATTCGACAGCACCGTTTCTACACCAGCAACTTGCTGTTTTAAGTGTTCGAGTTGTTGATGAGAACGGTCATCCACTTGCTTCACCTGTTCGATTAAGGCCGTCAATTGATCATCGAGTTGATCAGAAGATTCTTCAGTAGATAGAACCTGCTCTAATTTCCCAAGCTGCTGTTGTAACTGCGTCAATTGTTCAGTTGTATTAGAGTCTATTTCCTCAAGCCGTTGAGTCAGATCACTTAGCTGATTATTCAGTTGGCTAGGACTCTGAACCGATAACGCCTGTACCACTTCAGTTAATTGCTGCTGCAGTTGGGTTAGCTTATCTTCAAGATTTCCAACACCTGTTGTTTCCTCGGTTGTTTCCTCGGTTGCTTCCTGGGAGGATGCCTTTTCCTGAGAGGATTCTGGTCTTAACAGAAACTCTTGGAGAGCTTGCTTGCAGAACATGCTAAAGCTAGGATACTGACCCTTAGCTAGTTCTTTTTCCACTGCCTTTAGTAGGGATTGATCCTCTCGGTTAGTGGTAAATGCTACTGTTTTATTTACTTTTTTTGCGATCGCTGCCATGGGAATTATGCCTATAATGCTAGCGGATAATTACAATACAATTTATCGAGATGCTGACTGCTTTTGCACCTCTCCATAAATGTATTGTCCCAAAGCATTGGCTTTTCGAGAGGGTTGAGCTAAGTAACCCTTCAGTCTAGCTTCTTTGAAGATAAGTTGAAGATCATTCCAGAAGAATTGTCCACCACCACCAGTCACCACTACGTCTGTGGTGCGTTCTGGTAGCCAAGCGAGCAAGCGATCTGACAGTTCACGGGCAAAACTTTTGCGCAAACTCGGTATAATTTCGTCGAGGTCTGTGGGCTGAGCAGCACCTTTAGGACGATAGAAGCGCTCTCCCTCTGGACGATTAACCGCTTTGATTAATAGCAACGATTGACTGTCAGCTCCCTGAATTTGCGCAGCTAATTGATCATAGAACTCATTCATGGCAAACGCTTCACTCTGAGATGCTCCTCTAGCAAATCGGAACGAATCTGCCATGATAAAGTCAGTGGTTTGGTGGCCAATATCCACAACGGCGACGGAACGGTCGTGTAATCCGCCATCCGATGGATCGTTCTCTTGAACTTCAACCCAGATCAAGCTACCATAGCCCTCTGGTATCACCCAAACTTTCTTAATCGTAATCGAGACTTGTTCCCCTCTGTAGTACATGACATGAGGGGAAGCCAGGATACCAATTAATTCCTCTTTTTCACGCTCAAACTGCTCTTGGGAATGGTAGGGCAATCCCATGATAATTGCCAAGTCACCTTGAAGCTCGAAATGTCCTATGCAGGCAAAGACTTTTATCAAGGCATCTTCTACTTTCGATTGACCAACACCCAAGTTAGCTCCGAAGTCAGCGGCTAGTTGTCCAATGGCGTATCCTTTGCCTTGATACTCCAGCCAAATATCTAATAGAGGGTCACCCTGTCGAGTTTCAAACCCACCCCGACGCACTTGCTCAACGGTGAGATGGGCAACGTTGGCAGGAATGAGCACTACACCATCGGGGTAACGGCTGATACAAGCTTTAGTAGAGGTGCGACCTAAGTCAATACTGAGAATAGGAACTTTGTTCACGAGGGTAGCAAGCTGTTTAGCAGTCATTGGTTAGTATATAGGAGTTTGTCTAACTCAACTCACAAAAAATCGTCCGATGTTTGGAAGCCCCGTCTAGGCAAGAGCGGGGTGCGCACAATGATCAGGCTTTTTGGATACGCTCTGCCACCAAGGGCCAAAAATCCTTAGACTAGGTGTGCAGGAGACGCAGGTTGACTCAAGTTGGTTGGACACTATGGCATCTAGCTATTTCATATAATATCCATATAATAGTAGTAGAATACTGATTCATAGACCTCTTAGAGACCTAAGATTACAACCAATTGCCAATTACTAGATAAGGTGCCCAATAGGCGGGGCGAGCATATTGTCCTCCTGCTTCAAGTAAAGCGATTTGAGCAGCACGAAGCGCTTGGGCTTTGTTTAAGTTTAATTGTCGCAAACCCTGGTAGAATTGGGCAGCAATTTGGGCAGTAGTTTGATCATTAATGAACCAAAGCGATGCTAAGGCACTTCTGGCTCCTGCTTGAACAGCTACACCTGCTAAACCTAATGCTGCTCGGTCATCACCAGTGGCGGTTCGACAGGCAGTGAGGGAGATTAACTCCACTGGCTCAGTAGTACTAGCTACGCTGCGAATTACCCGATCTAATTCATCAATGGTGAGTTGATCATTTTCCCCGATGACTATAAAAGTATCCTCCGGTTCAGTGCCGAACTCACCGTGAGTAGCTATGTGAATAATCGGGTAAACCGTTGCACCTAATTCTTCTTGTAAGCGATCGCGGGTAAATTCCTCATCCAGTAGCTGTTTGCTATCTGGTATGGTTTGTGTCACTGCCTTAACTTCTGTGGATACATTGCTCAAGGCTTCAAATTCACGACCATCGACAATAGCTTCTTTGGTTAAGCCCAACACCAGTGCTCGCCAACTCCGAGGGGTTAATGGTTTAGGCTCAGTCAGGGTGAGGGTGGGAGTGGTTGCGATCGCATAGCGTTCAATTAAAAATTTTTCGCCGTCGTGGAGGGCTGCCATTGGCACAGTGCGTAGGATGCCATCATTGATGAAGACCAGGGTTTCTATTTGAGCTTGTTCTAATTGATTGGCAAAAGGACGAATTAACCCATTGTAAATTTTTTGTGCTTGTTGGGAATTGTAAGGCTCAAAAAAGCTTTCTAGTTCTTTACGAAATTTATTAATGTCTTCTCTTAGACTTTCGCGATTACTATCAATCCACGACCATTGCTTTTCACCATTCGGCAGACTTAAAATTACTGCAGTTCGGTCTTTCAGGATAATGGTGCTAATCACTGCTGTTCTAGTACTGACTAGGTCAACTCTGGCTGGATTCACTGCTGGTAACACACAGTCGTTACCAAAATAATCTTGTAATTCTGCTAGTTTGAGAGCATCAAAGGTTTTCAGGACAATGTTAATATTCTGAGTACGCACATCGGGTGAAGCTGATTTTAGTAAGGTTTGATCTCCCTCTAACCTCAATTCCACTAACTGTCGGTAAATTGGGTTAACGGTGTCAATAAAATCAAATTGGACATCTCGACTGGCAGTTAGGATATCGCTACGGATTGTTTCGAGAGTAGCGATCGCTTTTTCATAGGCTCCAATTGCCTCATCTACTTTCCCCTGCTCCTTAAAAATCCGTGCTGTTTGCCACTCCCACAAGTACAGACTATCCTGTGCCAGCAAGTTTTGCTCAGCTGCTAATCGAGCCTGTTGGCTTAACTCTAGGGCTTTCGTATACTGGTCACGACACTCATAGATATGACCCAGTTCCCCTAGGGCAAAGGATTGGGAGCGGTGGTCATTAATCCGTTGCGCTATTGAAACGGCTTGAGCGAGGAGTGCAGTAGCCTGGGGTTCTAGTTTGGGCTGATAGCATCGCATCCAGGGACTGGTTTCATGAGCCGGAGCAATCGGTTGCAACAGGTTAGCTAACTCAATGGCAGCATAAACCTTATCCTGGGAATCTGGTAGACTTTCCAAGAGGGAGTAGGCTTTTTGCCATTCTTTTTGCCATTCTCTAACACTAGCGCTAGATTTATCGAGGCGATAGTACAGGGGAATCTCATTAAGCCTTGCCCGCATTTGACCGGATTGGTCGTTTTGAATAATAGCTAGGTCGAGGCTTTTCTGAAAATACTTTAGTGCTTCGCTATCGTTATTTTTAGCTTTTGCTTCGAGTTCCGAAGCCTTTTCTTTGTAGCCGATTTTTTCAGCAGAATTTGCCCGACGATAGCTGAGCTGAGCTTTGCTACTGTAGGCATTGCCTATACTATTCAGGGCTGAGGATTGATAGGCAAGGTGGTCAATGTCTTGGGCAATTGTTAAGCTCTCTTCGAGATAGTTAATCGCTATATCGTACTTGCCCCTGAGGCGATAAGCATCCCCTAAACTCCCCAGAGCCGCAGCAACTCCAAGTTGGTCTTGATGGGTGTGAGCCAGTTCTAAAGCACTTTCTGGCACACAGGGGTGATCGTGATTAATGGTACCACATAATAATGCGATCGCTTTTTGATTTTGCCCCAATTTACTATAAGCTTGAGCCTGTTCGGTAAGCATCCGCCCTACCTGTTGTAAATCCCCCAGTTGCTGATAATTAGTGATGACTTTTTCCCAGTAGTTAATGGCTTGGTCGATTTGACCAATTTGCTGATAAGCTCTGGCTAGGTTTTCTAGAACAATAGTTTGGTTAGGGCGGTTGTTGGTTTGTTGATAAGTAGTTAGGGCAGTTTGCCAATACTCTATAGCGCTAGTAAAATCTCCCAGTTGGTAGTGTTCCACCCCTTGTTGGACAAGTTGGCTAGCATCAGGGGATTGAGCTGTGGCTGGGTTTCCCACTTGCGGTTGCCAGGTGGTAGAAGAAAGATGACCGAGCCACAGGCTAATGGTGAGGCTGGAGAGGAAAAGAAGTCCTAGAACGATACGGACACTGGATTGGCGGATCATGGGAGAATTCCAGTTGCAGATTTAAATGATAGCAAAGGGAGTAGGGAATAGGGAGTAGGGAATAGGGAGTAGGGAGTAGGGAGTAGGGAGTAGGGAGTAGGGAGTAGGGAGTAGGTAAGAGGTAAAAGGTAAGAGGAAAATAATCCTGTGTACCTCATATAGGAATCCTAAATCATTTGTAAAATCACTGCACTTCTTAAAAACTAGCTCCAACTCCTATATCATCTGCCTTATGCCTTCTGCATTAAAGCAGCCGATTTATTTCACGAATCAGATCGGATTGCTATAGCTTACAAAAAAAAGGTTCTTCAGTACCTGAATTGCTAAATTTCCAGTTAAAAAAATCCTAAAGCTTACTCGACAAGAGTTCTGAGGCTATTTAATGAACAAAAATTTCTAAATACTGCCTTTTTCCACTGCTCCCTACTCCCTGCTCCCTACTCCCTTCACCAAAGTGTTAATTTAGCATAACAAGTACGGAAGAGCAAAAAAAAATAGCCGTAGAAATACTATCCACGGCTATTTCAATCACATATGTCAGAAATTTCCTTGGCCAAGGGGGGTTTCCCCCCCCCAGAAATTTAAGGTGTTATGGCAATAACCAATACTTGGTCATAGTAGTAATTACTTCTCCTGGAATATCGGTTGGTTCTAGAGGAGTCCACTCCGCGATTTCTGCATACCCTAGGGCATAAAGCATCTGCATACTATTGATTACTGATTCACGAGGACCTTTGAGAGTGTGCTGAGTCGGTTGTTTCTTGAAATTGCGAGTAAATTGTTCTGACATTGTGAAAAAATCCAACTTGGTTTACAATGATTATTGTAATGATTATATTTTTAAATGTCAAGGGTTTTTTAAAGTTTTTTTGGGAAGTTTTGGGGCGAATAAAAAAAGCGATTATCCTACAGTTAATCGCTTATAAGCTCTTTAAAAATGTAATCATATGGCCTTTGGTAAATGGCTGAATGGTTACAGGTTTATCAGTCAGTCAACTAACCCATAACCTTTGAATTAGATAAGCATCAAATTTATTATCCCGACTAATCAAAACCAGAGATTTATTCATGGCTTGAGCAATCAACATTCTATCAAATGGATCACGATGATGTAGGGGTAGATTAGAAATTTGCAGGGTGTCGATAAATTCAATAGGTAGTAAACTAATATCTGATGATTGAAGTTCAGATTCAATGGTTTGATAGCTTCGTTGCAGTGATAACTTACCAAGATTCAATTTAATCGCAATTTCCCAGAGACTAGCAATACTCAGATAAACGCTATCGGCTGCATCAATCATGTCTCTTAGTTTATTAGGCAAATTTGGGTCATTTTCAGATAACCAAATAAATGCATGAGTGTCTAACAGGAAAGAGCTCATTCCATATATTCCTTAAAATCGTCTAAGGGTTCATCAAAATCATCAGGTAATGGTAGCACAAAGGTTCCTTTTAAGATACCTGAACGACGTTTCTTAGTAGTATGCTGCTCTGGGGAAACATCTTGGGAGTAGTTTTCCATCAGATACTTGGCATAATGGAGCAGTTCTTGTTTTAGGGTTTCTGGCATTTTCTCCACTGTTTGTAAAATTTCTGTTTCAATAGTCATGGTTTTTACTAGTTTATGTAAAATAATTATGATACATTGATACAAAATAGTATAGCATTTTCAATTAAATATTGGTAATATAACAGGCTGGAATAAAAACTCTAAAAGTCCCACCAGTTAGCTATCCAATGGCCGGGTAAACCGTACTTATATCCACGGTAAAATTGGGGCATTTAGCAGGCTTGAATAAAAGCAGATGAACGCGCATTAATTCCTTAATTTAGCAACTCATAATATTTTTATCCTATTACCTATTATAGCGTTTATCTTAGCTATGAGGTACACATTATTTTTTACCTATTACCTGCTCCCTGCTCCCTGCTCCCTGCTCCCTGCTCCCTGCTCCCTACTCCCTGTTCCCTGTTCCCTGTTCCCTGTTCCCTTTGGTATATATGATTGAAGATAGACAACAGCAGCGTAACCTATCTGCTTGCGTGCAACTGTTGGCTGGAGTGAAATTTGATGAGCAGTTAATTCAAGCTTATTTTCGGGAGGATATGATGCAAGAGTCAGTAGTTTATCAACGAATTATTCGCCAAGGATTAGAACAAGGATTAGAACAAGGGTTAGAACAGGGATTAGAACAAGGATTAGAACGGGGATTAGAACAGGGATTAGAACAAGGAAAGCGCAATGAGCTTAATTTAATTAAGCGTCAAATTAGCCGTCGCCTAGGTGAAATCAATCCCCAATTAAAAAATCAAATTGAGGAATTATCCTTTGACCAGTTGGAGGATTTAGGAGAAGCGTTGTTAGATTTTGAAACCGAAGTGGATTTGACCAATTGGTTGAACCAGTTAACGGATAAGTAACATCCGGTTAGGTGTCGCATTCAGCTATCAGCGTGTCGCGTATCAGCTGTCAGCAATCAGCTATCAGCTATTAGCGTGTCGCGTATCAGTTATCAGCTATCAGCTATCAACTATCAGCGTGTCGCGTATCAACTATCAGCTATCAGCTATCAGCTTTTAAATAAAACAAGTAAGCATTCGTTTAATCTTTGTTACGTCAGCTGAATGCTGAAGGCTGACGGCTGACGGCTGACGGCTGACGGCTGACGGCTGACGGCTGAATGCTTACGGTTAACCATTCACATAGAAATGTTCCCTATTTTCTAAAAACTTCACCCAATTGAAAAATGCTATAAATAAAAAATTTATCAAAATCTGCCTCTTACCTTTCCCTAAGGGATAGCAGCAGACAGTGTTGGCAATGGCGGAAGATTGGTAAATCCAGGGTGCTTTAAATAAGTCTATTTTTTGAATAACTATTGTAGAGCAGTGGATGGCAATGGCTGACAATACATCTGATGGCCAAGTTGACTTTCTCTTAGAGGTGCTACAAGCAACCGCAGAAAGTGAGGGTGACGCGCAGGTAGTTTACCCATTACTGAAATCAAATACAGACAAACTTAATCAGAAGTTAGCAGAAAAATTGCGGGCTTTGGGAACAACTATCCTAGCGGAAGCGGAAGCAAATGAAGCAAAATACGTAACAGCAGTTATTTGGTTTTTCAGCACTCTAATTCAGGAATTCCCCTTGGGTGATAAAGCCAGCAATATAGAAATTGCCATCACTGGCTATGAAGTCGTATTAACTGTTTTCACCCGTGAAGCATTTCCCCAACATTGGGCAATGACACAAAATCATCTCGGTATTGCTTACTTTGACCGAATCAAAGGTGAGAAAGCACAGAATATTGAACAGGCCATTGCTTGTTACAAACAGGCTGTTATAGTTTATACTTTTGAGGCATTTCCTATTGATTGGACAATGACACAAAATAATCTCGGAAATGCTTACTCTGACCGAATAAAAGGGGAGAAAGCACAGAATATAGAAGAAGCCATCGCTTGTTACAAAGAAGCTCTTACAGTCAGAACCTTTGAGGAATTTCCGGAACAATGGGCAATGACACAAAATAATCTCGGTAGTGCTTACGTTTACCGAATCAAAGGGGATAAAACACAGAACATAGAAGAAGCCATCGCTTGTTTCCAACAGGCTCTTAGAGTCAGAACCTTTGAGGCATTTACCGAAAAATGGGCAACAACACAAAATAATCTCGGAAATGCTTACGTTTACCGAATCAAAGGGGATAAAACACAGAATAGTGAAGATGCCATCGCTTGTTTTAAACAGGCTCTTAGAGTTTATACCTTTGAGGCATTTTATATTGATTGGGCAATGACACAAAATAATCTTGGTATTGCTTACTTTGACCGAATTAAAGGGGATAAAATCCAGAATAGTGAAGATGCCATCGCTTGTTTTAAACAGGCTCTTAGAGTTTATACTTTTGAGGCATTTCCAGAAAAATGGGCAATGATAAAAAATAATCTCGGTAGTGCTTACGGTAACCGAATCAAAGGTCAGAAAGCACAGAATAGTGAAAATGCCATCGCTTGTTTCCAACAGGCTCTTAGAGTCAGAACCTTTGAGGCATTTCCTATTGATTGGGCAACGACACAAAATAATCTCGGTAATGCTTACCGTAACCGAATCAAAGGTGAGAAAGCACAGAATAGTGAAAATGCCATCGCTTGTTACCAACAAGCTCTTAGAGTTTATACCTTTGAGGCATTTCCGCAAAGCCATGCAGAAACTTTATTCAACCTAGGGCTGACTTACCGAAAGAGTAACCTATTCACCTCCGCTTACACCAAATTTAAATTTGCCATTGACACCGTAGAATCTTTGCGGGAAGAAATCGTTTCTGGTGATGAAAGCAAACGCAAGCAAGCGGAATACTTTAACCAAGTTTATGGTCAGATAGTAGAAACTTGCCTAGACTTAAATAATATCACCGAAGCCATTCAATATGTTGAACGGAGCAAAACCCGGAATTTAGTTGAAAAGATTCTCAGTCGTGACCTGAAAACCATCTTTCCCCCAGATGTTTTTACTAAACTAGAACAATACAGGGATGAAATAGCGGCAGGTCAGAACCAAATCCAACAGGGCAAGGCTGACAATCCAACTGCCTTGGCACAACATCTCCAACAGTTGCGACAGGAGCGCAATGATTTACAAGACCACTATTTACCTATCGGGTCTAGCTTTAACCTTGAGCAATTTCAGAACAATTTAGATGACCAAACTGCCATTGTAGAATTTTACATTACATGGGATAAGCTGCTCACTTTCATCTTCACCCGCCAAACTCAAAAGCCCATAGTTTGGAAATATGAGCCCCAAGACTTGAAAAAATTGGTAACTTGGAAAAATGAATATTTAAAAGCTTATAAAACCGAAAAAGCTGATTGGCAAAACGAGCTGAGTAACCGTCTAGATGAGCTAGCTGATATTATATCCATTGATAACATAATTCAGCAAATTCCCGAAAAGTGCAATAGATTAATTTTAATCCCCCATCAGTATTTACATTTGTTGCCGCTTCATGCTTTACCTATCAACAGTCAACAGGGAGAAGGTAACTCTAAAATTCTGATGGATCGGTTTCCAGCAGGGGTAAGTTACGCCCCTAGCTGTCAACTACTCCAACTTACTCAAACCAGACAACGCCCAGAAGAGTTTACCCACCTGTTTGCGGTTCAAAACCCCAGTGCTGATTTAGTTTACACTCCTATCGAAGTAGACGTGATTAAAGGCTACTTCAATCCACCACCAGATACAGAAATTCTTGTGGAAAACGCTGCTACCAAAGCCGCTATAGATAGCAAAGCTCTCAACAGTTACCACTGTTTACATTTTAGCTGTCACGGTTACTTTAATTACCAAGAACCACGGAAATCGGCTCTAATTCTGGCAAAAGCCAAAAAATCCCCAGCTGCTGAACCCAATCCAGAGCGCTATTTACGGATAAGTGAAGAGGAAATCTTTGACCTAGAGAAATGTCTGACTATCGATGACGTCTTTGACCTACAATTAGAACAATGTCGCCTGGTCACCCTTTCCGCTTGTGAAACGGGATTAATTGATTACACTAACATTAGCGATGAATACATTGGGTTACCCAGTGGTTTCCTAGTTGCCGGAAGTCCAGCAGTAGTTAGTAGCTTGTGGATGGTAAACGATTTATCCACAGCGTTGTTGATGATTAAATTTTATCAGAATCTGGGAGAGCAGATACCTTTAGCAGTTGCCCTTAACCAAGCGCAATTCTGGCTGCGGGATAGCACCCAGTCTCAGTTGCTAGCCTGGAGTAGGCAGTTACCCCTAGACAACTATTTGATGAAAAAGATTGAACAAGCACTGGATTGGTTTAACCCCCATGAGCAACCCTTCCAAAACCCCTACCACTGGGCAGCATTCTGTGTAATTGGAGCATAATTAGGCAATTAAGTTTTACAAACAAAAGTAACAGAAACGAAGATTGGTAACCGGTTTGATAGATAATAATTAAAGCCATAAAATTATTACTTACTTGTTAAGGAATCGGTGCTGTGATCAAGCAAACTACGCGGAGTCGGTGCTCGCAATTGGGATTGGTAAGTACAGTAGCAATGGCAAGTTCATTAACACTGTCGCACTTTATTCCATCAACTAGCAATCAAGCCCATGCTCAGAGCAATATCGTACCAGATGATACCTTGGGAGCTAATGGTTCAGTGGTAATTCCTGACGCTTCTGTAAACGGATTACCAGCAGAATTGATTGAAGGAGGAGTTCAACGGGGAGTCAACCTATTCCACAGTTTTCAAGAATTCAATGTGGGAGAAGGGTTGCGGGTTTATTTGCGATTACCAGCTGGCATTGAGAATATCCTGTCGCGGGTGACCGGAATAAATCCCAGCGATATTCAAGGAACCTTGGGAGTAGATGGCGCAGCTAACCTGTTTTTGCTCAATCCCAATGGAATCATATTTGGGTCGAACGCCAGTTTAGATGTAGAGGGTTCCTTTGTCGGAAGTACAGCGAATGCGTACGCATGGGGAGAGGATGGGTATTTTAGTGCTACTGAACCGGAAAGTAGCCGTTTACTAACGATTAATCCCGGAGCATTGTTTTTTAATCAGGTCGGCTCGGTGTCAGGGAATATTATCAATACTGGCACTTTGGCAGTGGGGAAAGATTTAACCCTTTCCGGATTGAATCTAGATTTACAGGGTCGGCTATCAGCTGGAGGGAATTTGACCCTATCGGCCATGGAAACCCTGAAGGGGCGCGATAGTATAGCGCTACCTTTTGTGGCAGCAGCTGGGGGAAAACTATTGCTAATGGGTAACCAAACCATAAATATATTGGCTTTGACTCATCCGGATAGTGGGTTGTTTTCACTAGGGGATATGGTGTTGCGTTCCGGTAACCCAATTGAAGGAGATGCCCACTATTGGAGTGGAGGAAATTTTTCGATTGAGGAAATAGATGGAACTTTAGGGAATTTGTCAAGTCCCCATGACCCGATTATTCGTTCAGCGGGGGATGTCAGTTTTAACAGTTATGAAGGTGCGTCCCTACACATTTTCGCGGGTGGTTCGGTAACGGTTGAGAAGGTGGAGATTACAGGCTCTGATCCCGCAGATAAGATTCAGGAAACCGTCACCTTATCCAATGGCACTGAAATATCAATAGATGGTAGTACTCGCCCGACCCTAGATATTAGGGCTGGCACCACAGCTATCAACCCGATCGGCATTACTGGCAATCCCACCCTTAATCAACGGCCTAATCAACCGTTGTTTTCTGAGCCTCCGACAACGGCAAATATTAAGATTGGCGAGGTAATGATCGCTCAGCCCAATGGTCAAGTTTTCCTCACCAACCAATACCAACCCAATTCCGCTGTGACTGGTTCGATTGAGGTCACCACAATTAATACCAGTAGTGAAGTCGGAAATGCCGGGGATGTGATTATTGACTCGGGTGAGGATATCATGCTCAAGGGTACTAGTACTGATGATCAGGGCGTGATTTTCGCTGATACTTCTGGTCCTGGGCAGGGGGGTCAAATCAAGCTGGTGGCAAACCAGGAGATTTTGTTAAGCGATCGCTTTTTCGTCACCAGTGATACTACCAGTGATTCTTCTGGTTCAGGTAATGGGGGTGAAATTACCATTGAGGCTGAGTCGGTTACTGTCACAGATCGAGCAGTGGTTGGCACCCGTACCTTTGGACAAGGAAATGCGGGTTCGGTAAGGATTAAGACAAAACGGTTACTGGTTGAAGATGGAGGACTGGTTAGCGCCAATACCTTTGGAAAAGGAAATGCAGGTAATGTCACCATCAATGCCAAAGAATCGGTGCAAGTCATTGGTATTGGTATCTCTGGCGAGGATACGTTTCCCAGCCTGATCAGTACCCAAGCTAATTCAAACTCAACCGGAGATGGGGGTGACTTGATGATTAATACACAAAGTTTACTGGTTAAGGATGGAGCACAGGTGAGCGCCACTACCTTTGCAGAAGGAGATGCAGGTAATGTGACCATCAATGCCTCGGAATCGGTGCAAGTCATTGATGAATCCCCCGATGGTAAGTTTGGCAGCGGTATATTTGCCCAAGCTAATCCAGACTCAACCGGAGATGCAGGTTCCTTGAATATTAATACACAAAGTTTACTGCTTAAGGATGGAGCACAGGTTAACGCCGTTACCTTTGGAGAAGGAGATGGAGGTAATGTGACCATCAATGCCTCGGAACCGGTGCAAGTCCGTGGTAAATCCCCCGATGGTAGTTTTCCCAGCGGTATATTTGTCGAAGCTTTCGAAGACTCAACCGGAAATGCAGGTTCCTTGAATATTAATACACAACTGTTACTGGTTTTCGATGGAGGACGGATTGGCACCACTATCGACGCCAGCCTGATCGAAAACAGCCTGACCTTCTTACCAGACAATCAGATTGACACCACTACTTTGCTCTCCAATAGCTGCATTTTTCGTAGTCGGGAGCAACCAGGTAGCTTCATCATTACTGGCAGCGGTGGAAAACCCACTGCTCCGGGAAGTGGTACCATTTCACCCTTTGCCACTGGCACAGTGCGCACCATACCCAGTGATGGTAGCTCTAGCCCGAGCACCCAACCAGATCGCCCTTGGCAAATCGGTGATCCGATTGTAGAACCTCAACAGGTATATAGACTGGCAGATGGACGGCTAGTTTTGAGTCGGGAGTGTGTAGAAGAATTCCTGCACTAACTAATGAGATCATACTCTTCGCGAATCACCTCAAAGCTTGGGTTTTTATAGATTACTGGTTATGCCGAAGTTCCCTATTACCGTTGACAATCCATCAATGTTTAATACCTCAAATTAAAATCCTATCTATTGCACTTTTCGGCAATAATTATCTCAGAATTCGGCAATTAACTTTGCCGATTTGTGCCATTAAGTTTTACAAAAAAAAAGTAATATCAAAGAAGATTGGTAACCAGTTGGAGAGATAATAATTAAAGCCACAAAATTATCACTTAGTTGTGAAAGGATGGGTGCTGTGATTAGGCAAACTACGCGGAGTCGGTGCTCGCTGGGATTGGTAAGTACAGTAGGCATGGCAAGTTCACTAACACTGTCACTGTTAATCCCATCTACTAGTAATCAAGCCCATGCTCAGAGCAATATCGTACCAGATGATACCTTGGGAGCTAATGGAACAGTTGTGATTCCTGACGCTTCTGTAAAGGGATTGCCAGCAGCATTGATTGAAGGGGGAGTTCAACGGGGAGTAAACCTATTTCACAGTTTTGATCAATTCAATGTCGGTCAGGGGTTGCGGGTTTATCTGGCTAATCCAGCTGGCATTGAGAATATCCTGTCGCGGGTGACCGGAATGAATCCAAGCGATATTCAAGGAACCTTGGGAGTAGATGGCGCAGCTAACCTGTTTTTGCTCAATCCCAATGGGATTATATTTGGAGCGAACGCTAGGTTGGATGTGCAGGGTTCATTTGTAGGAAGTACCGCCAGTGCGTACGCATGGGGAGAAGATGGATATTTTAGTGCCACCGAACCGGAAAGTAGCCGTTTACTAACCATTAATCCAGGAGCATTGTTTTTTAATCAGGTCGCCTCGGTGTCAGGGAATATTATCAATACTGGCACCTTGGCAGTGGGGAAAGATTTAACCCTTTCCGGATTGAATCTAGATTTACAGGGTCGGCTATCAGCTGGGGGGAATTTGACCCTATTGGCCATGGAAACCCTGAAGGGTCGCGATAGTGTAGCGCTACCTTTTGTGGCAGCAGCTGGGGGAAAACTATTGCTAATGGGTAACCAAACCATAGATATATTGGCTTTAACTCATCCGGATAGTGGGTTGTTTTCACTAGGGGATATGGTGTTGCGTTCCAGTAACCCGATCACAGGGGATGCCCACTATTGGAGTGGAGGGAATTTTTCGATTGAGGACATAGATGGGAGTTTGGGGAATTTGTCAAGTCCCCATGACCCGATTATTCGCTCAGCGGGGGATGTCAGTTTTAACAGTTATGATGGTGCGTCCCTACACATTTTCGCCGGTGGTTCGGTAACGATTGATAATGTCAAGATTACAGGTTCTGATCCCACCAATAATATTCAGGAAACCGTCACCTTATCCAATGGCACCACCATATCAATAGATGGTAGTAGTCGCCCAACCCTAGATATTAGGGCTGGCACCACAGATATCGGTAACCCGATTGGCATTACTGGCAATCCCACCCCTAATCAACTGGTGTTGTCGGAGGCTCCGACCACGGCAAATATAAAGATTGGCGAGGTAATTATTGAGCAGCCCAATGGTCAGGTGTTCCTCACCAATCAATACCAACCCAATGCTGCTGTGACTGGTTCGATTGAGGTAACCACAATTAATACCAGTAGTGAAGTCGGAAATGCCGGGGATGTGATTATTGACTCTGGTGTTGATATCATGCTCATTGGTACTAATAGCTTGACTGATAATCAGGGCTTGATTGTCGCTATTACTTCTGGTTCTGGGCAGGGGGGTCAAATCAAGCTGGTGGCAAACCAGGAGATTTTGTTGAAGGATGACTTCTTCGTCACAAGTCATACTTTTGGTTCAGGTAAAGGGGGGGAAATTACCATTGAGGCTAAGTCGGTTACTGTCAAAGATGGAGCGCTGGTTGGTACCAGTACCTTCTCAGAAGGAGATGCGGGTTCGGTAAGGATTAAGACACAAGAGTTACTGCTTAAGGATGGAGGACAGGTTAGCGCCATTACCTTTGCAGAAGGAGATGCAGGTTCTTTAACCATCAATGCCTCAGAATTGGTGCAAGTCATTGGTATTGGTGTCTCCGCCGATGGTAAGTTTCCCAGCGGTATATTTGACCAAGCTTTCAAAGACTCAACCGGAAAGGGGGGTTCCTTGGAGATTAATACACAACTGTTACTGGTTTTCGATGGAGGACGGATTGGCACCACTATCGACGCCAGCATCATCGAAAACAGCCTGACCTTCTTACCAGACAATCAGATTGACACCACTACTTTGCTCTCCAATAGCTGCATTTTTCGTAGTCGGGAGCAACCAGGTAGCTTCATCATTACTGGCAGCGGTGGAAAACCCACTGCTCCGGGAAGTGGTACCATTTCACCCTTTGCCACTGGCACAGTGCGCACCATACCCAGTGATGGTAGCTCTAGCCCGAGCACCCAACCAGATCGCCCTTGGCAAATCGGTGATCCGATTGTAGAACCTCAACAGGTATATAGACTGGCAGATGGACGGCTAGTTTTGAGTCGGGAGTGTGTAGAAGAATTCCTGCACTAACTAATGAGATCATACTCTTCGCGAATCACCTCAAAGCTTGGGTTTTTATAGATTACTGGTTATGCCGAAGTTCCCTATTACCGTTGACAATCCATCAATGTTTAATACCTCAAATTAAAATCCTATCTATTGCACTTTTCGGCAATAATTATCTCAGAATTCGGCAATTAACTTTGCCGATTTGTGCCATTAAGTTTTACAAAAAAAAAGTAATATCAAAGAAGATTGGTAACCAGTTGGAGAGATAATAATTAAAGCCACAAAATTATCACTTAGTTGTGAAAGGATGGGTGCTGTGATTAGGCAAACTACGCGGAGTCGGTGCTCGCTGGGATTGGTAAGTACAGTAGGCATGGCAAGTTCACTAACACTGTCACTGTTAATCCCATCTACTAGTAATCAAGCCCATGCTCAGAGCAATATCGTACCAGATGATACCTTGGGAGCTAATGGAACAGTTGTGATTCCTGACGCTTCTGTAAAGGGATTGCCAGCAGCATTGATTGAAGGGGGAGTTCAACGGGGAGTAAACCTATTTCACAGTTTTGATCAATTCAATGTCGGTCAGGGGTTGCGGGTTTATCTGGCTAATCCAGCTGGCATTGAGAATATCCTGTCGCGGGTGACCGGAATGAATCCAAGCGATATTCAAGGAACCTTGGGAGTAGATGGCGCAGCTAACCTGTTTTTGCTCAATCCCAATGGGATTATATTTGGAGCGAACGCTAGGTTGGATGTGCAGGGTTCATTTGTAGGAAGTACCGCCAGTGCGTACGCATGGGGAGAAGATGGGTATTTTAGTGCCACCTTTCCGGAAAGTAGCCGTTTACTAACCATTAATCCAGGAGCATTGTTTTTTAATCAGGTCGGCTCGGTGTCAGGGAATATTATCAATACTGGCACCTTGGCAGTGGGGAAGGATTTAACCCTGTCGGGATTGAACCTAGATTTACAGGGTCGGCTATCAGCTGGGGGGAATTTGACCCTATCGGCCATGGAAACCCTGAAGGGGCGCGATAGTATAGCCCTACCTTTTGTGGCAGCAGCTGGGGGCAAACTATTGCTAATGGGTAACCAAACCATAGATATATTGGCTTTAACTCATCCCGAGAGTGGGTTGTTTTCACTAGGGGATATGGTGTTGCGTTCTGGTAACCCGATCACAGGGGATGCCCACTATTGGAGTGGAGGAAATTTTTCGATTGAGGAAATAGATGGAACTTTAGGAAATTTGTCAAGTCCCCATGACCCGATTATTCGCTCAGCTGGGGATGTCAGTTTTAAGAATTATGAAGGTGCGTCCCTACACATTTTCGCCGGTGGTTCGGTAACGGTTGATAATGTCAAGATTACAGGCTCTGATCCCGCAAATAATATTCAGGAAACCGTCACCCTATCCGATGACACCACCATATCAATAGATGGTAGTAGTCGCCCGACCCTAGATATTAGGGCTGGCACCACAGCTATCAACCCGATCGGCATTACTGGCAATCCCACCCTTAATCAACTGGAGTTGTCGAAGGCTCCTCCGACCATGGCAACTATTAAGATTGGCCAGGTAATTATTAAGCCGCCCAATGGTCAAGTGTTTCTGACCAATCAATACCAACCCAATTCCGCTGTGACTGGTTCAATTGAGGTAACCACAATTAATACCAGCAATACAGTAGAAAATGCCGGGGATGTGATTATTGACTCGGGTAAAGACATCATCCTCATTGGTACTAATAGCTTGACTGATAATCAGGGCTTCATTTTCGCTGATACTTCTGGTCCTGGGCAGGGGGGTCAAATCAAGCTGGTGGCAAACCAGGAGATTTTGTTAAGCGATCGCTTTCTCGTCACAAGTGATACTACCAGTGATACATCTGGTTCAGGTAATGGCGGTGAAATTACCATTGAGGCTGAGTCAGTTACTGTCAGAGATGGAGGAGTGGTTGCTGCCCGTACCTTGGGAGAAGGAGATGCAGGTGATGTGACTATCAATGCCTCAGAATCGGTGCAAGTCATGGGTATTGCTGTCTCCGGCGAGAATAGGTTTCCCAGCCTCATAACTACCCAAGCTGATCCAGACTCAATAGGAGATGGGGGTGACTTGACGATTAATACACAAAGTTTACTGGTTAAGGATGGAGCACAGGTTAGCGCCACTACCTTTGCAGAAGGAGATGCAGGTAATGTGACTATCAATGCCTCGAAATTAGTCGAAGTCATTGGTTTCTCCGCCGATGGTAAGATTGGCAGCGGTATATTTGCCCAAGCTAATCCAGACTCAACCGGAGATGGGGGTAACTTGATTATTAATACACAACAGTTATTGCTTAAGGATGGAGCACAGGTTAACGCCGTTACCTTTGGACAAGGAGATGCAGGTAATGTGACCATCAATGCCTCGGAATCGGTGCAAGTCATTGGTCAATCCCCCGATGGTAAGTTTCCCAGCGGTATATTTGACCAAGCTTTCAAAGACTCAACCGGAAAGGGGGGTTCCTTGGAGATTAATACACAACTGTTACTGGTTTTCGATGGAGGACGGATTGGCACCACTATCGACGCCAGCATCATCGAAAACAGCCTGACCTTCTTACCAGACAATCAGATTGACACCACTACTTTGCTCTCCAATAGCTGCATTTTTCGTAGTCGGGAGCAACCAGGTAGCTTCATCATTACTGGCAGCGGTGGAAAACCCACTGCTCCGGGAAGTGGTACCATTTCACCCTTTGCCACTGGCACAGTGCGCACCATACCCAGTGATGGTAGCTCTAGCCCGAGCACCCAACCAGATCGCCCTTGGCAAATCGGTGATCCGATTGTAGAACCTCAACAGGTATATAGACTGGCAGATGGACGGCTAGTTTTGAGTCGGGAGTGTGTAGAAGAATTCCTGCACTAACTAATGAGATCATACTCTTCGCGAATCACCTCAAAGCTTGGGTTTTTCTATATTACTGCTTCTTCCGAAGTTACCTATTCCCCTTGACAATCCATCAATGTTTCACACCTAAAATTAAAAGGCTAGATGGCATTTTTAGGCAATAATTTTGGCAGATAATGGGAATTATTTGTGCTGATTTTGGTAATTAAGTTTTACAACAAAAAGTAACATTAAGCCAGATTGGTAAGCCGTTTGATAGATAATAATTACAGCCACAAAATTATTACTTAGTTGTTAAGGAATCGGTGCTGTGATCAAGCAAACTACGCGGAGTCGGTGCTCGCAATTGGGGTGGGTAAATACAGTAGCAATGACAAGTTCATTAACACTGTCACTGTTAATCCCATCAACTAGCAATCAAGCCCATGCTCAGAGCAATATCATACCAGATGATACCTTGGGAGCTAATGGTTCGGTTGTGATTCCTGACGCTTCTGTAAAGGGATTGCCAGCAGCATTGATTGAAGGGGGAGTTCAACGGGGAGTAAATCTATTCCACAGTTTTGATCAATTCAATGTCGAAGAGGGGTTGCGGGTTTATTTAGCTAATCCAGCTGGAATTGAGAATATCCTGTCGCGGGTGACCGGAATGAATCCAAGCGATATTCAAGGAACCTTGGGAGTAGATGGCCCAGCTAACCTGTTTTTGCTCAATCCCAATGGAATTATATTTGGGTCGAACGCCAGCTTGGATGTGCAGGGTTCATTTGTAGGAAGTACCGCGAATGCGTACGCATGGGGTGAAGATGGATATTTTAGTGCCACTGAACCAGAAAGTAGCCGTTTACTAACGATTAATCCCGGAGCATTGTTTTTTAATCAGGTCGGCTCGGTGCCAGGGAATATTATCAATACTGGCACCTTGGCAGTGGGGAAGGATTTAACCCTTTCTGGATTAAATCTAGATTTACAGGGTCGGCTATCAGCTGGGGGGAATTTGACCCTATTGGCCATGGAAACCCTGAAGGGGCGCGATAGTATAGCGCTACCTTTTGTAGCAGCAGCTGGGGGAAAACTATTGGTAATGGGTAACCAAACCATAGATATATTGGCTTTAAATCATCCCGAGAGTGGGTTGTTTTCACTAGGGGATATGGTGTTGCGTTCCAGTAACCCAATTAGAGGGGATGCCCACTATTGGAGTGGAGGAAATTTTTCGATTGAGGAAATAGATGGAACTTTAGGGAATTTGTCAAGTCCCCATGACCCGATTATTCGCTCAGCGGGGGATGTCAGTTTTAAGAATTATGAAGGTGCGTCCCTACACATTTTCGCCGGTGGTTCGGTAACGGTTGATAATGTCAAGATTACAGGTTCTGATCCCACCAATAATATTCAGGAAACCGTCACCCTATCCAATGGCACCACCATATCAATAGATGGTAGTACTCGCCCCACCCTAGATATTAGGGCTGGCACCAAATATATCGGTAACCCGATCGGCATTACTGGCAATCCCACCCCTAATCAACTGGAGTTTTCGGAGGCTCCGACCACGGCAAATATTAAGATTGGCGACATAATGATTGAGCCGCCCAATGGTCAGGTGTTCCTCACCAACCAATACGAATCCAATTCCGCTGTGACTGGTTCGATTGAAGTAAACACAATTGATACCAGTAATGAAGTCGGAAATGCCGGGGATGTGATTATTGACTCTGGTCAAGATATCATGCTCATTGGTACTAATACTATTGACTCGGGTGTTGATATCATCCTCACTGGTACTAATATTGATAATGAGAGCTTCATTTTAGCTGATACTTCTGGTCCTGGGGAGGGGGGTCAAATCAAGCTGCTGGCAAACCAGGAGATTTTGTTGAGCGATCGCTTTCTCGTCACAAGTGGTACTTCTGGTTCAGGTAATGGGGGTGAAATTACCATTGAGGCTGAGTCGGTTACTGTCAGAGATGGAGCAGCAGTTGGTACCCGTACCTTGGCAGAAGGAGATGCGGGTTCGGTAAGCATTAAGACACAAAGTTTACTGCTTAAGGATGGAGGAGTGGTTGGTAGCCGTACCTTGGGAAAAGGAGATGCAGGTAATGTGACCATCAATGGATCAGAATCGGTGAAAGTCATTGGTATTGGTGTCTCCGGCGAGAATACGTTTCCCAGCCTGATAACTACCCAAGTTGATCCAGACTCAACCGGAGATGGGGGTAACTTGATGATTAATACACAAAGTTTACTGCTTAAGGATGGAGGATTGGTTGGTACCGGTACCTTTGGAAAAGGAGATCCAGGTTCTTTGACCATCAATGCCAAAGAATCGGTGAAAGTCATTGGTATTGGTGTCTCCGGCGAGAATACGTTTCCCAGCCTGATAACTACCCAAGTTGATCCAGACTCAACCGGAGATGGGGGTAACTTGATGATTAATACACAAAGTTTACTGGTGGAGGATGGAGCACATGTTAACGCCATTACCTTTGCAGAAGGAGATGGGGGTTCTTTGACCATCAATGCTAAAGAATCGGTGCAAGTTATTGGTGTCTCCGCCGATGGTAACTTTCCCAGCGCTATATTCGCCCTAGCTAATCCAGACTCAACAGGAGATGCAGATTCCTTGAAGATTAATACACAAAGTTTACTGGTGGAGGATGGAGCACAGGTTGACGCCATTACCTTTGCAGAAGGAGATGGGGGAATTTTGACCATCAATGCCTCGGAACTGGTGCAAGTCATTGGTAAATCCGCCGATGGTAAGTTTCGCAGCGGTATATTTGCCGAACCTTTCAAAGACTCAACCAGAAAGGGGGGTTTTTTGAAGATTAATACACAACTGTTACTAGTTTTTGATGGAGGACGGATTGGCACCACTATCGACGCCAGCCTGATCGAAAACAGCCTGACCTTCTTACCAGTTAATCAGATTGACACCACTACTTTGCTGTCCAATAGCTGCATTTTGCGCAGTCGGAAGCAACCAGGTAGCTTGATCATTACTGGCAGCGGTGGAAAACCCACTGCTCCAGGAAGTGGTAAGATTTCACCCTTTGCCACTGGCACAGTGCGCACCATACCCAGTGATGGTAGCTCTAGCCGGAGCACCCAAGCGGATCGCCCTTGGCAAATTGGTGATCCGATTGTAGAACCTCAACAGGTATATCGACTGGCAGATGGACGGCTAGTTTTGAGTCGGGAGTGTGTAGAATAATTCCTGCACTAGCTAATGAGATCATAATGTTGGCGAATCACCTCAAAGCTAGTGAAATCCATCGGGGGAGGGGGAAGAGCAGGAGCTGATTATGGTATGGTATTGTTCCGTTGAACAAAATGTTTCGCGCAGTCCTCACCCATAATCTATGATTTGGGTGGGGTAAGCGAAACCAACAAACATCGCGCAGCGTCCTTATTCAGGGGTCTCTTGGTTTTTTACGTACTCAATCAGCAATCAAACGGTCATAGGCCCTTGTGTTCCTACACTAATGATTGCATAACTGCCAGACCAGAATTGAGGTAATGATCCCCAATAGAACTTAGATAAATGCTCCGCGAACTTGGAGCGTAGCCATTGGAGTTGTAACCGTCTTTACATTATTAACTAGCTTCGACAATCCTACTGACGGGTGTGCTTCAAAGAGAATATGTACATGGTCAGCTTCACCTCCAAACTCTACTAGATCGCACTCCCACTTCCCAAGAAGTTGTTTGAGTATAAGCTCGATTCTGATTAAAGTGATATATAAGCCGAAACGCACTGTTGCTGAGGGTTTTTAGCGGTAGCATAGAAAAATTTTCTTAACCGTCTTGACAACTAAGATTATAACTGGTAGACCAAGTGTAGACGGTTCGTTAAACCCAAGCCCATGAGCAAAAAAAGAAGTAACAGGAGAACTAAAAAGAAAAAGAAAAAGGAGGCTGACCTGATGCGGACGGACGTTTGGAGCCTGGTGGCAACACAAGAACAAAAGCACCAGATGCAACTAACTGTCAATGAGTACCGTGCCTTCCTAACGCCTCTAGTTCTCATTTTCAACGCTCAATGGGCTAAACTAGCTACTCTGTCTTCTACAGAACGGATAAATGCTGTGGAGAAAATGATTCATGCCACAGCAAAAAATCCAGCTCCTAAACATAACTATTATCAAAAAGTATTAGACAAAAATCCTTCTTTTAGAAAGTTTCCTAGTTATTTAAGAAGAGCAGCTATAGCTGACGCTATTGGGATCGTTTCTAGCTTTCAGACTCGTTATAGAGAGTGGCAGTCAGGCATTAGAAAACATCGTCAGGCTAGACCCCCTCGTTTAACGGCTATGTGCAAAAGCTATCCAGCTTTATATCAAGGTCAGCAAATTAAATATGGGGTGAACTATGCCACAGTAGACATAAAGGTCTGGGATGGAACTGATTGGGTCTGGCTAAAAAAGATAAAAGTCAAGAAACATGGAGGTAATAGACATTTAACAAAAGGAAATCAACTGTGTTCGCCTGCTCTTGTAATCGACTTGAAGAAGTGTCAACTATCCATGCCAGTCGAGGTAAAGCAAGGGTCGAGGCAGGAGGCAGAATATATATGTAGTGTAGATTTAGGAATCAATAACGCTGCTGTAGCAGCTATCGTAGGTCGCGATGGTACTGTAAAGGCGAGAAAATTTATCAATCCCGCCAGAGACATAGACTGTCGCAATAGACGGAGAATGAAAATTGCCAAAAAGGCAAAACAAACCAGTAACATAACCGGGAAAAAATTACCAAGAGGTTTCTGTAAAGGTCTTTATCGCAAGTCTTCTAATCTAAATTTGGAGATTGGCAGAACGGTAGCCAGAGAGATTGTTAAATTTGCCTTGTTACATGGAGTAAAAGTAATCGTATTAGAAAATCTCTCTGGCTGGAAAGCTAAAGCAGGTAAGAAAGGGTCATTGATGAAACAGAAGTTTCATTTATGGTGCCATAGCAAAATCTGCGAGCTTATTAACGATAAGTGGACGGAAGTAGGTGGGGTTGTTCAAACAATTAACCCTAAATACACCAGTGCGGTAGCTTTCGATGGTAGCGGTAAAGTATTGAGAAGTAAAATCAATTATTCACTTGCCAAATTTTCTACAGGAAAACGGTATCATGCCGATCTAAATGCTAGTTATAATATCGGGGCCAGATACTGGTATTCCGTAATTGTAGGAGATAGGCATTTCTCTAGGGTGTTCGATAGCAAAAGTTCTAACGGCACATCGAGAACGCCGATTGTCCTGGGGACGCTTAGGAGTCTAGCTACTTTTAAGCGCACGAATCCCCACCCATAATCTTCGATTTGGGTGGGGTGCGTTCAAAGTATAAACTTTCATGGTTGTGTATCTAAAAAGGAGATGAATGGCGATTGCGCTACGGCCACGCTATGGCATGTGGCAGCCACCACCAAAGGCATACGCCCTGAAGGGAAAGGCAGGTTTTGGTGTTTCTAGTTTTAGTTTTTCTATCTTAGTGATCTCAGCTCTAAATGGGATGGCTCAATCTACGATTCCTAATTCATCTAATTCTCCCCTTCCGATTACTTCCGCATCTGGGTTATCGCTACTAGACTCTACTGCTGAAGCTACCTCTACTCGACCGCCACCTCAGGTTAGATGTCCCGTTGAAGACATCGGGTCAGAATTAATAGGAACACAGGGAGAGGGAGAGACAGGGAGAGAGTTTTGGCCTATTTGTCAAGATTCTCGATATAAATCTTTATATCAAACCGATGCTACCGGAGTTGATATTATCGCTTCATCCGGTGAGCGTTTCCTAGTCAAAACTGTAGAAGTGCTGGGTAGTACAGTTTTACAAGAACAGATTACAGCATTAATTGAAGAGATTGAAAACCAGGAAGTCACCTTTGAAGATTTAATTGAACTGCGCTCTAAAATTACTCAACTGTATATTAAAAACGGTTACATTACCTCTGGTGCATTTTTACTGAATAATCAAGCACTCGACAGTGGCACTGTGCAAATACAGGTTGTTGAAGGTGAGGTAGAACGAATTGAACTGAATGGATTAAACCGTCTGCGACCTGACTATGTACGCCGTCCCCTAGAAATTGCTACTACTAAACCCTTAAATCAGCAACGCCTAGTCAAAGCACTGCAACTGCTGCAGCTAGACCCCTTAATCGAACGAGTGAACGTGGAATTGACCGCAGGGAGCACTCCCGGTCGTAATATATTAAAGGTCACACTAAAAGAAGCCCCAGCCTTTCACACCGGTGTCAAAACAGAAAACAACCGTTCTCCCAGTATTGGTTCAACCCAAGTCAGTGTATTTGCTGCTCATGATAATCTATTGGGATTTGGCGATCGCATTCGTGGGGAATACGGTCTAACCGAAGGACTCGACATCTACGATATTCGCTATAGCATCCCCATCAATGCTCGTAAAGGAACCCTGAGCTTGGGCTACAGCAATAGTGAAAATCGCCTTGTTTCGGAGAATTTCCGGGATTTAAACATTAGAGGTGAAACCCAGAACTATTCCCTCAGTTTCCGTCAGCCCTTATTGCGATCGCCAGAGACTGAATTCGCTGTTGGCGTAGGCTTAGACCTGCGTCACCGACAAACCTTTATACTCGATGACATTCCCTTGTCCTTCTCTCTAGCCACGGCAGATGGTACATCCAAGGTCACAGTAATTCGGCTGTTTCAAGATTGGGTCAAGCGCAGTCCAGAACGAGTATTAGCCGCCCGCTCCCAGTTTAGTCTAGGAATTGATGCCTTTGATGCCACCATTAGTGACTCAAGTCCTGATGGGCGTTTCTTTACCTGGGTCGGACAATTCCAGTGGGTGGAGCAATTATCACCATCTATTCTGCTGATCAGCCGAATTAATACTCAACTCACCCCAGATTCCTTACTATCCCTAGAAAAGTTCAGTCTAGGTGGTAGAGATACCGTCAGAGGCTATCGACAAAATCAAATTATTGCTGATAATGCCATCTTGGGGGGAGTAGAGGCACGTATTCTCCTCACCTCAGACTCAAGACTACAATTAACCCCTTTTTTTGAAATCGGTACAGCCTGGAATAATGATGGGATTCAACCCAACCCTGCCACCATTGCTGGTGTAGGATTAGGCTTACGTTGGCAGATCGGATCTGGATTTAATCTCCGTCTCGACTATGGTATTCCCCTGATCGGGGTAGATAATCAGGGGAACTCACTGCAAGACAATGGCATTTACTTTACCCTAGACTACCAGCCTTTTTAGTAGACTTCGCGGCAGTTGTAGGGAACAGGGAACAGGGAACAGGGAACAGTGGACAAGAATTGACGCAAAGCGATGCAGCGCGGTCTTGGGGAGGCAGCGCGGTCTTGGGGGTTCCCCCCATGAGCGACTGCCGTGGTTTCCCCCAGGAGCGACTGCATCAAGAACACTATCAGAAAACTACTTTTGCAAGAGGTATAGTCAAGCATGTAGAAAAATTTAAATTTTAAAATGGTCTAATTAATTAAAAATTAAAAATTAAAAATTAACAAAATAATTAACAATTAAGGAATTACCTATGAAACCAAAAATTATTGTCATTGACGACCACGAATCGGTTCTCGAGGGAACCGTGAGCCAACTGCAAAAGCAATACCCAGAGGCAGAAATTGTTACGGCTAAAACAGCCCAGATAGCTCAAGAATATGTAGAGAGGTTATCCCCTGACTTAGTTGTTGCCGATCTTTCCATTCCCAAGCAGCAGGGGGATACTGCCCGAACCGATACGGGAATTCAACTCCTCAAAACATTAATGAAAATATACCCTACCCTCAATATAGTTGTTCAAAGCGCTAATATCAAAGCCTTAATCCGTTTAAAACCTGCTATTAATGAACACGAAGGAGGCTTTACCATCGTAGATAAAAGCCTGCCCCAGAAAGAAATGTTAATTAAAGTTGACTGGTCACTTCAGGGATTGATTTACACCCCCAAAGCGATCCGAAATGGGTTGGAAATCAAATCCGAATGGTTAGAACTTCTAACCTTAGCCTTTGAAGAAGGATTACAGGATAGAACCATTGCTCAGCGGATGCAAATCTCCGAGCGCACTGTGCGTAACTATTGGACTAAAGTTCAAGACGTTTTAGGGGTTTATCCAAAACCCGGTGAAAATATTCGCATTAAAACCGAGAAGCGGGCAAGAGAAGTCGGTCTAATCGATTGAAATCAGAGCTGATATCGAGTTGCATTAAAAGATAGGGAGATAGGGAGATGGGGAGGGTGCATCTCATATTTGTAAAAAATATCGCAAGTGTGGGGAGTGTGGGGAGTGTGGGGAGTGTGGGGAGTGTGGGGAGTGTGGGGAGTGTGGGGCCCGGGCGCGGGAATTTTCGCCTGAATTTTTGTCTAATTTCAAAACTGAGATGCACTCGATGGGGAGATAGGGAGATGGGGAGATTGGCAGATGGGGAGATGGGGAGATTGGGGCAAGAGAAAGTTGTACTTTTGACCGCAACTTGGTATGATACAGTGTCCAGTTGACTACTGATTATTTAAAATTGAAAATTATCAGTCAATGGTCTGGTAAATTACCAATTACCAATACCAAATTACCAATAACCAATTACCAATACCAAATTACCAATATCCAATTACCAATACCAAATTACCAACCATAGAATAATCTCTAGGGATCCGTGCTAAGAATTGTGATAATTTTTGATGGCATCTTCCCTACTCCCTACTCCCTACTCCCTACTCCCTACTCCCTACTCCCTTTCCTATAGTTTCACATCTCAACTGAAAACGCTATAAGGATATTAAGGGTGTATCAAGGTGCGATCAAACAAAATCATGAGACTTTTTACTCAGGAGGAAATTCAAAGCTGGCGGGTAGGATTGATGCCAGGACTAGTCCTGATCGGACTAGTAATCCTATTTCGCCTCACTGGCTCCCTGCAAAGTCTAGAATGGATTGCTCTGGATAGTTTTCTCCGTTGGCGTCCTGAAGAATCTATTGATAAAAGAATTCTGATTGTTGGTATTAATGAAGAAGACATCCGAGGCATAGGTACCTATCCCATACCCGATCGAGACTTAGCATCACTGCTGAGAAAACTAGCAACCTATAACCCTAGAGCTATTGGTCTTGACATCGTCAGAGATTTACCTGTTGAGCCTGGTTACACTGAGTTAGTCGCAGCATTTAAGGCTATCAAAACCGTGATTGGCATTGAAAAAGCCTTACCTGACCAATATGGCAATACCATTAATCCACCACCCACCTTACCCCCCGAACAAATTGGCTTTGCCGATGGCATACTTGACGCTGACGGACACATCAGGCGCAGTTTACTAGGCACCTATAATCTCGAAGGAGAGTATAAATTTTCTCTAGCTATACTGCTAGCAAAAGCGTATTTATCTAAAGAAGGAATTTCCCTAACCAATGGCACTTATGACCCAATAGCCATGCAGTTTGGTACTACGGAACTCACTCGCTTTCGCCCCAATTCCGGAGGCTATGTCAGAGCCGATGCTAAGGGAAATCAGATCCTAATTAATTTTCGCAGTGCTCGGGAACCGTTTCGGATCGTATCCCTCAACGATATCCAAACTGGCAACATCGATCCAAGCTGGATTCGCGATCGCATAGTCCTGATTGGTATCACTAGCCATGGCGCTAAAGATATTGTTAATGTCTCTGCTATCCCTAACTCTATTCCTGGACTAGTGTTTGGTGTAGAAGTCCTTGCTCATACAGTTAGTCAAATCATTAGTGCTGCTCTCAATGGACGACCCTTGTTAAGGGTTTGGCCAGATAGCTGGGAATATATATGGATTATAGTTTGGGGGTTTCTGGGTATCAGCCTCGCTAGACTAACTAAGACACCGCTACAGAATCTATTGAGTGTTAGTGTTGCTGGCATTAGTTTGGTGGCACTAAGTTATTTGCTTCTGATCTGGGGTTGGTGGATACCTGTAGTACCAGCGTGCTTAGTTTTAACTGTCAATGCTATCAGTATCAATGCCTTCTATCTATACCAGCAAACCTTAAAATCCCGCATAAATGAACGCCAATATATGATTGATTATACCTTTGACATCATTCATAATGGACCATTACAAACCTTAGCTAGGATACTCAGCTGCACTCAAGATCAGGATTTATCTAATGACCAATTGCGCTCTCAACTAGAACAGTTAAACCAAGAACTCAGAGCAGTTTATGAATCAG
Source organism: Moorena sp. SIOASIH (assembly GCF_010671925.1). GTDB lineage: Bacteria > Cyanobacteriota > Cyanobacteriia > Cyanobacteriales > Coleofasciculaceae > Moorena. The sequence continues at coordinate 507,141 of NZ_JAAHIH010000004.1, read as the reverse complement.
TGCGTCGAGAAACCCTAACCCAAGATAGCAGTATCCACATCGGGATTGATTTAGACCTAGATTTGGAGCAACCCACTCACGAGATTCTCTATGAAGTTTATAGCAATACCCTAGCCTTAAACTTTCCTTGCTTTGAAACCATTCAGGTAAAAATTATAAAATTTGACCCAATTGATAGTCCGCCATTAAGTATCGAACAGAAGCGAGGATTGTGTCGATTTATGGAAGAAGCATTGTGCAATGTCGGTAAATATGCTAAAGGGGTCACTCGTCTGAAAGTTACCTGCACCCAAACCGAAGGTATGAATATTATTCGCATTCAAGATAATGGATTGGGCATTAGCTCATCATCTCAACCCAATAAATATAAGCGTTCAGGAGGTCGGGGAACTAAACAAGCTAAAGCACTAGCGCGACAGCTAGGGGGAAGTTTTAAGCGCTCATCTTTGTCTCCTAAAGGAAGAGTTTGTGAACTCACTTGGTCTGTTGCTAAAGGTCGATTTTGGTTTTTAAACTAGGTATTATATATAGCAATTATACGACTTGTGAGGTACAAATTTCTGGTTTTTAGGGAGCAGGGAGCAGGGAGCAGGGAGCAGGGAGCAGGGAGCAGGGAGCAGGGAGCAGGGAGCAGGGAGCAGGGAGCAGGGAGCAGGGAGCAGGGAGCAGGGAGCAGGGAGCAGGGAGCAGGGAAGAGGGAAGAGGTAAAAAATAATGTGTACCTCATGAGTCCTAGAAACGCTATATTAGCTGATAGCTGATAGCTGATAGCTGATAGCTGATAGCTGATAGCTGATAGCTGATAGCTGATAGCTGATAGCTGATAGCTGATAGCTGATAGCTGATAGCTTTTAATCATTTATTAATGGCAATTTTTAATTTTTAATTTTATGATCTTGGCATAATTAGAGGCTAAGTTTATGAAGATAAGATTTCAGTTACTCAACCATTGCTTAGATAATCAGCGCTTTACTATTGGTGTGGTTAGTCTATTTTTAGGGATGACAACTGTAGCCCTAGCCGACTATCAACCACCTTCTGAGCCATCTTATCCGGAAGAACCTACAATTATTAGCGGTACAAGGGGAGGATGTTCTAAGAATGGAAAAGCAAAGTTAACTACACTAGCTCCTCAGAAACATATTGGAAAAACTGTTTCGACTCACCCAACCTTTGCTTGGTTTGTACCGGATGCTGAAGCCTTGCCAATGAAATTTCAGCTTTATCCAGATGATGTAAATCAGAATTCCCAACCCATACAAAATATTGAATTGCAGACGACACCAGGAATAATGACTCACTCACTATCAGAGGATGAACTAGGCTTATCCGTGGGACAGAGATATCTTTGGCAAGTGGTCATTATCTGTGAACCGAATCACCCATCAAGTGCTATCATAGCCCAAGCCTATATCGATGTCGTTCAAGAGTCACCAGACTTAAAAATAGCCCTTGCTGCAGCGACTAACCCCGTTGATAGGGCAGATATCTATGCTGACAGAGGTTTCTGGTATGATGGCTTCGGTGAAGTTGTTGTGGGTTGTGGTGACGATGCTAGACATAGAGAGTTAATGCTAAATCTTTTAACTGATTTAGCAAAAATCGAGGCATCTGGAAATTCAAAATCTGCCAGCCAAAAGAGTGAGCGAATCCAGCAGATTTTAGAGATAGAATTGAAAAAGCCCGTTTGTAACTAAGTTAAGTGTAAGCATTTAGCTAATGCGCGAAGCGCACGCTACGCCAACAGCTGAAACGAGGTTTATTTTAAGGATATGCGCGAAGCGCAGGCTACGCCAACAGCTGACAGCTGACAGTTGACAGCTGACAGCTGACCACTGAATCCTTACCACCATAGTGAAAGCTAACACCGATAGACAACCTCGGATCAAGTATTGCAGTTTTCAGCAATAGTCATAGTGTAATTATGCATTTACTGTTTCTCAACTTGGAAAGTAAGTTAGCAGAAAACGTGAATGCATTACCTATTTAATTCTTTTATTGTATTAAGTAAAGAAACAGTTAGTCAAGGAAACACATATGGACTACTCTTTCTGCTCCCTTCAATAGTTGTTAATAGTTGTAGGTCTGCTCAAGGCACCTAGTCATTTATAGGTGCCTTTTTGTTCAGAGTGCGGCTCTCCTGCCATTTTGGGGTAAACTGTAGAATACTTGTAAGCATTTAGCCATCAGCCGTCAGCCGTCAGCCGTCAGCCTTTGGCTGATAGCACCTCAAGTAGCACCATCTGTAGCGCATTAGCTGATAGCTGTTGGCGTAGCCTGCGCTTCGCGCATATGCTTACGAATAAGTTACAAATTCAAATTGATTGGGTTAACTTAGATGTAGTTGATTGACAAAAGTTTTGGAAGCTGTTGAAATACCGTAGGTTGGGTGGAGGAAGGACACCGAACGCAATCGGTTGTGGTTGTTGGATTTCATACTTCAACCCAACCTACATCGACGCCTATTTGTCAGTCAATCAGATAGTGTAAGTTCACACCGATAGACAAGCTCGAAGCAAGTTTTGCAGTTTTCAGCAATCGTGATAGCGTAATTGTGCATTTGCTATTTCTAAACTTGGCAAGTAAGTTAGCAGAAAACGTGAATGCATTACCTATTTAATTCTTTTATTGTATTAAGTAAAGGAACAGTTAGTCGAGGAGACAAGCATGGACTACTGTTTCTGATTCCTTCAATAGTTGTTGATAGTTTTTGGTCTGCTCAAGGCACCTAGTCATTTATAGGTGCCTTTTTGTTAACAGTGGGGCTCTCCCGGCCACATCCCACACCCAGTAATATCAAGTCTGGTTGAATACCCATAATTATTAAGGAGAGGGTGGGAGGTGTGGGGAGATAGGGAGATAGGGAGATAGGGAGATAGGGAGATAGGGAGATAGGGAGATAGGGAGATTTTTATTAAGGGTAATTATCCTGAGCTGCTTGTCATCCCTGAAAGACCTTAACCCAAGCTACCATGTTCTTCCTTGTATGGAAGTAGCCCATTTAATAACACCCCAAGAATACTAGAAAGTCCAATCCCTGTCTTGATGCAGTCGCTCATGGGGGAAACCACGGCAGTCGCTCATGGGGGAGACCCCCAAGACCGCGCTGCCTCCCCAAGACCGCGCTGCATCGCTTTTGACAGCAGTTGAAGCTAAACTCAGACCAATCACCATAATCACTGGGCCGGTGACAATCGGGGGTAAAATACGGGTAACCATCCCCGAACCGCGCCAAAAAATAATTAGACTTAAAATCAGATAAACAATGCCAGCAGCTGCAAGTCCAGATAAGGTTGCAGGCAAACCATATTTCTGAACACTCAAGGTGATAGGGGCGATAAAGGCGAAGGAAGAAGCGAGATAAACGGGAATTTTACCCCCCGTAACCAGTTGAAAACATAACGTTCCCACACCAGAAGTAAACAGGGCAACATTCGGGTTTACTCCAGCTAGAATGGGGACTAACACCAACGCACCAAAGGCAACAAACAGCATTTGTGCGCCGTTCCCGTAGCGTGGCCAAAGGCCTTGGAGGACATCTTTAAAACGGAAGTGATAAACGCTGGAAACTGTCGTTGCTTTAAGGTCTGGGTTCGGTGAATGTTCAGGGAATTCACTCATAAGTTGCTGACACTTTTGTCAATTCTCTTGGTGCGTATTCCCGTGGGCGTTGGAACCTCACGCCTTGTCGCACCGCTACTCAAAAGTTATCTTACACTGAACTGAGTGGGGAACCATGGAAATCATTCCATATCATAACTAGGGATTGATTCAGTAATTCCTCAAGGGACATTACCCACCAAAGCTGATAAGATTCCAAACAACTAGCTTATAACTTGATATAAGTTGGTAATTGCAAACAACAAGGCAACAAGCTATGGAACAGAAAGCAACTGCGTCTACTAAACTAGTCACCGGTAACTTTGTGGTGATCCAGGGAGATATCAATCGCAGAATTGGCGATGGTGGTGCCAGCCTCTGGAAAAAGACCTTCAACACAGGGGGACGCTACAAGGGCGGGGCTGCCATCCTGATGTTGATGGTTAAAGGATTGACAGCAACTGACAGTGATGCAGAGGTCAAAATCAATGGTAAAAGTGTAGGGAAGATCTACTCCTACGAGGGAGCTAATCCGAAGCATTGGTTTACCCAAATCATTAACATTGGTGCTGGAATTCTCAAGGACGGCGATAATGAGCTGGAGGTTGAGGCCGTAGATTTACCAAACCCCTCTGCTGGTGACCTCTATAACGATTTTTACATACGGGATGTGGTTTGCTTCTTCCAGCGGGAAGATTAGGAAATATCTTTTATAGCAACGGAACTATAGTTTAGGACATAGTTTTTGCTTTAAAGGGAATAGGGAATCGGGAATCGGGAATCGGGAATCGGGAACAGGGAACAGGGAATAGGGAATAGGGAACAGAAATTATGTCAAAACCTTTACTTCTACTGTTATAGTTTCATTTCCTATTTTCAAGGGGGTGGATACGTATGTTTGCCCTGTGGAAACCCCCAAGAGCTCCCGACTCCCGACTCCCGACTCCCGACTCCCGACTCCCTATTCCCGACTCCCTATTCCCTATTCCTCTACTCGCTCACCAGTCAAGCTAAAGGCACGAGCTTCGGTAATTTTAACTAGAACTAGCTCACCTTTAAGGTGATTAATATCCCCAGTGAAGAACGTGAGACGATTTCCTTTGGTTCTGCCCATCACTTGAGTATTGTCTTTGGGATTCTGGTCTTCCACCAGCACTTCCTCAATCCGTCCCAGGTAACGTTGCGATCGCTCAGCTGCTTTTACCGCAACTAGGTGGTTGAGACGTTGAAGGCGATCGCATTTGACCTCCTCAGGGAGCTGATTTTCCCACAATGCTGCTGGTGTACCAGGACGAGGGGAATAGGCAGCGGTATTGAGCTGGTCAAAGCCAATATCTTCTACTAGTTTTAGGGTATTCTCAAATTGTGCTTCGGTTTCCCCAGGAAAGCCCACAATCGCATCTGCACTAATCGATGCATCGGGCATATAGTCCCGAATGGTATTAATAATCCGGCGATATTTCTGGTGGGTATAGCCCCGTGCCATAGCTTTGAGAATATCGTTATCCCCAGATTGGAAGGGAATGTGGAAATGTTCGCACACTTCCGGCAACTCGTGACAGGCGCGGATTAGCCGTTCTGTAAAATAGCGGGGGTGACTAGTAGCAAAGCGGAGCCGCTCAATCCCTGGCACATTGCTAACATAATACAGTAAATCTGTCAAGGTGTGCTGATGCCGCCCCGATTCAGTCACTCCTGGTAAGTCACGTCCGTAAGCATCAATATTTTGTCCCAAGAGGGTGACTTCCTTATAGCCTTGCCTTCCTAACTCCTCCATTTCTGCCCGAATGGCTTCTGGAGTACGGGATTGCTCTAAACCTCGGACATTGGGGACTACACAGTAGGTGCAGCGTTCGTTACACCCATAAATTATATTTACCCAGGCGCTAATGCTGCTGTCCCGTCTTGGTTTAGTGATGTCTTCAACAATATGAATTGGTTCTGTAGCAACTAGCTGGTTGCCATCAAATACCTGGTCTAGCAAATCCCCTAAACGATTGGCGTGTTGCGGTCCCATGACTAAGTCAACTTCTGGGACTCGCCGCAGCAGTGCTTCTCCTTCCTGTTGTGCCACACAACCAGCTACTACCAAGGTCAGGTCTGGTTGTTGGTGTTTGCGCTTTGCCTGTCTTCCTAGGTAGGAATAAACCTTTTGCTCAGCATTATCTCGAATGGTACAAGTGTTGTAGAGAATTAAGTCAGCCTCGTTGGGATTGTCTGACCACTGGAAGCCTATATCCTCCAGGATTCCAGCCATCCGCTCGGAGTCGGCTTTGTTCATCTGGCAGCCAAAGGTGGTGATATGGTAGCGGCGGGGAAATGAGGTCATCTTACGTTACACAGCTAAGGATTCGATCAGGGGATCTTCTCTAATTATAAATTTTCCGACCTACTCCTCGTGCTCATCCCTATCCCAAACCTAAATTACACCCCTAGACAAAACCTATAGATAGTTAGCAGCATTTTTCTCTAATCAACATTTTATTAACCAGAAGTTTGGTCTGCTTGCTTTACCTTGATTGACTCTTTAATTATATCCGTAAATACACCTATTTTAAACATTAAGCTATTTCTATATATCCCTAAAATCATCGTTTTTTGTTGGTTTTAATTAAGTTAAACTAGTGTTTTTTTTGCTGGTTTTATTATTTGATTATTTTTTGATTAATTTAGTTTTTATTTAAAATTTATGCTGATTTTGCTGGAAAAGTTTTGAAGTAATGAGTAGAAACTTTGAGCAAGGTCACCACAATGGGTTTTCAAAGCTATATCTTGTTATCTACTCTACTAGTTACTGTTGGTATTAATTTTTACCTAGGTGAGTCTAGTTCTCGACAGGGATACCAGTCTGATTCTGTTGACCAGCAATTACTAGCTGTACAGGAGGAAAGTTGTCCTCCAGGAAGCGGACGGCGAGAGAATTATGATTGTTTAAATTGAAAGCATTTATCATTAAAAAATTGGCTATATCCTGCTGTAATTGATAACTACAGTTCAGGTAAATTTATCAGGTAAATTTAAAAGGTAACTACCTGGATTTCCACTGACCATGAAAGCTTAAGGGGATAACCTTTGGTAATCCCAGACGACATATCGGTTCTTGATTTAGGGTGTTTCTACCAAATACCATCACTTCACTAGTATCAGAATTTGCGTCATACACAACTGTTAATATCCAACCCTGGTCAGGATTGAGGCTATCCGGTGCATAGACTGGTTCCGAGGGATAGCGATTTTCCCCTAAATCAGCCACAATCAAGGTGCTAGTTTTGTGCTCAAAACATCCAATTGCACCCAATAATTCTTTACTAATATCGACCACTTCGCGATGTACTGATAGATAAGTATGAGGTGAGTATTGTCCTACTCGCTGTTGCGGCACTACAGGAAATTCACAGCTTCTATCCAACAACTGTTGTAACTGCACAACCTGACCAGTGTCAGGATTGAGTCGGGCTTGCCACAGGGTTCCTTTCGCGTTGGTTTTAGTTTCACCAGTGGCAACTTCTTTCAAATACTGATTGGTCTGAAAGTCGGCATAACGGACAAAATCAATCACGATCAAGCCATCTTTCTCCACATAACCATTGCTGAAGTGCCACTGATACCAGGGTTCAGCTTCACCGCGACTGACTACACTAAGGCTGTCACAATCTACGATAATAATTTGGGTTGACTTATTTGGATGCCACTCCATCGCATCACCATAGCTGCACCAACCCAGAGCTACTTTTAGGAAATTCACTCGCACTGGGGGTACAAAAAATACTAGATACGGCCCTGCCAGAACAAAATCATGGACTAATGGCAAACCCTCTAACTGTACTGACCCTTGTTTGATAATTTTGCCAGTGGAGTTGCTATTGTAAATGTTGAGTCTGCTATTAAGTTCAGCCGTCAGTCCAAAGTTGAAAATCTCCCCGGTCTTGGGATCAATCTTGGGATGGGCAGAAAAGCTTGCTCCTTTGCCTAGGCCAGATAAGTCATCAGTGCCTCTGGTTTCTAAGGTCTGGAGGTCTAAGGCATGGGGATAACCACCTTCCCATAGGGCTAACAATTTATCTGGTAATGGTAGCACTGAGGTATTGGCAGCATTTTTAACTGGCTTACTCCAGCGTTTCCAGATAGGTCCTGGTGTTGTCATGCCATAGTTGGGGTACAGTAATTTGTCAGCAGCAGCTTCTGCTTGATAGCCAGAGGTTTGGACGTAGCGATAAACTCCTGTGGCACCAGCAGGGGTAAAATGTACTGCTAAAATTGCTCCATCACCATCAAACCAATGTCCAACCGCTACACCACCTCGCTCTAACCGTGCAGGACCATTTGTATACAGAGAACCTCGCAACCCTTCTGGGATTTTGCCAGAGATGACCGGCAGGGCAGTAGGCGGAAATTCAGTTGCCGGTTTTGCGATCGCATTCGCCCAGCCTTTTGTAGTAGATGCTTGATTCATCGTTGCTATAGCAGTTTTCAAAGGGAATAGGGAACAGGGAACAGGGAACAGGGAAGAGTGTAGGGAGATAGGGAGATGGGGAGATAGGGAGATAGGGAGATAGGGAGATAGGAAACATTTTTATAGGGTTTCCCATACTTACCAGCTACATTCAATTTTCTTACCCCGATTCCCGATTCCCGACTGCCGATTCCCGATTCCCGATTCCCGATTCCCGATTCCCTACTCCCGATAGTTATTACCCAGCAACTGCTGTCGCTTCTGGTTTCTGGGCAGACTCCTGATCTTTGCGTTGGATCAGTTCAATCTTGTATCCACTCGGGTCTTCCACAAAAGCAATCACTGTTGAACCGTGCTTCATCGGTCCTGGCTCTCGCACTACCTTACCACCAAGAGATTTAATTTGGTCGCAGGTTTGGTAGATATCGTCTACACCAAGGGCAATATGACCGAAAGCATCCCCGATGTTGTACTGATCAACCCCCCAGTTATAGGTTAGTTCAATAACCGTGTTGTCAGATTCATCCCCGTAGCCTACAAATGCTAAGGTAAATTCTCCCCCTGGAAAGTCCTTCTGACGGAGCAGCTTCATGCCTAGGACATCGCAGTAAAACTTGATCGATTCCTCAAGATTGCCGACTCGCAGCATTGTGTGTAGCATTCGCATTAGCTTAGTGTCTCCTGTTGAATCAGTCAATTCGGTTCTATTGTATAGCAGTTGTTAGAGGGAGCAGGGAGTAGGGAGTAGGGAGTAGGGAGTAGGGAATCGGGAGTCGGGAATCGGGAATCGGGAATCGGGAGTCGGGAGTCGGGAATCGGGAAGAAATCCTGTTTACCTGATGAGTATCAGAATTGCTATAGCATTTTGCTTTGATATCTGAAATATAATTGAGAACCCAGCGCTATCCCTCGAATTCTGATCAAGGTCGGGTTTGGAGGTCTGTCCACTAGACATGGCAGAGTTTACGAGCTTCTTGTGTCTAGAATAGAGTTGATTATTCTACAGTTCATTTAGCGATCGCATTTTCCCACTTCCGATTCCCGATTCCCGATTCCCGATTCCCGATTCCCGATTCCCGATTCCCGATTCCATTCAACCAACTAACCTTTAACCCGATTAACCCTTAAGATGGTCACTTGGGATCCCTATCTAGCATCAATCCGTAAAGAGTACGACCAATGGTGGCAATTTTATACCCTCACCGATGTCGAAGACCGTAAACCCAAGCAACAGCAAGCAACTCCTATGCTGTTTGATTTTGGCCTGATGGTGCAAACCATCAAGTCGGAGCAGCCACAAACAGACCACAATCAGCAAGAAACTGAGCGCTTGCCTGTGCTAGAAGGATTACGCAAGTATGCTGGTGACCATGTTTTACTGGTAGGACGTCCAGGTTCAGGAAAATCCACAGCCTTAGTGCGATTGTTGAAGGATGAGGGGATACAAGGCAAAATTCCGGTGCTGGTTGAACTGCGATATCACCAGACATCCGTGTTGGAGTTAGTGAAGGATTTCCTAGAAAGCCATCTTGGTCAACCGCTCGACTCGAAGGAGATCAAAACACTACTGTTTCAGGGAGAATTCTTACTACTGATCGATGGGGTAAACGAGTTACCGTCACAAGAAGCACGCCTGGATTTGACTAAGTTTCGGCAGAAATACCAGAAGACTACTCCCATGATTTTCACCACTAGAAATTTAGGAGTGGGTGGTGACTTGGGGATTGAAAAGAAGTTGGAAATGCAACCCTTGAGTCCAGACCAAATAGAGGAGTTTGTCCGAAAGTATTTGCCTGAAAAGGGAGAGCAAATGCTTAACCAGTTGGGCGATCGCTTATGGGAATTTGGACAAACCCCTCTACTATTGAAGATGCTATGTTTCCGGTTTCAGGATAAGGGGGATATACCGTCGAATCTGGGGTTAGTGTTTCGCTCATTTACCGAGCGTTATTCTAAGCAAATCAAGCAAGATGTTAACGTTTCCGATGAATCAAGAGAATTTTGGCCAGACCTGCTGCAACAGTTAGGGTTTGTGATGACAACAGGGAATAATCCCAAGCAGCTCATCATTGCTATTCGCAAAACAAAAGCCCAGGAAATTCTAGCTGACTATCTACGCCAGAAGGATTTTATTGATCCTGATGTTCGCGCTAGGACCTGGCTAAAAGACTTACTGAAGCATCACTTGCTTCAACAATCAGGAGACTTGATTGAGTTTCGACACCAATTAATCCAAGAATACTATACAGCGGAATATTTATTGAAGCAATTACCAGGTATTAGTGATCAGGAGTTGCAACAGAACTATCTCAATTATTTGAAATGGACAGAACCTCTGGTGCTGATGCTGCCATTGGTAGATAATCGAAACCAAGCCCAGCGGGTGGTAAGGTTAGCTTTAGCAGTGGATTGGCAACTGGGAGCGAGGTTAGCAGGAGCAGTAAAACCAGAGTTTCAAGAGCAGACTGTCGAGTTGGTGGTTGGGTTAGAGGTTCCTAACTTGCTTAAGGTTGAGCTGTTGGTAATAACTGAATCAGATAGAGCGATACCTGAGCTAATTAAATGGTTGGATAATAAGCACTGTCTAGATGATGACGACTTAGATTTAGGTTATTTTGCAGCAGATGCTCTGGCAAAACTTGGGACAAAAGTAGTAGTTGAATCGCTAATTAAGTTTTTGGATAATGACGACTTAAAATTCCGTAAATTTGCAGTATATGCTCTGGAAAAAATCAACCCAGAATTAGCGATAGAGCCGTTAATTCAATGCCTGAAGGATGACGACCCCGAAGTGCTGAGTAGTGCGGCAGAAGCTCTCGCAAGCATTGGCACAAAAGAGGCGATAGAGCCATTAATTAAATGCCTGGATCATGAGGATGTGTGGGTTAGTCATCATGGGTTATCTGCGATGGAGCTAATGAGCACAGAAGCCAGGATAGAGCTATTAAATAAATTCCTTAATAATGGCAATAGTTTTATTCGTTTAAGGGCAGCAATGGCTCTGGAACAAATGGGCACAGAAGAAGTGGCAATAGAGCTGTTAATAAAATGCCTCAATGATGATGACTCATCTGTGCGTAAGGTTGCAGCAGAATCTCTGGGTAAAATTGGGACAGAATTAGCAATAGAGCCGTTAATAAAATGCCTCAATGATACGGAATCATCTGTCTATAGTCAGGCAGCAGATGCTTTGAAGAACATTGGGATAGAAGTGGCGATTGACCAATTAAATAAATCTTTGAATGATGATGACTCTTCTGTCCGTAAAAATGCGGCAGATGCTCTCGGTAAAATTGGCACAGAAGCTACCATTGACCCATTAATAAAATGCCTGGATGATGATGATTCATCTGTGCGTAATATTGCGGCAGATGCTCTCGGTGAAATTGGCACAGAAGTGGCGATTGAGTCGTTAATTACAAAATGCTTGAATGATGAAAACTCATCTGTACGTAAAAGTGCTACAGAAGCTTTGGGTAAAATTGGAACAGAAGCCACTATCGATCCGTTAATTCAATGCCTGAATGCTCCCGAATCAGATGTCCGTAAAAGTGCCGCAGATGCTCTGGGCAAAATTGGCACAAAAGTGGCGATTGACCCGTTAATTAAATGCCTGGATGATGATGACTCATCTGTGCGTTTAAGTGTGGTAGATGCTCTGGGCAAAATTGGTACAGAAGTGGCGATTGAACCGTTAATTAAATGCCTAGAGGATGATAACTCATCTGTGCGTAGCATGGCGGCAGAAGCTCTCGGAAAAATAGGCACAGAAGTCGTTATCGAGCCGTTAATTAAATGCCTAGATGACCCTGAATCATATGTGCGTTTGAGAGCAACATATGCTCTAGGAAATATTGGGAAAGAAGCGACAATAGAGCCCTTAATTAAATGCCTAGATGATGACGAGTATTTTGTGCGTAGTAGTGCAGCAGAAGCTTTGGGTAAAATTGGTACAGAATTCGCGATAGATCAGTTAATTAAATGCCTGAATAATAACGACTATTTGGTGCGTAGCAGAACGGAATTTGCTCAGGGGGAAATTGGGATAGAACTCATGACGGATAGTACGGTTCTGCTAAGAGCTGCAGGAGCTCTCCAGCAAATTGGGACAGAAGCTATTATTCCTAAACTCATGAATCTCCTGAAAAAGCAAGAATTTGCAGCAACTCACAATGAAGAGATTTTTCAGTACACCATGGATGCCCTTAACGCTATTCAAGAACGCTGCCAAGTCTACAACCCAATCTATTGTCCCAAACCCACTCCCAAACCCGATCCTCCCAAATTCATTCCCACTCAAACCATATACATCCTCCACCTCTCGGACCTCCACATCACCACCGGTGAGCAAGCTACCCTTTGGTCAAACCAACTCGCCCAAGACCTCACCCAAGACCTTAAAATCCCTCACCTTGATGCTCTGATCCTCTCCGGTGATATCGCCAATTATTCCACTCCAGAAGAATACCAGGCTGCACAACAGTTTCTCGAAAACCTCCGCCTAGACTTCCCCGACCTAGACCCGAAGCAAATTGTTATAGTCCCTGGTAACCATGACCTCAACTGGAAACTATCAAAAGACGCTTATGAGTTATGCGATTGGCCTTCGGCCACGCTACGCGAACGCACAAAAGACCATGATAAACTCCAAGACGGTGACTACATCAAAGTCACTGATGAGGTGATTCGGGTCCGAGACGAAACCAAATACCAACAACGCTTTGCCCACTTCAGCCAATTCTATCAAGCTATCAAAACTGAACCCTATCCCCTAGACTATGACCAGCAAGGGATTATCGACTATCTCCCAGAGCAAAATTTGCTGATCCTAGGACTAAACTCCGCTTGGGAACTGGATCACCACTTCAGAGACCGTGCTAGCATCCACTCAGGTGCTGTGAGCAATGCCCTGAAGCAGATTCGCCGTAACCCAGACTACGGCAACTGCCTGAAAATAGCAGTTTGGCACCATCCCCTCAATAGTGACGGAAGCGATCGCATTACCGACCCAGGATTTATGGAACAACTCGCTGTTGCTGAATTTCGCTTGTTCCTCCACGGACACATCCACAAAGCCCAAGCCAGCGTTTTCCCTTACGACCTCAGCCGAGATGGGCGCAAACTCCATGGAATTTGTGCTGGCACCTTTAGCGCACCAACCTTTGAACTACGATCCGCTTATCCCTGGCAATATAATCTACTGATATTTGAAGGTAATCAGCTCACTGTCCGGACTCGCCGCCGGGAAGAAGAAAATGGTGCTTGGAAACCTGATGCACGGTGGGGTCAGGGTGCGGGAAAAAGTGCTTTGGATTATTATCCCATTGAGTTGTAGGGAGTCGGGAATCGGGAATCGGCAGTCGGGAGTACTTACCGCACTGATGCTTCTTTCTCCAACAACAGTGTCACAGGACCATCATTTTCTATACAAACTTCCATCATCGCACCAAACTCACCAGTTTCTACCCGCAACCCACTCATCCGTAACTTATCCACAAATAGTTGATACAATGCCCTAGCGTATTCTGGAGCAGCGGACTGACTAAAGGAAGGGCGGCGTCCTTTGCGACAATCTCCGTAAAGGGTAAACTGGCTAACCACCAATAGCTCACCACCTATATCCTGCACGGACTTTTCCCAACGGTCATTACCAGTAGTCTCGTCTGGAAATAGCCTTAAGTCTAGACACTTTCGCGCCATCCAGTCTAATTCAGCTTCCGTATCAGTATCCGCAATACCGACTAGTAGGTTAAGCCCTCGCCCTATTTTCCCAATCACTGTTGTTTCTACTTCGACTTGAGAGGATTTGACTCGTTGGATGATTACACGCATATGTAGCAGTTCTCAATTGGCTGAGGTATTTCGTCCTGGGTTTTAGGGAACAGGGAGCAGCGGATCTGGGAACAGTAGGAAAAAGATATGAGTGTTTTTAGGTGTTATGATCAATGCCTATCCTAGACTGATTATACTCAATAACTAGTTTAAATGAGCGATTACCCCTTAAATAGCAAGAGATTCAACAAAGCTACTGCATCAATACAATAACAAGCAATTTTTATGAAAATTGCTTTTTTAAATCACTAAAAGCCTTACTTAGTAAGCTTACGAGCAATTATTTTATACTAATTTATAATCGCCACACTAGGAGAGCACTTCTTCCCGATTCCCGATTCCCGATTCCCGATTCCCGATTCCCGATTCCCTGTTCCCTCTTCAACACTTCTAATTCCTAAAACCTAATTAACGATAATACCAAAAGAAAGCCAATTTCTAACAGATAAGTAATGCAAACGCTACGGTTTAATAAACCATCCCAAAGATAGCCTTGGCGTTTGGGAGTATTACTGCGCTTAAAGGTACGACTCCAGCCAGTAAAAATAGCTGGACTGCGCAAGTTAAACTCCTGAGTCAAAATTTCCTCAATTTCTACCAAACGGGGATAGAAACCACGCTGGAAGTGTTTCCATTGGCTTTCTAGAATCCAGAAAAACAGGGGAATAGCACAGCCAATCAGGGCGATGCTATTCTGTTTTTCTTTTAAGACCATACGCACAACCACACCAGTGGCCGTAATCCCCAAGGCTTTAATCACCCAGATTTGTTTGTTGTAATCTTCTACAGTAGTTTGCAGGAAAAAATATTCCTGTTTGAGCAGATTTAGCTCGAATTCTGATCGCTTAGCGTGGCCAACGGCCAATCCCGATGGGGTTTGGGGGTCGATGGGTGATGGACTAGACATAACGTTGGTGTTCAAGTAGACACAAAGTGTTGCTTGTGCAAAACCTTTTGCATCGCTGTCATCTGAGCTTTGGCCTGTTGCAACTGACTTTGAAGTTGCTGAATATCTTCCGATGGTAATGATACTACTTCAGAATGGGATTTAAGCCCAGTATGGGTTTGACCATTACCCACCCCAGTATGCGTTCGCGTAGCGTGGCCTACGGCCAATCGCTTGTACTCAAAGGTTTTGGCTCGCCCCTTCATCGCCGATTTAGCTACTGGTTGATATTCTCTCGACCCAGTCTTAGTCACCAGTGGTTCACGGTTTGACTGGAAGCTAGAACTAGTATATACGGTGTAGTTAATTGGCTGCTGTGGCCATGTCTGATTCTCTGTCTGATTCTCTGTCTGATTCTCTGTCTGATTCTCGATCTGATTTTCTAAAGGCTTGTGTTGAGGAAGGTTCTGCTGGGATTCTGAAAGCCTAAGTTTTTCTAATAATTCTTCCTTTTTTTGAATTTGTTGTGCTAGATCTGATAGCTGTGACTGAAGTTGGGATGACTGTTGAGCAGAGTGTTGCCATCCTGCTATGGCGACACTGGCCATACCAGCTCCCAGACTAATCACCGTTGCTAAGGTCAGGTAAGGCGTTGCCGCATCTCGCACGTCACCGTAGAATAGTTGCTCCTCCTGTACTTTAATGGATAATGGCTGAGCACCGAACCAGCCTACGGGTAACGTCAGCGCAGCAAATACTGTTGCTGAAATCAATGCTGGTCTAAACACAAATTTCTGAAGTGTGGAGGAAGTCATATAGTATATTATTGCCCTTAACAACAGCTCAGGAAGAGTCCTGAAACCCTAGTAATCTTAACTACTCTTCCCCTAGCTTATTTAAAATTATTTTAGTTATTTGTGAGCTAACTCTAAAATAATTGTGATTATTTTCAGCAATTTTCGTGAGCCATATCACCATTAGTATGGTCGAAATATTTAGGGCGATTATATCAACAATACTCTAGGTATAGAAAACTGTGTACTGTTGATGTTCCAGACCTTAAAGTGGCACACTCTGATTGTAAGCATTAAGTTATCAGCACCTAGTTATCAGCACCAACTAGTCAGCTTTTCAACCATGGCTGAACGCGCACGCGTGCGCGTAGCGCTTAAGCTGATAGCTAATAGCGGATAGCTCAGATACCGGATAGCTCACAGCTCCTAAGGGCTGAAATGGCTGACATGATTGATTAACTAGGAGATTGAAAGAAGTAACATTCCGTTCGCGTAGCGTGGCCATTCGCGTAGCGTGGCCAACGGCCAAGGCCTTTCTTATCCTAGGGCGATTTAACGATTAAGGCAGTTGCAATCTTTACATAATTAGAGGAAAAAGCATGTTGACTAAATCAGAAACTGCAATTGCGGCAATTGATGCCAGAGAGATATTAGATTCTCGTGGACGTCCGACAGTAGAAGCCCAAGTGCGCCTTGTTAACGGTGCCGTGGGAATTGCCCAAGTTCCCAGTGGTGCTTCTACTGGTACTTTTGAAGCCCATGAACTACGAGATAATGATCCCCGTCGCTACGGTGGTAAAGGGGTACTCAAGGCAGTATCGAATATCAAAGAAAAACTCGGCCCGGAGCTATTGGAAAACGATGCTCTCAACCAAATGTTGGTTGATCACAAGATGATTCATCGGGATGGTTCGGCCAACAAAAAGAATATGGGAGCAAATGCCATCCTAGCTATTTCCCTAGCTACAGCAAAGGCGGCGGCGGCCAGTAAAGGACTCCCCCTCTACCGCTACTTAGGCGGACCACTAGCTAATCTACTACCAGTTCCGTTGATGAATGTGATCAACGGTGGTGCTCATGCGGATAATAATGTGGATTTTCAGGAATTCATGATTGTGCCAGTGGGAGCGAAGTCGTTTCGAGAGGCCCTGCGCTGGGGAGCTGAGGTTTTTGCAGCCTTGGCTAAGGTTTTGAAAGAGAAAAAATTACTTACCGGTGTGGGAGATGAAGGTGGCTTTGCTCCCAATTTGGGGTCAAATAAAGAAGCGCTAGACTTATTGATTGCCGCTATAGAAACATCTGGGTATAAGCCAGGGGAACAAATCGCTTTAGCCATGGATGTGGCCGCGAGCGAGTTCTACAAAGAAGCTCAGTATGTCTATGATGGGCAGCCTCACTCCCCAGAAGAGTTTGTTAACTATCTAGCTGAGTTGGTGGGGCAATACCCAATTGTTTCTATTGAAGATGGACTCCACGAAGAGGATTGGAGTAATTGGCAGTTGCTCACTGAAAAACTGGGTTCCCGTATTCAGTTAGTGGGTGATGACCTATTTGTTACCAATCCCACCAGGCTACAAAAAGGTATTGATATCGGTGCGGGTAACTCGATCTTGATTAAGCTCAATCAAATTGGTTCCTTGACCGAAACTCTTGAAACCATTGACTTAGCAACTCGCAACGGTTTCCGTTCCGTAATTAGTCACCGTTCTGGGGAAACCGAAGATACTACCATTGCTGATCTAGCCGTTGCTACTCGTGCTGGTCAAATTAAAACAGGTTCACTGTGCCGTAGTGAACGGGTGGCTAAGTATAACCAGTTGCTGCGGATTGAAGATGAATTAGGCGATCGCGCCATTTATGCTGGAACTTGTGGCATGGGACCCCTTTGTCAGGGTTGAAGGTTAGGAGGTTAGGAGGTTAGGAGGTTGAAGGTTGAAGGTTGAAGGTTAGGAGGTTGAACGCGATTGCGTGGCCTTTGGCCAAGGTTGAAGGTTGAAGGTTGAACGCGATTGCGTGGCCAATAGGCCAAGGTTATTTGGTGGAGAGTGTGGGAAGAATGGTTTTTTCCTATCTCCCCCTACTTCTGGTTTATTTTGCACATCGGTCCCACAACCGATTCACGGATAAAAACTCAGTTGAGGCAAGCCTAGGGTTTCGTCCCAACCCATCATCAGATTCAAACACTGTACAGCTTGACCAGCTTGACCTTTGAGCAAGTTGTCGATGGCTGACATGACGATAACTCGGTCAGTTCGGCTATCGACTTCTACCCCTATGTAACAAAGATTAGTGCCACAAGCCCACTTGGTTTGGGGATAGGTGCCACTGGGTAACACCCGGACAAAGGGAGAGGCGCGGTAGAAGGCGGTGTAAATAGTGAATAAATCTTCCCTGACTAGTCCCGGATCCTGCAATGTGGCATAGACAGTAGCCAGGATTCCCCGTACCATGGGAACGAGGTGGGGTGTAAATTGCACCCTGACTTCGTGACTGGCTAAATGACTGCAAATTTGCTCAATTTCTGGGGTATGGCGGTGATGGGTCACCCCATAAGGGGCTAGAGAGCTGTCAGCTTCTGCTAGTAAGAGATTGGTTTTTGCCTTGCGTCCACCCCCAGAGGTGCCGGATTTGGCATCGATAATGGCAGTGTCTGGAATAATCAGACCCTGTTTGAGCAGGGGAGCAATGGCGAGCAGGCTGGTGGTGACGTAGCAACCAGGACAACCGACTAACTCGGCAGAGGAAATGCGATCGCGATAAAGTTCCGGTAAACCATAAACAGCAGTAGCAGCGGTTTCTTGGTCGTGGCGCTCTCCACCGTACCAGCTTTTGTAAGTCTCCAGTTTACTAAATCGATAGTCAGCTGAGAGGTCGAGAACTTTTAATCCTTTTGATAACAGTGATGGTGCTAGCTTATGGGCTAAACCGTTAGGCAACGACAGAAACACTACCTGACAACGGGATACAATAGTATTTATGTCAATAGGCTCAATGGTTAGATTCACACGATGGCCTAGATGAGGGTAAAGCTCGGCAAATCCCTTGCCAGCACTGCTTTCTCCACCCAAATAAACTACATCGACTCCTGGGTGATCCATCAAGAGCCTTACAAGTTGTACGCCACCATAACCAGAAGCACCAATTATGCCTACTGGCAGGCGTTCTAAATCCCCCATCATGTTCCTTTCCTATAGGGTAAGAGCTTTGACATCATCCCCCACTAAGGGCTAATTGCTGGCTCAGTGGGAGATTCTCAACCTTGGGGCTGAGTATACACCTGCTTCCGGGACTCTTAACTAGACCAAGAACAACCTCAGTCCCCGTCAGACCCTCTCCACAGGTATTTTCATTCACTGTCTTGCGAACAGTGGCTCAGTTTTCTACGTCCTGTTTTAGCACTATTTGTGCAGTTGCCACATCTGTTAGTCAATCCGATCACTCACAAAAATTATCCCCTAGCAAAGGATCGTGAAAACTGACTAAGTTTACCCTAATCCCTCAGTTATTGGCAACATTTGAATGCCACAAGAGCAGTTGTGATTTGGTAAGCATTCAGCTATCAGCCCTTAGCGGTCAGCTTAAAACAAGCTATCCGGCTGACGAGTTCAACGGACTCAAAGCCAAAGACTATAAATTCCTCGCTCAGGGGAGGTAACTGATATTAAACGAAGACTTACCTGTTTCATTCAAAAGCACCTCAAGCAGCACCTCAAGTAGCACCTTAGCTGATACCTGACGGCTGAATGCTTAGGTAATTTCCCAAATCACAAGGCGCTGACATCGGAACCTGCTTCTGGTGATTAAAAGTGTGGTCTATCACCAAGCAAGCCGCCGCACTTCGATAGACTATACTAGTGACCAAGAACATCTAACCGGGTGCATCTCATTTTTGTAAAAAAGAAGGAAAGTTTGGGAAGTGTGGGGAGGGGGGGAGTGTGGGAAGTGTGGGAATTTTCGGGGGAATTTTTGCCTAATTTCAGGCATTGAGATGCACCCATCTCACCTAAGCGTCAAGTGTCAAACTTGGGAAAATGAGCTAGGATCATTCTCCCATTGATTTCAAGCCCATTCATTAA